>NZ_JBVHDX010000012.1:156943-238200 GCF_055563155.1 Streptomyces sp. NPDC013317
TCCTGGTTAGCAAGTTCGACGGCACCCGTCAACAGTTCCTGAACCTTTGCAGAATTCTCCGGCTTGGCATCGATCGTAGCCAGAAGACCCACCTTCAGGCCGCCCTGCGCGCTGCTCCTTTTCGCTGCGAGGATTTCGGTCTTCTGGATGGCGAGAGGGCTGGCGAGGAGTTCCGCACCCGGGGGTGTCGTGAGGGCCGCGGCAATCTTCCCCTTGAGATGGGCCTCGCGGGCAGCGTCAGACCCGAAAGCATCGAAGATGCCGAACGTGTTCGGCCCGGCCTTGAACGAGTACCAGACGGTTGTACCAGCCTCCTGGTTAGCAAGTTCGACGGCACCCGTCAACAGTTCCTGAACCTTTGCAGAATTCTCCGGCTTGGCATCGATCGTAGCCAGAAGACCCACCTTCAGATCCGTTCTCCGGTCTTGGATGGAGTCTGCGATAAATCCTGCCCGCGAAATTTCCGCGTGGCCGTACTGGTGACCCTGGGCGACGGCAGGGGTTGCCAGGGCAAGCGCAGCCACTGGGGCAAGAAGCAGCGCTATCTTCTTAGCGGCGCCTGGGGCAATCTTGGTTTTAAACATCTATCTATTTCACTTTCACTCTAGACGGGCTGCGCCGACCGTCAATCGTCACATACCTTGTTTGGAATACCTTCGTGACCCAGTCGGTCCGAAATGGATCGGGCTGCTAAATTACGGCCGCACGCTCTGGCGGAGAGGCCGAAGATGGGGATCTCGTCGGTGAGGCCAGTCATGGGACAACGCGGATCATGGCTTCGGAGCGGGCAGGCAGAGGTCGCCCGGCCAATCGTCGTGGCATCAGGTGTTGCGGGTGCTGGGGATCTTGATGCCCAGGAGGTCTACAGGGGTGATGACGGGGGCGGAGCTGAGCATGGTGGGGGCGGCTTCCATGAGAGCGGCGGCGATCAGGCCTTCCAGGTGGCTCTGGCGTCCCTGTTCGTCGTCGAAGGTGTCGAACACTCCGAAGGTCGTTGCGTCCTGGCGGAAGGAGAACCAGGTCACGGTCTGCGCTTCCTGCTCGGCCAGCGTTTCCGCGCCGCGCAGCATCGCCTCTACCTTGTCGGCGAACTCGGGCTTGACCTCGATGCGCGCCAGCAGACCAAGCTTCACAGTGATCACTCCTCGTCGTATGAACCGGCCGGATGCCCGGCATGCACCGAAGGTACGGTCCGGCAAACAGCACCAACCAGTGGCGGGAACGACAACTAACACACCGATTCCGACACCACGGGGGTGGTCCTCATCTGTGACACCGCACCCGTCCGTTCGCCACAGGACCCCGCCTGGCAGACAGCGCCGGCAGGATCGGAAACGAGAGGCGGCGGGCCCCCGACCCGCACTGGAAGGTGAAGGCGGCCGGGCTGTGCCTAGCGTTTGGGCGCGCCGAAGTCCTTACGCCGGTTTCGGACGAAGCCTCGCGAGGGTGCGCGGGTCCCCCTGATCCTGCGGGGACGTGGTTCTCCTATGGACCCGGCCCGGGCATAGGCAGTCGGCGAGGACTGGATGCCCTTGCGTTCGCAGATCAGGGTCTGGAGAATCCGGCGGGCCGCGCGGACGGCGGCCGGGCCGCGCCCATGGCAGGCAGGGGGCACCGTCCGCATCCCGAGCAAGGGAGGCCTGTGGTCCCCGGGACGCCCGTCGGGAGGTCGAGCACTGGGCTGACCGGACCACGCATCGCTTGAGCCGGTTGATGCATCGCTCGACGATGTTGCACAGCTTGTATGACTCGGCGCCTCACATCGAGGCCGGGCGGCCTCCTGTGCGGCCCAGCCGCAGGAAGTGTCCGACCTGTTGGGACGGCGGACGCTTGGCGGCGGACGTCCCGATCTCGCAGGCCTTGGCCCCCAAGGGCGGAGGGAGCTGCCGGTTCGGCCCGCCGTGACAACCACGCTGGACGATTCGCGTGCCGCCCCCGGCGCTGATGCCCCATACGTCCAGGCACCTGCTGGCGAGGTCCAAATGCGGAACGGGCACCAACGGCTGCGGCCGAGTTAACGAAGGCCTGAGCGAGTCCGGAAGCCTTCGGATACCTCTGGACGGGGTCCCTGCCATCGGGTCCGGAGGCCGACAGCAGCCGAGAAGCTCTCTGCGCAACGGGCACAGCCCCCGCCCCTCGCTTCCCGACGAACCGTCAGTACGCAGGCAGGGGCCCCTGAAAGCAATAGACGCTCCCCCAGGCGTCGGGCACAGGCTCCAGCCATCTCACTTCACGCCTAATCTCCATATTTAAATGCTTTGCCCGAATTGGATCAAGGTGGAGGCATTCGATGCCATCTGCGCTTGTGAGTGGCGCCACATTGTGACTTTCCGTGTTGTGTCATGGTCACGCAATTCTGTTTGTCTGAAGGGAATTGGGAAGGAAGAGCAGGCTGGAATGAACTGACAGTGACCGTGCATTTCGGTTTCGATCACCTGAAGTGCGAACAACGGGAACCGGTCGCTGGTTTCGTAGGCCTTGCTCGCTCCGCCGATTCGGGTGGGAAACAGAACCCTGCAGCCCGCCCTGCCCGGCCCCCACCATGTGGCCGAGTTCGCCAGGAACGGGGGCTCCCGCTCACAGACTGCCTGTTCTGACCTCTGCGACAGGCCCCGGTGAAGCGGTCCCGCACGGCCGGGCGCTCCCGCCCGCTCACCACAACTGACCCCCAGCTACCGGAGAGGAATCCACGATGACCGCGAAGGGTAAGCATCGACGTCCCAAGCCCCGGCGTCTTCCCCGTTCCATCGCGGCTGCTGGAACCGGGGGTGTCGCTCTAGCCGTCCCGCTCTTCGGCGCCACCGCGGCGCACGCAGCCACGCCCTCGCAACCCGCCTCCCATCAGGCCGTGCAGGCATCCCCCTTCACTGCGAAGCCGACCGCCGTCGTGTCGAATTCGCAAGTACGCTCGTACTCGGTGAAGGCTGGCGACTGTCTTTCGACGATTGCCGACCAGCAGCGGGTGCCCGGCGGCTGGCGGAGTCTGTACGAGGAGAACCGGCAGGCAATCGGCTCCAACCCCTCATTGATCCACCCCGGCCTGAAGCTCACGCTCGGCGAGCGAGCCGTGCAGCTGCCGTCCCAGCCCGCCGCCCCCGCCCACTCCGTGACCGGCTCCGACGGCGCCGTTCTTCCGGTAGCCGGCGCCATCAGCACCGGCTACGGCGTTGCCGGCGGCATGTGGTCCAGCGGCTACCACACGGGGGTCGACTTCGCCGTACCGACCGGAACCTCAGTCCAGGCCGTCGCCTCGGGCACCGTCGTCTCCGCCGGCTGGGGAGGCGCCTACGGCAACCAAGTCGTCATCAGGCTCGACGACGGCTACTACGCTCAGTACGCCCACCTCTCCCAGTTCTCCGTCTCGGCAGGCCAGAGCGTCACCCAGGGCCAGCAGCTCGGACTGTCCGGCGCCACCGGCAACGTCACGGGGCCGCACCTGCACTTCGAGATCCGCAGCACGCCAGACTACGGCTCTGACATCAGCCCCGTCGCATATCTCCGCCAGCACGGCGCCGCGGTCGGTTAGCAGCCCCGGCCCGGCCGCCTGTCGGTCCTGGTCGTCGATGCTATTGGCCTCGACTCGGCAGGCGCACGTGAACCAGGGGTGCTGGCCTCTAGCAGCTAAGGCTGCGGCGGCGGAAAGCCGAGAGACGGTCCTAGCGACGCCATGTGGCTCTGAAGGAGGTGGAGGTGGTGCTGCATCCGGTTCCCGACGTGCACTGCCCCAACGGTCAGCCCGAAAAGGGCGAACAGGTCACACCGCGTGGACCTGGACGGCGAGGCGCAGCGTCGTCCGTCGTGACTCGTCATCGCCGCCCGCCGCGACGGGCTCCCAAGTGGTCGGCGGCGTTCGTCGCTGTCGTGGTCGGCGGCGGTGCCGCAGTGGCCGCATCGTTGGATCGTGGTACCGCTCCGGTATCACCGAAGTCGGAGGTGACGTCATCGACTGCACGACCGCATGCTCCTGCCCCTCTCACCCCCACCCCGGCCTCGCCGAAACCGAAGCCAAGTGCCCCTGTCCGGTCACACGGCGATGCGCCGTCGCCGACGGTGTCCTCGTCCCCCATGTCGTCGTTTTCGAGCAGGCCTTCGCCTGCCCGGCAGAAGCCCCGCCATGTTGCTTCACGCCAGCCCTCTGCGACGGCCCCCACCCGGCCTGCCACGAAGCCGTCAGCCGCTGCTCCGGCCACTCCGCTGCCGACCAGGATCACTGAGGGCCGGCGGGGCTGCATGACCGTGGCGGTCATCGCCGGCGTCGAGCACTACGGCGCCCCCTTCCCGTGCTGACCGGGAGAAGCTGATGCGATGCCTCCACGGCTTCGCCTTCGGCGCCGCTGTCAGTCACCTGTGCCCGCTGCGGGCACTGCCGTCCGCGGTGGCGAAGACCAGTCGTGGGACAGCCCCTGGAACGCGTTCGCCCGATGGCGTCGCTGCACACCTGCGCGCAATTCCGAACCCAGCACTGCCACAACGTGGAACACGAGGAGACCGATGCACGTCCACGACTCAGGCAAGCAGGCCGGTCCGCGAACAGCTGGACCTGATGAGGCCGTGGACACCCGCACCATCCGGAAGATCGAAAACAAGGGCCGGGGCGGCAGACGAACCTGTGGGCCGACCGGCCGGAATCAAGGTGAATACTCATGAGGGATGACACGAGGCATGACCCGGACTGCTGTTCGGTGTGCAAGAGGGGTGACTTCGCGTTCTTCGTGACCACCCTCCTGGTGGTGTGGGGATTGATCGGCCTGGCCGCTGTGGCGGGGTGGTTCGCGTGAAGCAGTGGCCGGTCATCCGCCGGGTGGTACACGACGTGGAGCTGCGCGAAGGGGTGCACCTGCACACGGCGAATCACATGCACGGCGAGGTGTGCCAAGGCGGCGACTCCGAATGCCCCCTGTGGAACAGGCAACTGGAAGAGGCTCTGGAGGCCTGGACATGACACGAATGAACCTGCTGACGGCCCACCGACGGCCGTGCGACCCACGGTCACCCCACACGTGGGGGACGGTGTCCGAGCTGAACGAATTCGCCGCAGGCGCGGGTGACCAGACCGGCACATGCCAGTCGACGCACCAGAGGTGCCTGCGCAGCTCCTCGCCCCGCTGGATGAAACAACGGGATTTGAACCAGAACGTGTTGCTGGCCCAGCCCCGCCCAGGCCCTCCCGTGCGCTGGGGCTTCCAGGCCGTCACGTCGAACAGAGCCGGTTGCAGGAGACGTGCCGCCCCGGCCCTGGCAGAGGCACACGCCAGCTGCGCACAGAAAGGGACGTTCACCAAGCCCGATCCCGGTCTGTCCCCCATTGCCCACCCCACGGGAATAGGAACACGGCCCCCACCTGATGGACCCCCGGGGATCACCGGTGCCATGGCCGACGGATCAAGGTCTACGGCTGTAGCACCTGCCCCGTTTCCTGCCTCATCGGCCCTACTTGCAGCAGTGATGCGACTGGTACATTCGAGCGACATACCCAGTCTTTCGAGTTCTCTACAGCGCCGACTTATCCATTTTAGATAGCACGGGAATAGTGTCGGATGCCCGCTCTAATCCTGAAAGTTCCGTGACCCCATGTCACGGAACAGAGCGTCGAAACAATTTTGCCGCGGTCGAGTTTTGAGGGCGTGACGATCATGAACCTGGACGATTTCAAGCGTGAGGCCGCCTGGCTGCTCGACCCCAATGCCGAGCCGGCCCCCATCGGCGAAAAAGCCGTGGGAGAGTGCCGCGATCTGATCAGCCATGGACTCGACTGGCCGGCGGACTGGTTCGCCGACGAATCATACATCGAGGATCTCTGGGAATTGCTGAACACGAACACGCCAGCCCTGATGGCTGAACTCTGCGAGGGAGCTTCCCGAGGTCTGGGCGACCACTGGCTCGCTGCCCTGCAGCTGGCGCGCACTGGTCAGCCGTACCTGGATGAATACACCTCTAATGACGAGGATTACGAGAGCGGTAACGAGGAAAGTGAAGACGAAGGAATCAGTGGAGATATCTGGGCCCCAGAGGACTACACCCCCGAAATCGAACAGACAGAAGCAGTCGACGACACCGATAACCTGAGCCACTTTCAGTGGGCAGCAGAAGAGGAAGGTGAAAAATGCGTAATATGCACCGAAACTGTTCAGATCGAGGCTGCTGCTAATCTGGCGTGCAGGCACGGATCCCAAATGCACAAGCTCTGCCTCAGGGGCGCGGTTGAATCTGCAGGTAGACACGGATTTAGCACTGGCGACCTTAATCAGGACGGCACAATGACTTATCACAAAATGCCGCCCAGGTGTCCTTGCTGCCGCGCTCCTTTCAGGGCCGGACCAATCTGGAATGATCTTTCAGACGTGGATGATCTACCTGCTGAGGGCGAATACGTCGATGCCTTCCCGGGCCAGAGTCATGGTTGATTAGAGATCCCGCTAGCCTAATGTGAAGTCGTCCCGAGTACGTATCCGGCAGACGGCCGCCACGCATTCGGAGCAGCTCCCCGTGTCACCAGGGTGGCCCCACCTCGGTTCCCGGGCTGCGGCGCCAGCCAGCTTTGCAGTGCACTGCTGCACTTCCTCGGCCAGCGGTTGAGGAAGGTCGTCGCCGTCTCCCAGTGCCCGGGAGTGACCTGTAGGCGCCTTACGTCGATGGAACCGGTGCGCGGCTTCAGCCGGGACCAGAGAGGAGGGGTCGGGGGACAAACAGCCCGGCTGCGGTGGCCGCCCGCTGGAGACAGCAGGCGCACTCTGGACCGTCCAAGGGGGGTGCAGTGGTCGGCGATCGGAATGCCCGTAAGGCAGCGCGCGGTTGGGTTCGCCGCAGGCACGACAGCACGGTCGCCCATTCCGAGGACAAACAGGGTCGTGTGCTGTGCTCCGGCGATCGGCATCGGTTGTCCGCCCTGTGTCCGTGCCGCAGCCAGAGGGCTTCGTTGGGATGCTGTCGACCCGGGCCTGCCAGCTGGTCACGACGTCGAGGATCCAGCGCGTAAAGTACGTCGTGCACGGCTGGTCAGGCCTCGGTCGTGTCGTTGTCGAAAGCATGCACACTCTGTCCAGACATCGGAATCAGCCTGCCCAGCACCACAGGGCGATTGGTACACCGCCCCACACAGCATCAGGCCCGTGTCGACCCTGCCCCTGAGGCGGCAGCGTAGAGCCTCATATGGCCACGGCGGTGTTGGCTTACCAGCAACTGCTCGGCCAGCGACCTCGCCTCCCCGCCCCGCATGAACTGCGCGGCAGGGGGAACTCACCCCGGAGACGTGATAGTTCGGCCAACGGCTATTGCTGGTCATCGCTAGTCAGCAGACTCATCCCCCACAGTCTCCATACTGAGCGTGTGTGTTTCCTGGCCGAAACATATGTTCAGACTCCGCGTACGGGAGCTGCCGAACCAAGTGATCAAGTGCGAAGCGCCGTTCGGCAGCACGCGCTAAAGATCATGCACGACGTCGGTCGGCGCACTGCTCAGAGGTTTGACGTTGCGAGCGAACAGGATGACCGCGGCAGACAGCAGGATTGGTACGCAGCCCCAGATGAGGCCTGAGAGGATCCAGGCGTCGGCCTGCTCCTCGGCGCTCGGCCCCGCCGCCGACAGCGTCGCCGTGAACAGCGCCCCGCCGATGATGGCGCCCAGCAGGCCGAGGGCATTGATGAGGGCACCGGCGGTCGAGCGGGTCTCGGCAGGAAAAGACTCGCCGTTGAAAAACAGGAAGGCAGCGTAGGGGCCGATCAGGAAAAACGTGCCGACCGCGTACGCGGCAACCAGGAGCGGGAGGTTGCCGTTGGGGCCGAGGACCATGACCGCGAAGCAGATAGCCGACACGAACCAACCGAAGCAGATGGTGTTACGGCGACTGAAACGGTCGCCCAGCCAGCCGTGGAAGAGGTACCCCAGGAAGCCGGCCAGGTTAGACACGATCAGGACGGCAAGGGCGTTGGTGAATGGCACCTGCTTGCCGGAGACAAGGATCAGGGTCCCTTGGAAGGCGAACGCCAGAACACCCAGCCAGTTCAGTAGGAACGCGGCCGACAGGGACAGCGTTGCGCGCAACGATTCGCCCTGGAACAGAGTACGAACACCGGACTTGCGCACGGTGTGGTCCTGTCCTGTGAGCCGTGCGAGTTCCGCGGCGACCTCGGTACGGCCTTCGGTCCGCAGTTGCTCGATACGGCGCTTGGCCACGAAGGCGGGGCTCTCCTTCAGCTTGCGTGCCATGAAGGGCAACAGGAACGCCGGGAACACCCCGACGACGAAGCAGAGCTCCCAGCCGCCGACCGGTTCGAGGATACGGATGGAGACGGCCGCGAGCACAGCTCCGATGGGGTAGCCGGCCTGAACGAATGAGTAGAGGAAGCCGCGGCGCCGTGCGGATTTCTCGTCCGTGTAGACATGCGCGAACATCTCATTCAGGTAGGTGGCGTTAACCGACTGTTCCGTGTACCCCAGGCCGCCCAGCGAACGGATCAGGATCAGCAAGACGACGCCTGCGGTGCCAGCCGCACCGGCTGCCAGGCCTCCGAGCCAGGTGAGCAGTGACACGATGGCCGCGCCTGCGACGCAGCCGACGATGCCGGCGCGTCGGCCGAACCGGTCCACGAGAGGGCCGACGATAAAGGCGACCAAGGCGGTGCCGGCAATCACCCAGGTGTTGATGCTGATGGTCTTCGCGCTGTTCCATCCCAGATCATCGCTGATGACGGGAAGAAGGTCCGCGAACAGCATGAAGTCGTAGGCGGCGAACGTCCATGCCAGGAAGCAGATGACGGTCGCCCACCGCACATCATTGTGCGTCACATCGGCCTTGATGCGCTCGGCCTCCGACGCCATGGCGAGATCACCCATAGTCAGCTCCTTGCTGGACTCTGAGGGCGAGCATGGGCAGATCAAGGGATCCCCCGGAGCAACGGCCCTTTCGATGGCAAGGCAGACGTCGTGGAGCACTCGGGGTTCTACGGGAGGCAAGGACCGGAGGCGAGCAGGGAAGGTCGGGGGCCGTTCCTTGACTGCGTCGAGCCCTGAATGCTGATAGTCCCACGATCAAGGAGGTAACACCCCCGAACCAGGGAATGAGCAGGGGTGCATAGTCGCCGCCCTGGTTCTAGGCATCATGCGGCCAGGATGCTCACACACTTGTCGGATCGACTGCAATCTCGATGGCCAGCAGTTGCACGGTTACCCGCATCATGCGCATGGACTACGTGAGCGGTGTACTGTTGTCTACTCTCCGGCTTGATCGCTACCCGTGATACGCCACCCGATACCACGGGATTATTCGTGGACCGTCCGGCTCCGCCGGGGAGGCCATGTCCTCGATTGAAGAAATGCGGTTGGTGAGGGTTCATTTCGTTGCTCTGGTGCTTGCCAAGCGGCGGTGAGACGGCCGCTTAGGACGCTCGTTCTGCTTGGGTAGCCGGGTGCCTCTGAGTGCGCCCGGATGGACTCTGGCCGGATGCGCCCGGGCCCGGTGAGTAGGTTAAGAATAATCGAGCTGAGCCGGTGACGCCTCTTGGGCAGGACACCCGAGATCCGCCGGGCCGCACGGCTCTGGCCTGCGGACTCACGTCACCGCCAGGACCCCGAAACGGCCCCTGAGCCCGCCAGGCCTGTGATATAGCCTTCGACGGACGCTTACGAATATCCGGATCTCCCAGCCCCAGGCGATCGGATACATCGGTGCCCGCGTCCTGCACGCGCCGCTTCCCGAATGTCGGATATGACTCTTCACCCGAAGTGTCAATCTGGAACCTTTGAGAACACTTCAGAACGCGGGCGTGGCTTGGCTTTTGATGTGGTCGCGAAGTTGGCGGCGGTTGGTGAGGTCAAGCTTCGCGTAGATGTTGCCTAGGTGGTATTCAACGGTCTTGGTACTGATGAACAGGTCTCGCGCGACCTCCTTGTTAGTGAGGCCCTGACTGACGAGATGGGCGATGTCGCGTTCGCGGTCGGTGAGTGCGGTGAGATAGGCGCGGGGGGCCGGCCGGGGGTCGCCCGCAGTGGTGAGGGCGGTGGTGCAGCGGCTAGCGAAGGGGGTGGCACCGAGGTCGGTGAAGTGACGGTGTGCCTCGTGGAGCCAGTGCAGAGCTTGGTCGAGCTGGCCGGGCTGGTCGGTCAGCAGTCGGCCGTACGCTTCTTCGAGCATGGCCTGGCGAAGGGGCAGCCGTTGACCGGTGGCAGTGAGGGCGAGGCCTTCCTCATAGTGGGCGCGGGCTTGGGCGAGGTCGCCGCGGCAGTGGGCGAGCCATCCCGACAGCCAGGCTGTCGAGGTGCGCAGGTGTGGGTGAGCGTCGTGGCTCAGCTGACGGAGTGCTGCGAGCGCGCGGGCCGCCTCGTTCAGCTTGCCGCTGCCGATCAAGGCTTCCACGTACAGCGGCTGCCACCAGACACGCAGGCGCAGCGGCACTCCCCGGTCCGGGGTCTGTCTGAGGGGGGCGAGTGCGTTGAGCATGCGCTGAAAATCTCCCTTGGCCTGTGCATGGAGGACTTCACCAATCAGCGCGTACGGCTCGAAGTACCGGCCGTTGTCTCGGGCCCAGCGCTTGGCATGGCGCAGGAGCTCCGCGGCCTTGTCCCACTGGCCTCGCCCGGAGGGTACGAGGCTGGCGGCCATATAGCCGAGCGGGAAACCCCAGGGGCGGTTATCGGTAGCGGATATCGTTATGGCGTGGTCTGCGTTGATCACTGCGTCGTCCCACTGGCCCAGCCAGTACTGGGCGTAGGACAGGTGGGCGTAGGCGTACTCCTCCGCCACGGGATAGCCCATGGACTGCGACATCCGCAGCGCTGCGGTCAGGTCCTCGGCTGCCTTCGTTAGCTCTTCGGTGCTGTTCCATGTTTGCAGCCAGCCGCGAATGGCCAGCATGTATGCGCCTGGCGGCGTCCGCTCGTCGACCGGGACGGTACGCGCGATTTGGGCGAACTCCTCCAGCGCCGCCTGAGGACCGTCAAGGGCTCCGCGTGACGAGCACAGGCGTGACGCGGTCCTGTACACAACGTCCTCGCCGGGCGTGTCGAGAGCCAGCACCTGCCTGAACTTTCTAACGGATTCCTCGTAACGGGCCTGGTTGAGGTAGAGCCAGCCGAGCCCGAAGCCCGCCATGGCGGCGATCCAGCTGAGAGCTGGATCGGATGCGGCCGCGGTGAGGGCCTTGCCCAGTTCCATCTCGGCTTCGGCCGCGCTGGCCGTACCACAGCTCATCGCGTAGGCACCCAGGGCGAGGGAGCGCAGTGCGGAGGGGTCGCAGGAGCGGATGGCTGGAAGGAGGGGTTCGACCTGGGCGAACTTATCTGCCCAGGTCAGTAAGGCGGCCGCAGTCAGCAGCAGGCGTTCACGATCGGCGCGTGCGCTGGTGAGACCGGACGCCCACACGAGAAGCGTTGCCGCCCGCTCCACCGCACCTGCGTCAGCCCGTGTCCGGGCTTCGGCTTCTAGTTCTTCGGCCAGTTGCTCATCGTAGCGATCGGCGGCGGCTACCCTGTGTGACCATGAGGCGGCACGATCCACGAGCTGGGCAGCCGCCGCGTGCAAGGCCCGTCTACGGGCTGGAGTGATCCTCGTTATGATCACGTCGGACTGCAGGGCGTGGTTCACCATTACGGGAGTAGTCGGCTCGTTCGGCCACCAGCGCAGCAGCCCCGCTTCCAGCCCGGGTTCCAGAGCGCTGATCGGGTCTGCAACCTGAGCGACCTGAGCCACCATGGTCAGCGGCGATCGGGTGTCCAGCACCGCTGCCGCCTCCACCAGCCGCCGGGTCGCGTCCGGAAGCCCGGCCAGCTGCTGTACCACCGCTCCCGCCAGCGACGATGGCACCGGCAGCTGCTCCCGTTCACCCGCCAGGGACTCGTCCGGAAACTCTGCGAGCAGCGTGCTCACATACAGTGCGTTGCCGTTGGTGTGATGCCACAATCGCTCCGAAGCCCTTGCATGCACCGCACGCCCAAGGACGCGCTCGGCCAGTTGCGCCACATCTTGCGACGCCAGCCCTTTCAGCACCAGGTGGTACGACCACTTCCGATCGGTCACCAGCCGCCGGATCTGCGGAAGCCCGTCCTGCCCGGCGCGAGCCACCAGCACCGTCAGGACCTGGTCCGCCTCGAGTCGGCGCACGGCAAGCCCCAGTACCCGCAACGACTCCTCGTCAGCCCACTGCACATCATCCACCACGAGTGCCACAGCCCGGTCGGCCTGGAGCTGGCCGACCAACGCCAGAAACTGCATCCCCACCTGAAACGGCGCCGCTGTCGCCGATCCCTGACTCAACAGCGGATAGTCTGCGACTATCCGCTGGGGAACCCCTCTCAGCAACTGGCCAAGGACGCCCATGGCCAAGTCCTGCTCCCCCACGTCCGCAGTCGCCCTCAGCACGGTGAATCCTTCGAATCCCGGTTCCCTCAACCACTGCCGCAGCAGGGCACTCTTGCCGACCCCCGCTTCCCCCTCGACCAGCACCACCCACGGCTGGCCCTCCCGTGCGCCCGCCGCACATTCCCGGAGCCGAGACAGCTCGGCCTCCCGCCCGACGAACTCATCCGCCACGGCTCCCACGGCCATCGACTGCCTCCCTCCGCACAGGGTGCGGGTACTCCGTTCTGCTGCAGAACCTCCGTACCCCGACGCAGTCCATAGTGGTCCATACGCGCCGGAAACGTCAGGCACAGCCCATCACTCCTGTCCTCCTGAGCGCGCAGGTGCGGCCAAGCGCTGAAGCTTTGGCAGGCCCGCATAAACGTCCGACGGGCGAGGTGCCGTCCCATACCAAGGTAAGGACGCGCGCGTGGCCTTCTCCGCGAGTGCCGACCGCTTCAGGCCGGGCCAGATGGCGGCGTACCCGGGCGGCACCGGGCGCAAGGTGACCAGCACCCGCTGCGACACCTCCGGCAACCGCCTCGCTGTCGTCCTGCACGGACCTGGTGATCGACCCACGCAGGCCGCACCACCGAGTTCCGGATCATGGTGAACGGCGCGCCGCAGGTCCAGGGCCACACGCGCACCGAGTACCACGGCGACTCCACCACGATGATGCCGCCGACCGCTGAGCGGAGCCACACGTACACCGACGGGTTCGGCCCGTCGGCGTACTCGACATCCTACGATTACACGCGCAGCGGCAAGCTGTCGAAGATCACCGGCTCCATGGGCAACGTCACCATCTACGGCCTTGCTATACAGGCCGCAGCGGTTAATGATCATGGATCTCTAGCGCAGCCGAGCAGCCTGGCGGCGGCGGGATTCGACGGAAGATCATTGACGGGCTGCGGGCGTCGTCGGCCTCGTACGGGAAGTTCAACGAGGAGCCGACCCGCCGGGAGGTGGAGCGGTTCTTCGTTCTCGACGACGAGGACCGCAAGCTGATCGGGAAGCGGCCGGTGATCACAGGCGGCGCGGCTTCGCCCTTCTGATGTGCACCGTGCGCTACATCAGGCGCTTTCTTCCGGATGGCCCAATGACGTTCCGCGGGCGGTGGTGGAGTACCACCCCGGAGAACAGCTCGACATGAGGACGTCTCGTGCGTGAAGCAGTACACCGAGCGCGTGCCGAGGCGTATGAGCACGCGCGGGAGATCCGGGACGCGTATGAGTACCACCAGTACGACGATGCTGAGCGGGGGCGGAAGTTCCGTACGTTCCTGCACGGACAGGCGTGGACACGCCGAGGGGCCGGTGCTGTTCAACCAAGCGGTGGGCTGGCTGCGCCGTCACCGGGTGCTGTGTCCGAGGAGTTGGATCTAGTCGAGCGCATGGCGCAGACGTGGACGCGGCGGACTGTGGGCGGCGGTCGTGGCGCAGATGCAACCGGCGCGTTCGCGTGCTCTGGGCGCGATCACCGAGCCGCATCCCGCCTGTCCGCCGGTGGCGGTGGTGGCGATGCCGGAGGAGCGGGCCCGTGCGCTGGCCGCGAACCCGCAGGCCGTCGTTGAAATCGACCAGCCCCTCTCCTACGCCCCCGCCTCCACCTTGGGCGGTATGAGCAGGACGCCGCTGATGGACCCCATGCTGGCGGTGGCGCTCCAGGAGCCTGGGCACATCCGAGTGCTGGTCAGAGGCAGCGACGGTGCACACGGGGTAACCAGCCATGATGGCCGGGTGAGCCTGCAACTCGCCGCGGACACCCCCTCTACCCTCCAGTCGCTGTATGTCCGCTCAGTGGCCGGTTACTGGCCGCTGCGCATTGACAACCCCCGCCCCGCAGACGACGGGGAAGATCACCGCCGAGGTGCAGGCCTTGGCGGAGACGTTCGAAGGGTTCCCGGGGCGTGCGGTGACCGGCTGGGGGATGCAGGCGATGAGGCTCCACCAGCTCCCGCCCACCTACCGCGGTCACGGCATCAAGATCGCCCGGCTGGATTCCCGGGGGGACACCGCACACCCCGACGCCAAAGACACAGTCCAGGCTGGGCATGATTTCACCGGCCCCAACGGTGCGTGGCAATCCGCCGCTACGAACGCAAACGGCCCGGCGAACTCATCCACGTGGACGTGAAGAAGCTCGGCCGGATCCCCACCGGCGGCGGTCACAAGGTTCTGGGCCGCCAGGCCGGCCGGGCCACCCGCAACGGCATGGGCTTCGACTACGTCCACTCCGCCGTCGACGACCACTCCCGCCTCGCCTACAGCGAGATCCACCGACGAGAAAGTCGCGACCTGCGCAGACTTCCTCACCCGCGCAGCCGCCTTCTTCCACGACCACGGCAATCCACCGCATCGAACGGGTCCGGACCGACAACGCCTGGGCCTACCGCAAAGGCCTGGCATGGAAGACCGTCCTGGCCGAACTCGGCGCCACAGGCAAGCTCACCCCCGCCTACCGGCCACAGACCAACGGCAAGATCGAACGCTTCAACCGCACCCTGCTCAACGAATGGGCCTGCCTACGGCCCTACACCTCAAACGACGAGCGCACCGACGCCCTGGCAGACTTCCTACACACCTCAACCACCCCACAGTCACACCGCACTGGGCGGGCACCCGCCCATCAGCTCACGTGTCAACAACGCTGCGGGTCAATACACCTAGGGCGTGCATGAAAGTGGATCTCGAGTTGTGAATGATCACAGTCCATGGTCAGGGAGATCTTAGGGACAAGCAGTGAGCAAGCTGGAGCCGTTGTTGCCGAGAGGGATGAAGGTGGGGCGGCGGCCGCCCGTCTGGCGCCGGCGCCGGATGATCGACGGCATACGGTTCCCGGACCGGACCGGAGTTCCGTGGCGGGACGTGCCCGTCGAGTACGGACCATGGGGCCGGATCTACGGCTTGTTCCGCCGAAGACAGCGAAACGGCACCTGACACCGGATGCGATCACGGCGGCGATCTCGAAGCAATTCCCGTGAGTACGAATGATGTCCCCGCGGCTGACGCTGCCGATGTGACCAGCGGGTAGCACAGCCGCGCCTATGCTGAGCCGACGGGCTCATAACGGGCCAGCATGTCCGGTCCGAAGTCTCCTGGCTCGTCTGTCCTCCTCTCCCAGTCACCGTCTTCGTAGCTCCGCAATGGGGCCTCCGGCCGTCGGTCCGGCATGATTTCCCCCCTTGTTGCGGTTGATGATCCGGGGGGGGTGGTGTCACCGGGCCCGGAGGCATCGACGGACCGCTGATGAGGGGCTTGAGCACCGGCTTCACCCAGGCCGGAAGAGCTCTCCGTAACGTGGGTCCCCCGGATTCGGTTCGCCCGGCTGCAGCGTCGCGGTCGGCCTGACCTGCCCCTTGCGTGGCCGGGCAGCCGTTGGCAGGAAGTGCCTGGAGTCTTGTATGGTTCCTCGCGATTCATCCAGAGGGGTGGAGGGACCGGCCCTACGAAGCCCCGGCAACTCCCCGGTCGCTCGGCACTCAATGTTCGTGCCGCGCCATCGGGATCAGTGCCAACTCCGGCCCGCGCCAACGTGGCGCGGGAAAAGATGAGGAGACACGGTGCTCTCTGTGCTGCCCTTCACCCAGGCTCTGTCCGCCCCGAGCCTTCCGCATACCCGTCTCGCGATCACCGCGGCACGTCGGCCGACCGCTTCGGCCCTGCCCCGCTGACCACCCCCCCTCGCCTGCGCGAGATCCCCGCGATTCATGACTCGCGGACCGAGACTGGAGTACCCCTTTTCGTGAACATATCGCATATTTCTAGTGGCGTTGGCGTCCTCGACAAGGCCGCAGTGATCTTGGGTGCGCTGGCGTCGGGGCCGGCGGCTCTGGCGGGGCTGGTCGCCGCCACCGGCCTGGCCCGGCCCACCGCCCACCGGCTCGCCACCGCACTCGAACGCCACCGTCTGGTCGCCAGGGACCTGCAGGGCCGCTTCATCCTCGGCCCCCGGCTTGCCGAACTCTCGGCCGCCGCGGGCGAGGACCGCCTGCTAGCCACGGCCGGCACGGTCCTCTCTGCCCTGCGCGACACCACCGGCGAGAGCGCGCAGCTCTACCGCCGGCAGGGGGAAATGCGCGTCTGCGTCGCCGCCGCCGAACGGACCACCGGCCTGCGCAACATCGTTCCCGTCGGCGCCGCGCTCTCCATGAAGGTCGGCTCCGCTGCTCAGGTTCTGCTGGCCTGGGAGGAGCCCGAGCGCTACCACCACGGGCTGCAAGGGGCTCGCTTCACGGCCACCGCCCTCAGCGGCGTACGGCGCCGAGGCTGGGCCCAGTCGATCGGTGAGCGCGAACCGGGCATGGCCTCCGTCTCGGCGCCGGTGCGGGATCCAGCCCATCGTGTCGTGGCCGCCATCACCATCACCGGCCCGATCCAGCGCCTCACCCGCCACCCTGGCGCCCGGCTCGCGAAGGACGCCATCAATGCGGCCGACCGCCTCACCGAGGCTATGAGCGTTCAGGAGCCCCGTGGGGGCTCCGAAGCTCTTCCGGCAGCAGACCGCAGCAAGTTGTCGCCTCGGCCTGGTCAGCGCGTTCCCCCGCCCCCGGCTCGGCATCGAGGCGGTCCCTAGGGCCGATGGGTCAGGTAACCCGCCTGTCAGCCAGTCGTTCTGTCCAGTGTGGGGCGGGGTGATCTTTCTGATGACGAGTGGGCTCGACTCGAACCGAGTCTGCCCAAGAACGTTGGGCGGGGCGGACGTTGGCAGTGTGCCGTGGCGAGACTTCCGACCCGCTTCGGGAAGTGGAAGACGGTCTATGACCGCCATCGCAGATGGTCGGCGGATGGCACGTGGGAGCGTGTCCTGAGGACGGTCCAGGCCGACGCCCTCGTCGATGTCGAGACACGCCGGCCGGTAGACTTCCTGCCGGACCGGGAGGTGGACACCTCACTGCCTGGCTGTCCGAACGGCCCGAAATCGAGATCGTCTGCCGGGACCGCGCCCTGTTCTACGCCGAGGGCGCCACCTGCACGCCGGTGATCGGCTACAGCTACATCCACTCCGCCGTCGACGACCACTCCCGCCCGTCCTACTGCGAAGTCCTATCCGACGAACGCCAGCACACCGCCATCGCCTTCTGGCAAGGGGCGAACGCGTTCTTCGCCGATCACGGCAAAACCGTCGAACGCAACGGCGCCTGCTACAAGCCGTTTGAGGTTTAGGGCCGCAGGTAGGCCCATCCGTCGAGCAGGGTGCGGTTGAAGCGCTCGACCTTGCCATTGGTCTGGGGCCGGTAGGGCCGGATCTTCTTGGGGGCGATGCCGCCGTCGGCCAGGCTCTGGGTGAAGAGCTTGGACAACCACCACCGCTGCCGCACTGGGCGGACACCCGCCGACCAGCCGTGCCAACAACGCTGCAGGTCAATACACCTAGGCCGCTGCGCGAGCCAGGCGGTCAGATCGATGCCTTCCGATCCGGGGAGTAGACCGATCGGGCGGCAGGTTTCGACATGAGGAGCCTGTTCTCAGCCTGAACCTGGCCGCCGCAGAGCCTGTCAGTGGGGGCCGTTACTTCGCCCTCATGACGACGCATTCCAATCCGCTGTCGATGCTGGCGGCCGATCCCACTTGCACAGCACTGGGGCTCACCTGCCGCAAGGCTCACTGGTAACCGAAACGCTCTTTGTCCCTTGGAATGAGCCACTGCTTTGGGTGGCGGACGACATCGCAGCGCCCGGTACATGGAGCCCAGGGCCGGTCGGCATGGGATGCCGCGGGACTGCAGCCTGTGCTCCTCCAGTCCCGCGTTGAAGCGCGGAATGAAGAGTGGTGGAAGGACGAGCTGAATCCAGGCATGAGGGCCGATCTTGGCGACCACGACGCGGAGGAACTTCTCAAGGGGTTCGGGGAATTGGCGGTGTCAGAAAGCAAGGAGAACGAAGAAAGCGAGGGCAAGACCGTGGCCCCGTTCACCGATCGCTGGCCTGGTCTTGCACCGCCAGGGAGGCATGCGACAGATCCGGACACGACTGCTGCGGACGTTGCCGAAAGTCTGATCTCGCACGAGCTCATGAGCCCTCGGCGAGCGTTGGTCCCAGGACCGCTTCGGCGCCCAGGTGATCGCCCTGGCCTACACGCGACTGGACCTGTCCGTGAATGCGCCGCCGCAGACGATGGGCGAAGCCGTCTCGGTTGCTGCGGAGCACTTCGCGTTCTGCCCCGACAACATCTGGGAGATATACGAAACCATCCGCATCTACGCGGGGAAGCCCTGTTGGGGCAGCACTCACTGGACGTTCTGGTGTGACTGAGGGAGTGACCGGCGCTGGGGGTGCGGCGCCTTTCGCGCCGCGGAGGCGGGAGCCGAGTCACTGGGTGAGTCAGAGGTGGTCGTCGGCCAGTTGACGAGCCGGTCGTCATCCCAGCTCAGCCTGGCGGCTCCCACGGCCACCACCGACCATCACCAGCCCACAGGCTCATCAATCTGCCTAGTGTGCTGAAATATGAACCATTTCCCCATTAAACAGTGTGATTAACACCATAAACAGTCGCCTTGCGCTCGCTGCCAGCGTTAGCGTCCACACGAGCGCACCGCCCGGGGGTGCGACGAACAGCCTTGAGGGCCGTGGTGTCGCGGCGTCGCGGTAAACCGGAGATCGGAGAGACATTGATGCTCGACGATGAACGCAGTACCAGGGCCAATACGCCCATTCGCTCCCGCCACGGTGACCGGCGTACATACGTTCTTGATACCAGCGTGCTCCTGGCGGACCCGCCGGCCATGACCCGCTTTGAGGAGCACGAGGTCGTCCTGCCCGTGGTCGTGGTCACCGAACTGGAAGCCAAAAGACACCACCCCGAACTGGGCTACTTTGCTCGCCAGGCGCTCCGCCTCCTAGACGACTACCGCATCCGGCACGGCCGCCTCGACGAGCCGATCCCAGTCGGCAAGTTTGGCGGCACGATCCGGGTCGAACTCAATCACTCCGACCTGTCAGTCCTGCCAGCCGGCTATCGCACCAGTGCTGGCGAAGCCGATGCGCGCGTGCTCGCCGTTGCCCGCAATCTCCAGGCTGAGGGACACGACGTCACTGTCGTGTCCAAAGACTTGCCGCTGCGAATCAAGGCCAGCTCGATCGGTCTGCATGCTGAGGAGTACCGCGCCGAACTGGCCGTCCACACCGGATGGACCGGAATCGCCGAACTTCACATCTCCGCCGCCCAGGTCGATGCACTCTTCGCTGCCGGTCACGGCGCTGTCGACATGGATGAAGCAGCCGAGCTGCCCGTTCACACCGGTCTGGTGCTGCAGTCCGAACGTGGTAGTGCCCTGGGCCGGGTCGGCCACGACGGACGGGTGCATCTGGTCCGCAGCGATCGCGAGGTGTTCGGTCTTCGGGGCCGCTCCGCCGAGCAGCGGATCGCCCTCGACATGCTCCTTGACCCCGAAATCGGCATCGTCTCGATGGGTGGGCGGGCTGGCACGGGCAAGTCGGCACTGGCATTGTGCGCAGGCCTGGAGGCCGTCCTGGAACGCCGCCAGCACCGCAAGATCATGATATTCCGTCCCCTCTACGCAGTCGGCGGACAGGAGCTCGGCTACTTGCCGGGCAGCGAAGCCGAGAAGATGGGGCCCTGGGCACAAGCCGTCTTCGACACCCTCTCCGCGGTCACCACCCCGGAGGTGATCGAGGAAGTCATCTCCCGAGGAATGCTGGAAGTCCTGCCGCTCACTCACATCCGCGGCCGCTCCCTTCACGATGCGTTCGTCATCGTCGACGAGGCACAGTCCCTGGAACGCAACGTCCTCCTTACCGTCCTCTCCCGAATCGGCCGTGGCTCTCGAGTCGTCCTCACCCACGATGTCGCACAACGTGACAACCTCTGCGTCGGCCGCTACGACGGCGTCGTGGCGGTCGTGGAAAAGCTCAAGGGCCATCCCCTCTTCGCCCACATCACTCTGACTCGTTCAGAACGCTCCCGGATAGCAGCTCTTGTCACAGAGCTGCTTGAGACCTGAACCGGCCCGACGAGCCCATGTAGGCCTCGACGCACAAGCAGGAGCGCACGGCGGTCCGGCCGGCGCTGCTCTTCGGCTTCGAGCCACCCCTCCCGCGGTCTCCGTGGAGTCGGGGCTCTCCATGTCGACACCGAGGACGGCAAACGAAGGCAGCTCTACACGCGGCGGGTTCCACCGGAGCAGTACAAGGACCTGCGGATCGGGCTCACCGCGCACCTTGTTCCAGCGCGCCTTTGTGGACAAAGGCATACGAGATTTGCGTCCCGGTGGTCGACGGCTGGATGTTCCCCGCAGCCGTGCACGCTGCTGAAGGAGGTGAGCGGCGGGACTGGCGCCGGGACTCGGCCACCCTGTACACGCCGACGACGCTGCAGAGCTGCCGGACGACACCGGCAGAACGCTCTGTTCGACACCCTCACCGAAGAACCCCGCGCTGCGGGGCGGCGGAGGCGCTCCTGGCGCTCGGCGTCGATCCGCTGCCGCTCCGCCTCCTTGACCAGGTAGGCGTCCTCGGCGGCGGCGTACTGCGGCGCCGTCCACACCTGCGCCAGCTGACGCTGCGGATAAAACAGGTGGCGGCGCGGGGTGCGCGGGACGACCTTGCCGGTGAACACCCAGCGCAGGAAGTCGGAGATCGGCACCTCCGGCACGGCGGCCCAGCCGCCCTGGGCGAACTTCACCAGGCCCTCGGCGACGAGCACCCCGTTGTCCGTCGTGGCCAGCCGCAGGGACGGCACCGTGCCCAGCCAGGGAGGGCGGGGCCGGTCGCTGAACCAGCACGAGGTGACGCCGTCCTCGCGCATCCGCGTCGTGCGGGTGGTGATATCCGCCGAGGTGATCGGGGAGAGCTCGACCTCCAGCGCCATGCGCCACGTCCCGGCCGGGTCGGTGGCCAGCACGTCACGTCCGCGCGCCAGGAGCCGTCCGGCGCGCGGACCTCCAGCTCGGCGTGGGCGCCCGCGTCCCGCGTGGCACTGGCCAGCTCCAGCTTCAGGAGGTGGTGGGCCTCGGACTCGCCCTGGCGGGCGATCTCGCAGTCCGGGGCGTGCGGGGCGTAGGCGAAGAACTTGAGCCCGCTGTAGGAGGTCTTCGCGTGCATCGGGTGCCGGCACTTCGCGCACGCAAGCGGCGCGGGCGGCCGGACCTTTCACACCGCTTCCCACGCCTGCCCGCACCCGAGATCGGGCAGGTGCGCGAAGACGGTTCCCCACTCGGCGTGCACGGCCCGGAACGCCATCGGCCCCCCCTCTGAACGACCATCAGCTCAGAGTGTTGCGGCGGCCACTGACAGTCGACACCGCCGAAATCGGACCCGCGGCCGGAAGTCGATCACGCTCCCTCTCGGGCGAGGTGTAGGCCACGGCCGTACGCCGCGTCACTGTCAGAAACGACCCTTTCCCGGAGCAAGATCGGAAACGGTCGGCGGGAGCGGTCCGGATCGCGGATTCATTGTCAGAACTCGTTCTCACTCAAAAGTGGAACGGGCATGTTCTGGGAATGGTTTGTGACACGATCCGGGGTCATGACGGCCCCTCACGCCGCACACGCGAGCGACGCGGACGACGTCGAGCGCCACCCCTGCCCGCGCTGTCACGCCCAGCCAGGCTCACCCTGCCGCTCGCGTTCCGGAGCGGTCGCCGGCACCTACCACACCGGCCGCTTCACGAAGGTACCCCGGCTCGCCAAGCTCCTGCGCGTCCCCACCCCGGCCGACCGCGGGCCCGGGCAGCCGTGGCGCCCCGGCACCCCCGTGCCCGCTCCGGTCGAGGCGGACACCCCGAGCGCGGACATCCGCGTCGGCTACGCCCGGTGCTCCACCCTGGGGCAGGAACTCGACTCCCAGCTCGACGCACTGAGCAAGCACGGCATCCCAAGGGACAAGATCATCGCCGAGAAGATCAGCACCCGGGTGCGGGTCCGCCCCAAGTTCGAGGCCGCGCTCGCCGCCGCGCGGGAGATCAAGGCCCATGCCCCGCACTGCGGGTGATCTTCACCGTGTACGAGATGAAGCGGCTCGGACGGGACGCCGCCGAGCTGACCGCGCTGGCCGACCACCTCGCCGCGCACGGCCTGGTCCTGGAGATGCTCGCCGGTCCGCTGGCCGGGATCTACGACCCCACCGGCCACGGACGGCTGCTGTTCGCGTTCTTCGCCGCGATGGCGGAGACCGAGCGGGAGAACATCCGCGAGTCCACCCTCGAAGGACTCGACACCGCGGCCCGCAAGGGCAAGCACGGCGGCCGTCCCCCGGTCATCACCGACGACATGCTCCACACCGTCCTGCGGCGCCCCGCGAACGGCGAGAGCGTCGAGCAGATCCAGCCCGACCTGATCATCCCCACCGGCCGCCGCAAAGGCCACAGCCCCAGCCTGTCCAGCATCTACCGGGCGCTCGCCGAGCACGAGAAGCGCCTGGCGTACCCGGAGGCCGTCGAGCAGGCTCACGCCGACTTCGCAGCCCTCCAGAGCGCCGGGAGCATTCCGGGCCAGATGGCGGGGAGCATGAGCGCATGATGTATGGCATTCACCGAGCGAAAGGTGCCCCCGCGCTGGGGGCCACCCTTCCCGGACAGGACGGACCCTTCGGCCGCCGGCCCGCGCCGGGCGAGGACGACGACACCGGCGTACACGCCGAGGAGCCGACCGCCACGGTGCCCGCGCCTGCGGACGGGAGCGGGCGGTGACGCTGTGGCGGCAGGTCCTGGCCGCCCTCAACGACGACACCCTCGACGACACCGAGCGCGAGGAGATCCTGGCCCGCGGCGCCGCCCAGCTCGCCGTCCGCCGCGCACCCGAGGGCCAGCGCCCCACCCGGGACGACGTGATGGCGGCGGCGTTCAGCGAGTTCGCGCTCCTCCTCGACGCCGACCAGGCCCGCGCCGCCCTCCGGGAAGTCAGCCGCGGCCGTGGGTGACCCGGACGGCCCAGACGGCGTTGAACCCGGCGTGACCACGACGATGCGGCTCACGCCCGTCATCGGCGTGCAGCGAGACGGCAGCGAAACGGTTCCCCGCCCCGAGCTGGAGCCGATCTTCACCGCGCTCGCCGCGCGGTGGGCCAGCGACGGGCGGGCCGTGCCCGGCCGGCCGGACGAGGAATGGACGACCCTCGCCCGCCGCTACCCCTGGCCCGGCCACTGACCGCGCGGTGCGGGCACGGCCCCCACCGTCGCCCGCACCGCACCCCCAAGGAACCGCAGGCGCCCCCCGGCGCTCCCGGGCTGCCGGAGCGGCACCTGGTGGGGCTCCCGGTCCGGCAGCCCGGCCAGGGGCGCACACGACGGCGCCCGGCAGCACGAAGCCCCGGTCCCGAGGGAGACCAGGGCTGACGCGGCCCCGACGCCAGAGCGCGGAATCGGGGGCCGCGGACTGCCCCGGCCCGACGTGGGGGTCCAGACCAGTGCACGCGTCACCGACCTCAACGCCCCTCGCCCCCGAAGGACACGCCCACGCCGGCGCACAGCGCTCGTCATCGGGCTGCGAGCATGGTTCCCATGGAGCCGCTGCCGATCCCCTGCCCTGCCGACCTGGTCCCGGACGCGACCGGCGCGGACGCCTTCACCGCCGCCTACCGGCAGGCCAAGCAGCAGCAAACGGTATTCGTCGCCGTCGAGCGCCAAGGCCCGCGCTGGACGGCGAAGGCCGACACGCTCACCGCCGGGCCGGACCACGCCGTCGACGACGCGGTGTACGACGCCATCCGCGGCGCGGTCATCCGCCTGATCCGCTCCCGCGAGATCCGCCCCGACTCCTCCGCCGGGCCGGTCTACTTCGTGCTGCACGACATCGACAGCGAACAGCGGGCCCGTGAACTGGCAGCCGCGCTGCACGCCGCCCTGTACGGAAACCTCGAAACCCTCACCCACGCGGTCAAGGGCCGCTGACCGGCTGAGGAGGCGGTGTTCAGGCCGGTGTGACGTTCTCGGCCTGCGGCCCCTTCTGCCCCTGCGTGACGTCAAAGCGGACCTTCTGAGCCTCGCTGAGCTCGCGGTACCCGGTGGCGACGATGGCGGAGTAGTGGACGAACACGTCGGGCCCGCCGCCGTCCTGCTCGATGAAGCCGAAGCCCTTTTCCGCGTTGAACCACTTCACCGTGCCGGTGGCCATATCGAATCTCCTCATCCATGGGCGGCGCAGCACCGTGCTGCCACGGCCGCAGGTCTGATCATCGCGGGCCGCCCGGGCGAGGAGAGGGAGAAACGCCAGCTCGGGACCATGATCAATCTCACCGATAACCGCTGTACCGATGTTCCCCAAGGCCGGTAGAACCGCACGGCGGTGGAGCCCGGCGCCCAGCGGCCGGCCTCCTCGAGCTCCTGGGCGGTGGCGTCGTTCGCTGCCAGGTCGGTGGCGGCACCGGCCCGTAGGCCATGGGAGGTGATCGGGCGCCCGTCGCCCACCAGCCCCGCCTTCGCGAACCAGTGCTTCACCCGTTCGTTGACGACGTGCGGCCGGAGCCGCAGGCCTCGCTCGGTGGCGGTCTTGGCGGCCGGGGCTCCGGTCGGTGTCAATGGCGGGCATGGCCTGCTTCAAGCCGGGCCAGCGGTCCCGACTCATCAATGCGATCCGCGAGTATCGGGGCCGTAAGGACGAGCCGAAGGGCTTCGGCTCGCGGGATTCCGCGACCTGGTCGTCCGCGCCGCGCGCAAGCAACGCCGTGATCAGTTCCGCGCCACCCCGCCACCGATCGGGTGACTGTTGGTTGGGCCCCATCTGGGAGCCCGCCCCCTCCCGAGCCCCTTCGAGAAGCCCGGCCCTCTGACCGGTGCAAACAACATTCACGCAGGTGAGACCCGGTAGCCGCACCCTACTTCGGGAGGACGAACAGAGGTCGTGGGTCTCAACCCGGCCCCGTGACAGCTGAAACAACAGGTCAGGGGGACTGACTCACGCAACCGGCGTCGCTGATCCACGCTGCGATCGGGCAGTTTTTCTGCCGACGTGACCAGGCTGAATCGTGCGGGGGTCGACTGCCTCTCCGGGTGCGCCTGCCCGGTATAGGCCGTCGGGCTCGGCGTCGCGGTCGTGCGGCAGCAGGTAGAAGACACGGCGCTTCTGGAGGCCGCTGTCGGGGTCGGCCTCGGCTGTGTCACTGAGTTCAGCAAAGCCGATCATGCGTCCGTCGCGGTGGTAGCGGGGCTTTCCTCGGCGGCGTGGGGTCTTGTCCAGCGCCTGGCGCACGTAGTCGAGCTCCTTGGGGTCTTCCAGCCACACCACGTTGTCCTCGTGGGTGAGATCGCTTGCCGTCAGTAGCGAACTCATGGCTTGGGTCCCTCCTCGGTGACTTCGGCCGCCAACGGGCCCGGGTTCCTCCACGCCGCGGTCGGCGCCGATGGTGGTATGCGGCCGACCGTTTCGTGGCTCGGTGCTTTCGTGGCTCGGCTCATATTCATCGTCCATGGTATGTGTGTCGGTCGCCTTGTGGGAGCACGCGTCCTGGCGTCATCTCCATGCTTACCCGTCTGCCTCGCGTCGGGCTGGCTCTTCCTCGGCCACGAGGGCGAGGCCGGGATAGAACTTCTGCCCGTTTGAGCGCAGCATGTCGCTGGGTGAAGCGACGCCGGCCTCGGCCCTGATGCGGGTCGCGAAGGCGCGGGTGGTGGCAGGGCGTAGGCCCTCGCCGTCCTGGCACCACGCGCTGTAGGCGCGGTAGAGGGCGCCCTGCTCCACTTTGAGGTCGCGTGGTTCGTCGAGGTCGGTGATGGTGATGCAGCACTCGGAGAGGAAGCGGCCGATGTGGTCTTCAGTGGTGGCGTAGGCCTGGGTCGCGGTTCGGACCACGCTGGGGCCGCTGAGTGGCGGCTTGGCCGCGAGGTAGGCCTTGGCTCCCTGGATCATCCAGTGGAGGATGCCGGGGCCTTCCTCGTGGACGAGGATTTCTGCGAGGTTGTCGATCTTCCGGTGGTCCGGCACGACTCTCTCGAATGGGATGAGGCGGATGCGGCGCCAAAAGGCGTGCCCGCCGGTTCCGACCTCGGGCCGGTGGTTGCCGAGGAGCCAGAGTTTGTGGGTGGGCTCGAAGCTGAAGAAGTCCTGGCGCATGCGCCGGGCTTTGAGGCGGTCACCGCCGGTGAGGAGCTTGACGCGGGCTTCGTCGAACTTGTCGTGGGGCTTGAGCTCGCTGCAGACGAAGAGCCGGCGTCCATGGAGCTCTGTGAGCTCGGTGGAGTGCTCGTTGAACTTGCCGCGCTCCATGAGGAAGCCGGGAGGTGCGACGTCGGCGTAGTCGCCGAGGATCTTGATGACGACGTCGAGGAGGGCTGACTTGCCGTTGGCGCCGACACCGTAGAGGAAGGGGAGGACCTGCCCGCCGACATCTCCGGTGATCGAGTAGCCCAGGAGGAGATGCAGAAAGTTGATCATCTCCTTGCCCTTGTCGTCCTCGCCGAATGTCTGGATGAGGAAGGCTTGGAAGCGAGGCGTGGGCATCGACTCGGGTGCGAGGTAGGTGGCACGCGAGTGGAGGTCTCGGGTGGGGTCGGGCTTGCGGAGTTCGCCCGTGCGCAGGTCCACCACTCCGGCAGGGGTGCACAGGGCGTACTTGTCGCCGTCGAGAGTGTCCGGGTCGAGGGCGAGTTCGGGTGAGGCTTTCGCCTGGGTGAGCATCGCCTTGACGCCTGAGGTGGACATAGCTCGCCTGCGGTGCTGGGCGAGTTCCCTGTCGTTGAAGACACCGCGGGGATCGTGTGTGGGAAGTTCTTCCGCCATGTCGCCGGCGGCCCAGATCGCGGCCTTCTCGCCGCCCGTGCGCTTCCATCGGTATTCGTCCCAGACGTACCAGCCCAGTCCTTCGACGTGCCGGAACCTGTCGTGGTGAAGGTGGGCGAACAGCTTGGCGTTTCCTCGGTCGCTGAGGCTGTTCAGGAGTCCTGACTGAACAAAGTCCGAAGGATCGGAGTTCGTTGGGCCGGGGCTCTGATGCGTTGGGAGGCGCCGTGCGGTCTCGGGGGGTTCGGTGGCAAACGCGGCGAGCTGCTCGGCCGCCGCCTGGGCGTTGAACCCGGTGCTTCCGGCGCTGCTCATGTGCGTTCCTTGGGGTGGATGGGTCGGGCGCTGCCAGCACGCAGGCCGGTTTCGACGATCAGGGCGTTTCTGCGGGCCTGGTGCGGCCTTGCATGTGTCGCGGCCTGGAGGAGGAGGTCACGGCATTCGGCCTCGGCCAGGTGGCCGGCCTGCACGAGTCCCCCGGCGGTGAAGGCTGCGCGGTTGAGTTTCTCGGTGAAAGCCATGCCGGAGGGGCTCGCTTCGCATGCGCGGACTTCCTCCAGGAGCGAGGCGAGTACGCGGGGACCGTCTCCTGTGGGGCGGGGGTCTCGGGCCCGGAGTGAGGGCACCGTGGGGGTTGAGGGCAATGCGGTGCCGAGGCTGTGGCCGGTGCGTGTCAGCTCGGCGGTGAGCCACAGAGGAAGTGGCGCGGGCTGGCGGGCTCCGGGCAGGGCCCTGTAAGTGCCTGCTGCCGTTCGCGTTCCGGGGGCGACGATGTAGCCGTTGGTGGCCCTGATGTCGACCTGCCATGCGAGGGCTCTCTTGCTACTGGATCCGCTGGAGGACCTGAGGGGTGGTCCGTTTCGGGGAGCGCGGTACCAGATGTGCATGCCTCCTGAGGGGGTGCGTACTCGGAGGGTTGTTGTGTCTTCGCTGGGGTTGGGACGGCTGCGGTATGCCGCCAGAAGGGCAAGGGTGTCGAATCCGCTGTGCAGGCCGGTCAGGTCAACCTCAGGGGGGATGGGGATGCCGGGCAGAAGGCGCCCACGGTTGGGGAGGTTTGTGGTGTGGGCGTCTACATCTACGACGACCAGCCTTGCCGGGCCGCAGGAAACGCCGACGCCGAAGCCACGTTGTGATTGCCACCAATGCCTGATCGTGTCCAGGTCGGTGGTCGCGGCGTGGAAGCCGTGGCACCAGCCACCCTGTGAATGGCAGGGGCAGTCGTGCGGTGGGTGCTCAACCCGGGTGCAGGCGGGACAGTTGGCTGCCGGAGTCTTGGCCCCTGGGGTCAGGGGATGCACCGGGTAGCCGTGCCGCGCCAGCCACAGTGCGATGTCCAGTTGGGTCCGCCCGGTCGTTGCCTCTGACCGCTGGTCCTCGGGATGGACGGGCACTGGTTCTTCCTTGACGGTGTGTCGGGGTCGCTCGTGAGACCTTCCGGCCTTCGGGTCGGGTGGCCGTCTGGCCGCGAAGGGACTGAAGGGACTGAAGATTCACTATCCCGGAGGTTAGCGCAGAGAAGGGCGCGACTCACCCATGACATCGCGGTTCTTGCAGAGTTGAGTCCCTTCGGTCCCTCAGTCCAGCTATTTTGTGCCGTTTTTAGGCAAAGCTCACGGATAACGGATTCTGATCGATGGGCGTGTCACGGCGAGACCGCCGCTTTTCCGCGAGTCTGAGTCCCTGCCGGGCTAGGCCCTCTCCCCCCGGGTCCCCCCAGCCCCCTGAACTAAGGGGCTCAGCATTGCAAGCAAGCTGCTGGTCTCTGTCGCTTCAGTCACTGCACAAACCCGCTGGTCGGGGCTGGTGCTGGTCGATCCTAGGGACTGAAGGGACTCAAATCTGCAGTTATGAGCGACACAGAGCTATAGCCATGCATCACGCCCGCGCATACACACACGCACACGAAGGATGGAAGTAGCAAAGTTGAGTCCCTTCAGTCCCTTTCCTGGCAACAGATACCCCCTGACCTGCTCTTTCACCAGGGACTCAACGAACAGGGACTCAACAAGTGGCCCACTCCAGTCCTCTGCTCAGGAAACGTCGAGGTGCCGTGTGCTCCGGAGCTTTCAGCCCACTTTTCGGTCCCTGCCACTGAGCTCAGGACGACGCCGGTCCCCTGTGTCCCGACGTTGAGTCCCTGCCTACCGTTCTGGCTCTCGAGTACCTGAAGACGGCCCCGTCATTGAGCCCCTCTCGTTCGTCTCGAGAGGGGGCGGAGCTCAGACCCTGCAGTAATCAGAGACTGAAAAGTCAGGAGCAGGCAGCGTCCGCACGTCCAAGGAAGCCCTGACCTGCAGTTTCCCCAGCAACTGAAGTGATTCCGGTCACTGCTATTCAGTCACTGCCTCAGCGAGGAGCGCTAGCTTCTCAGTGACTGAAGCGACTGAGTCACAGACATGCTCCAGTGACTCTCACCGTTCAGCTTCGATGCTGCGGCTCAAGCAGCAGGTCGTCAATGGTGCCATGCCCGCCGGTTTGATTGGTCCAGCCTTCGAGGATGTGCTGCGGGACAGGCCGGCGCGATGCAGATCGTGGATGAGCAAGCAGGAGACGATGGCGTCGGACTCGGATCCCGACGGGCAAACGAGGACGAACCGGCTGATATCCATCGCCGTGCGGACGTCGTAGGCCGAGCGCGGACTGCCGAAGAAGGCCTGTAGGGCTGGTGGAGGTGTCGATCCGGTCGATGGCGTAGGTGACGGTCGGCACGGCGTCGTTGGCGAGTTTCGGAAACGTCTTCTCCCAGTAGTCGCGCACGCCGTGAGGGAGCTTCGGGAGCAGTTGCTCGGGACACTCCTCATCCGTCAGCCAGCTCCGCAGCTGGAACAGGTGCACTGGGCATCCGGCTTACCGGCCTGGACGGCCTGGTGGTTGAGCCGCGCCAGCGCCTGGGCGCTACGGGCGAGGATGGTTCGGGCGCGTGGGGCGTTGTCGCCCCAGCCCTGGGCCGCGGCGACGCCCTCGGTGACCGAGCGGACGACGTCCTTCACGGCCTTCAGGGGACGGCCCTCCATGGAAGCGGATTCCAGGACGCCACGAGCTGGTCCGGTTTGGAGTGGGCGAGGTTGATCTCCCAGACGCGTGAGGCGATGTGGGTGTGGGCCAGGTATGGCTTTGCCCGTACCCATCCCTCGCCGTGCGGGTCGAGAAACCAGGTGCCGTATCCGGAGTGGGCCATGGCGATGCACTGCACCAGGGCCGCCCTAGTCTTGCCGTGGCCGGACTTGCCCAGCTGCAGGCCGAAAGGAAGGTCCTTCACGCGGGCTGCGCCGATCCGCTCGCGTCCGTCGGAGTAGATGACGGCGCCGAGAGGTACCAGGCCGCGCTGGCCAGTGTAGACGGGCAGGTCAGACAGGGCCGGCGGCACCAGCCCGCTGGAACGCACCACGCTGGAGGCGCGGCACTTCACGGTCGGCGGCTTGAGAAAGCTGGCCAGCTCCGGAACGGTGAGCCACTGGCGCTTGCGGGGTACGAACTCGCCGGTGAGGAACCTTCGGTCGAAGTGAGCCCAGCGGGTGCGCGGTCGGCGGGGCTTGAGGTAGTTCTCCCCGGAGGTGGCGGCGAACGCGGCGAGCAGCTGGTTCATCCGGGGCCAGGGCAGCCTACGGGTGACCGGCTTCGGTCAGCAGCAGCTGCACCGTGAACACCGCCCCGGCCGCCCGTTCGAACTTGCCGACGCCGTCGCGCAACTCAGTCATGCGGGGCAGACGCTCGCCGCGATCGCCGACCGCCGCGCCGCCGGACCAGGCCGCGGTGACCGAGTTCCATACCCCTCCCCCGCCGATTCCGCCGGTCAGGCGCTCCGCACAAGTTTCCAGAATTTCCTTCCGCACGGGCCCTTCGCATCACCGCAAGGGTGAAACGGCGCTGATACGAGCGCTACAGCGAGTGGGCGGCGGTCACCTGGGCGACCCGCGAGGACGGTGGGGAGCGCGGCGGCGCACGTGTCGTGGTTGCCCCAGGACACGTACCGGGCCCGGTCGTGCTCGGCGAGCCGCAGGTAGTAGTCTAGCACGCCCAGATGGCTGACTGCCTCGGGCACCGCCAGGGCCACGAAACTCGACTCCTACACCGCGGCGGCAGGCGGCGGCCGCGGCCTTCCAAGCGGCCGGGTCGGCCAAGGCCTCTTCCTCGACGACGTGGTAGCGGTGCGCACGGCCATGTGCCTCTACTTCGGCCTGCCAGCGGTAGGTCTCCGGCCGAACCCCTACGCCCGCCGTGCGGACGCCCTCGGCCGGGAAGTCGGTGTAGTGCCGGTGGGCGTCCTTGTAGGTGTCGGTCGATGCGTACCGCGCCGCCAAGCCGCCTCAGGGCCGAGCAACCAGGTCCATCACGAGGGTCTTGCTGCTGCCTGCCTGCCCGGCAACGAACACCACCACCGGGTGCTGCCGGGGCACTGCGCCCTGCACGGCGGCCGGGAGAACAGGTGCCGCCGGGTGGTGCGGCGACACGCGCGGACGGGGATCTCACAGTTCTCCTCGGTTCGGGGTGTGCGTTTTCGGCTGCAGATCGACTGCCACCGGCGAGCTGCATTCTTGGAGAATTTATTTCAAGGTTCTGAATCACTTCGCGGCCGCACGAGCCCTTCGGAAGCCCTGATCGAAGCCATGCACGACTGGGGCCAAAACGAGCGGAGCCAGCACACAGCCGCCGAGGTCGGCGCACAGCCCACGGCCCGAGCCACCGCTTGGAACCCGTGAAAGCCACCGTCCGGGTGCCCCCAACCCGCCACGGCACGCCATAATCAGGGGTATGGCCTCTTCCTCCGCTGCTCCCGTGCCGTCGGCGTTCGACGTGCTGCGAGCGCGCTACAGCAAGCGGCTCCCTGCCCGGCTGGACGATCTGACCGGCCCTACCCAGGGCACCGTCGACCTGCCGCTGCACGTGGTCTGGTCGGGACGGCGCAGCTACCAGCTGGAGGGCATCCGCTCAAGGATGAGCCTGTACCGCACCGTGCTCGCCGAAGGCCAGCGCGAGGACCTGGAAGCCGTCCTCAACCGGGACCTGCTGATCAGCCAGTGGCCCGTCCTGCGCACCCTCGTCAGCCGCCCCCTGCGTGATGCCTGGGAAGCCGCCTTTCCCCAGCTCGCCGCCACCCGGGGCGCCTCCGCCGCGTGAACCTGAACGACCTGCACCGTCGGCTGCTGGCCGACGTCCTCGCCATCGGCACGCCCTACCCCCTGGTCATCACCGGCGGCTACGCCGTCCAGGCCCACGGCCTGGTCAACCGGCTGAGCCAGGACCTGGACGTGGCCACCGAGAACCCCGCGCCGATGACAGAGATCATCCGCACCGTCGGTGACGGCCTGGCCCAGCACGGCTGGGCGGTACGCCAGATCGAGGCCGACCCACTCTCCGGCCGGCTCCTCATCACAGACCCCGCCACGGGTGAGGAATGCGAAGTTGACATCCTCAAAGAAGCATTCTGGGCACCACCCACCGCCACCGAGTACGGACCCGTCCTCTCCCTCGATGATGTGATCGGCACCAAGGTCCGAGCCCTGGCCGACCGAGGGGCGGTCCGCGACCTGATCGACGTCCACGCCGCCTCCCTCCACCGCACCAACGTTGACCTCGAAGCCCTCGGCCGCCGCCATGCCCGGTTCGACTTCAGCCTCCACGACCTACGCGACCGCCTCGTCGGCGCCGAGTGGTGGGATGACCAGGACTACGCCGACTACAGCCTCACCCCCAACCAGATCACCGACCTGCGAGCCTGGGCCTTGGCCTGGGCCACCGACCTTGACGCGCGACTTCTGGGTGAGGAGGAGACCCCAGACGACGCGTAGCCCAGGATGGTGGGCCATTCCAGCTCGGCAATCCAATGCGGGCTCATCCCGCCCGACTGGCTGCCCGGTCCGCATCACGACCAGCCCCTGCCGATCACTCACACGTGCGACCAAGCATATGCGGGGCTACGGCACCATCCGGCGGACAAGCAGGACACTGCCATGGGTGGCGGCCTGACCGGGGGCCGTGGACGACGAGCCCGTTGCCGATCGCCATGGCGACATGCTCTGGCCGCGACGCTGTGCCGACGGTGAAGACGAGGTCACCCGGCCGCACACCATTGCTGGGCACGGTGTACCCGTCGTGGATCTGCGTGTAGGTGGTGCGGGTGAGTTCGATGCCGGCGCCACCGTAGGCGCGCTGCATGAGTGAGGAGCAGTCGCAGCGGTCGCGCGCGAGCGGGCCGTGAGGGTTGCTACCAGCTCCCCCTCGACGCCCCGCCTGCCGTCCGGAACGCGATCCCCGGGGGGAGGTTGCCGGGAGGGATCGCACCGTAGTCGATGCTCTGGGTGCCGACGCATCCGGCCTGCCCGTAGCCGGCTGGGAAGAGGGTGGCACCGGCCGCGTCGAGGGTGGGGGCGATGGCCCGTTGGAGGGCGGGGGCGAGCGGCTCGTGCTTGGCGTGGGCGTCGGGGAAGCCGGACTTCTGGACCTTCTGCGCGGCGACGGTCAGCGGCATCTGTTTCCCGCCGCCGACGGACTTGAGCGCGGTGTAGAACTTCGTGGAGGCGTAGACGGGGTCGAGGAGCTGCTCGCGGGTACCCCAGCCCTGGGAGGGGCGCTGCTGGAACAGCCCGAGGGAGTCGCGGTCGCCGTAGGTGATGTTCCGTAGACCGGATTCCTGCAGGGCGGTCGTGAGGGCGACGACCTGTCCGCGGGCCGAGATCCTCATCTGGATGCCGGTGGCGATGATGACCTTTGCGTTCGGGACTTGCTCCTTGGGCGCTGCCAGGCCGGAGACCTTCACGTTGCCTGTGCTGCCGGCCAGTACGGCCTGCACCTGCTGGGAGATCTGCAGCGTGTCGGCGTTGCCGGTGGTGCAATGCTGCTGGGCGGCTGCCGCTTCGGCCTCGCGCCCGAGGGTGGCGATGTGTCCGGCAACCGCTCCCATCAGGACGATTGTCAGCACGATCAGGCTCACGCCGCCGGTCACCCACCTCTTGCGCTTCTTGGTCACGAGGAGCTCCTTGGAGGCCTGCGCCGGTGGGCCAGTTCCTGCGCTTCACGGTCGGCGAGCCAGACGTCGAATCCACCTGCTCCGCTACAGGCGCGGTGGGGCAATGTGGCCGCGCGCTGGTTACGGCGCTGCGCGGCCCGTTGTGCCTGGACATGTCGGCGGGAACGGCCGGTCTGACTGACCGTGGGCGAGCTGCCGTCTGGTGAGGGTGCCGTCGCGGAGGGTGCGGTGCGCGGGCGGGGTGGTCGCGTACCGGGGCCGGGGCGTCGCGTCGTATCTGCGGGACGGGGGGAGCTGGCCTGCCGCGGCCGCGTGGGCGGCTGTCCGGGCAGAGGGTCGTGGGGCTGCGGGCCCTGCGGCGCCCGCGACGGGGTGCCGCGAGCACCCGGCTGCCCTGGGCCTGGGCTATGGCCGGGGCGGCCTGCGGGCCGGGCCCGGTGCGGCCTGCCGCGGCGGTTGCCGGTCCCGATTCGGGACATCAGGGCGGTGGCGCCGATGGACTGCGGCATGGCGTAGCCGATGGCGGCGAGCGGATTGCCGTGCGCGAGCGAGACGCCGGCCATGGTGCCGCGGACTAGCTGTATTGACCCGCTGCGTTGTTGACACGGCTGATGGGCGGGTTGCCGTCGAGTGCGGTGTGGCTGCGGTGGTGCGTGAAGATGGAGCCGTGTGTACCGTCGGCGCGGGCGCCATTCAACTTGGCGCGGAAGTTGGCGGCCGCGTGCTTGGAGCGGGCGGCGAGCGCCTTGCGCTTGATGATGGCGCCGATGCAGACGATGTCCACGACGAGGAATCGCAGGGTGAGTTCGTTGCCCCAGTCCTCCTGCATGGGGTCGAGGACGGCCTGGATGATCAGGATGAGGACGGCGAGACCGACGACAGCAGTGAACATCTGGCTTAGGCGGTGCAGCACGGATTCCCAGTCCCACAGGAAGGCGCGTCCGGCACCGGGCACGATGCCGGCTATCAGTGCGGGCTCGCCGCGGACGGCGTCCCAGGCGATGCGGCACTGGGGGCGATCAGGAAGCTGTCGGCCAGCGCGGCGATCAGCAGTGTGACGATGAGCGCCGCCAGCATGAGGAAGATCCCGCCGCCGAGTTTGTCGAGCGAGGCCCGCTTCGCTGTGCTGACGTCGCCGGCAGTCGGCCTCGAAGCGCTCCATAGGCGGGTTGCCGAAGTGGTCGACGGCCCAGCGCGTGGACATGTCGATCTGCGCGTTGTAACAGGAGGAGACCGGGCCCCGGCCGGGCTGAGGTAGTCAGTAAGGCCAGCGAGCTTCTTGAGCTTGTCGGTGCGGGCGTGGACCGAGCGGTCGAAGGCGAGCTGGCTCAGGAGGGTATCGGAGTAGGCGGCGGCGCACTTGCCTTCGAAGACGCGGCCGTATTGAAGGAGCATGGCCGGCTTGGTGATGAACGCGTCGGTCAGCGCGTCGGTGAGCGGCCGGGACAGGGTGGCAGCTGTCGCCGGCGTAGTGACGTCGTTGTTCGCCTCGGGGGTTTGGGGGTTGGCGTCGAGGATGACGTCGGCGACTTCCAGGGCGAGGCCGCGGGTGATGGCGATGGCGCCGGTTTCTTCGCCAAGGAGGGCCTGAGGCGGGGAGGCAAGCAGGGTGGCGGTGAGGCCTGCGATGAGGAGTGATAGGGCGGCGTCGCCCCAACCTCTGGCCTTGTCGCCGAAGAGGATCCGCGCAATGCGCATGAGGGCGCACACGGCGAGGAAGAGGCCGGGCAGGCATCTCCAGGATGACCCGGGTGTGCAGGGAGTTGGCGACCGACAGGACGGGAACGAGCAGCAGCTTGGCCAGACCGAAGGACAGAGCCCAGGCGATGAGCCAGCAGCAGAACGCGATGGCCCACTTGGTGATCAAGAAGGTTATTTTGGTGAGCATGTTGTCCATGCCCAGATCCCAGTCGGCGAGGTCTCCGGTGTCGGACTTGACGGGGTAGACGCTGATGGGCAGGCCGCCTGCGTCGGTGACGTTGAAGACACCGAGCACGCCGCCCTCATCGGGCAGGAGCTTGCGCAGCCGCTCCCCCTGCTCCTTCAGGAGTTGCTCGATCTCCTCCATCTCCTCCGGCGTGGGCGTGCGCTGCCCCGGGGCCGTCGGCGCGCTGGGCGTAGGGGCAGGTTCCGCGTGCCCGGGCAGGGAGGTGAGCAGGGTGAGGGTGGCGGTGGCTACGGCTGGAAGAGCAGCGCCAGGCGCAGCCGCGCGGAGCCCAGGGCTTGCAGTCGCATTGGCCAGTTGAAGGATCCTGGTCATGCCGCGGCCCGGTAGTCGCTCGGGGTGGTGTGGGTGACCCGCATGATGGCGTCGTCCGGCGGGATGACGACTTTCATGAGGCCGATGCGGCCGGCCAGGTCGCGGTAGAGGCATTCACCGGCGCGGGCGAACTTCTCTTCGTCGGGCAGGTCGAGCGGGGACAGGCCAGCGGTGACCAGGTCGAGCAGTTCGGACGTCGAGCACGGCACGTCTCCTTTCGGATTTCGTGCCGCGAACACTTCTCAGCTGGGCTTGCCCGAATGCTTGCCCGGCTCACCGAAAGAGCAGGTGATGGGCTTGCCCATGCGGCGGGCAAGCCTCCGGTGGCCGATTGGGCAGGCCTGTTGTAGGGAGGGCAAGCCCGCTGTGACCGGTCGTTGCAACTCTCGGCAAGCCTCGGCAAGCCTCGGCAGGGTGTGGGCAACCCTGTCGCCAGCGGTTCCTGATGAGGAACGGCTGGGTGGAACGGTCACGGCGAAGGTATGGCCGATCGGCGACGGACCGGCCATGGCCGATGACCGACGAGAGCGGGATCGGTCATCGGTCACGGGCCAGCCGAGCGGCCACCATAGTCATCGGCCATCGGCCCCTGCCATCGGTCACGACCGCCGGCAATCCCGTGGACTGGTCCTGGGGGCGCGATGCCGGACATGACGGTGGCCGATGACCAGGGGTTGGTCATCGGCCACTGCCGGAAGGGGATCCGTCAGCTCCGGACAGACCGGAGGTGCCCGGCCCCGCGGCCGGTGCCGCTCCCCCACGCCACATGATGCTGGTGATAACGCCGTTATCACCAGCCCGAGTGTCATGGCCGATGACGGAAGAGGGCGGGCTCGGCCATCCGCCATGGGTCAGCCGACCGGCTACGCGGGGTCACATCCACCGTCGGTCACGAGCGCCGGCCACCCTGCGATCTGTCACGGCCGACGAGCCCGGCGAACGCGACCGATGACCAGGGTTGGTCATCGGCGACTGCCGAAATGGATGTCGGTTGGCTGCGGATGTACATGAAGTGTGCGCGGGCCCGCGGCCGGTGCTGCTCCCCACGTCACACGGTGCTGGTGATAACGCCGTTATCACCAGGCCGCAGAACGATCGCCCCGGAACGGAGCAGCCGCCCAGCGAGCCGAACGAGGACTCCTCGGATCGTGACAGTTATGCACGATCACGGGCGAGTGCTTGGCCTGCTCCGCTCCTTGGACAGGCTGCCTGGGCCGGATCATCGTGAGTCCCCCGACGGATTCCCATACGCACTGGTCGAATCACGCGCCATACGGTTGACGGACGGGCTGAGCCAAGGACTTCGGGCAGCCGTGTCTCGCGATCACACCGCTCGCAAATGTGGCGCTGGTGGAGGGGCCTGGTGGGTGCGGTGTTGAGTCGGGGGAAGCGGTCGCGCTCGTGCAGCGAATCATGGAGACGGACTATGCCTCCGAAGACGAGGTGGACGAATGCCTGGACAGGCTGGACAGCGCTCTGGCCTGCCCGTCCGGCCACGTCAGCGCCTTGGTCTTCTTGCCATCGCAGCGGGAATTGTCTGCCGAGGAAGTGGTCGACCATGCCTTGGCGTACCGGCCGATTGCTTTGTGACGCCGGTACACAATTACGAAGCCAGGCCATGCGGGCTGCCAGAGTTACCCGGCACCGTCGACGGACCCCAGACGGTAGCGTTCGTAGAACGTTCCTCGGGCCAAAAAGTCCGGGCCGAGCAGGCCAATGCACCCCGGTCCGCATCCGGTGCAGGATCCTGTCGATCACCTGGCGGTGAACCCGCCACCGACCGCAACGGCTGTTGCTGACCGGCAGGAACGGCCGCAGCCTCTCTCACTCTGCGTCTGTGAGGTCACCCCGCCCCACGTTCACGTCAACGACTCGGGGTAGTGCAGTTACGGGGGCAGGTCGGCACCCTCACGTCGAACAGGCTCTGACCTGGAGAGGAACAGCCGTCTCTGGGGCCGCTCGACATCCGTCACGACGACGGCGATTTACTCTCCGGCTTCGAAGTCCTCTGACGGGGTGGCGGCAGGCGGCCGGCCGTGGATCTCTCTGAATGGGACCAGCCCGACGACTCCGTCAGCGACATGGACGAAGACGCCAACGGGAAGCACCCTGTCGACCTCCCTGCGCAACTCCTGGCCCACCACGGTGCGGTCGGCGGAAGCCTGGAAGGGGTCGGGCTGCAGCGCCTTCAACGACAGTCTGGCCTCGGCGTTGAAGGTGTCGGACTGAAGGAACTCACACGAGACAGGCTGGCCCATCTCGACGACGTCGGTGGGAGCGTCGATGTGCCGCCTGGACAGGTCGGGGATCACGATGAACCCGACACCAGGCAGCGTCGGATGATCGGGGCCGTGGTCCAGAGCCACGAAGACCCCGAACCGTTCGATCGCCGCGACGGTGCCGGACAAGATCTCCCGGTGGCGCAGTGACTCCAGGAAGGCCCAGTGTTCTGGGCTCTCAGACTGCCAATCCATGCTGGCCACATCGGCACAAGGCGTCGTGCGCCAGCCACGCCCTAATCGACAGCAGCCACTCCATCGCGCGCCCTACTCCCCCACACCACACTGCGCTGGTGATAACGGCGCTATCACCAGGCCACAGAACGATCGCTTCGAAGGATCAGCCGCCCAGCGATAACGGCGTTATCACCAGCCCGAGTATCAGGGCCGATGACCGACGAGGCCGGGATCGGTCATCGGCCACGAACCAAATCGACCAGGCGAGGTCATCGGTCATCGGCCACGGTCGTCGGCGGTCCTCCGGACCGGCCACGGTCGGCACGGTGCGGACATGCGGGCGGCCGACGACCGGCGTCAGTCATCGGCCACTGCCGGAATGGGGGTCGGTCAGCCCCGGACGGACCGGAGGTGTGCGCGGCCCTGCTGCCGGCGCTGCTCCTCCAGGTACTCGGTGGCCTTGTCGAGGCGGCGCTGTCCGGTACGCGGGGACAAACCGAGACGGCGGGCGACCTCCGCGCCGGAGAGCCTCTCCCCCGACTCCTCTGCCTCGGCGAGCCACGCGGCGACGGTCACAAGCTGTCGCTGCACCGGGGACAACTCCGGCTCGGCGGTCTGCCGCTCGGGCAGCCGGGCGGTAGCAGCTCCAGCGTCGGCCACGGTGGCCTCCCAGACGGGCGAGACTGGCCCCGGTTCTGTTGATTGGGTGGAGAGAAGGTCCAGGGCGGTCTGCACGTGTACTCCCCCGTCGGCCTGCTGTTCGTCGAGCGCCGCCGGGGTGGGTGCCGGCACCGGCTCACGGACGAACGGCTCGGCGACGGCTGGGGTCGACGGCGGGGCGAAGGTCTGAGATGCGTGCCGCTCGAAGAACGGGTGCGGCTCGGCAGCAGGGCGCTCTGTGACCTCCGCGGCGTCAGGACGGACGCCGACCTCGTCAGCCAGGGCTGACAAGTCATCGGCCACGGCAGGGATGTCCGGTCGGTCGTCGGCCACCGGCTCCGCAGAGGGCTGGCCGACGGCGTTGATGTCCTGTGACACTGCCTCCGGCTCTCCATCGACCACAGGCGTCTCGGCCCGGCGGTCTTCATGCCTGGCAGCTTCAGCGCGTCCGAAGCCCCATGCCCGCTGGTGCTCACCGACCGACGGTACGGCCGCCGTATGTTCGTTGATGCGCTCCACCGTCACGGCGTCGTCCAGGTCCAGGCCGGCTTCCTCAAGGACGTGCGATGCGGTCTCGGTTAGCGGGACGCCGTACTTGGCGAGCCGGAGCGGCATCAGTGCCTCCACCGGGGCCTTCCGCCGCCAGTTACGCCCATACCGCGCTTGCAGCTGGGCCTCGTAGACGAGGCGGTACTGCTCCAGCTTGATGACGCGCTCGTAGGAGCGGATCTCCCACAGCTTCATCCTGCGCCACAGTCGGAACGTGGGCAGCGGCGAGAGCAGCCAACGTGTGAGCCGGACCCCCTCCATGTGCTTGTCAGCCGTGATGTCGGCGATGCGGCCCACTGCATGCCGGGCTGCTTCCACGGTCACCACGAAGAGCACCGGGATGACGGCGTGCATGCCGACGCCCAGTGGGTCGGGCCAGGCTGCCGCGCCGTTGAATGCGATCGTGGCCGCAGTCAGGAGCCAGGCGGTCTGCCGGAGCAGCGGGAACGGTATGCGGATCCAGGTCAGGAGCAGATCCAGGGCCAGCAGGACGCAGATACCGGCGTCTATGCCGATGGGGAAGAAGTAGGAGAAGTCGCCGAAGTCCTTCTGCACGGCGAGCTCGCGTACAGCTGTGTAGGAGCCGGCGAACCCGATGCCAGCGATGACGACTGCGCCGGCGACCACCACACCGATCAGAATCTTGTGCGTGCGTGTCAGTTGCACCGCGGCCACCCGCGATCCCCTCCCGTTCTGTCTTGAGCGTCAGCCCGGCTTCCGGGTGCCGCCTGTAAAGATCCACCTATACGAGGGGCGGCCGTGTCTCACGATCTCCGGAGACATGGCCGCCCAGCTTCGGATTCAGTCCTCGGTGAGCAGCTTCGCCAGGGTCCTGCGGTCTTCATTGGACATGTGCTGGCGTGCCAATCGGTTGAGACCCTGAGGGCTGTGCCACGGAAGCGCGGATGCCGCTTCCGGTCCCCCACGATCCGCGTCAGCCGGAGCTTCGCCGGACCGTTCCGCGTGCATATCCCGCGGGCTGCTGATAACGCCGTTATCAACCCTGGCCGGCTGGCCGGGGGCCTCTGCCGCGTCAGACCGGCTGTGGCTCGGGTTGGTGATAACGGCGTTATCACTGGACGGCTGCTCCGTTCCGAGGCGGATGGGCGGCGCGCTGGTGATAACGGCGTTATCACCAGCGGCGGGAGGTGCAGGGGAGGGGGCGGTCGTGCGCTTGAGTCGCTTCTCCTGGGCTTGTGCGGCTCTGGCGTCTGCGGTCGCGCGCTGCTCGGCGGGGGAGAGCTTGCTCAGGCCACGTACGTGCTCGACCTTGCGCAAGCCCGCCTCGAGATCAGCCTGCAGCTGCGGCTCCAGCTCGAGCAGAGACAGACGTTGCGAGATGTATGGCTGCGTTACCCCTAGTCGCTTCGCGGCCTTGTGCTGAGAGCCGTAGAACGCAACCAGTGTCTTGAGCGCTTGGGCCTCTTCCAGGTCGGAGAGGTTCTCCCGCTGCGCGTTGGCGACGAAGGCGGACTCCAGCAGAACCTCATCGGTGGAGACCCGCGCGTCGTCGACGGTGACCTTTATCGATGCGAGGCCGGCCTCCCGGGCACCTGCCAGCCGGCGGTGGCCGTCGACCACCACATACTCCGCGTCCGGATCGAGCTCCGAGGCGCGCTCAGGCCGGTCCCGCAGATAGGCCTCGACCGACGCGACAGTGATCGCCTGGATCTGGCCGACCTCCAGGAGGCTGGCAGCCATACCCGACACGTCCCCCAGGGATTCCCGCGGGTTGTCGGGGTTGCCGCTGATGAGCGTCAGGTCCAGAACGGTCGGGTCTCCGCCGAAGGCGGCGTCCGTCAGTTGCCGACGGACGCTGCGCGCCTGGCTCGCCCGAGCGAAGGAGGACGACGTACCCAGCTGATCTCGCTTGCTCATGAGATCTCCCTGGCGATCTGACGCATGATCTCCGACTGGTCACTGTGAGGCGCATAGGCGAGCAGTGGGCGGTGCATGCGCACGGCCTCGCGCTGCTCCTTCAGGTCACCGATGACCGCCAGCACGCGCGGGTCGCCGAGTTCGCGCCATTCCTGAAGTGAGGAGGTGGCGACGAAGCCTCGTCGGCTGTCGTACAGGTTGACGACCAGGCCCAGGTACTCGATGTCGAGGCTCAGGTCGTCCCGAAGGGACTCGATCTGGTCTGCGAGCATGCTGTAGGCGGTCGCTGATGAGTCTTCAGCGAGCACTGGGATGACCATGCCGGAGACCCCGTGGCCTTCACCTTGGCGTCGGCGGCCGTAGTAGATGGCCGCGTCGGTGGCCATTCCCAGGCTGGGCGGGCAGTCCACGACGATGGCGTCGAAGTCCTTCTCCAGCGGCTGCAACGCCCGCTCCAGGGCCGCCTCCTTGTTGCGCATCCGGGAGACAGCGATCTTGGCGTCGAGGAGGAAGCCGTCGGGGCACGCTGGCAGTACATGCAGGCGCTTGCCGAACCGAGGCTCCTCGATGGTGACCACAAGGTCCCGGAGATCGCCCTTGCCCTCCCCGCACATGTGCAGGACGAGGCTGTCAGTGCCGGGTGCGAGCTGCTCTACACCGAGCTGATCGCTGAGATGGCCCTGGGGGTCGTAGTCGACGAGGAGGGTCTCAAGACCGTCTTCGGCCAAGGCTTCGGCGATGCCGGCGGCGACAGCGGTCTTTCCCACGCCGCCCTTCTGGTTGATGACGATCTTTCGCTGGGCGATGCCGGTGACCGGACGGTGCCTGGGGGAGGGGTGAGTGTCCAGCCACAGCTGGATGGACTGAGCAAGCCCCTGCACGAATGGGATACCCCGCTCGGTGCACGTGGCCTTGAGCTCGTCCCACTGACCGGGCGGCAGCCAGGTGGAGAACGATGCAGAGCCAGACGTGTCGATGGGGGAGTGGTCGGCATGGGAGGCACGCCACGCCGAGATTCCCTCGGACGTGGCGTCCTGGATGTCGACACCACGTTCGGCGGCGCGAACCTTCAGGTCCTGACGAAGCCAGGACGGCAGCTTGGAGACGACCTTCTCTCTGTCTCCACTGGGGTTTGGGGTGACCATGAGGTCAGCTTACTAACTTCTACCCCAGGCATGCGTGACGGCAGGTCATGTTGCGTGTCACCAGGCACTATCGGTATCACCTCATTCGCGAAACATGCTCCTTTTCCGGCGGATGGAGTCGCCTGGAGGAGGAAGCCGCTCAGTCGCAAGCGCCCGACGATCACCCAAACGCCTTGCAGCGCACAGCTTCGAAGGTGGTGACGTTGCCGCCCTGCTCTGAGCGGATCCACGCGCGACCACGCTCGCAGCATCGGACGGCGTAGCGCTTCGAATCACTAAAGACGGCATATATGTAGAAATGCGACGCACGCAATGGGGCCTGCAGCGGCCTAACGCGGAGCGGCCGGTATGAGGTGTCCTAGGAGGCGTCGAAAGGCCGTCAGATCGCCTCCTGCGGCTGCGGCGTGCTTGTCTGGGCCGTGGAACTACTCCAAATGAGGATCGGGAGCCGAATTGACGTCGTCGGTCGCTCAACTCCTCCACGACAAAGCGGCCCCCGGTCACTCGAATTGAGTTCAGGCGACCGGGGGCCGTTTCATGCGCGAATCCGTGTGCAGTCAGAGGTCGGAAGAAAGTCGCACTCCAGTCTGCGCGTCGTACGCGAAACCAGTCGGGGACAGCCGGATCTCGCGCGAGACCGCACGGGCGCCCTCCTTCCAGTCCCTGCCTCCGACTGCCACCCGGACCGTCACGTCAGCCAAAGGATCCGTCACAGGCACCTCAATCTCCGGTGTCCTGGGGTACTTGAGGTCGGGTGTCCGGGTTCTGACGACACTCTTGCCGTCTGCGTCGATCCGCAGGTACCGGGCGTTCGCGTTCCCATAGGTCCGTAGCTCGATGGCCACGCGTTCCCTGCTGGTCCACTGTGCAACGAGGTCCGCCTTCACTCCGTCGAGGTGGAGTTCCGCGCCGGAGCGGCCTTTGTAGGCCTCCGCGACCGCCTTGCGGTCTTCCTGCCGCTGCTCGGCTTCGGCCCCCTGCCAGATGACGGCGGTGGCGACCGACGCGGCGGCCACGACTGCGACGTAGGGCCAGACACGGCGCGGACGCCGCTCCGTCGACGCGTCCGAAGGAGGCAGAGCATTGGCGCCGGGCGGGTCCGGGTTGACGCCGCTGTACCAGGTTGTGTCGGTCTGCTCGGCGGCTGCGGTGTACCAGTCGGGATCTTTGCCCATACGGGCGACGGTAGCGCGGAGCTGCTGTGCCTGGTCGGGGCTTCCGCACAGATCCGCCACCCTGGCGCGGGTGGACAGCCACGAGACGGCCTGATCGGACATGATGCCATGGGCGGTGATGTCCTCTCGCTCTCCCATTGCTGCGAGTTGCGCAGCCTCATTGCACCGGCCCTCGCGCGCGGCCTGGAGCACGTCGTGGTGCCGGCGGTCGATGACGGTGGGTGGCATCTCCCAGTCCCAGCCCTCCCCCTCGTCCAGCTCCGGCTCCGGCTCGGCAGGAACGAGGAGGGCCAGGCCGTGATCCGGATCGTCGTCCCCGTCCTCCTCGTCTTCCTGGTCGTACTCGAAATCGGCGTCATCTTCTGTATCGACGGGCGGCGTCGCCTGCTCCTCGATGGTGTCGGCTTGCTGGGCGGCGCGGCGGCGGGAGGAGGTGTCGGTGAGGGCGATCTCTTCCGCGTCGAGCACGGTCTCGATGATGTCGACGTAGTGGGGTCCGATCTTCCACACGGCCTGTCCCGGGGCCAACGTCGGGATCTCCGCGACCGCCCAGTCCGGCAGCCCGAGCAGCGCGCCGACGGCCGCGGCTTCCTCGGGGCCAAGTCGTCCGACGTGGGCGACTTCGCAGAGCCGGGCGAGGTCGCGGGCGGGGCCGTCGCCGAGATCGGAGAGGGTGTGCATCACGACATCGAGGCTCATGGCGGCCTTGCGGCTGTTCTTGAGCATGCGCTGGATGAGTTCGCTGGTGGCGGGGGAGAGGAGGATCTGCCAGGCCTCCTCCAAGACCAAGTGCCGGTGCACGGCGGTCGACTGGGGAAGCCACACATGCTCCGCCCACACCGAGATAGCCGCCATAAGTGAGGGGATCGCCGGGCTGTTGCGGTCGAGGCGGGAAAAGTCGAACGAGGTGATCGGCTGGTCCACCTCGGGCAGCCCGGACTCACGGCCGTCGAACAGCCCGGCCAGCGCACCGTCGGTGTAGCGGGAGAGCGCTATGGCGACGTCCTCGCCCCACGCGGCAAGACGAGCGGCCGGCCACCGGCCGTCCTCCGGGCTCACCAGGGCGTCCACCAGCCCGCCCAGCGCGGTCGCCTTGGGATGGGTGAGAGCGTGCTGCAGCGCGTGCGTCGCCTTCCTGTTGAGGGCATCCGGTTCGGCGGCGACGATCAGCGACCGGAGCAGCTGCTCACGCACCGGCGGCGGGAGGAGCGTCGAGCAGGGGTTGAGGGTGAACGAGCCGGCCTCGATGACCCGGCCGCCGAGCGAGCGCACGAGGGGCGCCCACTCCCCGGAGTTGTCCTCCCCGAACGAGTCGATGACCACGTACTGGTGACCGTGGTCGAGGATCTCCCGGCGGGCCCGCGTCTTGGCCGTCGTGGACTTGCCCGAGCCCAGACCGCCCAGCGCGAGGCTGTTGGTCGAGGGCAGCAGCGCGGTACTGGCCTGGACAGGTGAGAGGCGGAACTCCCGGCCGTCGAGGAGGGAGCGGCCGATCCGGATGCCGGGGAAGGACGTGTTGGAGGCCACGAGGGGCGCGGTGATCGCGGCGAGGGTGGAGGGGAGTCGGATCACAGGATGCTGCCTTTCCGGGTGGAGGCGCCGTGCGGGGTGGTCATTACGTGGGCGCGGTGCTGCTGGCCGGTCAGCCAGTCGAGGGTGATGCGGTGCCGGTCGGCCATGAGTCCGGCCTGCCGCCGCTCCTCGGTCACCTTCTCGGCGGAGGCGCCCCATACGGTCAGGTAGGCGTCGAGGTCGACGAGCGTGGCGCCCTGAACGAGCGCCCCGTGCGTCGTGCCGCTCGCCAACTCGTGCGCGTCCTGCTTGACCTTGTCCGTGGTGAAGGCGCCGGCGGCCGCGGACTGCCACATGGCCGACCGGCGCGACTGCCGCGCCGGAAGCGGCCGGTAGAGCACTGCGAGGGAGCGGCCTGTGTCCTGGCCTAGGAGCATGCGGGCCATGAGGTCGTCGCCGGTCGCGTCCGGCCAGGACGTGATTCGCGCGGTCGCGGCGTACCGGCCATCCTCAAGTTCGACCCACCCGGGACCACGGCCCGTCACCTCCGGGACGGGATCCGGCGTGATCGGCGTCAGCGTGCCCAGCCGTCCGAACTCCCCCGCGAGGGTGCTCAGGATCCGCTCAGGGTCCCCGGCCAGACCATTGGGGACATGGACGGAGACAGTCTGGGTGTGAGTGGTGTGGGCCCTCACGGTGGCGTGATGGGTCACGTGGACCTGCACCCCGGCGGTACGGGCCTGCCCGCCCGCGAACGTGAGCGCGCGGGAGAACGCCGCGTGGAACTCCGCCCGAGGCGCCGCGCTCTGCACCGTGCCGTGCCCGAGATACAGGCCCCACGTGGCGGTGGTCCCGGGCCGGTCGGCCATCGACGCGGGGGCGGTGCGCTCGCGCAGGTGCCGGTAGCCGACTGCAGCCCACCGGCCCAGCGAACGGGGGCCCGGAGCGAGGTTGATCAGCGCGACCGCTGCGCCGACCGAGCCGAACGTCCAAATCGGCGGTGGGGTGAGCAGAGCGGATGCCAGGACGGCGCTCCCGGCCCCGGCGGTCAGCTTCGTCATCACGGTCTCGGCGGGGCTGAGTCCACGCTGCACAGCAGGAACCCGGTAGCCCGGGGTCAGGGAGTACACGATCGAACCTCCTCAGAAGAAAGGGGCGGTGGCCGTCCGCAGGCGCGAACGGCCACCGAGGAAGCGGGTGCAGCTACGGCCGCTGCTGCGGAGGCTGGGGCCGCTGGCCCGGGGCGGGCTGCGGAACAGGGCGAGGGGCGGAGGCCGGCGGCTGCGTGCCGGTCGGTCCCGCGGTGGGCTGTGCGCCGTTCTGCGGTCCGACCGCCGGAGCGGCAGGCCTGGGCGGTCGGCCCTCGCGCCGTGCCTGGGTGAGCGCCGCCGTACGGCCCGCGTTCTCCCGGACCTGTGCAGCAGCCGCCTCGACCGTCAGCCGCCCCGGACGCGGCTTGGTCCGGGCGCCGTAGGCGGCGTACAGCACGCCCCGGTCCTGGCCCATCGCCCGTCCCGGGGTGTCCACCGTGTGCCGGGGACGCGGGACGTTCTCCTGCTCGTACACATCCGGCGAGCCCACCCGCACGGCGGCGTGGACCAGGCGGCTGTTGGTGTTCTGCTCGACCACCGCCCGAACGGCGCCCGCGATCCGCGGGCCGAAGTACGGCACCCCATGGAAGATCATGCGCAGCATGAGCGCGTCCGCCGCGACCAGCAGCACCGCGTCCATTACCAGCGCGCCTTTCGCGAGCGACACGAACGGCGTGATGAGGAGGAGCGCGAACGGGGCGAAGAGCAGCCCGAGTAGCCGCTGAGTCCAGCGCTTGACCGCGTCCATGTCGCCCCCACGTGCCAGCGACGCGAGCACGAGAGGGGCGATGCACACGAACACCAGAATCGCGGGCTGGCGCGTCATGAACACCAGGGCCGCGAGCGCCAGGGCGACGACGAGCGCGCTGACGATGATCAGCACACCTAGCGGGTCTCCCGCCTCCTTCTCCAAGTCGGCTTCGATGACCTTGAACAGGGTGGACTCGTTGCTGTCGAACGCGGCAGTGAACGCTCCGCTCACCGCCTTTTGCAGCCCCATCACGATCACGGGCACGGATGCCATCCCGACCACGGCAGCCAGCGTCCACCCCGTGGACGCGCCCATCTGCCGCAGCCGGGGCGAGCCCTGCCAGGCAGTCAGACCAGCCACCACGACAACGCACACAAAGATCGCCACCGCCATGTGCTGCCCCAGCCACAGGAACGGGGCGTATAAGGCGTCCTCCGTCTTCGCCGGCGCCCACGCCTTACCGGGCGCCAACAGATCGGTGATGGTCTCGATGAGGGATTCGGCGAGTTTCTTGACTTGGTCGGCTCCGCCGCTGGTGAGTGCGTCGCCCGGGACGTCCTGTGGGGAGCCGGGGGCGGAGTCGGGGTTGACGCAGTAGTCGTAGCCGGGGGTGTTCTTGAGTAGTTCGCAGGGGTCTTTTTCTGGCATGCCGATCAGCTCTTGGCGTTGGTGACGGTGGAGAACAGGGTGTCGCCGTACATGGCCAGGACGACGGCGACGAAGAGCGTGCCGATCGCCATGCTGCCCTTGCGCAGTGCGGTCTTCGGGTCGTTTGAGAGCTGGAGCAGCATCTTGACCGCGATCACGGCGATAACGGCCGCGATTCCCTTGGTGACGAGACCGCCACCGGTCAGGCCAATCGTCTTGAAGAAGTCGCTAAATCCGCCGGACAGGTCGACGGGCGCGGCAACGAAAAGGTTCTTCAGCATTCTCAGATTTCCTTCTTGGGGGTGGGGCGGGCGATGGCGTAGAGGTCGGGGAGTGCTTTGATCGGGTCGATCCGAACATCGGTTCCGGGGCGCGGTGCGTTGATCATTTGGCCGCGTCCGATGTAGATGCCGACGTGGTGAATGCTCGCTGCGCTGCTGCCGTAGAAGACGAGGTCTCCGGGCTGGAGGTCGGCGGGGTTGATGTGCTGCGAGGCCGCGTATTGCGTGGCGGCGGTACGGGGAAGGGAAATCCCCGCTTTCGCGTAGGCGTAGACGACGAGTCCCGAGCAGTCGAATCCGCGAATGGATGCTCCGGACCTGCCGTTGGGGGAGCAGCAGGATCCATTGGTGGGGCCGGTCGCGTTTCCTCCGCCCCACGAGTAGGGCTGGCCGATCATCCGGGATGCCGTGCCGATGGCGATGGCGGCGGTTTCGGAGGATCCGGCGGGTGTGGTTGTTTTCGCGTTTGCGTTGATGATCCGGACGTAGTTCTGTGTCTCGGTGATTTTCGGGACGCCGCCCGCCGCGATGACTGCTCCGGGGCCCGCGTTGTAGGCGGCGAGTGTGTTGCTCTGCCGGTCGCCCGGGACGTTTTTGACGTCTTCGGCTAAGGTGCAGAGGTATTTTCCGGCTGACGGGATGGCGTCCTCGGGGTCCCAGACGTCGCGTTTCCCGTCGCCGTTGGCGTCGATTCCTTCGGCTTTCCAGGTGGATGGGATGAACTGGGCGATTCCCTGGGCGTCGGCCGGTGATGTGGCTTTCGGGTTGAATCCGGATTCCTGTTGGATGAGTGCGGCCAGGAGATTGGGGCTGATCTCTGGGCAGGTGTTTCCGGCCTCTTCGATCAGTTCCCGGTACTGGGCGGGAACGGCAACGCCGAGCGCTGTTCCTGCCGGGTCGGTGCCGGCCTGGACGAGCGCGGCGACGATGACGGCCGCGGTCGCCGCTATGCCGACGGTGACGGGCGTGGTGCCTCGCAAGAGTCAATCCCCCTGTTCTTGATGTTTCCGCTGGTCAGGACCGTCATGGATCACCGTCCGGAGACCGTCTGACCACCGGCACCAGGACGGTGGCAACCGTCATCCCAGCGGTCAGGTGACGGTCTCCGGACGGTCCGCTGACGGTTGCTGGACGGTGCGGAGGACGGTGGTCACGTACCGGACTTGAGCGCGGCGGCGAGGTCGGCCAGCTTGTAGCCGCGCACGCCCTTGACCCTGTCGGCTGGTACGCCCAGGAGTGTGGAGAGTTGCTTTCCGCGCTCCGTGGCATCGGTTTTCGTGATGCCGAGTGCGGGCGCCAGCTCGCTGGTGGGAAGGAATTCGACACCCTGGCCGCGCATCAGGTCAACGGCCTGCTTCAGCGGAGATACAGGCGCGGATTCAATGACTTTCTGCTGCCGGGCATGGATCTCGTCCGCGACTCCCCACACGAATTCATCCGCGAAGTTGAATCCCCGGATGAGGGTGGATCGGCCGTTGGCGAAGAGAACACCCTGGCCCTTGATGTCGGGGTCGAGGAGAGCGGGGTTGATCGGGGCGACCGTGTCAAAATACGTGTCGCCGAGAGCGACCTTGGCGGTTCCTGACGATGCCACGTAGAGGCACAGCCGGTAGAGGAACTGGTCTCGTACGTTCACCGGGATGGTGTTCGTGGAGGGTCGCTGTGTCATCAGGATTGTGGAGATTCCTGATTCGAGGGATTTCGCGACCAGGGACCGCGTCTTCTCCGCGATCCGCCGCGCCTGTTCTTTTCCTTCCTTTGATTCGTCGCTGGCGAAGAAGTCGGCCGCTTCGTCGACGATGAAGATGACCGGCTTGAACGCGGGCGCGTTCTGCCGGTTCCGGATGGCTTCCTTCATCTGCTCATAGCGGTTGTCGGATCGAGTGTTCAGCTCGTCCACCATGCTCTCGAAGACCTCCGGATCGTCGGAAGCTTCATAGCGGACGGCGGTCTTTTCGAACCGCGTCAGTCCGCAGAATTTTCCGTCGAGCAGATACAGCTCGAATTCTCCGTAGGCGATCAGGAGGCAGGTGATGAGTCCGTTGACCAGCGTGGTTTTACCCATCTGGGTCATACCGGCGATCAGCATGGACGCCTTCTCGAACGTGGGGAGCCCCACGAGTTTCCCGGTGACGTCGTGGCCGATCGCGATTCCGGGAAACCGCTCGATTTCCCCACGGGTCGGCGCTGGGAAAGGCTGGGTGAACGGCGGATCGTGGAGCTTGAGCAGTTTCACGCGGCGGTCGGTGTCGCGGCTGCGCTCCATCTTCAGGTGCATCCGGGTCACGCCGAGGACTCCCGCGAGGATGGTCAGCTTCTTCTCGACGTCCTCATAGGACCGCCCCCGGGGCACCAGGAAGTTGTACCGGGTGCCCATCGGGGCTTCTTTGATCCGGGCCTCGTCGGCGCGGATCACTTCGTCCTTCCCGATGGCGCCGGCTGTGATGAGCGCGGCCGTCAGCTCCGGATGTGCCAGCACAGTAGCCGCGCCCGGGTCGTCACCCGTCTCCTCGGAGGCCTCGCTTCGCAGGGCCGCTGCGGGCTCTGAGGGGCCCTCACGGGCCCACAGGCGCTTGACGGTCGTGCGGACCTTCCACGCGAGGTAGCCGATGGCGACCAGCGCGCCGGCGGTCAGCAGGACGGTGGCGGGCCAGGACAGGCCGAGCTTGTCCTTGACGGCCGCCATGCCACCGAAGGCGATGGCTAACGCGCCGATCGCGCCCGCGGCCTGCCCGTAGCTGTCCTCCTGTTCCTGGAATTTCGCCCTTCTCTTGCTCACTTCGTTGACGCTCCCCTTCGTAACTGTCCAATCACGCAGGGTAACGCGCGCAAGGCGCGTGCCTGCTGGGGTTGTTGGTGCTCGCCGGGTCTGCGCCTGGGTCTGCGACATGTGCCGCTCGCCAGATCGCTCGCCGGGTCTGCACCGGTCGACCGCTGGGTCCGGCAGTCGCGACACAGCCCAGCCGATGGATCGGCTGGGCTGCATCGGTGGTGCCAGCTGTCAGCTCGCGCGCCCGTGTTCGGGCTCCTCCTCGGCGTCGTCTTGCTCAGCCAGAGCGGAGGCCTTGCTGCTGCGGACGGGGCAGGCTTCCTCCTTGGCCAGGAGATCGCCCCAGACCCGGCGGATCCGCTCTTCGCTGCCGACGAACCCCGCGTCGCGGTACTGGTCGCGGGCCTGCCGGTAGGACAGCGGCGGGTCGTCGCTGTAGCGCAGGTGGCGGAGGACGACGTCCATCTGCCCGTAGGTCAGGGCCTCGCCCGGCACGGGCACCGGCACGCCCGCGACGTACGCGAGGTCGGCCAGAGCCGCGGCGTGTGCCGTGTCCTGTGCCGCCGTGTCGTCGACCGGCACACTCTCCGTGCCGTCCTGCGTGCCGGGTGAGGTCGGCAGGGCGTTGACCTGCGTGCCGCCCCCCATCAGGTCTGTGCCGGGCAGCACTGCGGGGTCCCACGCGCCCATCTCCGGGAGCCGGATCGCTGCAACGGAAACGGGCAGAGCCTTGTCCGTGAGGGTGGCCTCCGTCGCCGCTGCCTGGCCGTGTAGCTTCTCCGCGGTGCGCTGGCGGCTCTTCAGGACTGCCCTGCGGTAGGCAGTCTCGGCGTCGGCCACCTGCTTCTCCAGGTCGGTGGCGACGGCGAGCAGCTCGATGCGGTGCGCCGCCTCCGCCTCCATCTCCTCCAGCCGGTTAGAGACTTCCTGCCGCTTGTGCGCGATCCTCTGTCGCGTCGCCTCCGATACCCGGCGCCCGAGCGACGGCAGCGTGAGCCACCATGCGATCTTGGTGGCGACGATCGCGAGCGGGGTGAGGACCATGGCCAGCTCGAACCGGCCGTTGCTGGTCAGGATCAGGTCGGTGGTCGGCATGGCCGTCAGGACGGCCGTCAGAACGAGCCCGGCGCGCTGGGCGCGGGCCGCGCGGCGGCGGTTGTTGCCCGCGAGGATCTCCGCCCCCTGGAAGACGACCCACAGGGCGTCGAGAGCGCCGACGATCGCGTACGCCCACCCGCCGAACCGAGGCTCGAGGATGCTGTAGCTGACGACGACGGACAGAACGGCGACGCCGAGCGTCACCGCGCCCAGGACGGCGAGGACGACACCCCGCCAGCTCCAGCGCCGGGCGTCGGGCCCGCCGTCGGGACGGGGGTTGCTGAATCGGATCACGTGCTGCTCCTCCTCTAGGCTGGCCAGTCAGGGCTCCCGCGCGTTTCGGTCGTGCGGGAGCCCTGTACTGGGTCGGGTGGGGTGGTCAGCCGCGCTGGCGCGGCAGGTCCAACGGCACCGGCCCGGACGCGTCCTGGGCGACGGGCGCGGCGGAGGCCGGCGGCTGTGCGTGCGGCAGCTCGTCGAGGCGGCACGACCAGTGCAGGATGTTCGCCTTGCCCCAGCGCGGGTCATCCGCGGTGAGCTGACCGATCAGGTCCTTGCAGAGCGCGTAACTGCCCTTGCCTGGCGGCACGTCGGCGGTGGAGTTCCAGGTACGGACCTCCAAGCCCCCAGAGGTCGGAAGCTGGAGGGTCAGGATGAAATGGAAGCGCGTGGTCACGGCTCTCCTGGAAAGTCGAGGGTGCGGAGTCGGGCTGTCCGGCTCCCCTGGACGCCGTACGGCCCGCCCCCGGGCAGGGACCGGGCCGTACGAGTCAGGCAACCGGCAGAGTCACGAGCGCTTGCCGTGCATGTACGCGTCCTGAATCCGGGCAAAGCTCTCCAACAGCCGCGCCCCCTGAGGGCACCTCGCCTTCGCCGTACACGCCGTGCATCCGGCGTCGTGCGACCGCAGCGCGGCGGCCGCGCGCATGTAGCGCTCGTACAGGTCGCGCACGGGTCAGCGTCCGGTCGCGCGGCAGGCGTCGCAGACGCCACCGTTCCAGCCCTCGAACCGGCCGCCGCACTTCTGGCACTGGCCGGAGGTAGCGGCGGGCGCCATCGTCGTCGTGGCGGGCGACGGGATGACGGCGGCCGGCGGGCAGTCAGTCCCGTTGCACCCCCACCGCGTGCAAAGCGGGCACGCGTCGTCGGCCATCTCCGGCCGGTGCAGAGTGAGGACCGGCTGCCTGGTGTAGCCGGGGATCATCTCCTGGAGCGTCCGCCGGGCCCGGCGCCCGGCCCTCGCGGCGCGGGCGTCGCCCTCGGCGGCCATGCGGTCGAGCAGCACCACTAGGCGCCGCTCCGACGCGTCCACCCGGACCTCGCTCCCGAGAGCGGGAAGTGCACATGCCATGCTGTTCATCGGGTCCTCCATCGCAGGACTCAGACGGCCACGGGGCTCCACCCCCGTGGCCGTCACTTGTTCCGGAGCGAGCGACGGCCCTGCTCCGGGCGGCACGGATGCCGCAGCACCCCGGACCGGACTCGCACCGGTCGATTTCCTTGCGGGGTCCGCGATCTCTGCCCTTGTCTCACCGCGCGTTCGGATCACTTGTCCGCCCGTGAGGACGGCATGGAAAAGTTGCTTCGGGTGCTGCCTGCGCGGCAGGGCTGGCTTGTCGCTGTTGCCTGTCCCGCATCTCGCTGCGGGTTGTCGGTTCCACGTCACCCTGTGGACTAGGGCCGGTTGACCAGAGGACTCACAAGATGCCCCCTTCTTAGGGGGCGGCTAGCCGTAGTACCGGAATGTCCCATATGGAGTTCTCAAGGAACGGGCGCTTCCCTCGTACTCGCCCCCTCGGGCTTTTCTCAGGCGCTCCCGCGTTTCCGCAGGTCAAGCACTCGCCGACAGCCCTTCCCTGTCGACACTGTTAGCTTTGCTGACACTATTGGCAATGTCAAGCTGTTAGCTGACGAACCCGACTAACCCGGCTAGGTGCATCTACGATGACGGTCATGACAAAGGCCGAGGCCATGCAGCCGTATCAGCGCATCGTTCAGGACGTTCGCGACCAGATCGCGACTGGCCGCCTCGCGGCTGGCATGCAGATCCCCGGCATCAAGTCCCTTGCGGAGGAGTACCAGGTCGCGGCCGGAACGGTGCAGCGAGCTTTGACAGAGCTGCGCGCTCTTGGACTCATCTACTCCCACCAGGGCCGCGGCAGCTTCGTGAGCGATCAAGCAAGCACGAAGACGGACCCAACATCGGAAGCAATTCGCCGCCTGGAGCAGCGCGTAGAGGAACTGAGCGCCCGCCTGGAACGACTGGAGAAGTACTCGGAGTAGCTTGTCCTAGCTCCACCTCCCGCCACCAACCCCTCACAGTTCGTCTCGTGAGGCCAATCAGACTCCTGGAGGCGGAGGGCGCACCATCACAGGGACTTGTCGAAGCCTGTACGTAGTTTCATTCACTGGCTTTCAACATCCACGTACACATGCGTTTCGCGACCTGCGCCCTAGGCTCGCGGCCATGCAGATGACGGAGGGACAAGGAGTGGGAAGGCAGCGAGCAGGATGGAGGCCGGACCGGCTGCGCGAGCAACGGGAAGCCCACGGCCTGACCCTGGAGAAGGCTGGTGAGCGGCTCCGAGCAGTTGCTGAGCGGGCCAAGCTCAAGGGAATTCCCGCCGCGAATCCCCAGACCTTATGGCAGCACGAGCAGGGGGAGGTCTACCCCGGCCCGCACTACCGGCGCGCCTACTGTCTGCTGTACCGGGCAACCGAACCGGATCTCGGTTTCCGTGCTGCACTGCCGGGAGAGGAGACGTCCTTCCAGCTCACGCCGATGGACGACTGCCTCAACGGCTCGCACGTCTTGGCTGTTGAGCGAGCCATTCATCGCATCGCGCCGGGCTCCGACGAATCCGACCACTTCGACTTGCAGCAGCGGATCATCGACGCATGGAAGCGTCGGCACACGGGTGGCGACCCTCACCGTCCCGCGCTCATCCTGGTCGGCGGCTTCGCGGGCAGCGGCAAGACGGAGCTCGCCCGCTTCTTCGTTCAGCTCACCGGCTGGCCGCTGCTCGACAAGGACCCGCTCACCCGCCCGCTCGTGGAGCGCCTCCTGCTCGCGCTGGGCGGCGACGCGAACGACCGGCACACCGAGCTCTACCGCGAGAAGGTCCGGCCCGTGGAGTACGAGTGCCTGATGCAGTCGGCCATGGCCAATATCAAGTGCGGCATCTCCACGGTGTTGACCGCGCCCTTCATCGCTGAGATGACCGACCCGAACTGGATGCAGCGCCTGTCTAACCGGGCCGCCTCCATGGGAGTCGACGTATTCCCCGTGTGGGTGCGGTGCGATGAAGAGTCGATGCGCGAGTACATCACCTTCCGCTCCGCAGCCCGGGACGCGTGGAAGCTCCAGCGGTGGGACGAGTACATGGCCACGATCCACCTTGACCTACGCCCAGCGGTGCCGCACCTGGTCGTCGACAACCGACTGGGAACCGCGGTGACGCTCGCGGACCAGGCCCGGCAGGCAATGGGGGTAATGTACGTATGACAGAGAAGCAAGGCGTAATCCTCTACGGCCCGCCGGCCTCGGGCAAGGACACCGTCACCGCCGCGCTCAGCGCACTCAACTCCAAGTACGCACAGTTCGCACGCCTCAAGGTCGGGACGGGCAAGGCTGCCGGCTACCGGATGGGCACCGCGGAGGATCTGCGCTTGCTGGAGGCTGCGGGCGACATCGTCTACGCGAACACCCGGTACGGCAACACATACGCCATCGATCGCCCCGGCGTGGACGCCGCGTTCGCGGCCGGAGTGCCTGTGGTGCACCTGGGACAGGTCGATGGCATCCGTGCTCTGGTCGAGGGCTACCCAGCCGACTGGTCGCTGGTCCTGCTGTGGTGCCCGCGCGAGGCGACCGAGCAGCGGTCGGCGGGGCGCGGCGACAGCGACACTGCCGAGCGTCTGACGGCGTGGGACGCGACCTGCGAGGACCTGGACGCGCACCCGGCCACGGTCTGGGATCTGACGGTGGACACCGTGGCGGATGCTCCGGAGGACGCGGCGCGGCTCATCGACCAGCTGCTGGCGCAGCAGGCGGTAGCGGCCCCGAAAAGAGCGCAGGCTACGGCTGGGCGAGTCGGTCCAGGGCGTCGGCGAGCGTGAGCTCGCTGTCCTTGGCGTCGTCCCACAGGGCCAATGTGGACGCAGCTGCGCGCAGCATCTCCGGTGGGAGGCCGGCGGCCTCGAGCGCGTCGGCAGCTTCCTCCAGCTCCGGGCCCCAGCGCCACGCACGGGCCGCAGTCTTGGCGATGTACTGCGGCTCAGACAGGTACGAGTCGGTGCGCTTCGAGGCGACCTCGATGAGCTCTTGGCCGACGCCATACCCGCGGGCCATCCCGACTGCGAGTGCCACCAACACCCGGCTGGTCTTCTGGAACGAGGCGTACGCCAGTTTCAGTGCAGAGGCCTGCCCGATTTCCGTGCCAAGTACCGCCGCGCGGACGGCGGTGCCAGCGAAAAGCGCCTCGATGCGCTCGGTCGCATCGGCAGGGCCGGACAGGTACAAAGTCGGCGTCTTGCCTCCAACCGGCGGGGAGCCAACGACACCCCCGTCGACGACGGCCGCGCCCTGTGCGTGCAGCGCGGCGATCCGCTGCGCGCGGGTGGGGTTGATGGCGTTCGCCTCGACGTACACCCCGGTGAAGCGGTGCCCTACGACGTCCCGGGCCAGGTCCTCGGCGGCGGCTGGCGGGCAGAGGCTGATGACGATGTCGCTGCGGTCCAGCAGTTCGGCCATGGTGACCACGGGCGTCAATCCGAACTGGGTGGCGCGCTCAATGGACGCGGTGCTGCGCCCTGTCTGGCACCACAGGACCTCGGCCGCGTTGTTCGCAGCGCAGGCGGCGACGGCGGCGCCCATGCTGCCGGGGTGGAGGATGCCAACGGTCGGCTGGTCCATGGTGTCACTCCGTCTCGTTGAGCAGGATGGTGATTGCATCGGTGACGTCGTCGACGGCGTGATCTGGGGCGGGGAGCCCCTCCGGCCACGGGCGCCCGCGCAGCCAGATGGTGTGCAGGCCGGCTTGGCGGCCGCCGTCGATGTCTCCTGCCGGGTTGTCACCGACCATCCAGCCGCCATGTTCGAGGCTCGCGTTGCAGCGGGCGGCTGCGAGTTGGAAGAGGCGCAGGTCCGGCTTGCGGATCTCAAGGTCACCCGAGACGGCGATGCTGTCGACCAAGGCGGCGAGGCCAGTCGAGGCGAGTTTGGAGCGCTGAATGTCGCCGGCCCCGTTGGTGATGATCCCGATTGTCCATCCGGACGCGCGCAGTCGGGACAAGCCGTCGAGAACCTCGGGGCGGCAGGTGACTGCGTTCGCCATGAGGTGGACGTACTCCTTCCACAACTGCGCGGCGGGCGCCTCCAGGTCGTAGGCGTTCCGCAGACGGGCGAAGTCGACGGCGTTCGCACGGTCGACCAGCTCGGTGCGCAGCCACTGTTCAGCGTCCGGAGTGAAGGAGTGAGCCCGGGACAGGGCGACCACTGCGTGACTGAGTGCTGGCCGTCTGTCGGCCAGCGTGTCGTCCAGATCGAAGAGCGCAAGTCGGGACACAGATACGAACCGTACGTGAGGGAGGGGGCAGGGGGCGCCCTTCCATGACCCGCCGTCAACAGACCGTCACAGTTAAGTAATCCAGATGTATAGTTGCGAGTCACGGGAACGTTGAGGGGGAGTGATGTCCGACCTTTTCGAGGCAGTGGATGCGTTGCTAGCGCGCCGCACCGAACTGCCGCCACCCAAAGTCCGTGCAGAGCTTCGACGTGCAGACGGACTGACGCAAAAAGATGTGGCCCACGCGCTCGGCGTTTCGCGAGCGGCGTTCCTGCGTTGGGAGAGTGGACAGGCCCGCCCCCGCGCTCGACACCTCGCCGCCTACTCCAGGCTTCTCACTGGGCTCGCCGAGAAGCACCCTGAGGTGACTCGGAGGCCCGACGACACTGAGGCCAATAGGAGTAGCCCATGAACGCATGAAGCGGTCTTCGTCGCCACAACGAAGACCGCTCCACCTAGCAATCCGACTCGCCGCCTTAGCCAAGCTCCGAGTCGCGTCCGGTGAGGTGACCTCAGCCGGGGTGAATCCCGCAGACCGTAAGGCCCGCGTTGGGTCACCTGTACCCAGGATAAGCGCGCCGGCTCGCGGAACGCCACCATCCCGGGCCCTTACCAGGTCACATCCTGCTGACGCGACTCCCCATAGGGGAGACACAGCCCGTGCAACATCTCGACCGACCTCCGACCGCGCTGCCCAGCGTCAGCGGTCAGCAACTCACAGCACTCAGCCTGAACCCCGCTATTGGTAGGTCAGATTTCGGGCTAAACTCCGCAAGCGCCGAAAAGACGTCATTTCGCCACGGCTGTCAGCCAATGGCTCGCTCGGTTCTTCACAGCTCGCCACACCGACCGGTCGGTGCATTGACGCGCACGGGCACCCAGAAGCCGTACGAACACCTCTCGGATGTGACGTCGTGAGCGAGGAGTTCGGCAACAGCCGGTTCGAACGCGCCTGGGAGACCCCCGAGGAAGTGATCCTCCAGCGCGAGCTGATCCGCACACCGGGGCTGCAGCCGGAAGACCTCGGCGTCCTGACGGAGCTGCTCCTTCGTGACCCCTGGTTTCCGTCGACCATGGAGGCGATTCGCAGGGACCTCCAGGTACAAGGCTGGAAGATGGGCAAAGACCGCTACAACGCGATCGCGGGTTGCCTGACGAAAGCCGGCCACCTCGCAGGAATCGTCGCGGGGGCGGCCTGGTGAGCGACTTCGGAAGCAGCATCTTCGAACGGGCCCAAGAGCTACCGGAGGAAGCCGTCCTACCCCGGCCTGTGGTGGAAACCCCAGGCCTCCAGCCCGAAGACCTTGGCGTCCTGGCGCACGTGCTGCTCCTCGCGCCGGACGCCCAGGCGACCGGCAAGGACTTGGCGGCGGGCATGAGGGCTCGCGGCTGGAAGATGAGCATCGACCGCTTCGAGGTGATCGCGAAGCGGCTGACGAAGGCCGGCCACCTCCTCCGCCGGTCGGTCTACAACCCCCAGACGAAGCGCCCGGAGTGGCGCTACCGGGCGTACCGGAACCCGGCGAACAACCCCGAGTACGTCGCAGCGGGTACCGCCGCGTTGTCCCAGGTCAGCAGCGAAATCGGGGAAAACCCGGTTCCGGGCGCAGACACCACGAGGGAAACCGGGGAGAACCCCGTTTCGCCAGGTCAGAGGCGGAATCGGGTTTTCCCCGACTCCGCTCCGGAGTCGGGGAAAACCCGGTTTCCCTCGGGCGATGTTTCCGCAGGTCAGGGCCGAAAGCCGGAAAAGGCCGGTTTCGCTTCGTCCCCCCCACACCCCCCGGAGGAGGTAACTACCTCCTCCCCCTCCCCCCTCCAGGACCCCACAGGGTCGCTTCCGTCACCGAGGGAGGGGGAGGGGGCTGGCTACGCCGAGGAAGACCTGCGTGTTGCGGTGGACGTTCTGGAGCTGCTGCCCGATCCGTGGACGCAGGGCCGGGTGAACGCGGCCAGGCTCGCCCCAAAGCTCCTCACCGTGATGGCTCAGCAGGGCTGGCCCGGGATCGGCGTCGTCGATCGTGCGTTGCTGACCCGGCAGCTGACGAAGAACCCGCACAGGGTGACGAACCCGTACCGGCTGCTGTCGACGGACCGGATTCCGAACCTGCCGCGCTACGTGGTCGTCGAGGCCGCCGAACGCAGCGTGGCGCCGTCCGGTGCGACCGCTGACGGGATGTGCCCGAAGCATCCGCAGTACCGCGCGGGCAATCGCTGCGTGCCCTGCGTGACGGCCTGACGTACGAAGCAGGCCGGACCGCAGCAACGGTCCGGCCTGTGGCCCCCTGCCCGTGGACCCGAACAGGAGACCTCCAGTGTCCCGCACACGCGACCTACCCGGCCAGCGGCCCTCCGCCGGTCCGGACGATTTCGACGACGAGAACACCGGCACGCGGCCCGGCGACGTCCTGCGCCGGCCCCCGCAGAACCTTGAGGCCGAACAGGCGGTGCTCGGCACCCTGATGAGCAGCACCGGCGCCGCCGGGCGGTACTTCGCCGAGACCCTGGAGACGGGCATCACGGCGCGGGACTACTACCGGCCCGCCCACGCGCTGATCCACCGGGCCGTCTGCGACCTGCACCAGGCCGGGGAGCCAGTCGACCCGGTCACCGTCGCCGAGGAACTGACCCGGCGCGGCGAGCTGTCCAGAGCGGGCGGCGCGGCCTACCTGCACACCTGCGTCCAGGCGGTGCCCACCACCGCGAACGGTTCGCGGTACGCGGAGATCGTGCGGGCCAAGGCCTACCGCCGGGCGGCGATTGAGTCGGCACAGAAAGTCCTTCAGTACGCCTACAGCGAGGAAGGCGACGGCACGGACGTCCGCGGCCTGGTCGAGCAGGAACTCACGGCGATCGCGACGGGCATGCCCGGCCTGAACGCCGCACCGCCCTCCGTGGGCGATCTCTACCTCGGCTTCGTCTCCGAGCTGGAGGAGATCCAGAACGGGCGGAAGATCGGCCTGACCTACGGGCTGCCCGACCTGGACACCGTGACGTCCGGGATGCGCCCGGGGAACGTCACCGTCGTTGCCGCGCAGTCCGGCGTGGGCAAGTCGACCTTCGCCCTGAACGCCGCCGTGGCGGCCGCGAAGTCCGGGGCGCAGGTGATGTTCTCCTCGCTGGAGATGAGCAGCACCGAGCTGATGCAGAAGATCGCCGCCGCCGAAGGCCTGATCCCGCTGCACCACCTCACCCGGCAAGGAGGCCTGACCGCCGAGGGATGGGCCGAGGTGGAGCGCCTGGGGCGGGAGCTCTTTAGGACGCTGCCGCTGCGGGTGTACCGGCCCGACGGCGCGGCCCTGCGGGACATCGAGTCCGCCGCCCGCGCCTGCGTCCGTGACGACGGCCTGGACGTCCTGGTGGTCGACTACCTCCAGCTCGTCGAGGTCGAGCAGACCCGCAACACCAGCCGCGAACAGGCCGTGGCCGCCGTCTCACGCGGCCTCAAGAACCTCTCCGTGCAGCTCGACTGCCACGTGATCGCCCTCTCCCAGCTCAACGACGAAGGGCTCATGCGCGAGTCACGGGCCATCAAGAACGACGCCTCTGTGGTGCTCAAGGTCGAACGCCCCGACATGAACGAACCCGAATCCCCACGCGCCGGCGAGGTCGACATCGTGATCGAGAAAAACAGGTTCGGACCCCGCGCCACCCTCACCGCCGCCGCACAACTCCACTACTCCAGGTTCGTCGACATGGGACAGACCTGACCCCACAAGCTGTAGCGTCTCAAATCCAGCTTCATAATCTCACCGCCCGCTTCATATCGACTGCTCTTATGAAGCGGGCCGTGAGACACCGCAGGTCAGCGGCCTGCCCGGCCCGGCGAGGCATTGGCGCCCCCTGAGGAAATGCACCAGCCGCTGAGACAGCCGCAGATGAAGCGTCGTGAGACACCGCGAGAAGCCGCAGGTCACGGCCTCGGCGTATGCAGCGAAGCGCGAGATCCTACACAAGCCCCTTGTAAGGCCCCTCTCCCGTCCTATCCGCCCCCCCAAGCCCCCTTGGGTGGAGCGGGTGGTGACCGGCCCTCAGATCGCCGCACAGCAGCGCCGCAGTCCCGTACCCGGCACGTCTCGACCCCGACCTAGGACCCCTCGTGACCATCAGCCGCAGCCTCGACAAAGCCCTGGAAGGGGCGTTCAGCCGCCCCGCACCGAAATCCGCGGGCGCCCAGATGCGCTACCTTGTCAAGCAGCACCAGGGCAGCACCCGGGCCGTCGCCGACCTGCTCGGTGTCTCCCAGCGCACCGTGGAGCGGTACGTCAAAGACCAGATCAGGAAACCCCGGCCGGACCTCGCCGCGCGCATGGAACGCGAGGTGAAACAGCGGTGGCAGCCCCAGGTCCGGGCCCGCGCCCGCAAGGCGGCGGCGACCACGGGCGGGATCGTCATCGATACCCGCGCACGCCTCGGCTACACCGCCCCGATCGGCACCACCGACGAGACCCGTATCCGGCACCTGACCGTGGCCCTGCCCCCGCAGTACGCCGACCGGCTCTTCGCCGCCCGCGAGCGGGGCGCCGGCGAACGCGTGCTTCAGGCCGTCGCCGCCGACGCGCTCAAGGACGTGTACTTCCAGGACGGCGGACGCCGCGCCGGGGACCTCGAAGAGGTCCATCTCACTGACGTCGAGCACATCGAGTTCGAGCTGTAGCCCTCCGAGCCTCGGCCGCCGCGTCCACGGCCGGGACGTCGAGAACATCGCCCTCGAGCGGTCGTTCAAGCACCTTCTGTTCGGGGTCTTGGATATAGGTGAACATTGGCAGGATCAAATTCTTCCAGCCCGACGACGCTTTCTGCGTAGCGCAAGGAGACCTGCAAGCCTTCGATTCGCCTAAGAGGAGTGATGTCCACGATGTCAGGAAGTGAGAGGCGGCAGTTGACGAGCACGCTCTGTAGATTAGGAAATATATCAGGGATCAGCTGCAGTTGCGCATCTGCATCGATGGGTGACAAGTTCAGGTGTCTCACGCTGGGCATGGGTGGGGACTGCGCGAGATCATACTCAGAGATGTAAATCTCCGTCAGATGTGGTAGTGAGGAGATTTCTCGCCACTCTGCAGGAGTGGGCCCTGAATTGATTACCAAGCTTCTTAGGAGTTGCCACTTCGATATGCCTCGTAGGGGCGTATCGATCCAGCGGGCTAGGCGCAGCGTGGTCAAGTTCAGCGGTGCTGGCATCTCCTCCAGGCTGCTCCACGGCAGGCGGGTGTAGAGGGCAAGTGCGGTGAGTTCCGGCAGTGAAGCGAGGGCGTCGAAGGAGGCTCCGTCCGGAAACTGCAGGAGGTGCAAGTATGACAGTGACAATCCTGCAAGGTCGTTTATATGTGTGAGTTGATTGCAGTCAGATAGAGCTAGCTCGTCCAAGGCGGGTAGTTGGTGGACAAATTTTAAGTCTGTCAGTAGCTGGCCGGAATAGATGTTCAGTTCATGGGTGTGCTCGGGTGAGAGGTGTTCGACTATTTCTTCTGCGGTGAAAGCTTCTTGGAAAGTGACGCTGGTGACGGGTGCCAGCAACTGCAAGGAGTTCCGCTGTGCATGAGTGTGCACGATCAGACGTTGGCGGTAACTGAAGGGGAGCAAGATGTCGCGTGTGTATGGAACTGAATCGAAGTTCTTCCAGGCGTCAACTAGCTCGTAGGGTGGTGCCTCAGAAGTCAGAGACTGAGCGAAGCGACTGAGGAAGGCGTAAGCATGGTCGCCACCGATGGCGGCGGCAGTTTGGATGACGGGGCCCACTTCGTCGTGTTCCAGGTCTTGGGGCCCCGGCAACAGATCAAGGATGCCTGGCCCGAGCGCGGCAAGTGTCGCCGCTTCTTCCAGGGTGCGGGGAGGCAAGAGGGCACGGGCACGTTGTTCGACGAGTCTGCGGACATCGGGTTCGACTTCGGTGGTGTACTGGAGGCTGGCGGTTGCCAGAAGGTGGAGCCTGCCCCTGTGTTCGCCCTCAACATCCCCGCGTTCGACAAGGCGGCGGAGTAGATCAGCGCTTTCAACCGGCCTGGCGTGGGCGACGGCCATGCGTATGACGTCTTCCCACTGGTCGTCGTGGGCATTGTTGACCAGCAAGGGGAAGTCGTGGACTTCGATGGCGGCTTTGGCTCCGAGGTAGTCCTGGAAAGTGCGGTGGACAAAGTCGATGGTGTCCGCGGTGGGCTGGCGCAGGAGCCCGCTGCGGCCGACCAGGTGCGTCAGGACCTGGCTGGCAGTGCCCTGCTCGGCCACGGCCTGCATGGATGGCAGCGCGTCGTCGACCAGGGCCAACGCGGTGGTCCGTTCCATCTCGGTCTGGCGGTTGCGGATGAGCCAGTAGGCCAGGCGCTGCAGTAGCTGGACGCTTTGGTGTTCGGTGAGCTGAATGCCTTCCGGTACCTCGATGCTGCGCTCGAGGTCGCGGCGCACGAGCAGCATCGACAGTGCTGCTTCGTAGAGCTCCATGCGGCTGTGAGGCAGATGACCGCGGCGGTCCCGGTGCAGCGCGCAGATCAACGCGCACATCAGGGGTGTGCTGGACAACTGCGCCAGGTCACGCTGAGCACGCACGGTTACCTGGAGCGCTGCTTCGAGATCACGCAGCTGTGACCGTTCGGCGTCGGTCGCTGCACCGTGCCGGGCTGCGGTATGCCACCGGCCGACGAAGACTCCAATGTCGGCGGCACTCATAGGCCGTACTGACAGTTCGGTGAAGTGCGAGGAAGTCAGCCAGCCTTCCGGTACTGCGGACGGACGCGTGGTGACCACGAAGCGTGCGTCCCTGTAGGCCGCCAAGAGCCGCTCGAGCCAGTCCCGCGTGGCGCCCCGGCGCTCTTGAGGAACCTCGTCGATGCCGTCGACCAGGACGAGGGCCGCCCCTCTGTTGAGTACGGCATCGGCCCAGCCTTCAGGCTGTGAGGCGGCCAGGGGGGTGCCGACCGCAGAGAGAAAATCCTGCGGCTCTGGAAGGGGGCCACGCCTCACCAGCGTCCGCAGCGGCAGGATGAACGGAATCCGCCCCCGCCAGTCCGCCAGTTCCTCCGGCAGCTCATCGCGCGCCGTGGCGACAGCCAGCCACTGCAGCAGCGTTGTCTTTCCACTGCCAGCGAGCCCTCGCAGAAGCACGCGTCGGCAGTCGGCCAACGCGTTCTCGGCACGCTTCACCACGACGGATGGCCGGTTCGCTTCCTCGCTTCCTGCAGGCCAGTCTTCCGCCCGCTCTGCCAGTTCCAAACTCAAGTACGCCGCGTCCAACGGCCAGCGCGCACGTTCCGGCCGGCTCAGATCCAGCCCGACAACGGTCAGCTGGGAATGCCGCTCCGTCACGTAGCTGAGGTACCGCTCCTCGAACGAGGGCTGCACTCTGGGCCCCACCGGCCTGCGGGTGACTCTCCGTGGAGAGCCCTGGTACACCTGCGGTACTCGGGCAGCGGCTTCGCGAAGGGCCAGCAAGGGCTCCACATCCGTGCCCAGCGCCTTCGCCAGGGCCATCAGCGTGGCCTCGGAGGGCACCACTTGGCCGTTCAGCGCCTGACTGACCGTTGTCCGCCCCAGCCCGGTCCGCTGCTGCAACCCACCCATCTGCAGACCCCGCTGTGCCCTGAGGGTACGGAGCCGTAGAGCGAGTTCAGCCAGCGGCTCCTCATACACGTCCCCCATGTCCTGCTTCTCCGTCCCCCAGGCGACCGTCTTCGTTCATCTTTGTTCGCCCTGAACCCCGGTGAACACCAGAACCGCGAAATTCGCCGAAGTCCCCTTCGACGGTTGTCCTGGGAAGAAGGCATGAACACCTCATCCATTCACTTGATCCTGCTGGCTCTGCTTCTGGCCGTCGTCGGCCTCTTCTGCGCGCTCGTAGGAGCAGCAGCCGGCCTGCTCGCTCGTATCGACGGAGCCACCTATGCCAACGCCCTGCTGCGCGGTGCCGTGGCCTTCGCAGGCAGCGCCACCCTGTCACTAGCGCTGCTGACCTTCGTCCTCGCGGTGCTGTGAACCAAGCTTTGTCCTACTACCTGCAGGCGAGAGCACGTCGCCCGCCCGTGCCGGGCGCTGTTACTCCTCGGCGCTGGGCCCGGCCACTGCCAGGGCGTCGACTACAGGACGGTGACGCCCTCGCCGACGATGCGGCAGCTGGCGAGGAAGGCGCGGTGGACTCGGCGGCCGACGGTGTCCTTGTCGTTGGCGAACTGCCCAGCACCCCAGAACCGCTCCGGACCGCGCAACCCCGGGCGCTCACCCCCGGCCTGCACCGGTGGCCCGTCACCGATGCAGGCCGGCCCGTCACCTCCACCGACATTCGGGGCGATCTCCGCAACGGGCGCAGAGCCGCGTGACAGACAGCAGGCCCGCCGGGCGGCAGGCGCTCCTTCCTCGGCCGACGAAGGACCCGGAACCGAGCAACGTGCCCCGAAGCCCTGAGCGCCAGGCGCGGTCGCAACGGGGGCCGGGGCGGGCCCGGGCTCGCTCTCTATCCGCCCCGGCATGCCGCAAGCCCCGACCGGACGAAGAGGTCGGGGCCATGCGGCGGAGCCGGGCGCTTTAGTGCCGGAAGGTGTCCTTGATGTCTTCCTTGGCGTGTCGGGCGTTGCCCTTGGCCTGTTCGGCCTGCCCTTCACTGGTCATGCGCTCGTTGCCGACAGCGCGACCGACCGTCTCCTTGACCTTGACCTTGACCTTGACCTTGACCTTGCCCTTGACCTGCTCGGCGTGGGCCTTGCTCTTCTCTGTGCCCGACATGGGGACCTCCTCGTCAAAGTAACCGGATTGGTCGTGGACCCCTCCTACTCGCTAAATCCCTCCGGCGACAACAGGCCCGGCCAGCAAGGGAAAGATCACGGCAACACCTGCGCCGAGGAACAGGCCGCCAACCGCCCGCAGACGAGGGCGACGGCCAAGGAGCCGACTTCTCGGACCGGCCCGAGGGAGATTTCAGACCCCCGGACCGCCTTTCCCCCTACAGCGTCGAGGCCCGCGAGAAGACGAACGCGCTCTACCGACTCGGGTCGAAGGCACGGCTACGGGGTGAGCCGGCTCCCGCGGTCGACTGGCTGGCCACCGCCGCGGTCGCGGGCCACCCCGGGCGCAGTTTCCGTCTGCCCGTGATGTCATGGTGGTGCTCTCACACCGACCGTGATCCGCCCCCAGGGCGCGTCGTGGACCATCGGGTAGTTACCCATCCGTTGTCGTGCAGATGCTGCTTGTCCTGGCTGAACGCCTCACCCCACCGCCGGACCGACCCGAGCCTGCGACCTCCCGGAAGCCTGACCTGCCCCGACCCGCAGTCCTCGCCCCGGACAAGGCGCGTTCCTCAGCCCTCCACCCGGAGCAGGGCGACTACGGGCGCGTCATCGCAATACCCGCTCTCGTCTTCCGCGGCTGCCGCGAGTCTGTGGCGGCGAGTCCGTCGGCGCGGAGTCCTTCGGCCGGTATCTGCGGGAGCCCGAACCGTGGGATTCGCCGGTGCTCGGTCAGACCGGCTGAGATCATGGCAAGAGGGTCAGCTCATGATCATGGCACAGCAGTGGGGGGCGGCGGATGGACGAAATGAGCACGGTGCGCGCGGTCGTGATCGACTACAAGGCAGTCCTGGATGGGCCCGGGCGCGTGCACGAGGGGATCGCTGAACTGCTGCGGTGGCTCGATCAGTGCGATGTGGCTTGGGTGCTGCTGACCAACGACCCGCTAGACGCCAAGTCGGCCCTTGCTGCGGCCGGCCTTCCCGAACCGGCCCTGCATCTGTGCCGCGACGACATCCCGGACAAGGCGAAGCGCGGAAACAAGGCCTGGCTGCAGGCGGTCGCAGACAAACTCTGCCTGCGCTTGAACCAGCTCATCCTCGTCGGGACTTCGCAGTTCGACTGGTACACAGGTATCCATGCTGGCGTCGTCCACATCCACGCCCGCTGGGCCAGCCGTCTGGGAGCGAAGATCACCTCGCTGATGTCCGACGAGCCGACCGACGTCATCGAACTCCTGGAGTACTTCCTGCTGCACGAGCCCCGCTGGGCGTTCCGTCTCGATGACGAGGATCGTGCCTTCGTGATCCGCTCGATGCTGCCCTTCAACGCGCGGTTCCCCCGCGGCGGCGGTCGGACCTTCACGATCAAGGACATCTTCACCTACGAGAACACCGTCAAGGTCGGCGACGAGGACGCGCGCGATGTCCTGATGCTGCACCTTCTGTGTGCGGCTTACCTCGATGGCGCGCTGCCTGGTCAGAGCTTCTTTTGCGTGTACCCCAGCAGCACACCGGCCAAGGGCAACCCACAGCTCGCTGGCTTCCTGCAACGCGCCAAGGTCATGACCGGCTCCTCCTATAAGGAGGACCTCCTCGAACGCGTCGCTCAGGCCCCGGACACCAGCCTGGAGCGGTACAAGAGGAGCGTCGGCCAGTCGACGGGCCGGGACATCTCCATCGCCGCCCAGGCTCGCACCGTACGAGTTAACCCGGCCTACAAGAAGAAGATCGCCGGCAAAACCATGATCGTCTTCGACGACTTCACCACCGAGGGCAAGTCCCTGGAGTGGGCCCGCACTCTCCTCAGCGAGGCCGGAGCAGCACGGGTCATCGCACTGATATCGGAAAGTACCCCTCGCGCCACACCGTTTACCAGCTGCGCCCCGACGTCACGATCGATCCCTTCACCACCAACGACGTCACCCTGGCGCATTTCCAGACGACCACAGGACCTGGAGGAGCGGAGGAAGGGCCGTCGGTGATCCTGACGAGTGCTATGGAGCACTTCGCCGCCGCCGAGGAGCGCGCCGTCGAACCCCAAACCCCTGAAGCGGCCCCTGCCCGGATGGCTCATTCGGCACCCCGCCCCGTTCCTGCCGGCACCCGCTCACCCTTGACCGCCTACAAGATCGCCCGGCAGCGGCACCTCGCGGCCATGCTCACCCACCTCCAGCAGCATGCGTACCCGCTCGTCTGGCGCGGCGAGTACCTCGTGCACACAGGGAAGACGACGACCACCGCCTTGTGGTGGATCGCCCTGCCAGGGCAGGTCGAGCAGTGGTACGACACCAGCGAGGCTGAGCGCCTGGTCAGCGGCATTTGTCTGGCAGTAGGGATCATCTGGGAGCCGGTCGCAGCGCCCGGCGGGGAGACGCAGCTCGCCGAAGCTCTCGCCCGTATGGAAGAGCGGCGGCAGGGCTGAGGAACCGGTCCGACGGCCCCCTTCCTGTCCCTGTGGGGGCTTCGTACGCCATGATGGAAGTGGCCCGAGAACCTCGTTTCATCCTTCGAACATCCCGGGGCCACGAGTAGAAGGACACCTTGATGGACCTCGATATCACCGCTGACCAGCACGATCTGCTGACACTGTGCGCGTTGCGCGTCGACGATGCCACGCTCGACTGGAGCCTGCTCGCCCGCGCCGCCCAGAGCCCCGAGGGCCTAGCCGCGCTCATGGACGGACAACTGCACGAGGACTCTCGTGCCGCGACCAAGAACCGCCCCCTCCTGCAGCAGGCACTGACCGCCGGCCTGGACGACGCCCGCTCCCGCGTCGACGACGAGCTCGCTGCCGCTGGCAAGACCGGCGCGCGCCTGGTGACCGTCCTGGACAAGGACTACCCGGCGAACCTCAGGATGATCGGCAACCTGCCGCCGTTCCTTTCCTACCGCGGCGAGCTCGACCAGCGCGATGCCCGCTCCATCGCGATCGTCGGCACCCGCCAGGCATCCGAGGACGGCCTGCGACGGGCGGCCCGGATGGCCCGCGAGCTCGTCGACCACGACGTCGTGATCGCCAGCGGTCTCGCCAAGGGCATCGACGCAGCCGCCCACCAGGCCACGCTCACCGCCGGCGGCCGGACCTTCGCCGTCATGGGCACCGGCATCGCCGCCCCGATCTACCCGGCTGAGAACCGTCCTCTCGCCAAGGCGATCCTCACCGCCGGAGGCGCGCTGCTGAGCCAGTTCTGGCCCACCAGCCCTCCGGCGAAGTACACCTTCCCCCGCCGCAACGTCGTCACGTCCGGTACCACGCTGGGCAGCGTCGTCATCGAGGCATCCAGCACGTCGGGCGCCAAGATGCAGGCGCGGCTGGCCGCCGAGCACGGCAAGCTCGTCTTCCTGATCCGCTCCCTCGCCGACACCCAGCCCTGGGCCAAGAAGATGCTGGAGGAGGACCAGGCGATCCTGGTCACCGCCTCCAGCGACATCACCGACCGCCTCGGCCAGGCCGCGGACATCCAGGCCGCCGGACAGCAGCGCCAGCAGCTCGCCCTGGCCGGCCTGTGACGGCAGGTCTCCCAGATCCGACAGGCTTCCTCGACTGCCCGGTATGCGCCTACCGCATCACCGGCACCGCCCCCCTCTGCTCCGACTGCGCCGGCCGCACCCTCCAGCCCGTCGCTGAGCCCCACTGCCCGATCTGCTCCCAGGCGGTCGCGCCCGGAAGGCCGTGCGGGAACCGGGTGTGCGCGCTGTCGGAGGCCGAGCGGGGGTTCTCCCGCGTGGACGCGGTGGCCATGTACTCCGGAGCCCTGCGCGACAAGATCCACAAGCTCAAGTACGAGGGGAAGGCGGGCTGGGCATTAATCTTCGGTCGTCTCCTCGTCGGCTGGATGGAAACCCACCCCGAGGCGATGCACGGCGTCGACCACGTTGTCGGGAACCCTACCCACACGGGCCGCCAGCCTCTCCAGCACATCGAGGCGATCATGGACGCCGCCTACACGGAGGACGTGACGCGGGTCTTCCCACTCAGCCCGCCGGGCGCTCACCGGCTGGTGAAACACGCCGAGACTCCCCGCTCCGCGAACCGGACTCTGGACGAGAAGCGCTCGGCAGCAGCCGCGCACGCCGCCGCCCTGACCTGGACCGGAGACACTGGCGACATCAAGGGAGCCACCATCCTCCTCGTCGACGACGTCTTCGCCAGCGGATCCCAGCTACAGCACGTCGCCCGCCGACTCCGGGCAAACGGAGCCGTCGACGTCAGGGGACTTGTGCTCGCACGAGTCCCCTGGAGCGGATGACCATCCGGCCCGTCTCCGAACTGAGACCGCGCCCCCGCCCCGATCTGAATCCCCGATGGGCGCGGTACGCGTGCGCCCTCGCCGATGAAACAGCTGGGCCCGCTCGAACCGGACGTGCACGAATCCGGACGGCGTTCCTGAAGAAAGCCACGCCCCGCTCGGCGCTGTGCCACGCTGCAGTCGTGGATCAAGGGTGGGCGGCGGTCATTGCCGGGGGAGTCGGCCTCATAGGTGCCGTGGGTGGCGCGTTCGTCGGCGGACTGGCGGCGGTGCGCGGCGCGCGGATCGGTGCCGAGACGAACGCCGCGGCTGTCCTGGCACAGAGCCGCCTGCAGATGGAAGGCGCCCGCGATCACTGGGTGCGCCAGGAGCGTCAGACGGCGTACCTGAGGGTGATGGACGCCTACGGCCTCTTCAACAGAGAGTGCGTACGGTGTCGTGACCAGCTCAAGGACAAGCGGCAGCTCGATGACGAGACGGTGGAGTCCTACACAAGCACGTTCATCGCCTTGACCGAAGCATGCAGTCACCTGGCGCTCCTGGGACCTGACTCCGTTCACGCTGCGGGAGGCGCGGTGCGCACCAAGGCCGACCGATTCGTCTCCACCATCAGGATCTGGAACGAGGAGCTGACGGAGGCTCTTGGGGAAGTTCCGCAACCTGATCTCGATGCGCTCACGAACGACTGGTGGGACGTCCTCGCGGAGGACGGCACCTCGCTGAAGCAGGCGTACCAGACGTTTCTGATCACAGGGCAGGGCGAGTTGCTGCGGGCATCCTGAGACCAGCCCGGCCCCGAGTACGGCCGGGTGAACTCGTCGGCTGCCCGCTCGAGCCGCAGCCGTTGGGGCCTGGCGATGGATGGAGGCTGGGGCGGCACTGACATGGAGTTCACCCCGGCCCCGTAGTGTGCCGCTGCTACTGGGGTGATATGTCCAGGATTCCATCGAAGTGGCCGAATGCCCAGGTGTCTACCAGTTGGGGGTACTCGTCATCCCAGGATCGAGGAGCGGGGACGTTCGGTTCCTCGATCTCGCTCACCCACCGGGAGACGATGCTGTCCCCTAGGGCGAGTTGACGGACCGCGGCTCGAAGCGTGATCGCGTGACTGATGATGGTGTCAGCCTTCGCGACCCAGATGTAGCTCGATCCGAGAGAGGCCCCTTCATGGGCGATGAAGTTCCGGGCGGCTCGGGCTCTGTCGAGCGAGTCGACGGCTCCTTCGGGAACAGGTGCTCGGAACCGATTCATCAGCGAGTGGAGAGTCGGCCCCAGCATTTTATCGCTTGGTGCCGAAGCGATTGCCTCGTCCAGAGTTTGCGCGGGATCTGTTTCGAACGCTGAGGCGAGGTTGGCGATACGCAGCACGTACGTACATTTGTTCTCGAAGGCGTTAGCCAGGTGCAGAGCTCGGCCAGCGGACAGAAACATTGCGTCAAGAAGTTCCGGTTCGGCAGGAGGACGCAGGCTCAGTGACCATCCCATGAACTCACCTTAGAACTCGCACCTGCTGTGGTCGCATCGTTTTCTAACTTGCGTGGCAGGGACCGCCGGAGCCGCCCCAAGCAGGCAGCACCGTCCAGCCGCGTGGTCAGCCGCTGGCGGCTGGTCGGGTGCTGGGGGTGTGGCGGCTGTGTCGCCGAGCGCAGCGGCTCCGGGCTCCCATGGGCGTGGGCGAGTTGGGCCGGAGGGCGTACGGCCGCTGATTGTGCTGGGGGCGGGTATGAAAGCGGCCGGCGCCTTCAGTCCGCCGGGGCGGGTGGCACGGGCGCCGGCCTCCAAGACACCCGCCGTCCCAGAGGACCGCGCAGTGTGGGCAAGACACTACAGGAGCGCGTTCGGGCGACGTGAAGACCGCTACAGTTTTCCTGACTGGCGGCGTGCCGGCTGCGACCCGCGTACGCGCCTCCTCTTCCTGTCCTCCTGGGAGTTCATGTGATCCGAGCCGGTCGTGCCGAGAAGGTCCGCACTCTCACCGATCTCGCCGCGCAGCGGGGACTGAGCGTGCGCCGCTATCAGGAGCTCAGGCCCTACAAGTCCGAGGGGTTTCCCGCCCCGATCAGCTCCGCCGGCGCCAAGACCCTGCTCTTCGACGGTGACCAGGTCGATGCCTACCTCGCGGGCGACCCGGTTCCCGCCCTGTCCACCGCCGACCACGATGAAGACCTTCTGGACCGGCGCGAGTGCGCCGCCCTGGCTGGAGTCAGGACCGAGAGCTGGAACAGCTACCGGGCGCGGCTCGTCGAGCACCTGGCCGTCGTCGGCGGAGTCGAGCACTGGCCGCGCGGCGCCGTCCTGGCCCTCCGCCGCGCTCAGGCCTCCCGCCCCGCGGCCGGTGGACGACCCAAGCGCGCGGGCGACCAGGTCCCGCGCGACCAGGTCCTCGACCTCACCGCCCAGCTCCTCGATGCCGACCCCGCCACCAGCGCAGCCCGCGTCACCGACGCACTCGGCGTGCACCGTGACACCGCCCAACGCGCACTGACCACCGTGCGCGCCGAGCGCATCGCGGACCACCTCACCACCCACCGCGGCCTCACCCCCGACCAGGCCGCCGCCGAACTCGGCTACCCCGCCGGACAGGTGCGCACCGCCACCCGGCAGGCACTCACCATCCTGCGCGGCCGCGCCGCCGCCCCCTACCTCGCCGCCGTCGCCGACGCCCTGCGCACGGCCGGCCTCACCGACCCGGCCACCGCGCCCGCCGTCCAGTACGACGGCGACACCGTGCGCGCCGCCGTCCTTCTTGCCGCGGGCGCCCCCGTTGCCGCACTGGTCTGGGATGAGGAGACCGGTTGGCACACGGCGGACAGCCGCCGGCACCCGGCCCCCCGCACCCCGCTCCTCGACGGCCACACCCACCCCGATCCCACAGCGCTCCTCAACGCCCTCACCAACTGACCGCACAGACGCCCCCAGCAGCCTCCAACCCGCCGTCAACAGGGTGACCGGCCCGAGGAAGGGTCAGGTGGTGGCGCGGGGCATACGTAGTGCGGACGGGGTCGGGCGCCCGATCGGCAGGATGCCGACCACGATGAGCCGGGGTACCTCGGTGGCGCTGCGCGCGTGGTGGATGATCCAGACGCTGTCCTCGACGCTCCGGTAGCCGCTGGTGTGGCCGCTGTCGTCCCCGACCAGGAGCACGCCGAAGGGAGGGCCGGTGGCGGTGTAGTTGGCGGCCTGCGCGAGGTAGCTCTTCTTGATGCGTTCGCGTGTCCATCTGGTGTCGCGGCGTTTGACCTCGGCGACGAAGCGGCTGCCGGGTTCGGGGGTGTAGGTGACGTCGGTGCGTCCGCTGGCGACGTCGATGAGTTCGCGCTGCACGGTGCCGGGGGTGAGTGTGCCGGCGAGGTGCTGGTGGAGGTCGTCCTGGACGTGCTTCTCGTCCCAGTGGTCGGGGCTGCCGTCGGGCTTCTTGTCGGGGCAGGGGCCGAGGTAGGCGGTGCGGGCGCCGTAGTAGTCGGCCTGGGCGTCGAAGCGGTCGTAGAGGAACCGCAGGAACTGCTCCAGCAGGGTGGTGAAGTAGGAGCTGTTGCGGCGCTTCCAGGCGGGGCTGGTGGCCAGCTCCTCGAGCAGGGATTCCAGGTGGGCGTCGAAGCGGGCGTTGCCGGTGGGGGTGTAGCCCTTGGACTGCTGCTGCAAGAGCTGCTCGATCTGATCCAGGAGCTGCGGGTCGAGGTCGTCACGCAGTCCCGAGGCGTCAGCCGGGAAGAGCCCGGCGAGCGTGGGGCGGCCCTCCAGGGCTTTTCCCGGCATCACCTGCCCGGTCGACGAAGGTGCCCGCCGCTGGGCCTGGACGACCTCGTACAGCGCCCGTGCGTCGGGGGAGCCGGTGAACTGCGGGTCGGTAGTGAGGGCCTGTTCGAGGTGGTGCAGCAGGCCGTCGCTGCGTACGAACGCGGCCTCCACCGGTGGGCTCACCAGTGCCGTGAGGCCGCCGGATCCCTCGGCCCGGGCGGTGTGGATGCTGCGGCTGGCGACGTAGACGTCCAGCAGGTCGCCGAGGGTGCCAGCCGGGTCGTACCAGCTGGGTTGGTCCAGGTGGGTGCGGGCGGACTGGAGCGAGGTGACGAGCCGGGACCAGGCGCTCTGCGCAAGTCCGCGGGCGCTGAGCCAGTCCAGCCGGTGCATACCGCGGGTCCACTCGGTCAACAGAGTGGTCGTGGCATCCAGTTGGGCGGCGGCCTCGGCCAGGCGCTGCTCGGCGGGTGCGGCTGTCGCGGGCTGCTGGTCTAGTTCACCGAAGGCGAGGACCGCGTCGACGGCGGCGGCGTGGGCGCGGGCGTCGAGTCGGGCCTCGTGGGTGCGGTCGATGTCCTTAAACCGCATCAGGGCCCGGCGCAGATGGTCTTCGACGGCCGAGCGGTCGGATGCCTCCAGCGCGCTGCGCATGTCCGCGACGGCCAGTTCGAAGGTGGCGTCGGCCCGAGTGGCCGCAGGGAGATCGGTCTGGTTCTCCAGTGCGCTCAGGACATCGAGCAGGGCGTCGTCGCCGAAGTGGTCGTGGGCCACGCCGACCAGGATCGGCAGGCGCTCCAGGGCCTCGGACGGCTCGTCCCCAGTGATCTCGGCGAGCAACGCCATGAGGCGATGCGGGGTGGCCGTCTGCGCGACGGCCAGGCGCAGCAGTCCGGCGACGGCCGGCTGGGCGAGGGCGGCGTCGGCGTTGCCTGCGAGTGCGGCCTCCACGTGTGCGGCAAGGTCCCGGATGGTGCGGGTGCCGAGGCGGGTGGCGAGCGCCGGGTAGGCGCACACCACGTCGATCGCGTCCGCCAGGACCCAGGCGGCCTGGGGGTTCCGCAGCCCCTGGGCCGCGGCGTCGAGCAACTGCCGGGCCTGGTCACCGTCCACGGCATCGAGGTCGCGGCCGAGTGCCGTGAGCAGATAGGGCAGGAGTGGACCGGCAGCGAGCTGGTCGGCCTCCGCGATCACCGCCTCGGCACCGCCGAGGTCCGCGATCGAGGGCCCGGCGTCCAGCTCGTCGTCGGTCGCGTGGCTGGCCCAGGCCTGGAGCGTCTGGTCCACGCTTAGGGCCACGGTCCTCTCCTTGTCGCCGGCCAGTTCGGGAACGAGCAGCTTAGAACAGGTGTTCACCGTCGCTGGTGATGAGGTGGTCCTTCGGCAGGGCGTCGACGAGCTCGGGCTGCGCCGTGGTGAGAACGACCTGCAGCTCGGGAAGTTCTGTGGCGATGGCCTGCAGCTCGGCGATCAGGGTGCGGGCGGGCACCTCGGTGACTTCTTCGGCGGCGACCGAGTCGATCAACAGGAGGCCGGGGTGCGTGGCCACGCCGCGGTCAGCGCTCACCCGCAGCAGCGCGATGACGGTTGCGATCCGCATGCGGAGCCGGTCGCCGCGGCTGAGTCTCTTGAAGGGGGTCTTCACCCCGGCCTTGACGGCGTTGACCTTGCCGGCGCGGTCGAGTTTGACGCTGTCGAGGTTCTGCACGCCGAACCGTGTGGCGAGCTCGACGATCGCTTCGTTCATCGCCGGGAACAGCTGCTTCGCCGCAACGTCGACGGCCGCGCGGACGGCTTCCTCGGTGGCGGCCAAGACCTGGACGGAAACTGGAACGGGCGGAGCCGGGGGCGTCGATCCGGTCGCCTCGAGCCGTCCGCGCAGCTCGGCCGCCCGGATCTCCAGGTCACGCAGCCGGTCGTGGGCCTGCGAGGTGGCAAGCCCCTGCTCCAGGCCGGCCACCGCCTCGCGATGATCGGCCAGAGCACTCTGCACCGCCTCCACAGCCCTCAACCGCCGGTCGGTTGCCTCCCGCTCGGCCTCCCGGGCCCCCTCCAGAGTCTGCTCCAGCTCCGCCAGCAGCGCTTCAGCGGTCTCCGGGTCCACCTCGGGCAGCCGCCGCGTGCACACCGCACAGTTCGCCTGCTCGCGCTCCTCGCTGCGCCGCACACTGCCCAGCGGCTCCTCACACCGCGGACAGCACACCGGGTCCAGCCGTCCCAGGACCCGCCGTGCCTGCCACGTCTCCCGGGCATCCATCAGCCCCTGCTCCGCGCGCATCCGGCCGGCGGACAGCTCCGTGAGCGTCTGCTCGGCCTCTTCCAACAGCGCCCGCATGCCGCGCAGCTCCGTCGCAGCCTGGTTGGCGGTCTGCAGGAGCGGGGAGATGTCTTGGGCAGCCGCCCGGCGCCACGCCTCGATCTGCCCAGTCACGTCGGCGAGTTTGTTCTGCCACGCCTCACGCTCGGTCCGGCGGGCTTCTGCGTCCCCTTCCGCCCGGCGCTGCCCCTGGGTGATCGTCTTCTTCTCCCGCTTCCCGGCGACGGACAGCTGGGTGAGGGAGGTGCTGTACGGGATGTCGACGAACAGCTCCATGAGCCGTCCGGGCAGGCCACCGGCGACATCGCCGAGCAGGATCTCGTCCCCACCGGGATTGAGGTAGCAGGCCCCGAAGTACGACGCCCAGCCGTGGACCTGCGGGGCCCCCTCGCCGTCGGCGCCGCCGGTCACCTGCCACAGGTTGGTGTGCTCCATACGCAGCGCGTCCAGGAAAAACTCGCCGATGCACCGGCTGACCTCGTCATTGCCGGACGCGGTCGCCAGCAGACGAAGCGCTTCGTCGTCCGCGGCCAGCAGATGGTCGAGGGAGTCCCCGGCGAGGATCCGGCCCCGCAGCTGGGAGTGCGGCTGGTCGTCGACGTCCAAGGCGATGCGGATCGCCCGGCCGGCCACAGCGATGTCTACACTCAAATGACGCAGCCACGAGCGGACATCGGGCGGCAGATCGCGCGGCCCGCCGCGCAATGGGAAGACCAGGAACTCCAGGAGGCTGGTCTTCCCGGCGCTGTTGTCCGGGTGGACGATCGCCCACACGCCCGGAGTGAAGGGCTGCTCCACGGTGAAGTCGTCGCCCGAGTGCTTCGTGCCGCTGGCGCGTAGCCGGATGATGCGCAGCCGCCGGTCGGCGGCAGTCGGGCTCTTCAGGGTGATGTTCGCCTCGGCCAGAGTTCGCTCGACCTGTTCCGGCGTCAGCCCGAGCTTCTCCGCGACCTCCCCCAGGATCTCGCTGGCGCTCGGGGCGACGGTCAGGTCCGCGGTGTTGGAGCGGGCTGGGCCGGGCGCGGTCATGAAGCCTCCTGGTCAGTGTCTCCCGTAGCTCCCGGGTCAAGCGCCGCTTGAAGTTCGCGCAACCGCTCGCGGGCCTGCTCGGTGATGGGGCCGATGTGCTGGCGCCAGGGGGTGTCAGCGTAGTCCTGCAGCAGGTACTGCCGGTCTTTCAGTTGGGTGCCGCCGAGACCGTCGACCAGGTCCACGACCAGGCGGGTGCGCTCGACGTACCAGGCCAGCGCGGGCGCCTCGGTAACCATCGACTGTGCCACCTGCCGGCCCCGCTCCAGTAGGAAGTAGATGTGCTCCACCACGCGCTCACGCCCGAGGACTTGCGTCTTGCGCAGCAGCCCTCGTTCCACCAGCGGGGCCAGAGCGTCATCAAGCTCCTCGAAGGCGCCGTACTTGTATCGCAGCATCGGGAAGCGCCGAAGATCCGGTTCCTCCGACTCCAGAATCTCCGCGGCAAGCTCCAGCAGCCGAGGAACGTCCGGAGCGGCCACGTACTCGTTCATCAGCTCGTAGGCCAGGTAGTCCGGATTGCGGACCCAGAAGTCGAGCTTCTGCAACCGCACCTGCGTGTGGACCACCCCGACGGTCGATGGCGGCGCCGAGTCACCTTCGGCTGCCGGCTTTGCGGCGGCGTCGATCAGCAACAGCAGCCGCACCGAATCCTGCCAGCGAGTGGCCCGACGTACTCCTGCGGATCCGACCATCACGCTCCTCTGGATCGGCACACACCCTAGGCCCTGAACAACATCCTGACAGCGTGCTGAGGTGAGTGGGGAGAAGTCGGCGCGAATCAGCAGGCTAACTGGTCAAGGTCTTGATCGAGCAGACCGCGGACGTCCTGGAGCTGCTGGCCGCCAACGACAAGGTCACGGTGGAGCCGGGCCGCGACCCGAAGGACGAGGTGTCCACGACCGCCGCAGAGCTTCGGGCCATCGCGGCCGACAGCGAGCAGCTGGGCAAGAGCCTCGCCAACCCGGCGTCGGCCCTGTTCCTCATGGGCGGCCGCTGACCGTGCCCGACCTGCCCTCGTCCGAAGAGGTCGAAGCCGCCCGCACGCCCGCCAGCGGGTGGAAGCGAGACCAGCTCGCCGCCTCGGCGTTCCGTGGCCCCGGCCGACTTCGCCCAGCACCGGCTCGACTTCGGCTGACCCGACGACAGCGGGGCCGGACAGGAACACCCTGCCCACGCCCCTGGGCTGACTTGCCCAGCCTCGGCCCGGGGCAGGCTGGGAGGCGTGAGCAGCGCGCGGACCGTCTTGCACCGCCCCTCCAGCTTGGGCGGCCGGAGGGGCACCGTACACAGCGGCGGCCGGGACGAGATCCTCGGGACCGCCTACAGCGACCACGACCTGATCGTGTTCCTTGAGGGCGTCGGCGTCGCCGAACCCGAGACGACCCGCAGTGTGTGGAGTGGCGCGGCGGCAGGCCCACGAGTTCCACGCTGCTTGACGGAGGCGGCGGGCCGGGCGCACATGCCTTATAGGCACGGAGCGCCCCGGCCCCTCGCACCCACGGGGGCGGTCCGGCCCCCGGCGCGCCCTCGCGCGGAAGTCCCCGAACACCGCTGCGGCGTTCCGAAGCCCCATCCGCCCATGGGCGCGGTCGGGGCCCCGGCTGGGGCGCTGCGAGTTCGTGGGCGTGCCTGAAGGCTCTTCTCGCGGGGTAGGCGGGTCGGGGCGCGGCACCGGTCGCCGCCTGCCACGCGGCAGGGGCACGGGAGTCCGCTGCGCTCCCTCCCTCGCTGCGCGGCCCCTGCGGGCGCTGCGCGCCTGGCGCGTGCTGCGGGAGTCCGCTGCGCTCCACCTCCCTTGCCGAACCCCGCTACGCGGAGCCCGGGCCCCGACGTCGCTGCGCGCCCGCCGGGAGCGACGACCGGCGCCGCGCCCCGACCCGCGTACCCCGTGAGATCCGTCCGCGCCAGCGATTCAGCAGCATCACTCATATGGGTTGACCTGCACGGATAGGGCAGAACTCCCCGAAAGGCGCGTATAAAACTGATACAGTTTTCTTGTTGGGGCGGGGTGGCACCGACCCAACACCAAGACACCTGACCCCACCTGAAGGAGACTCATGTCCCAAACGCGCACCGAACCCGCCTTCGCCCTGCTTATCCGCCCCGGAGGCACGTTCCAGCTCGTCGACTGGCCCCACACCCCGAACGACCGCCAACACCTCCTGCGCGCCACCATCGACTGCGACCACTACGCCGTAGCCGACATCACCGCCGACCTTTCGCTCTGGATCGACGACGAAGGACTGATGGTCGAAAACCCGGAAATCAATCTCCCGGCCACCGCCATTTACGCGCGGTACGGAAACCCCCATCAGTTCTACTGCGGAAACGCCCTCTTCACCGGCGGAACGGATTCCGAGGGAGAAACCCTCGGCCTGACGAAAGACAAGGCTCTGGAACTGATCGAAGTCCTCATGGAATTCTCCAACCCGATCCCGTTTCAGCGCACCAAGAGCTAGACCAGAAAGACCCGTTGGAGGCGGTGCCCGCCGCCTCCAACCCCCGCCGGGGCGGGAGTGGCACCCACCCCGGCACCAAGACACCGCATCGACAGAAAGAGACCGCCGTGGGCTACCACGTCCTGCCCAGCCCCTCCGACCACATCCGAGCCGCCGACACCGTCGAACGACTCCTGGACCGCGCCGGACTGGGCGAACACCGCGCCGTCCTCTTCGTTGCCGCCCTCTTCGGCCCGGGGACCGTCCGCGTCCTCGAAGTCGACCGCATGGAAGGCGACCTCATCCGGGCCAGCTTCGAGGACACGATCGAGTTCACCGACCTTCTCGCAGCCGCCCTGACCGGCGCCCACTCGGCCGGAATGGTCCTGCGGACATGCCGGGAGGATGATACCGACAAGGCTTTTGCCTGGCGCTTCAACAGCGGCGTCCCCGTCCCCCTCGGAAAGGCGGAAGCCGAAACTGCGTACATCACCCACCCGGTGACGGGTGATCGCATCAACGCAGAAGGAGGAGTGGAATACATGGAAGCGTTCTCCCTCCTCCAGTAACGCTCAATGAAGCAAGAGATCACCCGGAGCCAGAATTCCGGGTGATCCCTTGTTCAATGGGGTGTGATGGCCACGGCCTCCGGGTCGGGGGTGTGGTCCCGTTCCGCCAAAGTTACATGCTGCATCACTTGATGCGGTATCACCCCAGCCCAGAGACCAGCGGGCTATCCTGTAGCCAGCCCGGCCCGCGCCAGCGGGCCCCGAAGGACCTGGAGGCGTAGCCGGAAGGCCCGTTGAGGCGGGGGAGCGCAGCGGACCCGCCGGCCCCCGGGCAGGAGCGCAGCGAAAGCCCGAAAAACAAGGGGCGGAGCCCCGCAGCTTCGAGAGCGCAGCGAACGAAGCGTCACCCCCGGTGCGCAGCACCAGGGGTGACTGGCCCGCGCAGCGGG
>NZ_JBVHDX010000013.1:0-69847 GCF_055563155.1 Streptomyces sp. NPDC013317
ATGGTCGGCACTTTCGTCATCAGCCACACCCGGTTCCCCCGGACCACGACCAAACTGCCCAAATCCCCTTGGGACCACACCACTGGTTCTAAGGCCTTTCGCATGCCCGGAGGTGACCCGTGGGAGGCAACCAGCACAGCCACCCCGTCACCGACCAGACCCGCGACGACGTACGCCGCCTCCACGCGGAAGGGCTTGGCCGCAACGAGATCGCCCGCCGACTGAAGCGCGGCCCACGCACCATCAGCGTCCTCGCCGCCGAGATGGGCCTTTCCTTCGACCGCACCGCCACCGAAGAAGCCACCCGCGCCCGCATGGCCGACCTCGCCGAGAAGCGCAGCATCCTCGCCGACGCCCTCGTCGACGACGCGCTCCGGCTCAGCGAGCAGATGTGGCAGCCGGCCGTCGTGTTCAACATCGGCGGCAAGGACAACGAGTACACCGAGCAGGCCGTCCCCGAGCCGCCGGCGCTCGACAAGAAGAACCTAATGGCCGCCGCCGGTATCGCCATCGAGAAGTCCGTGAAGCTGGCGCCGCCGGAGGACGACAAGGGCGTTGACGGCGCCGTGTCGATGCTCGGTGACCTCGCCCTCGGCCTGAAGCAGGTCTACCAGCAGGCGCAGGCCCGCCAGGCAGCGGAAGCCGACGACGAGGGGGCCGGTGATGCTCCGTGACGTCCCCCTGCCTCTGTCCGACCGGCAGGTAGCCAGCATCGTCGAGTCGCAGGACGCGCCGATCGCCCTGTGGTCCGGCGCCGTGTCCTCGGGCAAGACGATCGCCTCGCTGCTCGCGTTCCTGATCGCGCTCACGGTCGCCCCGGACATCGGCCTCATCGTCATCGTCGGCCGCACACTCCAGACCATCGAGCGGAACCTGATCGACCCGCTCCAGTCCACAATGCTGTTCGGCCCGCTGGCCCGGCACGTGCACCACACCACCGGCTCGACCACGGCAGTCATCCTCGGCCGCACTGTGCACCTCGTCGGCGCGTCCGACGCCCGCGCAGAGGGCCGGATCCGAGGCGCCACGATCGCTCTCGCCTACGTCGACGAAGCCACGCTGGTCCCCGAGTCGTTCTGGATGATGCTGCTCTCCCGCCTCCGCGTCGGGAACCGGTCGCGCCTCCTGGCCACGACCAACCCGGACGGGCCGTTCCACTGGCTGAGAAAGAACTTCATCCTCCGCGGCGCCGAGGTCGGCCTCACGAACTGGCACTTCACCCTGGACGACAACCCGTCCATGGACCCCGGCGTCGTCCGGCGCCTCAAAGCGCAGTACATCGGCCTGTGGTACCGGCGGTTCATCCTCGGCGAGTGGTGCCTCGCGTCCGGCGCGGTGTACGACATGTTCGACGAAGACCGCAACGTCGTCGACCTCATGCCGTACATGAAGCGGTGGACCGCCGTCGGCGTCGACTACGGCACCGTTAACCCCTTCAGCGCGGTCCTGATCGGCCACGGTGAGGACAACCACCTGTACGCCGTCTCCGAGTACCGCTACGACAGCAAGCTCGCCTACCGGCAGCAGACCGACGCCCAGTACTCCGCCGACGTCCGCCAGTGGCTCGCCACCGTCCGCCGGCCCGGCGAGAAGGGGCGCGGCGTCACCCCGAACTGGATCTTCGTCGACCCCAGCGCCGCGAGCTTCATGAACCAGCTGTGGACAGAGCACGTCCCCAACGTCGCCCCGGCCGTCAACGACGTCCTCGACGGCATCCGCAGCGTGGGCGTAGCCCTCGGTACCGGCCTGCTCCGCATCCACCGCTCCTGCGAGGGCCTCCTCGGCGAGCTCCCTGGCTACGCCTGGGACGAGAAGGCCGCCGAACGCGGCGAGGACAAGCCCCTCAAGGCCGACGACCACTCGGCCGACGCGCTGCGCTACGCCCTGCACTCCACCGCGCACGAGTGGCGCGGCCTCATCGACTACAAGGAGGCGACCAGTGCCGCTGCCTGAGAACAACGTGCCCTGGCCGCCGCTCCACATGGCCGCTCAGCTCGGCGACATGGCCATCGATGACGCCTGGTACTCCGGCGACAAGGTCAAGCTCCGCCAGGTCTACGCCCGCGAGGGCTACGACAACGCCCGCGGTGACCTGCGTGACGAGCGCGGCCGCGGCTGGCGGTTCTGGGAGCGGCCCCGGCCGATCGGCATGCGCGACGGCCGGCTGCACGTCCCCCTCGCCGAGGACATCGCCGCCACGTCGGCGTCGCTGCTGTTCTCCGAGCCGCCGCTGTTCCGGTTCGACAGTAAAGAGACGCAGGCGCGGTTCGCGACGATCTCGGACGAGAACGGGCTGAACAACATCCTGCGCGAGTCGGCCGAGGTGTCTTCGGCGCTCGGCGGGGTCTGCCTGCGCGCGACGTGGAACAAGGACCTGGCCCAACGCCCGCTGCCCACCTCTGTGCACGCCGACGGCATCGTCCCCGAGTGGCAGTTCGGCATCATGACCGCGATCACCCTGTGGCGCGAGGTCCGGCGCAACGGCAGCAGCGTGCTCCGACACCTGGAGCGCCACGAGCCGGGCGTGGTGCTCCACGGCCTGTACGAGGGCACCCTCGACAACCTCGGGCAGAAGGTCCCCCTGACCGAGGACACAGCCACCGAGGACATCGCCGGATCTCTCGACCCCGACGGGCCCGGAGACACGATCACCACCGGAGTCCCCGGCCTCACCTGCGTGTACATCCCGAACATCCGGCCCAACCGCAAGTTCCGCGGCAGCATGCTCGGCCGGTCCGACTGGCAGTCCGACGGCATCCGTGACCACTTCATGTCCCTCGACGAGACCTACACGTCGTGGATGCGGGACATCCGCCTCGCGAAGTCCCGGATCATCGCCCCCGACGGCATGCTCCAGAGCCAGGGCGTCGGCAAGGGCGCGAGCTTCGACGACGACCGCGAAGTCTGGACCGGGATCAACGCCTCCCCGACCTCGGGCGAAGGCCTCACCCTCAACCAGTTCGCCATCCGCGTTGCCGAACACGAGGCGACATGGAACGCCCTCACCCGGCAGGCCGTCCAGGCAGCCGGCTACTCGGCACAGTCCTTCGGGCTGGGCGACTCCACCGCCGTGACAGCCACCGAGGTGGTGGCTCGGGAGCGGAAGTCGATGATCCTCCGCGACCAGAAGGCCGGCTACTACGCCCCGCAGCTCGCCGCGTTCGCCGAGACGTTGCTCCAGCTCGACCGGCACCTCGGGTTCTCGCCGGTCGCGGCCGAGCGGCCGACCATCGAGTTCGGGGACTCGGTGTCGGAAGACCCCAAGACGACCGCCGAGACCCTCGAACTCCTCGCACGGGCGCAGGCCGCGAGCGCGGAGACCCGCGTACGGATCCTCAACCCGGACTGGGACGACACTGCGGTCAAGGAAGAGGCCGAGCGGATCCTCAAGGAGACCGGCGCGCTGGTAGCCGATCCGACGATGACCGGCGCCGAAGGCCCCGGCGCGCCCGGTTTCGGTGGTGAGGAGGCGGACTGATGCCCGTCTCGCCCGCCATGGCCGAAGACCTGGCCGCCGCCGTCGCCAAGCTGTACGAGGACGCCGAGGTCGCCATCCTCGACAAGCTGCGCGCGGCGCTCCTCCAGGGCATCGACAGCCCCCTGTGGGCCGAGATCAAACTCCGCTCGATCGGCGACCTGCGACAGGCCGTCGAGGAGGTCACCACCGCGCTCCAGCACGACGCCAACGGGGCCGTCGCCCGCGCGCTCGCGGAGGCGTACGGGCGCGGGCGTCAGGCTGCCGTCGCCGAGCTGGGCGCGCTTGACACCGGCCGCGAACTCCAGGCCCGGAGCGTCCTCCCCGGAGCCCCGGCCGTGGACCGGCTCGCGGCTTCGTACGCGCAGGACACCCGCCCGCTGTACGTCCGCATCACCCGGGCCGTCCTGGACGTGTACCGCTCGATCGTGACCCGCGCCTCGGCAACCACCCTGCTCGGCGGTCTCACCCGCCGCCAGGCCTCGCAACGCGCTCTCGACCAGTTCGCGCAGCGAGGCGTCACCGGCTTCGTCGACTCCTCGGGCCGGGCCTGGGAACTGGCGGCCTACGCCGAGATGGCCGTCAGGTCCGTCACGGCCCGCGCCGCGATCGAAGGTCACATCGACGCGCTCGCCGAGATTCGCGTCGGCCTCGTCATCGTCTCCGACGCTCCGCTCGAATGCCCGCTGTGCCGGCCGTGGGAGGGCGAGATCCTCACCCTCGGCTCGGCGACTGGCCCGCACACCGTGCGGCTGCCGAACGAGCGGGACCACGGCCGTACGACGGTCGCCGTGCACGTGGCCGGCAGCCTCGTGGAAGCGCGCGCGGCCGGGCTGTTCCACCCGAACTGCCGTCACAGCCTCGGGGCGTACCTGCCCGGCGTGACAACCCGGCCGCCGCACCACGCGACCCCGGGCACGAGCTACGAGGACACGCAGCGCCAGCGCGCCATCGAGCGGCACATCCGCGCGTGGAAGCGCCGAGCTGCGGTCGCCCTCGATGACCAGGCCCGCACCCGCGCAACCGCGAGGGTCCGGGCCTGGCAGAAGGCTGCGCGCGAGCACGTAGCCGCTCACGCGGAGCTCCGACGAAAGCCACAGCGCGAACAGATCGGCTCCGCGCGCTAGAAGCCAGTCAGCCGGCCAGGACGGTCGTCCGCCTTCGTCCGCGGGTCGCCATCGACGCTGAACCAGGCATGGGGTCCATAGACAGAGATCGGCGCTTCGTCCTTCCCCATGGTCCCTCCGACCTCCTTCTCGAACACGGCAAGAGCGCCGTTGTCCAGCACGGTGTACCGGTACTCGCGCCCATCCCCGTCCTCGTACTCGTAGTGGCCGTTATCGCCGCGGTCTTTGCTGTTGAACTGGATTCGAATCGACATGGCGGCACCTTAGGACGACCGTCCAACACGCGGGGACGCCTTCCGTAAACCCGCCCGCCAGGCGCGGGCTCGATGCGCCCCAGGAGGGCACATGCGCCATACCCCTTTCCGGCACCCGCTCGCCGCTCACGCCGCGGGCACGATCCTCGGCCGCCGGCGCAACGGGTCGCCGATCTACGCCATCGCGGGTGGCAGCGGCGAGGGAGAAGGCGGCACCGGCGGCACGCCCCTGGCCGCGCCGCCCGCCGCGCCTCCGGTACCGGCCCCGCCCGCGCCCGCAGCTCCGCCCGCCCCGGCCGCCGACGGCGACGTCAAGGCGCTCCCGGAATGGGCGCAGAAGGCCCTCACCGACGCGCGCGCAGAGGCAGCCAAGAGCCGCACCACCGCCAAGGAGAACGCGGCGAAGGAAGCCCGCGAGCAACTCCTGAAAGACCTCGGGCTGCTCAAGCCCGACGAGACGCCCGACCCGGCCAAGCTCGCCGCCGAGATCGGCGACAAGGACACCCGCATCGGCACCCTCGAAGGCTCCGTGCGGTCCCTCACCATCGAGCTCGCCGCCTACAAGGCCGCGGGCAAGCACGAAGCCAACCCGGCCGCGCTGCTCGACAGCCGGTCGTTCCTGGAGTCCGTCAAGGGGCTGGACCCCTCCGATGCGGACTTCGCCACCAAGCTCGACGCCGCCATCAAGACGGCCGTCGAGAACAACCAGCAGCTCCGCGGCGGCCAGGCGCCGAGGCGGGGCGGGGGCGACTTCGCCGGCGGGCCCGGCACCACAGGACGCCCCACCTCCCTCGGACAAGCCGTAGCCGCCGGCCTCGGCGGCTGACCCCCTAGGAGCACCCCATGCCCATCACCCTCGCGCAGGCGCAGGTGAACACCCAGGCGGACGTGGACTACGCCGTCATCGACAACCTCCGCCGGTACTCGTGGCTGCTCGACCAGATCGTCTTCGACGACACGGTCACCCCTGGCACCGCCGGTGGCAGCCTCACCTACGGCTACACCCGCCTCGTCTCCGCCGCGCCGGCCGCGTTCCGAGCGATCAACTCGGAGTACACGCCCGGCCAGGCGACCCGCCAGCGCTACAGCGTGGACCTGAAGCCGATGGGCGGAAGCTTCTCGGTCGACCGGGTCCTCGCGAACCTCGGCGCCGCGGCGACCAACGAGGTCACGTTCCAGATGCAGCAGCTCCTCACCTCGATCCGGACCCGGTTCGCGCAGGAGCTCATCCTTGGCGACACCGCCGTCGACGCGAACGGCTTCGACGGCCTGTCGAAGCTCCTCGTCGGCTCCACCACCGAGAAGACGGCCGTCGTCTCGGACTGGACCGCCGCCACCGTCATCACCCAGCCGCTGGCCATGGCCCGCCTCGACGAGGTCGACGAGTGGCTGTCCAGCATCGTCCCCTCCCACACCGGAGGCGGCGACCAGGGCACGGCCGGAGCACTCCCGCCCGGCGTGAAGGCCATCCTCGGCAACACCAAGTCCATCACCCGGTTCAAGGCCCTCGCCCGCTGGGCCGCGATCTACACCGAGGAGAGGGACAGCCTCGGCCGCCAGATCATGCGCTACGGCGACTGGGTCCTCGTCGACCTCGGCGACCGCGCGGACGGCTCCGCGCCGATCATCCCCGTCTCGTCCAGCTCCACGGACCTGTACGCAGTCACCTTCGGCCTCGACTCCGTCCACGCCGCGACCCCGGCCGGCCAGCCGCTCGTCCAGACCTGGCTGCCCGACTTCTCGCACGCCGGTGCGGTCAAGTCCGGCGAGATCGAGATGGGTCCGGCGGCGCTCGTCGTCAAGAACACCAAGGCTGCGGGCGTCCTCCGCGGCATCGACGTGGTCTGAGGAGGGTGATCAGCATGCAGTACCGCATCACCACGCCCGTACCCGGGTTCACCGGCGTCTCCGTGGGCGTCAACTTCACCGGCGGCGAGGCCGTCGTTGACTCGGAGACGCAGGCCCCGGCCCTGGCGTACTTCCGCGCGCAGGGCTACGGCGTCGAGGAGATCGAGCCCGAGCCCGAGCCCGCCACCCGCCGCAAGACCGCACCGAAGGGAGCTGACCAGTGAGCCAGCTCGGCGCCTACACCCGCAACGTGCGCGACGCCCTCGCGCACCTCAACCTCTCCGACCCCGCCGGGGCGGACACGTTCTACCGCCGCAACCTGCCGCGCGTGGGCCTGTACGACTCGGCCAGCGACACCGGTCAGGTGGCTCTGGCGACCGGCGTGATGACGTCCGTGCCGATCTACCTTCAGGCCGGGGACGTCGTCACCAACCTGTCGTTCCGATCCGGCGCTACCGCTGCCGGCACGCCCACGAACTACTGGTTCGCGCTCTACTCCGATGCCTCCACCCCGGCACTGATCGCGCAGTCCGCCGACCAGACGAACACCGCGTGGGCGGCGAACACCACGAAGACGCTGGCTCTTTCCGCGGCGTACACCGTGCCGAGGACTGGGGTCTACTGGGCGGCCATCATGGTCACCGCGACCACTCCGCCGACCCTGCTCGGCGCATGCGCGGCGCCCGCCATCGTCACCGGCGAGCGGAACCTGTCCCAGTCGTCCGGGTCGTCCCTGACCGCGACGGCGCCGGCCACGATCGCGACGCCGACGGCGAAGCAGTTCGTGCCGTACGTCGTCGCGACGTGAGGTGAGGGCTGATGGCTCTCACCGCTGATTTCGGGATCCGGGCCAGCGTCCGGAACACCAAGGCCCTGGACCTGACCACTGCTTCGGATCCGCTGGACTTCGTCCGTGGCGTGCACCTGGAGAACGGGACCACGGCGGGGAAGGCTGACCGGGTCTTCCACGACCAGCGCACGCTGGCCGCCTCGGCGAACGAGACCCTGGACCTGGCGGGCGTCCTCACCGATGCCTACGGGGTGGCGATCACCTTCGCCAAGGTCAAGTTCATCGCGATCAGCGCCGCCGCCGGTAACGCGAACAACGTGATCGTCGGGGCCAACGCGTCGAACGACTGGGTGGGGCTGCTCAATGCGGCCGGCACCCTGACGCTGCGGCCTGGCGCCACGTTCTGCGCGATGTCCGGCAGCGCGGACGCCACCGGTATGGCGGTTACGGCCGGGACCGGGGACCTGATCAAGGTCGCCAACTCGGGCGCGGGCACGTCGGTCACGTACGACGTCGTCATCGTCGGCACGTCCGCGTAAGGGGGTGGCTCGTGGCCCGGGTCTACGCGACCAGCGTGCAGTACGCCACGTACACCGGGCAGGCCGCCCCGGCGGACATCGATGTACGGCTCCGGCGTGCCTCCGCGTTCCTTGACGCGAAGGTGCTGCGGCTGTGCTGGTACGAGGTCGACGAGGACGGCCTGCCCACCAACACGCGCGTGGCGGAGGCGTTCGCCGATGCCACGTGCGCGCAGGCGGAGTGGGGCGTCGACATCGGCGACGTCAACGGGTCGGCCGCCGTCGGCTGGAGCGAGGTCGAGATCGGCACCGCCCGGCTGAAGCGCTCCGAGACGGTGAAATCCGGCGAGGAGTCCCCGGCCCGGCAGATCGCCCCCGCAGTCTGGGACGCGCTGCGCTCCCCGGACCTGACCCGGGACATCTTCATCCTGGGCCTGGTGGTGTCGTGCTGACCGCCCTGCCGGGCTACCTGCTCGGCCACACGGTCACCGTGGAGCCGTACGAAGGCCACAGCGCGTACGGGCCGCTGTACGGCGCCCCCGTGGCCGTGCAGTGCTTCCTCGACGACAAGACGAGGACGGTACGGGACCGGACCGGCCGGGAGGTGACGTCGTCCGCGACGTTCTACGCCCGGCCGGGCCTGGTCTGCCCCGCAGAGTCGCGCGTGACGCTGCCATCCGGCCGGCAGACCACCGTGATCGCGGTCCTCGACCGGGACGGCGGCGGGATGCCGACGCCGGACCACGTGGAGGTGCAGCTGCTGTGACGCAGTACACGCGCTTCCGACCGGGCAACGCGCAGCGGCTGTGGACGTCGCGCGGGCGCAGGCTCGCGGGCGAGGGCCTGGCGAAGGGGCTGGAGCACACTCTCACTGTCTCCAACAACCAGGTCCCGCTGGACGAAGGCACCCTGCAACGGTCGGGGAAGGTGCACGTTGACGGCCTCGACGGAGCGATCTCCTACGACACGGTCTACGCCAGGCGCCAGCACGAGGAGCTGACTTGGAAGCACGCTCCCGGGCGTAACGCCAAGTACCTGGAGAACGCGATGAACTCGGAACGCAACGTGGTCCTCCAGCTCATGGCCGTCGACATTCGGAGGTGGTTCCGTGGCTGACGATCCGGACCTCCTTGACGGCCTCGCCCGCTACCTGGCCGAGCGGGGTCTCGTCACCTACGACCCGGCTGGGGCGTCCGGGGACTGCTTCCCCGAGTTCCTGCCCTCCTCACCGGACGAGGCCGTCGCGCTCACGCTGTACGACGACCGGTCCGAGCCCGACAGCCTGCTCCCGTACGCCGAGCCGCGCGTCCAGGTGCGGGTACGCGGCACTGTTGACCCTCGGGTGTCCCGGAGGCGCTGTCAGGCCATCTGGAGCGCGCTCCACGGCCTGGGCCCGGTCATCCTGCCGGATGGCACGAACGTGATCCTTTCCGTCGCTATCCAGGCCGCGCCCGCGTCCCTGGGTGTCGACGAGAACCGGCGGCATGAGCACGTCGCGAACTTCCGCATGGAGGTCCGCCAGACCTCGACGCACCGCCCCTGACCCACCCCCATTCCACGGGCCCGCAGCCAACTCGGCCGCGGGCTCTTCGTCATGCCCTGGAGGAGACATGGCCGCCGAGAAGTACAACGCTCGCGACTGCGAGTTCGAGATCGAGGACAAGCTCAACCCCGGTACCTGGGTCGCCTTCCGCACCGCCGAGGGCGGGTCGGGCGAGGGAGGCATCAACACCTTCAGCATCGACCCGGAGTACGAGACCACCGACACCACCACCTTCGGCTCTCAGGGCCGCGCGGAGTCCCAGGTCATGCAGGAGGGCTTCGCCATGACCCTGGAAGGCTTCCGCCTGAAGGACCCGTCCACCGGCGCCCTCGACCCGGCGCAGTCCCTCGCCGAGCTCCAGGCCGCGCGCCTCGGCGCCGACAGCCTCACCGGCTTCCGCTACGCCGCTCCCGGAGACTCCACCTGGACCGTGTGGGCCAAGGCCCACTTCCAGCTCGGCTCGCAGGGCGGCGGCAACAACGACAAGAAGTCGTGGGCCGTCACGATCACCCGCTCCGGCCCGACGACCACGGCGGCCAAGGCGTGACCGCCCGCAAGGCCGAGTCATGGGACACGTTCTGGGCGGAGGTCAACGGCGCTGGAACGGAGACGATCCGCGGCGTCGAGGTCCCCGTCCCGACGGACGTCCCGCTCGCTCTGGAGCAGCGTTTGAAGGCCCTGGAGTCCGAGGATTCCGAGGAAGCCATCCGCGAAATGGTGTCGCTCCTCTTCGGCGACACCGTCCTCGACCAGTGGATCGACGCCGGCATGGGCCTGATGGAGTTCAAGACCGTCCTCGCCTGGGGCATGGCCCACGCCACCGGCACGAAGGTCACCTTCCGCGAGGCCTACGACACCGTCATTGCGGCGGAGGCCGAAGAGGGAAAAGCCCCGAACCGGGCCGCCCGCAGAGCAGCCTCGAAGCCACGATCCGCCGCCTCTGGTGGGCGATCGAAGCCGACTTCCAGCGCGAATACGGCCTCGGCCCGCAGGCGATCGGCAGCCTGACCCGCCGCCGCTTCCACGCCCTCCTCAGCGGCCTGTCGCCCGACTCCGTGTTCCGGCACGTCGCGGGCGACGACCTGTCGATCGTCGACGACCCCGACGAGATCCGAGCCGCCATGCGGCGGACCTGACCTGAAGGGGGACGCATGCCTGCTCTGAACGTCGGCGAGCTCGTCGGCCTGATCCGCGCGGACGACTCCGGCATGCGCCGCGGCCTCAACGACGCCGACCTGCGCATGCGGGGCTTCCAGCGCGACATGGAGGGGCGACTCCGTCGGCTCGACGGCACGTTCGCGTCCACGGGCGAGCTGATCGCGGCCGGGCTCCGCGAAGGCACTGACGAAGGCCGGCGCTTCGGGGTGAGCCTGCGCGGTCTGGCGGGCATGGCGGGGAAGCTCGGCGGTCTGGCTTCGTCGATCGGGGGGATCGCGGCGAAGCTGGGTGCGGCGGTGCCTCTGGCGGCCGGTCTGGCGGCGGCTGTGGGGCAGATCGCCCCGGCGGCCGGTGTGGCGGCTACGGGGCTGTTCGCGGTCGTCCTGGCCTCGAACGCCCTGAAGCTCGGCATGGTCGGCGTCGGGGACGCGATCAGCGCGGCCATGGACCCCTCGAAGGCGGAGGAGTTCAACGAGGCTCTCAAGAAGCTGTCACCGAGCGCGCAGGCGTTCGCGAAGCAGGTCAAGGCCCTTGCGCCCGAGTTCAAGAAGCTCCAGCAGGCCGTGCAGGAGAGGCTCTTCAAGGGCCTCGACAAGACCCTGAAGGACATGGGCAAGACGACGCTCCCAGTCCTCAAGCGCGGACTCGTCGACGCGGCTGGATCCCTCAACGCCATGGCCAAGGGCGTCGGCACGGCGGCCATCACCCTGTCGAAGAACGGCACGCTGGGCGTCGCGATCTCCGGCGCCACCAAGGGCCTGAACAACCTCACCCGGATCCCGGGCCAGCTCGTGACCGGCCTCGCGCAGGTCGGGGCAGCGGCCGCTCCCGCGTTCGGGAAGCTGACGTCCGCAGCGGGGAAGGCGTTCGACAAGCTCTCCGAGAAGCTCGCCGCCGCCTTCGAGTCCGGCGCGATGCAGGACGCGATCGAGCGGGCCATTGACCTGATCGGCGACCTTGCGGACGTCGCCGGGAACGTCCTGCGGATCGTCGGCAACGTCTTCGGCGCGGCCGAGGTGTCGGGCGGCGGGTTCCTCGGCGTCCTGAAGGAGATCACCGGCCAGCTCGCTGATGCTTTCGGGTCCCCCGAGGTGCAGGCCGGTCTGAAGGCGATCTTCGGCGTCATGGCGCAGATCGGGAAGAGTGTCGGCCCGATCCTCGTCTCGCTCCTGAAGACGCTGGGCCGGGTCTTCGAGGTCCTCGGCCCGCCCGTCGAGGAGCTGGTGAAGCACCTCGGGGACGGCCTGCTGAAGGTCGCGGATGCGCTGGGGCCGGTGCTCGTCGAACTGGCCAAGGTCGTCGGGGAGATCGTCAAGGCGGCGCTCCCCTTCGTGGATCTCGCGGCCGACCTGGTCGCTGCGATCCTGCCCGCACTGGTCCCCCTCTTCGCCAGCTTCGGCGAGGTCGTCAAGGCCGCGGCTCCTTTCCTGGCGCAGCTCGCGAAGACGGCCGGCGAGGTGCTGCTGCCGATCCTCGACACTCTCGCCCGCGAGGTGCTGCCGAAGCTGCTGCCCGCCTTCACCGACATGTCGACCCGGATCTTCCCGCTGCTGACGGACGTCCTGGTCGACCTGACGCCGAGCCTGACCGAGCTGGGGCTCGCGCTGGCCGATCTCCTGGTCGAGGCGACGCCGCTGATCGTCAAGATCCTCGAACTGTCGACGGCGCTCCTCGACAAGCTCCTCCCAGTCATCGCCCCGCTCATCGCCCTGATGACGCGGCTTACGTCGATGGCCCTGTCCTCGCTGGCGGGATTCATCACCCGGTACGTCATCCCTGCGGTGAAGGCCCTGGCGGCCCTGCTTCGCGGCGACTTCTCCGGGGCGCTGAACCACGTCAAGAACCTCGCTCGCAACTTGAGCACCGACATGTTCGCCAGCTTCAACCGCATCAGGGACAAGGGCGGGGCGGCCTTCCGGCAGCTCCGCGACGCGGTCACCCAGCGGGTCGGCGAGGCCGTATCCACGATCCGCGGCCTCCCGGGCCGGGCGAGCGCCGCGCTCGGGGACCTCGGCTCGCGGCTGTACGCCTCGGGCCGCGCCCTCGTCAGAGGCTTCGTTCAGGGCATCAAGTCGATGCTCGGCGAGGTCGCCGACGCCGCCTCGTCGGTCGTCAACCGAGCTCGGAACTTCTTCCCCTTCAGCCCCGCCAAGGAGGGGCCGTTCTCCGGGAAGGGCTGGACGCTGTACTCCGGCCGCGCCCTCGCGGAGGGATTCGCCGACGGCATCGGCTCCCGCGCCGGTCTCGTCCAGACGGCGATCGGCAACCTCACCCGGAACGCCCAGCAGTCCATGGGCGGCCTGGGCGCCGGTCTGCCGGGCGCCTCGCTGCCCGGGATGGGCATGGGGCCCGGGGCGACCTCACAGGCCGCCAGCGCGGTCCCCGTGGACCTTCACATCACCATGCACGGTCCCCGCGAGGTGCGGGAACTCATCCGCGGCATCGTCCAGCGCGACGGTCGCGGAGACGTACAACTCGCCTTCGGCCAGTACTGACAAGGAGGCACCATGCCCGTCCCCGACGCCCGCGTAGAGCTCCAGATCGGCGGAACCTGGACCGACGTCACGGACTACGTGGTCCAGAGCGACGGCATCCAGCTCTCACGCGGACGGTCGGACGAGGGCCGCGTCGTCGACCCGGGGGCCGGCAGCCTCACGCTGCTGTCCCCCGACGGCCTGTTCTCGAACCGCAACCCGAACTCGCCGTACTACGGGTTGCTGCCCCGTAACACGCCAGCCCGCATCAGCACGGTCGCGGGCGAGACGGTCCTCGATGTCCCCGAGGGCGTCGCGGGCCGGGCGACCACCCCGGACCATGCATCGCTCGACATCACCGGGGACATCGACGTCCGTGTCGACCTGTCGCCGGACGAGTGGCGGGGCTCGCGCACCTACGACGTAGTGGGCAAGTACCTGACCACAGGCAATCAGCGATCCTGGCGTCTCCTCATCACGAACGAGGGCAGGGGCGCGTTTGCGTGGACACCCACCGGGTCCCCGGCCCTTGAACGGCAGTCCGCCCTTCAGCTGCCGTATGGTCCCGGGAAGCGCGGGGCAATCCGCGTCACTCTTGACGTCGACAACGGGCTCGGCGGCTACACCGTCACCATGTACCTCGCCGACACCATCGACGGCACGTGGGAGCAGTTCGACCAGATCGTGACCACAGGCGGCACGACATCGATCTTCAACTCCAGCGGACCGCTGGAGGTCGGCGATATCACCACGGTTCTTTTTCAGAACGTGGGCCGGCGGATCCACGCCGTTGAGGTCCGCAACGGCATCGGCGGCTCCCTCGTCGCTGCAACACGCTTCGACCAGCTGGCCGCAGGCACGACCGCGTTCACCGACTCTGCCGGACGGTCCTGGACCGTCACGAACGGGGCCACGATCACCGACCGCCGGACACGGCTCGCGCTCGCCGTACCGCACTGGCCGTCCCACTGGCACACCAGCGGCCACGACGTCCGCGCCCCGATCCAGGCCGCGGGCGTCCTCGGGCGCCTCGGGCAGGGCAAGAAGGAGTTGCAGTCGACGCTCCGGCGCCGAATCCCGTCCTACGACCCGCTGGCGTACTGGCCGCTGGAGGAGGCCGACGGAGCCACGCAGGCCTACTCCCCGATCGACGGCGTGTCCCCGATGCGGGTCACCGGCTTCACGTTCGCCCAAGACGACAGCCTCGCGGGCTCCGGGCCCCTGCCGGCCGTGGCCGCGGCCGGGGTGATGACGGGCGCAGTGCCGGCGCCGTCGGTCGCTCCTGGGGCCATCGGCTCGGGCTGGTCGGTTGAGCTGATCTACAACGTGTCGGCGGCCCCGGGGTCTGATCAGCAGATGCTCCATTTCCGCACGACCGGCACGCTGAAGCGCTGGCGGGTCTACATGCGGTCCGGCGTGGCCACGGTTCAGGGCCTGGACTTCGAGAACATCGCTGGGGTCAACCAGGTGATCGGCATCGGTGCCGACGTCTTCCAGGGCTGGAATCGCTTGCAGCTGAGGGCGTTTCAGGAGTCGTTCGGCGTCGTCCGCTGGACGGCTACTTGGTACAACGTGGGCGGCGTATCCGGGGCTTTCAGCGCCACGACGTTCGCTGACATCGGTTCGGTCTCTCAGGTCGACACGGCCTTCGGGACCCTGTCTGACCTGCGGGTCGGCCACGTGAGCGTCATCCCGCACGTGGACGGCGAAGACGCCGGAGCACCGTACGCCGGGGCGGACACCGGCCACACCGGCGAAACCGCAGTGCAGCGGATGGAGCGGCTGGCCGAGGAAGAGGCCGCCACAGTCGCGCTCTCGATCTACGAGGGGGACACGAGCCGCTCCTCGGAGCAGGTAGGCCCGCAGCGGCCCAAAAAGCTCCTCGACCTCTACCAGGAGGCGGCCGACGTCGACGGCGGCATCCTCTACGAGGACCCCTACCGTGTGGCGCTGATCTACCGGGACCGCAAGAGCCTGGAGAACCAGCCGCCCGCGCTCGTTCTCGACTACGCGGACGGCGACGTGGCGCCCCCGTTCGCGCCGACCGAGGACGACACCCGGCTCCGTAACGACGTCACCGTCTCCAGGGAGGGCGGGTCTTCCGCGCGCGCAGTGCTTGCCGAGGGTCCGCTCTCCGTGGACGAGGCTGGGCTCTACGACGAGGCGACCACGCTCAACCTCTACAACGACGACCAGCCGCTGCAGCACGCCTCGTGGAGGCTGCACCTGGCCACGTGGGACGAGGCCCGCTACCCGGTGGTGCGGGTCATGCTGCACCACCGGCCGGACCTCATCCCGGCAGTCACCGCGTTGCAGGTGGGTGACCGCATCCGTATTGAGAACACTCCCAGTTCGATGCCCCCGGGCCCGGTCGACCTGATCGTCCAGCGCATCGACGACGACATGCAGACCCACCGCTGGGACGTCCGCTTCACCTGCTCCCCCGCGGGCCCGTGGGTGGTGGCGGTCCTCGACAACCTGGTCCTCGGCCGCGCGGACACCGAGGGCTCGGAGCTCGTCAACGCTGTCACGAGCACGGCCACCGTTCTCCCGGTTGTGGCCACCGACGGCATCGCGTGGATTCAGGACCCGGCCGAGATGCCGGTCGACATTCAGGTCGGCGGGGAGGAGGCCACTGTCACCGCCGTCACGGGCGTCGCGCAGGACAGTTTCACGCGGAGCGTGGCCAGTGGATGGGGCACCGCCGACTCCGGACAGGCCTGGGCCAACTCCGGTGGGACGGCGGCCAATTTCAGCGTGAACGGGTCCGTCGGCCAGCACTCCATCACCACCTTGGCTGCCGGCCGGTCGTCGACGATCTCCACTGTCGCGGCGGACATCGACGTTCGGGCGGGGATTGCCCTGTCCGTCGTGCCCACCGGCGACAACGTCCTGATCCAGCTGATGGCACGCCGCGTGGACGCCAGCAACTACTACAACGCCCGGGTCGCGATCGCCGCCGGCGGCGCGATGACGCTCACCATCCGCAAGATCGTGGCGGGCGTAGAGACACAGCTCGCGACGGTGGCGACCGGGTTCACGTACGTTGCGGCCACCGTGTACACGCTGCGCTTCACGCTGGTCGGCACCAGCCTGTCGGCGAGCGTCTGGCCGACGGTGGGAGGCTCGGAGCCGCCGACGCCACAGGTGTCCACCACGGACTCCTCGTTCACCGCCGCCGGAGCCGTCGGGTTCCGCACGCAAACCGGCGCCGCCCTGTCGAACCCGCTGCCGATCACGGTCTCCATGGACAACCTCGCCAGCACCCCGCAGCTGATGACGGTGACCCGCTCTGTGAACGGCATCACGAAGGCTCACGCGGCCGGGACGCCCGTTCGTCTGGCCAACCCCGTCGTCGTCGCCCTGTAAGGAGCGCCATGGTCTACACCCCCTTTGCGGCAGGCGAGACCCTCACCGCCCTGAAGCTCAAGACGCGCCTCGTCGAGGAGCTCATGGAGTGGACCTCGTGGAGCTCCATCGGGTCCTTCGCCGCCAACTTTTCGGCCGGGGCGAACGAACCCCGCATGAGAAAGATCAAGGTCATGGGCGTGGAGGTGTGGCAGTACGCCGGCCGCATCACCGTCACCACGCTGACCGCGAACACGGACACGTTGTGCTTTACCTTCAACGCCGCCTACAGGCCGGTGTACGAACACGGCTTCCAGCTCACCGGCGCGTCGACATCGTTCTACGGGGTCCGCTGCACCCTCCAGACGTCCGGGCAGCTCCGGGTCGGTGTCCCCACGGCGGCCGGTGCGGGCACGAACGGCATCATGCTCGACGGCCTCTACATTGACGACCCCCTCACCCCCTGATCCTGCCCAGCCCCTCGTACGCCCCGCGCCTGTTGGCCGGGGCTTTCCTCATGTCTGGAGGCCCCTCATGGCCACACCGCCAACCGCAGCCGCCTTCGTGGCAGCTCTCCGCGACGAGGGCCTGACCGTCGTCGAGGTCGGCCGCTGGTGGGAGCACAACCGCAACCACAAGGGCCCGTGGGGCCCCGTTCATGGCGTCCTCATTCACCACACCGTCACCAAGGGCACGGCCAACACGGTCCGGATCTGCCGCGAGGGCTACACCTCCCTGCCGGGCCCGCTGTGCCACGGCGTCATCGCAAAGGATGGCGTCGTGCACCTCGTCGGCTACGGCCGCACGAACCACGCCGGCGGAGGCGACCCAGACACTCTCCAGGCCGTCATTGACGAGGACTACGACGTACGCCCGCCGAAGCCCAATCAGGGCAACGCGGACGGCATCGACGGCAACCGGCACTTCTACGGCTTCGAATGCGAGAACCTCGGCGACGGCAAGGACCCGTGGCCGGCGGTGCAGCTGGAGGCGATCGAGAAGGCCGCTGCGGCGGTCTGTCGACTGCACCGGTGGGGGCCGAAGTCGGTGATTGGGCACCTGGAGTGGTCGGACGACAAGGTCGACCCGCGCGGCTTCACGATGGACTCGATGCGGGACCGGATCGCGGACCGCCTGGCCGTGGACGAGCCCGAGCCGCCGAAGACGCCCACGAAGCCCGCTCCGTCGAAGCCGGTCGTGGACCTGTCGAAGCTCGTGGCGGCGGCCAAGTCCGACCCGCCGAAGCGCGGTACGCCGATCTCGTACTACGGCGTGAAGGTCGTCGAGCAGGCCCTTGTCCGTGAGGGGCTCCTCGCGCCGTCGCTCGCCGACGGTCACTTCGGCACGGCCACGCGGCAGGCGTACGCCGCTCTCCAGCGCCGCTACGGCTACTCGGGCAAGGACGCCGACGGCATCCCCGGGGCCGAGTCCCTGAAGAAGCTGGCCGCGAAGCGCGGCTTCACCATCACCCCCTGAAGGAGAACCGCATGCGCATCTTCGGACGCGAGCCCGTCTACATCCTGGCCTTCGTGGCCATCGCCCTGAAGCTCGGCTCGGCGTACGGCCTGGACGTGTCGGCGGAGCAGCAGGGCGCCATCATGGCCGTCCTGTCTCTGGTCGTCGCGGCCGTCAACGCCATCGTGCTCCGCACCGGCGCCGCGGCGGCCGCCATCGTGAACCTCGCGCAGGGCGTCCTCGCGCTGTTCCTGGCCTTCGGTCTGAACATGTCGGCCGAGCAGCAGGCCCTGTGGATGCTGATCGTCGAGGCCGCGGTAGCCCTGGCGATCCGCCGTGAGGTGACCGCCCCGGTGTCTGCGCTCCCGATCGAGCAGGGAAGCCCCGTCAAGTCGCCCGCCGCCTGATCGGAGTAGCACGTGCCCGACGAGCTGAGCGTCGGCGAACTCGGGCGCACCGTAGAGGCCTTGCGCACCGAGATCCACGCCCTAGGCCAAGGCCTGAACTCCCGACTGGACCGGGTGGTCTCCACCGAGGTCTACTCGCTCCAGTCGGCATACACCGACCAGCGGATCACTGCCCTCTCGCAGGACCTTCAGAAAGAGCGGGACGCCCGCGAGCGGCTGGAGAACGAGTTCGAGCAGTACCAGCTCTCTGAACGGGACCGGCGGGAGCGAGAGCGGCAAGCACGGCTGTACCAGCTCGTTGTGCCGGTCCTCCTGGCTCTCCTGTCTGTGGCGGTCGCGATCTGGGCGGTGGTGTCGAAGTGACGGGCACGCGGAAGAAGCGCGCACCGCTCAGACTGCCCCGGGCCGAGTGGCTTGTGGCCCTCACGCTGGTCTTCGTGGTCCTGCTCCTGGGGTGGCTGGCCGTGCAGGTAGTTGCCCTCTCTCATGACCTTCGGACAGCGAACAACGCCCGCGATCAGCTTGCCGCTCAGGTCGAACGCCTGGGCGGCGAGCCGGTCGCGGGCCCGCCGGGGTCTCGCGGGCAGCCGGGGCAGAGCATCGAGGGCCCGCCCGGACCGACCGGCCCGCCCGGAGAACCCGGCCCGACGGGGCCTGCGGGCCCGACGGGCAGCCCCGGCGCGGTCGGGCCGTCGGGGAGCGCCGGCGCGGCGGGCACGGACGGTGTGGGCGTGGTGGGGCCGTCTGGCCCCCCGGGGCCGACTGGTCCAGCTGGCCCGGCTGGGCCGCAGGGCGAGCAGGGCCCGGCGGGGCGGGATGGGACCGACGGCCGGGACGGAGCCGACGGCACCAACGGACAGACCTGCCCGGACGGATACTCGCTCCAGCCGCCGAAGGACGACCCGGACGCGCTGGTCTGCCGCCGGGACTCGGCGCCCGCCCCTGACCCTGTGAAGCGCGCTGCCGAGGCTGCGCTCGATCCAACCCGACGGCAGTACCCGTGAACGGCAACGCCCCCTCTTGCGCTACGTGCGCGGGAGGGGGCGGATTTGTCGTGCGCGCGGAATCTGCCTTGCGGATGTACAGTCCGCCGCCCCGCCAGGGTGGCGGGGGTGAAGGGAGGACACATGTCCGAGGCGCATCAGGAGTCGGCTGCGGTAGTCCGGCGGCACGTACGTGCGCAAGAGGCTTGCGACACGGCGGCCCAGAGCGATGCCCTGGAAGTGTTCGCGGCGGCCCTCGCGGAGGCCGATGCTGCGGGAAAGCTGTACCGGGCGGATCTTGAAGGGCGAGGCTTCTCTGCCCCGTGGGGAGTCGGGAAGTAGCACGACGGCGCCCCCTCGCCTTCGGGCCGAGGGGGCGGCTTCGTGGTGTCTCCTCAGTCCGCCACCGGTAGAACTCGTACCGCGTCCAGGGCCGCGCGCCACGGGTAGGCCGCCGGGTTGCCCTGCCCCGGCTGGTTCGGCTCGAATCCTCCCTCGCCGTACAGCACCGTCACGCCGGCGCCCCGCAGCGTCTCGATCGACCGCTCGAACTGCGGATGCTGCACGTAGGCCGCGTTCACGCACGGCATGACCGCCATCGGGATGCCCTTCCCGATTCCCTCCGCAACGACGCCGACGACGAACTTGTCCGTGAGCCCGAGCGCCCACTGGTTGACCGTGTTGAAGGTGGCCGGCGCGACGAGGATCGCGTCCGCCTTCGGCCACACGTCGGGCTCGCCCGGCAGCTTGTAGTCCCAGCGCACGGGGTGTCCGGTGAGCGCGGCGAGGCCGTCGAGGGACGTGTCGAGCCAGCGGGCCGCGGTCGGGGTAAGGCCGAGGCAGACGTCCCAGCCGTCGGCCTGGGCGTCCTCGACGACGCGGGCGATGTCGAACACCGGCGGCGCGGCGCTGCTGAACAGATACAGGGTCCGAGTGCTCATGCGCCTATCCGATCACATGCAACCGCCCCCGCTCCGGGTGGAGTCGGGGGCGGAAGAGGCACACCCGCGCCTGTACGCGGGTACCGTTCCGGATGACGAGTCAGGAACGGAGACCAGTATGCCCTCCACCGACGACGACCACACCGGAACGCGTATCAAGGAGCAGCGGCGCCTCGCTCGGCTGAGCCAGCGCGAGTTAGCGGATCGGCTGCCGTACTCGTACAGCTGGCTGACGCAGGTGGAGTGCGGCGCCCGCCCGGCGTCCGCCGACTTCACTGCCGCTGTTGCGCGCGTGCTCCGGATCGACGTCACCGTCCTGACGGGACAGCCCTACATGACCCAGCTCCACCAAGACCACCTGGCCGACCTCGTCCGCCCCATCCGCGAGGCCCTCGACCTGTACGACCTCGGCCCTGACCCGGCCGTCACCACCCGGTCCGCGGGCGATCTCATCGCGGCTGCCACCGTGCTGTGCGGGCAGGTCCGCGCCACCCACTTGCACGCTGCCGCGTCCGCGCTCCCCGACGTCATCACGGAGCTCACCACGCTCGCGTGGCAGAACCCAGCCACCGCCCTGTGGCAGGCACTCGCGTCGACATACCGCACCGCCCACGACATCTCCGTCAAGCTCGGCTACTACGACCTATCCGCCGTCGCCCTCGACCGCATGGACTGGGCAGCCCAGCGCGCCTCCGACCCCTGCCTCGCCGCCGTCCGCCAGTACATGCGTGCCCTGGTGTACTTCCGCGAGGGCGAGTACTCCATCGGCCGCCGGCTCATCGGCTCCGGCCACGGCATGCTCCGCCAGACCGAGGAGTCCCGCGAGTCACTGGCGGTCGCCGGGCAACTGCACCTCGGCGCGTCGGTCATCGCCGCCCGCGCGGACGACAAGGCCGCGGTCGACACCCACATCGCCGAGGCGACCAGCTACGCGAACCGGGTGGGGGACGCGTCGGATGTGCACTGGCTGAGCTTCGGCCCGACGAACGTCGCCATGCACAGGATGAGCGCCGCCGTGGAGATGCGGCGCTACGACGAGGCGCTGAAGCAGGCGAAGCAGATCAAGCCCCCGGCGGCCATGGCCACCTCGCGCCGGGCACACTTCCTCATCGACCGGGCCCGCTCCGAGATGGAGCTCGGCAAGGCGGACGCCGCCCTGAAGTCGCTCGTCGCGGCCCGCCGCGCGGCGCCCGAGCAGACCCGGTACCACCCGGGCGCCCGCGAGACGATCCGCGGCCTGGTCCACCTCTCCCGCCGGACCCCGGAGACGCTCGGCAGCATGGCCAACTGGATCGGCATGTAGCAGCCCGGAACTCTCTCTGAACTGAGAGAGTTCTCGCCCTTCCGGCTCGTCACGATGGACGTAGTTCCTGATCAGCGACGAGCCGGGGGTGTGTCCCGTGATGACCATGAAGGTGTACCGGGTGACCCCGGGCACCGGCGAGACTCAGCCGGTCGGCAGGCCCGTGACGGTGCAGAAGGGCGACCCCGAGCGGCCGGTCCAGGACATCATGCGGTGGCCGGCGTGCGCCTGCCCCTGCCACCGGCCGGGCGCCCAGTGACCGCGCGACCAGCCAGGCGTCGGAAGACCCCGGAGTGCCAGCTTCAGGCCTGCGACCTGTGTCGGCCCGGGCCCGTCATCACCTCCTTCAGGGACGTCGCCCTCACCATCCGCTGTGACTGCCCATGCCACCAGACGAAGGAGCGCCGTCGTGACACGTAACCGCAGCTGCAAGAAGTGCCGTCGCTCGACGGTCCCGACCGTCGTTGTCGCGGTGGAGGATGGCAGGGACGTGTACGCGTGCGCCGACCACCGCGCCGAGCTGGCGGCCCCGCCGGGCGATCCCGTCGTGGCGGTCGCCCAGTATCAGGACATGGCCCGGCGCCGGTAGCACCCCTGGACTCCTGCTCGTGGGCGATGCGCCGGCCGTCCACGAGCAGGGCACGACAGCCCCGGTCGGCCCGTCCCCCGGCCGGGGCTACTTCATGAGCTGGGCGAGGGGAACGCCGATCGCGTCGGCGATGAGGAGCAGGCTGTCGAGGGTCGCTGCGGCGTGGCCCTGCTCGATGCGGTTGTAACCGGCACGGTCCATCGGAATGGAGTGCGCCACCGTCTCCTGCGTCAGGTTCGCGTGGATGCGCGCGGCTCGGATCTGGTCGCCGATCTGGCGCCGGCGGGTGATGACCCACTCGGGGGGCGGGGCGGAGCGTGGCACGTGCTCCACGCTCACTGGACCATGATCAGAAAGCCGTAGAGTTAACTCTACATTGTGTGATCATGAGCTCTAGGGGCAGGAAGCTCACGAGCCGCCGCCACGCTTTCCGACGCTGAAAGCCGCCAGGCCGCCCCCAACCCTTCACAGCTAAATCACGTTCATTCACACGTTCGAATTACAAGCCCCGAAAGCCATTGAACGTGCACCATGCACATGCTTCGCTACCGAATCACCCCTCCCGCCGGTAGCGGCGCCCGAAAGGAACCACCCGTGGCCGAGTCCGCACCCCCACACCGGCTCACCGAAGAACAGCGAGCCCGCATCGACATCGCCCGCCGCGAGCTCGACAAGGCGCGCACGCTTAACCTGATCGCACTCACCCCCGTCGACCTCGTCCTGACGATTGAGAACCTGCGCAGCGCGCTCGACCAGTCCCTCCACGTCATCGGTGAACTGGCCGACGACTGACTCGCTGCGGCCTCACCTGCGATCTTGCCGGACCCCGACACATCTCTCCAGCGAAAGTTGTCGCCGGAGACGGCCAGAAGATGGGTGAGATCCGTGGCCTCGAAGGCGTCGCTCAGCTCCGGTTCGATCCGCGAGGTGTCGCCGACGACCAGGCCGGGCAACAGCGCCCGGGCGTCCGGAGGAAGGTCCTCCGTCGCGCGACGCAGCCCCGCCCGCAGCTTCCCCGCCGTGCGCTGCGCGGCGTTCGGCGGCCCCGTGATCCGGGGTGGTCCGGCCCCGTGCACCCGGAACACCGCCGCGAACCGGTCGTCCGGGTGCATCGGGGGCGCGAGCCGTGCGGCGATCCGCAGCCGGGTCGAGGGCAGCAGCCGCAGCCACTCCCGCTGGGCCTCGCCGGCCGGCACGACCACCAGGACCGGAGTCCTGGTCCGGTGCGCGGCTCCGCCCCTCCCCTCGATCCGGATCACCTCCGCGTCCAGCACGACGGAGACCGGCGTCGCCCTGTCGCCCCGGATCCGGGCCCGGGTGAGCCGTGGGTCGGAGGTGACCGTCACCTCCGCCCTCGCCCGGGCGTACTCCTCCGCGAGGCCAGGCACCGGCCCACGGCGCAGGTCCGCCGCGTGAAACCCGGCCGAAGCGGCACCAGCGGCGGCGCAGAGCAGCACGGCACCGCCCGCGGTGGCCCGCAGCGCCCAGCCGGGCCGCACCCGGAGAGCCACCAGAAGGGCAGCGGCCCCCGCCAGACAGACCAGTACCGCCGCGACCACCCACCACCCGGCGGCCCCCACCGCCCACGCCGCCGCTCCCCACGCCGCCAGCGCCGGTGGCACGAGCCGGAGGTCGACCGGCCCCTCCTCAGGCCCTCGCCCACGCCCGGTCGCCTCAGTCCTCTCGTCCACCTCGTCCGCCTCAGCCGCCTCGAGCACACCGGGGTCGACGGGCGCACCGCGCACGGCCGGCGCGCTGGGCGGCTTGGGCGCGCTCATGGCCGGACCAGGGGTGACAGGTCCGCGAACCGGCGCTCCCCGATGCCGTTGACCTCGCGCAGCTCGGCGACCGACCGGAACCCGCCGTGCTCCGTGCGGTGGTCGACGATGTGCCGGGCCAGTACCGGCCCGACCCCGGGCAGGGTGTCGAGCTGCTCGACCGTCGCCGCGTTCAGGCTCAGCGGCGCCGCCCGCGTACCCGCAGCGGCGCCCGACCCCGTACCCACGCCCGCACCACCGCCGCCACCGCCACCCACGACCGCGGCCGCCGGCACTCCGACGGCGACCTGCTCTCCGTCCATGAGGATCCGGGCGCGGTTGAGGTGGGTGAGATCCGTCCCCGGACGGACTCCGCCGGCCGCTCGCAGCGCGTCGGCGACCCGCGACCCGGCCGGCAGGGTCAGCACCCCGGGCCGTCGCACCTTGCCGCTCACGTCGACCACGACGCCCGCGGGCGGTGCCGCGCTCGTCGGCGCCGCCGGGGCCGCGGGGGACGCCCCGGCCTCCGGCATCGGAGCGGCCCGCACGATCTCCGGAGCCCTGACGGCCTCCGGCCGCCCGGCCCAGAAGTACCGACCGGCGAACCCGGCGGCGACGACGAGCACCACGGCGAGCGCGGCGAGCGTCCTCGGTTCCAGGCCGCACCGGGACTGGACCCAGACCGGTAACCGCTCGCTCAGCGCGAGCCGCAGCCGCTCCCACCGCCCGGCGGCCACCCTCTCGTCCGGGTGGCCCGGTGGCGCCTCGACGACCTCCCGCGCGCCCCATCCCGGCGGGGGCGGGGGCGATGGCGACGGCTGCGGCGAAGCGGTGGGCCCGGCCGGGTCGAGGAACAGCGCCTCGCCCCGGCGCCGTACGGCGGCGCCGTCCACCGCGACGGCGCTTCTCCGCCGGGCCCGGCCTCGGTCGGTGAGGGGCCTCGTCGGGGGCGAACCGCGCCCGCGGACACGGATGCGCCCGTCCGATCCGGGCGCGCGGCCGGGACCGCTGGACGCGGCAGGACGAGTGATGCGACGCGCGGAGTCACGCGTCGGCGGACGGGATGCTAGATGTGTGCGAAGGGTCATGGACAGGACGGTAGGCACATCCGTCCGAATCCGCTGAGACGCCTCGATTTCCGTGGACAGGCGCCCAGTTGTGGAAAAAACCGTCACTCACACGAGGGACGGGAAACGTCAGCGGGGCGAGACGACGACGGCCAGGAGCCCGGGACCCGTGTGCGCCCCGATCACCGCTCCCACCTCGCTGACGTGCAACTCCTCCATCCCCGGCACCCGTTCCCGCAGACGGTCGGCCAGCACGGCGGCCCGCTCGGGGGCGGAGAGATGGTGCACGGCGATGTCGACGGCACCGGTGCCCGCCCGTTCCACCGCGATCTCCTCGAGCCGGGCGATCGCCTTCGACGCCGTCCGCACCTTCTCGCGCAGCTCGATCCGGCCTCCGTCGAGCTGGAGCAGAGGCTTCACCGCGAGCGCGGAGCCGAGCAGGGCCTGCGCGGCTCCGATCCGGCCTCCGCGGCGGAGATAGTCCAGCGTGTCGACGTAGAAGAACGCGGACGTACCGGCGGCACGCTTCTCGGCGGCGGCGACCGCCTCGTCGATCGAACCGTCGGCGTCCACGACCTCGGCCGCCGCAAGCGCGCAGAAGCCGAGCGCCATCCCCACCATGCGCGTGTCGACCACCCTGACCGGTACGGGCGCGTCCATGGCGGCGACGACGGCGGCGTCGTACGTACCCGAGAACTCACCGGAGAGGTGCAGCGAGACGATCCCCCGCGCCCCGGCCTCGGCCGCCGCGCGGTAGGTCGCCGCGAAGACCTCGGGGCCCGGCCGCGAGGTGGTCACCGGCCGCCGCTTCTGGAGCGCCTGGGCCAGCGAGCGGGCCGAGATCTCGGTCCCCTCCTCCAGCGCTCTGTCGCCGATGACGACGGTGAGCGGGACCGCTGTGATGCCGTGCCGCTCCATCGTCTGGGGTGGCAGGTAGGCCGTGGAATCGGTGACGATCGCGACATGCCGGGACATGAGCGGGAGGTTACCCGCCGGGGCGGCCCCACGGCAGCCCGGCCCCGTGTTCCGCGACGCCGGCGCGTTCCTCGGCGTCGGCCGGAGGTCAGTTCGTGGTCTCGGGGCGCGCCGTCTTCTCCCACGGATAGGCGGCCCGGCGCGGGTCAGGGGCCGTGATCGCCTGCGGCGGCTGCTGCCCGGGGGCCGCCGTGTCCGGGCGTTGCCCCGCGTTCGCTCCGTCCGCCTCGGCGGACGCGGACGCGGCGGCCCGGCCGTCGGCCTCGCCGGGCCACACCTGTCCACGCTCGGCGCCCGGCGCGGCGGAACCCGCGTCGGGCCAGGAGAAGTCGTCCGAGGCCGGGTCCTGGGCGGTCGCCCCCGACCAGTGGCGCAGCGCGCCCGCCTCCAGGTCGATCTGGGCGCTGAGGGAGCTCAGGTCGTCCTCGGCGAACCGCAGCGCCCGGTCCCTGGCCGCCCAGCGCAGCGAGTCGGCCGAGTGCGTGATCCGTTCCGTGCGCTCCCGCAGGTCCTTGAGCTGTGCGGCGACCCTCGCCCGGTCGGGCTCGCGCTCCAGGCGCTTGAGGTCCTCGTCCAGCTCACGGCCGTGGGCGCTGAGGCGCTGGAAGAGGTCGAGCGACTCCTTCAGCGAGGCGTCCTCGGCCACCCCGGCCTGCAGGGCGTCCTGTGTCGCGCGCATCGAGGTGCGCAGGGAGAGACGCAGCTGGGCCAGTTCCCCGCCGACGCCGGCCTGCCCGAAGCTCTTGGCGCGCAGGGTGGTGTCCTCGACGGTGCGCCGGGCCTGGTGGATCGTGCGGTCGACGCCGCGCTTGGCGGCCTTGACCGCCTTCACGGTCGCGTAGACCCCCAGCGCCACGAAGGCGAAGAAGAGCAGCGCCATGATCACAATCGCGGCTTCCATGTGCGCCCCTCCGGCGTGGGTCGAGTTCCCTCGGCTGTCGTTCTTCCACGGTAAACGGAACGGGCAGGCCGGTGGTTCCCCGGGAACCCCCAACCTGCCCGTAGGGGAAAGCCCCCATGCCGTGCCGTGCGGCTGTCAGGCGACGATGTTGACCAGCTTCGGCGCGCGCACGATCACCTTGCGGATCTCGGCTCCGCCCAGCGCCGCGACCACGTTCGCGTCACCCAGCGCCAGCGCCTCCAGCTCCGCGTCCGTGATCGCCGGGGAGACCTCCAGCCGGGCCTTGACCTTGCCCTTGATCTGAACGACGCAGGTCACGGTCTCGTCCACGACGTACGCCGGGTCGGCGACCGGGAAGTCCTGGTGGACGACCGAGTCGGTGTGGCCCAGCTTGCGCCACAGCTCCTCGGCGATGTGCGGCGCCAGCGGGGCGACCAGCAGGACCAGCCGCTCGGCGACCGAGCGGGCGACCGGGCCGCCCACCTTGGTCAGGTGGTTGTTCAGCTCGGTGACCTTGGCGATGGCGGTGTTGAAGCGCATGGCCGCCATGTCCTGCGAGACGCCGTCGATCGCCTTGTGCAGGGCGCGCAGCGTGTCCGCGTCGACGCCCGCGTCCTCGGTGTCGACGACCGTCGCCTCGCCGGTCGACTCGTCGACGATGTTGCGCCACAGCCGCTGCAGCAGCCGGTACTGGCCGACCACCGCGCGCGTGTCCCACGGGCGGGAGACGTCCAGCGGACCCATCGCCATCTCGTACAGACGCAGGGTGTCGGCGCCGAACTCGGCGCAGATCTCGTCCGGCGTGACGGCGTTCTTCAGGGACTTGCCCATCTTGCCCAGGACCCGGCTGACCTTCTCGCCCTCGTACCAGAAGGCGCCGTCGCGCTCCTCCACCTCGGCCGCCGGCACCGCGATACCGCGCGCGTCGCGGTAGACGAAGGCCTGGATCATGCCCTGGTTGTACAGCTTGTGGAACGGCTCGGCCGAGGAGACGTGACCCAGGTCGAACAGCACCTTGGACCAGAACCGCGCGTACAGCAGGTGCAGTACGGCGTGCTCGGCGCCGCCGACGTACAGGTCGACGCCACCGGTGGGCATGCCTTCACGGGGGCCCATCCAGTACTGCTCGACCGCCGGGTCGACCAGCTTCTCGGAGTTGTTCGGGTCCAGGTAGCGCAGCTCGTACCAGCAGGAACCGGCCCAGTTGGGCATGGTGTTGGTCTCGCGGCGGTACTTCTTCGGTCCGTCGCCCAGGTCCAGCGTGACGTTGACCCAGTCCTCGTTGCGGGACAGGGGCGTCTCGGGCTGGGTGTCGGCGTCGTCCGGGTCGAAGGTCCGCGGCGAGTAGTCGTCGACCTCGGGCAGCTCCAGCGGCAGCATCGACTCGGGCAGCGAGTGCGCGATGCCGTCCTCGTCGTAGACGATCGGGAAGGGCTCGCCCCAGTACCGCTGGCGGCTGAACAGCCAGTCGCGCAGCCGGAAGTTGACGGTGCCCTCGCCGATGCCGCGGTCGGCCAGCCAGGCGGTGATCCTGGCCTTGGCCTCGACGACGCCCAGGCCGTCCAGGGAGATCGCGTCGTTCGCGGAGTTGACCAGCTTCGCCTCGTACGAGGCGAAGGCGTCGTCCCAGGTGGACGGGTCGGTGCCACGGTCGTCGCTCGGCTCGACGACGCAGCGCATCGGCAGCTCGAAGGCGCGCGCGAAGGCGAAGTCGCGGGTGTCGTGCGCCGGGACGGCCATGATGGCGCCGGTGCCGTAGCCCATCAGGACGTAGTCGGCGATGAAGACCGGGACCTGCTCGCCGCTGACCGGGTTGGTCGCGTACGCCCCGGTGAAGACTCCGGTCTTGTCCTTGGCCTCGGCCTGGCGCTCGACGTCGGACTTGGAGGCGGCCTGCTTGCGGTAGGCGGCGACGGCGTCGGCCGGTGTGGCGTGCCCGCCCGTCCACACGTCGTGGGTACCGGCCGGCCACGCGTCCGGGACGATCTTCTCGACCAGGTCGTGCTCCGGGGCCAGGACCATGTAGGTGGCGCCGAACAGGGTGTCCTGGCGGGTGGTGAAGACGGTGATCGCGCCGGTCTCGCCGACCTGGAAGTCGACGCGGGCGCCCTCGGAGCGGCCGATCCAGTTGCGCTGCTGCAGCTTGATGGCCTCGGGCCAGTCCAGCGCGTCCAGGTCGTCCAGCAGGCGGTCCGCGTACGCGGTGATGCGCATGTTCCACTGGCGCAGCTTGGCCTTGAAGACGGGGAAGTTGCCGCGCTCGGAACGGCCGTCGGCGGTGACCTCCTCGTTGGCCAGGACGGTGCCCAGGCCGGGGCACCAGTTGACCGGCGCGTCGGAGGCGTAGGCCAGGCGGTACTCGCTCAGGGCGTCGGCGCGCTCGGCGGCGCTCAGCTCGCTCCACGCGCGCGTGGAGGCGCCGGGGATCTCACGGGTGCCGTTCTCGAACTGCTCGACCAGCTCGGCGATCGGACGGGCCCTCTTCGCCTCGTCGTCGTACCAGGAGTTGAAGATCTGCAGGAAGATCCACTGCGTCCACTTGTAGTACTCCGGGTCGATCGTCGCGAACGACCGGCGCTTGTCGTGGCCCAGGCCCAGCCGGCGCAGCTGGACCTTCATGTTCTCCATGTTGGCCTCGGTGGACACGCGCGGGTGCGTGCCCGTCTGCACGGCGTACTGCTCGGCCGGCAGGCCGAAGGCGTCGAAGCCCAGGGTGTGCAGCACGTTGTGCCCGGTCATGCGCTGATGGCGGGCGAAGACGTCGGTGGCGATGTAGCCCAGCGGGTGACCGACGTGCAGGCCCGCACCCGAGGGGTAGGGGAACATGTCCATGATGAACTTCTTGGGGCGGGCCGCGATCGCCGCGTCACCCGCCAGGTCACCGGTCGGGTTGGGAGCCTCGTAGGTTCCCTCGGCGTCCCAGAAGTCCTGCCAGCGTGCCTCGATGTCGGCGGCCATGGCCGCCGTGTAACGATGCGGGGCCGCCGTCTCGGCAGCCGAATTCATCTCGCTCATGATCCTTGAAGCTCCATCGATCGTCTCTGCCCACTGCCCGCGAACTGCACTGCCACGAAATGAAAAATCCCCTCGCACAGGAGGGGACGCCGCGCCGATTCCGACCGGATCTTTCATCCGTCGGGACTGATCAGCGCGGCTCGCTAAGCAGAAGGCGTACGGCACGCATGGCGTCAGGGTACCGCAGGGCCCGTGCGGGCCGCACCGGCGTTCCACCGTGCGGCCGGGCCGCCCGAGCCGCCCGGGTTACTCCGCGTATCGCCCTTATCCGGGGCAACCCAAAAGTCAGTTACGCGTCCTGCGCGCTGTAAACGTGCAAACCACCTACCGCCTGGTATGGGGCGACCTAGCATGCGGCAACGGGACCTCTTAATCCGCACCATTCGGAGTCGCCCCCATGAACCCTCATCGCAAGATCCGCTCCACCCCCGCCCAGCGCACCGGTTTGAGCAGACCGGCGCAGGGCGGGATATCGGCCGCGGCCCTGGTGATCATTCCTGTGCTCGCCATCGTCGGCAGTGACGGATTCCGGGCCGCGCTCGACTTCACCAGCGGCGTGCTGTCGCTGGTGTCCCTGACCGCGTCGGTCGCGTGGGGTCTGATCGCCACCGACCGGCTTTTGCTGTCGACCCGGCATCGGCTGCTCGCCCAGGGCATCCATCGCGCCACCGCGATCGCCTCGCTCGGCTTCCTGCTGCTGCACGGCACCGTCAAGGTCTCGCTCGGCCATGTGGAACTCATCGGCGCGCTCGTCCCCTTCGGGCTGGGCATCACGGGCACGTCGGCGCTCATCGGCTTCGGCTCGCTCGCCGGACTCCTCATGGTCGTCGCCGCGACCACCGGCGCGCTGCGCAGCGCGCTGGCCGGCCGCGGCCGCTTCGCGGCCCGCTGGCGCCCGCTGCACATGCTGGCCTACCCGGCCTGGTGCTTCGCCCTCGTGCACGGTCTGTACACGGGCCGGCCGGCCGCCACCTGGGTCGTGGTCATGTACTGCCTGGCTCTGACCGCGGTCGCCGCCGCCGTCTCGCTCAGGATGCTGCCCGCCCCGACGCAGCGGGCGCTCGCCGAGCGGTTCGCCGGACTCCTCGCCTCCCTGGAAGGCCGTACACGGCCCCCGGAGCGCGACCGCGCCGAGCTGCCCGGCCTGGTCACAGGACCGGCCGAACCCGCCGCCGCGTTCGGCGAGGAGCCACGCTACGAACCCCCCACCGTGTCCACCGAGTGGCTCGACCGCCCGACGCCCGGCGTCCCCGGCGGCTTCTCCGCCGCCTACCGCGCGGTGTCCCGCGCCACCGCCGCGCCCGAGCCCGCTCCCTACCCCCCCGAAGGCACTGCCCCGCTCGCCGAACGCATCCCCCTGACCGAGGAGCTCCCCGTCGTCCCCGACACACCCGTCCGTCCCGGCTACTGGCCCTCTCCCTCGCCACCGATGCCGACGTACACGACCCCGCCCGCGATGCAGTCGTACGAGGAGCCGCCCGCGGCGCCGATGTACACGGCCCCGCCCTCCGTGCCGGCGTACACCACCCCGCCCCCGGTGCCGACGTACACGACCCCGCAGCCGACCTCGACCTACGCCACCCCGCCTCCCGCGGGTGAGCCCTGGACCGCACCCGCAGGAGACCGCCCGTGAACGCCCCGCTCCCCGACGTCCCCGAGGTCCGCGTCGTCGGTCTGCCGCAGCTCACCCAGGGCTTCGACCTGGTCGAGCGGCTCGGCCTCGACATGCACCTGAAGGTGCACGGGCCGCTGGATCCCATGAGCGGTGACCAGCTCGCCCAGCTCGCGGACGACATATCCCTCCACGGGCGCGGGGGCGCCGGGTTTCCCTTCGGCCGCAAACTCAGAGCGGTCGGCAAGGCGGCGATCCGCCGCGGGGTGCGCCCCGTCGTCGTCGTCAACGGCAGTGAGGGCGAGCCCGCCTGCCGCAAGGACACGGTCCTGCTCAACCGTGCCCCGCACCTGATCCTGGACGGCGCGCTGCTGGCCGCGGAGGCGCTCGGCGCCCGGACGCTGATCGTGGCCGTGACGCGTAACTCCACGGAGATCTCCATCCGGTCGGCGCTCGCCGAGCGGGGTCTCAGCGACCGGCGCGGGCAGGCGCTGCGCGCGCGTGTCGTCCGGACTCCGGAGCGGATGGTCTCCGGAGAGGCCTCGGCGGTGATCCGCGCGGCATCGGGCGGGCCCGCCCTGCCGGCCGGCCGCCGGGAGCGCGCGGCGGAGTCGGGCGTGGGCGGCGCGCCGACGCTGCTGTCCAACGCCGAGACGTACGCCCAGCTGGCGATAGCCGCCCGGGTCGGCCCGCGCCGCTACGGGCACTCCGGTCTGGACTCGGAGCCCGGCACGGTCCTGCTGACGCTCTCCGGGGCGGTGGCGCGCCCCATGGTCGTCGAGGTGCCGACGGGTGTCCCGCTGCGGTACGTGCTCCAGCTGGCGGGCGCACCGCTGCTGCCCCAGGGCGTCCTCACGGGCGGTTACCACGGCAACTGGATCGACTCGGTCTCGGTCGACAACGCCGTCGTCTCGCGCGCGTCCCTGGCGGCCGTAGGCGGCGCGCTGGGGGCCGGGGCGATCCTGCCGATCGGCCCGGAGACCTGTCCGCTCGGCGAGTCGCTGCGGGTCGCGAACTGGCTGGCGGCGGAGACGGCGGGACAGTGCGGACCCTGCCGGCTCGGGCTCCCCGCGGCGGCGGGCGGACTGTCCGACGTCCTGAACGGGGGCGGCCCGGCCGCCCTGGAGGCGCTGCGGGAGGTCACCCAGGCGGTCAAGGGCCGCGGCGCCTGCAAGCACCCCGACGGTTCGGCCCGCTTCTTCGCCTCGACCCTCTCGGCCTTCACGGACGATCTGGCCGCCCACGTCCTCGACGGGGGCTGCGGCCGGCCGACGGTCGGTGTGCTCCCGCTCCCCGCCCCCGGCTACCAGGACGCGGAGGAGTCGATTCCGAGCGGCGAGAAGCTGGCGGTGGACTGGACCCTGTGCCAGGGCCACGGGCTCTGCGCCGACATCGTGCCGGAGCTGATCAGGCTGGGCCCCGACGGCTACCCGGCGCTCGCCGACGCCTCCGTGCCGATGCATCTGCGGGGCCGGGCGCAGCGGGCCGTACGCCGCTGTCCCGCGCTGGCCCTCCGGATCGAGCAGGGGCCCCAGGAGCGGCCGGCCCTGCCGCCGGGCGGCGGCCGTAAGGCACTGGGCAGCGGGCGGGGTTGATCCCCGGACCACCGGAAACGAAGAAGCGGACCATCCGATTCGGATGGTCCGCTTCTCTTTCTGTGGAGCTAAGGAGAATTGAACTCCTGACCTCCTGCATGCCATGCAGGCGCTCTACCAACTGAGCTATAGCCCCGTGCTGTCCGCCTCGTCCGGGTTTCCCCCGCGGCGACAGACAGAACATTAACCGGCTCCCCGTGGGATCACCAAATCGTTTCCCTGGCGGCCCGACGGCGACGGGTAGGGTCCCCCTCTGTGACCGTGTCCGTGCTCGCCCGAACCCGCGCCCGCCAGTGGCCTCTCGCCACCGCCGCGGCCGCCTGTCTCCTGTCGTTCATAGCGTTCTGGGTGGCCCAGCGGCTCGCCCACGTGAACATGCTCGACGTGATGGTCTACCGGGCGGAGGGGGAGACGGTCCGGGCCGGCGGCGACCTCTACGCGATGCGCGCCACCTCGGCGAACCTCGCCATGACCTACCCGCCCTTCGCGGGGCTGCTGTTCGTCCCGCTGACGTTCGTGAGCGTTCCGCTGATGCGGACACTGACGACCGCGGGGAACCTGCTCCTCGTGCTCGCGCTGGTCCAGCTCTCCCTGCAACTGGTCCGCCCGTCCCTGTCCGGGGCGCGGCTGTGGCGCGCGGCGCTGCTGGTGGCGGCGGTCGTGGTCTGGTGCGAGCCGGTGTGGACGACCCTGCGGTACGGGCAGATCAACCTGCTCATCGCCGTGGCCGTGCTGTGGGACTTCACACGCCGCGAGGGGAACCGCTGGGCGGGAGTGGGCATCGGTCTGGCGACTGCGGTGAAGCTCACACCCGGCCTGTTCGTGGTGTTCCTGCTGGTCGCCGGGGTGCTCCGGTGGCGCGGGGAGAGGCGCTGGAACCAGTGGCTGCGCACGGCCGCCACGGCGACGGGGGTGTTCCTCGCGACGACCCTGGCGAGCGCGGTGGCCCTGCCGTACGACTCCAGGCGGTTCTGGACCGAGACGCTCTTCGAGACGGGGCGGGTCGGCTTCGCCGAGGAGACCGCCAACCAGTCGCTGCGTGGAGTGCTGGCCCGGCTGATGCACACCGACGACCCGGGCCTGTGGTGGCTGGTGGTCGCGGTGCTCTTCGGAGGCGCGGCGATGGCGCTCGCCGTACGGGCCGCGCTGCGGGAGGACAAGGCCCTGGCCGTCGTGGTCTGCGCGATCACGGCGCTGATGGTCAGCCCGATCTCCTGGTCCCACCACTGGGTGTGGTGCGTCCCGCTGCTCGTCCTGTTGGTGGACCGCCGTGACCGCGTGCGGCCGCGCTGGGCCGCGGGGGCGGTGGCGCTGGTCTTCGCCTCGTTCGCGCTGTGGTGGGTGCCACACGACCCGGGCCGCCCCGAACTCGACCAGAACGCCGGTCAGATGCTGCTGTCCGCGGTCTATCCGCTGACCATGACGGTGCTCTTCGCGGGTTACGCGCTGGCCCGCCGGCGTCAGGCCGTGGCGAAGGAGTAGAACCGCTTGAGGGTGCAGTGCTCGTCGAGGAGACGGCCGTAGATCGGCTCTCCTTCGAGCTCACGGTACGTCTCGATCGGGTCGCCCTTTATGATCAGCGCCCGCGCGCACTCCTCGCACCAGTACTGGTACTCGGCATTGACCGGATCCATGTCCCTGACGATGGGCGTACCGCTGCCGCACCAGTCGCATTTCCGCCTGTGTGCTCCCATCACTCAGCTCCAGCTGTGGCCGCAGGACGTGCACACATAGGACACTCCGCCGTTGTCACCGAGCATTTGGGCCACCTGGGCGGAACCGCACGGGGGGCAGTCGAGCCGGGGTCCGGCCCCCTCGACGGCGGCGCGGACCGCGCGTGGGACCGCGTCTGGGACCGCTGCGGGCTCGGCGACGGCATGGGCCTCGGCATCCTCGGCACCACTCACGGCCAACGCGCACTCCCCTCCCGCCCGGACCCTCGTTCCCCTCCGGCCGTCCGATTCTGCCATGGCCCCGCAAGGGGGTCAGGCGCGTCGGCGTACGAGGGCGGTCGACGCGCCCAAGATCGACGCGGCGGCCAGCGCGAGAGCGCACGCCCAGAGCGCGTCGCCGGAGGCGGGCGCCCCCTGCGCGTCCAGCCGGCCGAGGAAGAGGGTGCCGAAGGTCGCCACGCCGAGCAGCTGGCCGAGCTGGGTCACGGTGGCGAGCAGTCCACCGGCGTCGGCGGCGTCCTCGGGCCGCACCCCGGCCAACGCGCCGGTCAGCGCGGGACTGAAGGCCAGGGCGAGCCCGCCGCCCATGGCCGCGAGCGCCAGGTAGAGCACCAGGCCGCCGCTGCCGCCGTCCTTGAGCAGGCCTCCGACGGCGGCCACCGCGCCCGCCGCGACGAGGAATCCTCCGGGGATCAGGAAGCGCTGCCCGCGGGCGGGCCAGCGGCGCCAGGTGAGGCCGACCGCGCCGAAGACGACGGCGGCCGGCGCGAAGGTCAGCCCGGCGCGCAGGGCGCTGTACCCGAGCCCTCCCTGCAGGTGCAGGGTGATGGTGAAGAGGAACCCCGCGTTGACGGCCATGGCCGCACCGATCCGGATCGCGGCCCGTCCGATCCCGGGGGTGCGCAGGACGCGCGGGGAGATGAGCGGGGCGCCGCCCCGGCGGGCGAGCCGCGACTCGTACGCCCCGAAGACGGCGAGGACCACGGCGGAAGCCGCGAGCGAGAGCCAGGCCCACAGCGGCCAGCCCTCCTCCTGCCCGAGGACCAGGGGGACGGTCAGGAGGGAGACGGCGGCGGCGAGCAGGACCAGGCCGGGCACGTCGAGGGAGCGCGAGCGTTCCGGCTCGGTGCGCGCGTCGGGCGGCAGGACGCGCGCACCGAGGGCCAGCAGGGCCAGGCCGATGGGCACGTTGACGAGGAAGACCGGCCGCCAGCCGCTGCCGAACAGATCCGCGCTGACGAGGACACCGCCGGCGACCTGGCCCGCGGCGGCGCCGGTGGCCAGCACCGCGGAGTAGGCGCCGAGCGCGCGGACGCGGCCCTCCCCCGTGAAGTTGCGCTGGATGAGGCTGAGCACCTGCGGGATCATCAGGGCGGCGCCGGCGCCCTGGACGGTCCGGAAGGCGATCAACTGGCCCGTTCCCGCGGCCAGTCCGCAGGCGAGCGAGGCGGCGGTGAAGAGGGCGAGTCCGCCGAGGTAGGTACGGCGGTGGCCGAGCCGGTCGCCGAGGCGCGCGCCGGTGATCAGCAGGACCGCGTAGGCGACGGTGTATCCGGCGACGACGAGCTGAAGTCCCGCTCCGGAGGCGGAGAGTTCGGTACGGATGGTGGGTGCGGCGACGTTGACGATGAAGACGTCGAGCAGCGCCATGAACTGGGCGGCGAGCACCACCGCGAGCAGCATCCGCCGCCGGTTGTCAGTGCCGCCGTCTTTACTGAGTACGGGACGTGTTGAGGTCGTCGTCATGTCAGGGAGCCTGACGCCGATCCGATACGAGTAACGAGAGCCCGCCGATGCTGGTACTGACACCACCTGGCAACGGCGGCGGGGGGACTCGACCATGGGGGGTGTGACGATCGTGGCAACACCGACACCGCGCCGGCGCAGGCACGAACTGGCCGCGTTCCTGCGCAGCCGCCGGGCCCGGGTGACACCGGAGGACGTGGGCATGCCACCGGGCCTGCGTCGGCGCACGCCCGGGCTGCGCCGCGAGGAGGTCGCCCAGCTCTCCGGCGTCGGCGTCACCTGGTACACCTGGCTGGAACAGGGGCGCCCGATCAACGCCTCCGCCCAGGTGCTGGATGCGGTCGCACGCGTCCTCCGGCTCGACCGGCCCGAGCGGGAGCATCTGTACCACCTGGCGGAGGTGCCGTTCGCACCCGACCAGAGCACCGAGGACGTGGACGTCGTCACCCCGGAGATCCAGGGCATCCTGGACGCCCTGGCGCCCCATCCGGCGGTCGTCTACAACAGCCGGTACGACGTGCTCGCGACCAACTCCCCGTACCGGCTGCTGTTCTCCGTCCCGGAGATGCGAGCGCCCGGCGTCCGCAACGTCCTGTGGACGCTCTTCACGATCCGCGACGCGGACTGCCCGCTCGTCGACAAGGAGCGCGAGCTGCCGCTCATGGTCGCCCAGATGCGCGGGGCGTACGGCCGGCACGTCGGCGAGCCCGCCTGGGAGTCGTTCGTCCGGCGGCTGGCGGAGGCGAGCCCGGAGTTCGCGCGGATGTGGCGGAGCGGCGACGTCGTGCCACCCCGCAGCCAGATCAAGACGTTCCGGCACGACGCGGTGGGCGTGCTGCGGCTGACGTCGGTGTCGCTCTCGATCAACGGGATGCCGGAGTGCCGGATCGTGGCGTACACGCCGAACGACGAGGAGAGCCGGCGGGCCGTCGAGACGCTGTGCGTCGAGGAGGTGGACACCTGGGAGTGACGGAAACGACGGATCCCGCCCCCTGGTGGGGACGGGATCCGGTGACTGTGGAGCTAAGGAGAATTGAACTCCTGACCTCCTGCATGCCATGCAGGCGCTCTACCAACTGAGCTATAGCCCCTCGTGTTCTTCGCGCTCCGCGCTGCGAACAAGAAGAACTTTAGCCTGTGACCTGCCGGAAAGTGAAATCCGGGTCTGCGGGCCGCTCAGTCGTCGTCGCCGAGGACCGGCTCGGGCAGCGTGCCGGCGTTGTGCTCCATGAGCCGCCAGCCACGGGCGCCCTCGCCGAGGACGGACCAGCAGCAGTTGGAGAGCCCGCCGAGGCTCTCCCAGTGATGCGCCTCCAGGCCGAGGAGCCGTCCGATGGTGGTGCGGATCGTGCCGCCGTGGCTCACGACGACGAGCGTGCCGTCCTCGGGCAGCTTGTCGGCGTACTCCAGGACCACCGGGGCGGCCCGGTCGGCGACCTCGGTCTCCAGCTCGCCGCCGCCCCGGCGCACGGGCTCGCCGCGCTTCCAGGCGGCGTACTGCTCGCCGTACCGCGCGACGATCTCGTCGTGGGTCAGCCCCTGCCACTCCCCCGCGTACGTCTCGCGCAGGGCGGAGTCGTGCGCGACGGGGTGACCGGTGAGCGCGGCCAGCTCGGCCGCGGTGGCCGCCGCCCGCTTCAGGTCGGACGCGATGATCGCGTCCGGCTTGAGCGAGGCGAGCAGCCGGGCGGACCGGCGCGCCTGGGCGACACCGGTCTCGGTCAGCTGGATGTCCGTGGAGCCCTGGAAGCGGCGCTCCAGGTTCCACGAGGTCTGACCGTGCCGCCACAGGACGATGCGGCGGCCGCTGCCGCCTCTGGCGGTGCTCAGCTCAGCTCACCGTCCGTCTCGTCGGCGGCACCCGTCAGCGCGGCGTGCTCGGCGGCCTTGCCGCGGGTCTTCAGGGCGTCCTCGGGGAGGGGAAGCTCGGGGCAGTCCTTCCAGAGCCGCTCCAGAGCGTAGAAGACCCGCTCCTCGCTGTGCTGGACGTGGACGACGATGTCGACGTAGTCCAGGAGGATCCAGCGGGCGTCGCGGTCGCCCTCACGGCGGACCGGCTTGGCGCCGAGGTCCTTGTTCAGCCGCTCCTCGATCTCGTCGACGATCGACTTGACCTGGCGGTCGTTGGGCGCGGAGGCGAGCAGGAAGGCGTCGGTGATCGACAGCACATCGCTGACGTCGTACGCGATGATGTCGTGCGCGAGCCGGTCGGCCGCCGCCTGGGCGGCGGCGTTGACGAGCTCGATGGAGCGATCCGTGGCGGTCACAAGCAGGCTTTCGTCGGCGGTCAGAGACACATCAAGGGTCTCACGTACCGCCGACCGCCCCGCAAACGATTACGAACGGGTCACTTCTTGCTCCCGGGGATCTTGTAATCCTGGCCCAGGACCACCGTGACCGCCGCGTTTCCGGCGGGCTCGCCCTTCTTGACCGCGGTCTCCGGGAGGCCGAGGGTCTTGGCGACCTCGACCGCGGTCGGCTTCTGGGCGTCTTCGCCGTACAGGACCTGCGAGCTCTTCTGCGTGTCGGCCTCCGTGCCGCCCACGAAGGCGAAGCCTCCGTTGACCAGGACGACCCTGGCGGCCTCGGTGGCGTCCTTGCCGGTCGCGTCGCGGACCGAGACGCGGACCGCGCCGCCCTGCTCGGGCGGGGTGACCTTGCCGCCGAGGATGTCCTTGACCACGCTGTCGGCCGCGCCCTCGCCGAGGGAGCCGTCCTGCTGCACCGGGAGGACCGCGGTCTTGTAGTCGCCGCCCTTGGCGTGCTTGGCCAGCCCGGCGAGCGAGGCGCCGAGGTCCTTCTCGGGCAGCGAGGGGTCGAGGATCATGACCAGCGTGGCGATCGTGTCCGCGTTGGCCTTGGGGTCGTCGGACATCTTCCGCAGCACGGCGTACATGACCTGGCCGAAGCGCTGGAGCTGCTTGGCCTCGGCCTCGCCGGGCGCGCGGTAGGTCGCGTAGGCGACGGCGGCGCGGCCGTTCAGCGTCTGGTTCTCGCCCTTGGTGACGAGCGGGTCCTCGCCCTTCTTGTCGCTGGGCACGGTGACGTCGGTGGTCAGGTCGATGTTGCTGACGATCTCGACCAGGTTCTCCAGGTACGGGGTGTCCAGCCGCCAGGTGCCGGCGATCTCCGTACCGAGGAGGTTGCCGATCGACTCGCGGGTTCCGCTGGAGCCGTCGTCCTCGACGGACTTGGCGAGGGTGGTCGAGGTGCCGTCGTCGGTGGAGACGGAGAGCGCGTTCGGGAGCAGCACGGTGGTGCCCTGCCCGGTCGTCGTGTTGTCGACGAGCAGGGCGGTGGAGGTGCCGCCGCCCTTGAGGTCGTGGAGGTGGACGACGATCGTGTCGCGCTTCTGCGGGCCGGTCGCGGTGTTCTGCTTCTGCTCCTCGCTCGCGAAGCCGGGGAGCTTGCCGGCGGACCAGAGGTAGCCGACCCCTCCGACTGCGGCGAGGGCGAGCACCACGATCAGGGCGACGATCCGGTTGCGGCCCTTGCGCCTGGCCTCCTCGCGGCGCTCGGAGCGGCTCTCGGTGAACTTCAGCCAGTCGATGACGTCTTCGGAGTCCTCGTCGGGCTCCTCGATGAACGAGAACTGCTCGGTGCGGTAGTCGCGCTCGCCGCCGTCCTCGGGCGCGGAGCGCGGGCCCGGCACACCGGCCGGAGCGGCCACGGGGGCGGCCGGAGCGGGAGCGGGAGCCGGCGCCGCTTCGGGCTGTACGGCCCACTGCTGCCCCGTCTCGTACGAGGCGTATCCGTAGCCCTGCTGCTGCCCGTGCTGCCCGTACGGGTCGTACTGGGGCTGCTGGGAGGTCTGAGGCTGCTGGGGCTGGGCGGGCTGCCCGTAGGCGTCGTAGCCGTACCCCTGCTGCTGCCCGTGCTGCGGCGCCTGCGGCTGCTGCGGCTGCTGCGTGTGCGGCCGGCCCTGCGGCTGCTGCTGCGCGTACGGGTCGTAGGCGTCGTACGACTGCTGTGACTGCGGTGGGACCTGCTGGTACACCGGTTGCCCGTACTCGTCGTAGCCGATGATCTGCGGCTGCGGGTAGTACGGGTCGTACGGGTTCTGATCGTTCACCGGTGCCCCTCTCCGAGGCTCACTCGCCGCGGTACAACTGGCGCTTGTCGATGTAGCGCACCACGCCGTCCGGCACCAGATACCAGACAGGGTCGCCCTGCGCGACCCTCGCCCGGCAGTCGGTGGACGAGATGGCGAGCGCGGGAACCTCGACCAGCGAGACGCCGCCCTTGGGCAGGCCGTCGTCCGTGAGGTCGTGGCCCGGCCGGGTGACGCCGATGAAGTGGGCGAGCGAGAAGAGCTCCTCGGCGTCGCGCCACGTGAGGATCTGCGACAGCGCGTCGGCCCCCGTGATGAAGAAGAGGTCCGAGTCGCCGTTGAGGGAGCGCAGGTCCCGCAGGGTGTCGATCGTGTACGTCGGCCCTCCGCGGTCGATCTCGATCCGGCTGACCGAGAACTGCGGGTTGGACGCCGTGGCGATGACCGTCATCAGATAGCGGTCCTCGGCCGGCGAGACGGCCTTGTGGCTCTTCTGCCACGGCTCGCCGGTCGGCACGAACACCACCTCGTCGAGGTGGAACAGGGCGGCCACCTCACTGGCGGCCACCAGGTGCCCGTGATGGATCGGGTCGAACGTTCCGCCCATCACGCCGAGTCGGCGCTTGCCGCGGCCGCCAGTAGACACTTCCTGCTCTCCCATGCGTGCAGAGCCTACTGGCACGGCAGCGGGCGCCTACGGTCCGGTCGCCGGCTCAGCGGTCGCGGTTGAAGCGGGTGGTGATCCACAGCAGCAGAAGCAGCGCGCCGAACGCGCCGAAGCCGGTGAGGTAGGGGCTGAGGCTGTCGTGGTTGCCGCCGTGCTCGGCGCCTTCGGCGAGCGTGACCAGGTTGGCGGCGGTGCTGTGGAGGCTCATCTTCAACAGGACCTATCGATCGGGGACGGGAGCGAAGACTTCGCGGACATCGTATGCGGGCCGTCCGGGCACGCTCACGCCGACTCAGTCGTTGTCCCGGCTGTCGTACCCCGTCGCGGCCCACCGTGCCCGAGTTATCCACAGGCTCCGGTGGCGATGGACCCCAGCGCCTAGGCTGGGACGCGTCAGGGGGACGAGCCAGGTCTCGTACGAACAGGGGGCATCCATGACCGAGAAGTCCGACAACGACCGGGGGAACGTGCCGAGCAGGCAGCGCAGGCGCTTCCCCGGCATCTCCTCACGCGCCTACGAGCACCCCGCGGACCGCTCGGCGCTCGTGGCCCTGCGCAAGCTCACCGGCTTCGACACGGTCTTCAAGGCCCTCAGCGCGCTGCTGCCCGAGCGCAGCCTGCGACTGCTCTTCCTCTCCGACTCCGTGCGGGTGAGCGACGCCCAGTTCGCGCACCTCAACGACATGCTGCGGGACGCGTGTTACATCCTGGACCTGGAGAAGGTCCCGCCGATGTACGTCACGCAGGACCCGAAGCCGAACGCGATGTGCATCGGCCTGGACGAGCCGATCATCGTGGTCACCACGGGCCTCGTGGAGCTGCTCGACGAGGAGGAGATGCGGGCGGTCGTCGGCCACGAGGTGGGCCACGCCCTCTCCGGTCACTCCGTGTACCGCACGATCCTGCTGTTCCTCACCAGCCTGGCGGTCAAGGTCGCCTGGATCCCGCTGGGGAACGTGGCGATCATGGCGATCGTGACGGCGCTGCGGGAGTGGTTCCGCAAGTCCGAGCTGTCCGCGGACCGCGCGGGCCTCCTGGCCGGTCAGGACCTCCAGGCGTCGATGCGCGGTCTGATGAAGATCGCCGGCGGCAACCACCTGCACGAGATGAACGTGGACGCGTTCCTCGCCCAGGCCGACGAGTACGAGAAGGGCGGCGACCTGCGCGACTCCGTCCTGAAGATCCTCAACGTGCTCCCGCGCACGCACCCCTTCACCACGGTCCGGGCGGCCGAGCTGAAGAAGTGGTCCGAGACCCGGGACTACCAGCGGATCATGGACGGGCACTACCCGCGGCGGTCGGAGGACAAGGACACCTCGGTGACCGACTCCTTCCGGGAATCGGCCGGGCACTACGCCGAATCGGTGCGCACCAGCAAGGATCCGCTGATGAAGTTGGTCGGTGACATAGCCGGCGGCGCGGGCGACCTGGCGAACGACCTGGGCGGGAAGCTGCGCAACCGGTTCGGCGGCGGAGCCCCGGGCACGGACGGCGACGCGGGCGGCGCGGGCGACGGCGGTGGCGCCGAGGGCGGTCAGAAGGAGGGCTGAGCGCTCGGGGCGAGAGTCCCGCAGAGCGAGGAGACGGCCGGGCGGCCTGTGGCGTACGGGTCGGTGACGGCCGCCCCGCCGGGATCCGGGGCCCGCTCGCCGGCGAGCAGCGGGTGCAGCGTGCCGGACGGGTCGGTGACGCAGGCCTGCGGACCGGCCTGGACGGTGCTGGCCAGCAGTTCGGCCCGGTGCATCCGCAGGTCTTCACGGTCGAAGCGGAAGTGCGTCTCGCGGTGCACGGTGAAGAGCGACGCCTCGCTCACGGGCCCGGCGCCCGAGGCCGCGGGGCGCAGGGCGTAGGTGAAGGTGTGGTCCGAGGTGACCTCCAGCATGTCGGTCGCCGTCTCCGCGAAGCGGAGGGTGCCCTGGACGCGGATGCCGGGGGACGCCAGGGCGACCTCTGCGGGGTCGAACCGCACCAGCCAGCCGGCGACCGCGTGGCGGCCGTCGTCGAGCGGGGCCTCGACGCTCTGGTCGAACTGCGCCAGCTGGTCGGGGTCCAGGAGCAGCCGGGCGGGCCGGACCGTCGCGCCCTTCAGGACCTCGGGGTCCAGTGAGGAGGCCACGAGGTAGTCCTTGGCGATCGTCAGGGCTGCCACGACCTGGCTCTCCGAGAAGTGCGTCGTGCGTCCCGTCGCCGGGAGGTTGATGCCGGCGGCGCCCGTGCGGTACTCGGCGGCGGGGCTGTGGGCGAACAGCTGCGCGGGCTCGCCGCCCGGCACGGGGCTCTGCGGGGCGAGCGGGACCATGGTGATCCGCAGCGGTTCCGCCCGCTGGTCGACGGGGGGCTGATAGGGGTTGCGGACGCCGAGGTAGATGGCCGTACCGAACGCGAGGAGGATCAGCAGGATCAGCATGAGGGCCTGGCGGGAGCCGCTTCTGGCCTCCCTCCACGTGGGGCGGGAGCGCACGGCCTGGGAGTGCTCGCCCATCCGCTCCTCGGCGGAGAACTCCTGGAGCCGGGCAGCGCGGACGAACGACTCGTCGAAGACGACGGATCGGTACTCGTCCTCACCACCGCCGGGGTCGGGAACCGGCCCCTCAGGCGGGTCGCCACGCCCTGCCATACCTTCAGAGTAGGTCGGACGGGGCTCGGGTAAACGCCCAGGTACACGACAAGTTCCGAAGAATTCCGACGAAACCCCCGACCACCAGGGCACATGCTCCCGAAGCGCGGACCGGAGGGTTCAGGGCGTCCGGGGGACGGCGGGGGCGGGGGCGGGGGGCGCGGAGTACTCGGCGGAGGCCGAGGGCGCGGTGACCGCCGGAGGGTTCACCCGCGGCTTGTCGATGCCGGTGGTGGCGGGTGCGGGGACCTGGTCCTGCCGGTTGGCGGAGGCGCCTCGGTAGACCGCGGTGAAGGCGAGGGCGACCATGCCGACACCCATCACGAGGGCGAGCACCCAGGCGACGGGCCGGTGCCAGCGGGCGCTGCCCCGGTAGGGGCGCAGGGCGCCGCCGTGGGGGCCGTAGGGACCGGAGTCGTCGTCGGGGTCGTCCGGGTCGTACGCGTGGCCGTAGTGGCCCCCGAGGGGGTCCGAGAGGTCGTAGCCGTCCTCGTAGAGATCGTCGTCGCCCGGTCCGCCGCCGGCCCGGGCACGGGCGGCCTCCGCCTCGGCGCGCGCCTGGGCGGCCGCGAGCAGGCGCTCCACGGCGGTCGGCTCATGGACCTCGGCGGCCCGTACGAAGTCCTCGTCGAACACCACGGTGGCGAAGTCGTCCGCGCCCCCGCGGTCGTCAGCGTTCTCAGGGTCCCTGCCGTCCGGGAACGGCTTGCCCCCCACGTCGTCCGGCACGTTTTTCAGAGTAGACCTGGGAGGTGGTTTTGGGCAGGGAGAGTGCGAACTATCCCCGCCCGTCCGGCTCCCCGATCGCCCCGCGGAGGCGGGGCCGATCGGGGGATTCGGAGGTCAGCGCGTGTGGCCGTCGCCGGTGACGATGTACTTCGTCGAGGTCAGCTCGGGCAGGCCCATGGGCCCACGGGCGTGGAGTTTCTGGGTCGAGATGCCGATCTCGGCGCCGAAGCCGAACTGGCTCCCGTCGGTGAATCGGGTGGACGCGTTGACGGCGACCGTCGTGGAGTCGACCAGCTGGGTGAAGCGGCGGGCGGCGGCCTGCGAGGTGGTGACGATCGCCTCGGTGTGGCCGGAGGACCAGAGCCGGATGTGTTCGACGGCCTTGTCGAGGGAGTCGACGACGGCGGCGGCGATGTCGTAGGAGAGGTACTCGGTCTCCCAGTCCTCCGGGGTCGCGGGGACGACGGTGGCCTTGGAGCCCTCGGCCTGGGCGAGGACCCGCTCGTCGGCGTGGACGGTGACCCCGGCGTCGGCCAGGGCGGCCAGGGCGCGGGGCAGGAAGGCGTCCGCGATGTCCCGGTGGACGAGGAGGGTCTCGGCGGCGTTGCAGACGCTGGGGCGCTGCGCCTTGGAGTTGATCAGGATGTCGACGGCCATGTCGAGGTCGGCCTGGGCGTCCACGTAGACGTGGCAGTTTCCGGTGCCGGTCTCGATGACCGGGACGGTGGACTCCTCGACGACGGTACGGATCAGGGAGGCGCCGCCGCGCGGGATGAGGACGTCGACCAGGCCGCGGGCGCGCATCAGCTCCCGTACCGAGTCGCGGGACTCGCCGGGGACGAGCTGGACGGCGTCGGCGGACAGTCCCGCGCCGCCGACGGCGTCGCGCAGGACCTTCACCAGGGCGGTGTTGGAGGAGTAGGCGGAGGACGAGCCGCGCAGGAGGACGGCGTTTCCGGCCTTGAGGCAGAGGGCCGCCGCGTCCACGGTCACGTTGGGACGGGCCTCGTAGATGATGCCGACGACACCGAGGGGGACGCGGACCTGGCGCAGGTCGATGCCGTTGGGGAGGGTCGAGCCGCGGACGACCTCGCCGACCGGGTCGGGCAGGGCGGCGACGTCGCGCACGTCGGCGGCGATGGCTCGGACCCGCTCCGGGGTGAGGGTGAGCCGGTCGATGATCGACTCGCTGGTGCCGGCCTCCCGGGCACGGGCGATGTCCTCGGCGTTCGCCTCGACGATCTCGGCGGTGCGGACCTCGAGGGCGTCCGCGATCGCCAGCAGGGCGTCGTCCTTGGCCGCGCGCGGAAGTGGCGCGATTTCGGCGGCGGCGGCGCGGGCGCGGTAGGCGGCCCGGGCGACCGGGGACAGGTTGTCGAGGGGCGTGAGCGAGGTCATGCCCGCAGGGTACTGGCACCTCTGCGGACATCCCTCACGAATGCCGTCCGTATCCCGCACTGCGAGACGGCCGTCTCGGTGGCCGCGTGGGCCGCGGGGACGCCGGTCTCAGTACGGGTGGACGCCCACCGGGGCGGCCGGCGGGGGGCCGTAGCCCTCGGCGATGCGCTGGTGGTAGGTCTCGCGGTCGATGACCTCGAGGCCGACGATCTCCCAGGGCGGCAGTTTGGCGCTCTGCCGGTGCTCGCCCCACAGCCGCAGCGCGACCGCGGCGGCATCGTGCAGGTCACGGGCCTCTTCCCAGTACCGGATCTCGGCGTGATCATTGGCATAGCGGCTGGTCAGCAGGAAGGGATGGTCGTGGGCCAGCTGTTCGAGGCCGCGCCTGACCTCCTTCAGCGGGGCCTCGGCGCCCGAGACGCTGAGGGTGATGTGCCAGAGCTTCGAGGCGACCACCGGTCGCTCCTCGACGCGTGTCCCAGCTGTGTCGGTGTCCTGTCCCTCGTCGAAGTCGGCTCCGGCCTCGACACTGGTCAGGGCGCGTTCGGCAGTCCCGCGGGGCGGTGCCCCTGGGCGCGCTCGTCTCACCGGCGGCCTCCTGATTGATGCGTGTGGTGCTGTACCCCGCCCTTGTCTTGTCCCCAAGACAAAGTTGACCAGCCCGAGGCGGCGTCCGGGGCGGTTTTGGTAAAGGTCCCTACCGGATGGCCGGTCTTTCGGCCGTTTCTCCACACGGCTCTCACGCAGCTGCCCGTCAGGGGCGGACGACGACCAGATCGTCGCGGTGGACGACCTCCCGCTCGTACTCCGGGCCGAGCTCCCTGGCGAGCTCGGGCGTGGAGCGGCCGAGCATCCGGGGGATCTCCTTGGCGTCGAAGTTGACGAGGCCGCGGGCGACGGCGCGGCCGTCGGTGTCGCGCAGTTCGACCGGGTCGCCGGCCACGAACTCCCCCTCCACGGAGGCGATTCCGGCCGCGAGGAGCGACTTCTTGCCCTCGACGACGGCCCGTACCGCACCCTCGTCCAGGGTCAGGTGGCCCTGCGGGGTGGAGGCGTGGGCGAGCCAGAGCAGCCGGTCGGCGGAGCGGCGGCCGGTGCGGTGGAAGTACGTACCGGTGTCGCGGCCGGAGAGGGCGTCGGCGGCGCGGACGGCGGAGGTGAGGACGACGGGGATGCCGGCGGCGGCGGCGATCCGGGCGGCCTCGACCTTGGTGACCATGCCGCCGGTGCCGACCCCCGCCTTTCCGGCGGAGCCGATCTCGACGTGCGCGATGTCATCGGGGCCCGCCACCTCAGCGATCCGCGCGGAGCCCGGCTTGGCGGGGTCGCCGTCGTAGAGCCCGTCGACGTCCGAGAGCAGGACGAGCAGGTCGGCGCGGACGAGATGGGCGACGAGGGCGGCGAGCCGGTCGTTGTCGCCGAAGCGGATCTCGTCCGTGGCGACGGTGTCGTTCTCGTTGACGACCGGCAGGGCGCCCATGGCGAGGAGCTGGTCGAGGGTCCGGTAGGCGTTGCGGTAGTGCGCGCGCCGACTGGTGTCGTCGGTGGTGAGCAGCACCTGCCCGACGCGTACGCCGTAGCGGGCGAAGGAGGCGGTGTAGCGGGCGACGAGCAGGCCCTGGCCGACGCTGGCGGCGGCCTGCTGGCGGGCGAGGTCCTTGGGCCGGCGGGTGAGGCCGAGCGGGGCGAGACCGGCGGCGATGGCACCGGAGGAGACCAGCACGATCTCCTTCTCGCCGCCGCTGCGGACCGTGGCGAGGACGTCGACGAGGGCGTCCACCCGGTCGGCGTCCAGGCCGCCGGAGGCGGTGGTGAGCGAGGAGGAGCCGACCTTGACGACGATCCTGCGGGCTTCCGTCACGAACTGCCTTGCCTCTGTCACCTGTACCGCCGTCACCTGCGTAGCCCTCATCCGGATGTCTGCCAGGCAATCTACGCGAGCGGGGACGGACGGCGCCCGTCCATTCCGCCGAGTGGAACGGCGGCCCGGCCCGTCGTCACGGGCTGGCGACGGAGTCCGACTCCACGCCCGCGTCACCGGCGGGGCCCGCGGCGTCCGCCTGTGCCTTCCGTCCCCCGGGCACGAGGATCTTCTTCGCCAGCAGGTAGGTGAACGGGATGGCGACCACGGCCGCGACCAGCGGCGCGATCCGGTCGTCCATCCCGGCCCACGTCACCAGGGCGTACAGGCCGACGCTCTGCACCAGGTAGTTGGTGAGGTTGGTGAGCGGGAAGAGCGCGAACTTCTTCCAGGTGGGGCGGGTGCGGTAGGTGAAGTAGGTGTTCAGGAAGAACGAGCCGACCATGCTGAGCACGAAGGCGAGGGAGTACGCGGCGAAGTACGGCATCCAGGGGTGCAACAGCAGGTAGCAGCCGTAGAACGTCCCCGTGTTGATTCCGCCCACCACGCCGAAGCGGACGATCTGTCCGAGCTGACCGCGCATCACATCTCCCGTTCGGTGGCCGCGACGCGGGTGCGGCTGCCGTCGCGGCGGCCCGCGGCGTAGGCACTGCCGGTGACGGGGCGGCGCCTCGTGGAGCGGTCGGTCTCCTTGACGAGGAAGTGCGGCCGGCGCTTGGTCTCGTAGTAGATCCGGCCGATGTACTCGCCGATGAGTCCCAGCATGATCATCTGTACGCCGCCGAGCCCGACGATGATCGCGACCAGGGTGACGTAACCCGGGGCGCTGACGCCCTGGGTCAGGGCGGCCACGACGATCCAGATCGCGTACAGCGCGGCGAGACCGGTGAGCGTGAGGCCGAGCCAGATGGCGATGCGCAGGGGACGGTTGTTGAAGGAGATCAGCCCGTCCATGCCGTAGTTGAGCAGGGAGCTGAACTTCCACTTCGTCTCGCCCGCCTCGCGCGCGGCGTTCTGGTAGTCGAAGGTGACGGTGTCGAAGCCGATCCAGGAGAAGAGCCCCTTGGAGAAGCGGTTGTACTCGGGGAGCGACAGCAGCGCGTCCACGGCCGCGCGGGAGAGCAGGCGGAAGTCGCCGACGCCGTCGGTCAGTTCGACGTCGATCCACTTGTTGACACCGCGGTAGTAGAGCCGGCTCAGGGCGCTGCGGAGCTTCTTGTCGCCCTCGCGGGTGCGCCGGGCGATGATCTGCTCGTGACCCAGCTCGTGGAGTTCGAGCATCCGCCGGATGAGCTCCGGCGGGTGCTGGAGGTCCGCGTCCATGATCACGACGGCGTCTCCGGTGGCCTCGCGGAGCCCGGCGAGCATGGCGGCCTCCTTGCCGAAGTTCCGGCTGAAGGAGACGTAGCGGGTCTCCTTCTCGAACTCGGCCGCGATGGCGCGCAGCCGGAGGAAGGTGCCGTCCCCGCTGCCGTCGTCGACGTAGCAGATCTCGTACGTGACGGGCAGGGCGCCCAGCACCTCACGGATGCGGGCGTCGAACTGGTCGATCACCGCTTCCTCGTTGTAGCAGGGGACAACGACGGACAACTTGATCATGGACGTTGGCTCCTGAACGACGAGCGCGATCTGCGGGACGGGTGGTCGGTACGAGACGAACCGGCGGTGCGGGTACGGAGCAGGTGGGCGGCGGTCACGGCGAGCAGCAGCGCCGCGGCCGCACCGCTCGCCGCGAGCCCGAGTCGCAGCCCGGGGGTGCGGTAGGAACAGGCGAGCCGCGAGGCGCCGTCGCCGAGTTCCACGGCGATCAGGCCACCGAGCGTGCGCGGCACACGCGCCGGGCCGCCGTCGACGGCGCACAGCCAGCCGGGCACGGCGGGCACGGAGAGGACCGCGGTCCCTGTCGTACCGGGCGCGAAGGCGGCGCCGATGCCGTGGCCGGAGGAGTCCACGCGGCCGGGGCCGGTGGCGCGCAACTGCCGCACGGTCCGGTCGAGCGCGGCGCGGTCGAGGCAGCCGACGGGGCTCTCCGGGATGTACTGGCGCTGCGCCGAACGGACCCTGACCGCGACCCGGCCGTCGGCGGGGACGGTCCCGAGCCGGTGCAGCGGGTTGCTGGTCATGGGGTACTTGCCGGCGGGCCGGAGGGTCGTGCCGAGGGCGTCGACCCGGCCGCGCAGCCAGGGGGCGTACCAGTACGCCTCCGAGCCGGGGGCACAGCGGGCGGTGAAGGTCGTCCCGGCCGCTTCCGCTCCGTCCGCGCCGAGCGGCCAGCCGTGACCCGGGACCGGCCGGGGGCCACCGCCGCCGCGGGCGAGCGTGGGCACCTCGTAGAGGCGCGCGCCCAGCACCCGTTCCTGGCGGGAGAAGAGCGAGACGTCGCGGACGGTCCCGTCGAGGGGCGTGCCGGCGGGTCGCAGGGTGACGACGGGCGGGGCGAGGGCCGAGCGCCGGACGAAGCCGTCGGGTCCGGCGTCCGGTTCGAGGTAGGTGCTCACGCCCAAGACGGCGCGGCCGACCGGGTCGTCGAAGCTCCGCGTATGGCGCCCCTGGATGTACCAGCCGGCGCCGAGCCGGTGCAGGGCGTCGGCGGTGACCGCCGGGAGGTAGCTGCTGTAGTAGCCGCCGCCCTGCCCGGCGAGCAGCATCGGGTCGTTGGAGGCGAACGAGTGCGGGCCGGGGTCGGTACGGCTCGCGGGCCACGCGTCCGCCGCCTTCAACTGCCCGTACGCGGCGAGCGCCTGGCTGTCGAAGGTGCGCTTGGGCTTCCACCACTCGACGGCGTCGCGGATCCGGGTCGTGGACAGGACCGTGTACGAGGAGGAGAGGAAGACGGCCCCGGCCAGGGCCACCGTGAGGCCGCGGCGCACACGGCGGTCGCCTCGGAAGCGGTCCAGCGCGAGGAGCAGACCGAGGAGGACGAGGCCGCCCGCGGCGAGGATCCAGGGCCCCGTCGTCATGTACGCGGTGGTGCCCACGCTCAGGACCAGAACGAGCACCAGGGCGCCGCCGCGGAGCAGTTCGGGAAGGCGGGGTCGCCGGGCGAGCGCCAGCCAGGCCACGCAGACCAGCACGGCCGTGAGGGCGATCGAGGCGCGGTAGGGGCTGCCGTTGGGCATGGCCAGTCCGTGCCAGAGCAGGATCGTGGGCTTCCAGACCAGGGAGCCGGCCATCAGCGCGACCAGGGCGAGCCAGGCGACCCGCTCCCGGCCCGGCGCGCGGCGGACGAAGGGGTAGGTGGCGACGAGGAGCAGGGCGAGCATGCCGACGGAGATGTGCGGCACCCTCCCGACGAGACCGCCCGGGATCAGGTGCGCCAGGTAGTCGAGGGGCGCGGGCGGGCCCTGGTAGACGGCCTCGGGGGCGGGCTGGGAGAGCTTGCTGGCCTTGAGGCCGACGGTCAGCACGGGCGCGGCGAGCAGGATCCCGGCGCCGGTCATGGAGGCGGCCCGCGCGACCACGCGCAGCCGCTCCGCCGCGGGCCGCCCGTCCAGCAGCACCCGTACCAGCAGGACCAGGGCCATGCCGATGGTGGCCATCGCGGCGGTGTAGAAGTTGCCGGCCCAGCAGACGGTCACGAGGAGCGCGCCGGTCACCCAGCGGCGGCGGCGCAAGCACCAGTCGTAGGCGATGCCGAGGAGCGGGAGGGCGACGAGCCCCCACATCCACATGGGGTCGGAGAATCCGTCCGAGACCATCCAGGCGCTCAGTCCGAATCCGACCGAGAGCAGGGCGCGCAGCCAGGGACTTCCCTCGTGGAGCCGGCCGAGAAAGACGGTCATGAGCGCGGCGGCGAGACCGACGCTGAACAGCGTCACCAGAAAGACGGGGAACTCGACACTGTGCCGCGGGAAGATCCCGACCAGCCACGAGAACGGGTTCATCAGATAGGTGAAGAAGTCGGCGAGAAAGGGCGTGCCGTATCCGCTGGCCCAATTGAAGAAGAGGTCGCCGGGGGCTTCGCCGTGCATCAGGTCCCGGAGGTGCGCGTGGAACGGCACGAACTGATTGCCGAGGTCGTTCACCGCGCGGGATCTGCCGCCGAAGGGATAGGTGCCGTGCACGGCCATGGCGAGGCAGTACGCCGCCATGGCGGTCACGGCGGCGAACCAGGGCGCGGTCCGCCGCGCCCTGAGGTCTCCGGAGAGCGCCGGTCCGGTCCGTGTCAGCCCTGGAGAGGAATCGTCTCCTCGCCGGCCGGCGCCCTGCTCAAGCGACGGATTCAGCACGGCGGACATCCCTGAATTCCGAACTCCTGGTCGACATTCGAACGGCCCGTCACTTTCCCTCGTCCATTTATGCACAAACAGGTTATGACCCGATGCGCACACTTCTCTTGGAAGAGGACGGAGCCGATAGGGTTGCCCCTTAAAAATCGACGAATCCGATCGCGGAGCGCCCCGTCATCCAGGCGCGGACCCCCACCCGGACGCCTCCCACCCCATCGGACCGTCGGAAAGTGAACGCGAGGTGCCGTCGAGGCGGCCTGCGCACGAAAATGGATCGAGGTGCCAGTGCCTGACGTCTCAGTGATCGTCATCGCCTACAACGACGCGGAACGTCTCCCGACGGCCGTGCGATCGGTGTTGGACCAGACACTGCGGAGCGTCGAGGTCGTGATCGTCGACGACTGCAGCGGGGACCGCACCTTCGAGGTCGCCCAGGAGCTGGCAGCCGCCCAGCCGGAGCGGGTCCGGGCCTACCGGCTGCCGGAGAACAGCGGCGCGGGCGGAGAGCCGCGCAACGTCGGCATCGGACACGCGCGAGGCCGGTACGTGATGTTCCTGGACAGCGACGACGTCCTGGAGCGCAACGCCTGCCGCAACATGGTCGCGGCCGCCGAGGAGACCGGCGCCGACATCGTCTCGGGCCTGTGCGTACGCCTCACCAAGGACACCGCGCACGAGAAGCGCAACGAGTGGTACCCATGGCTCTACTCGGCCACCCGCACCCTGGAGTCCGTCACCGAACTGCCCGACCTGTTCGTCTGGGACACGCTCTCCACGAACAAGTGCTACCGCCGCGGCTTCCTCCTCGACAACGGACTCCGCTTCCCCAAGGGGATGTTCTACGAGGACCTCATGTTCGTCGCCGACGCCTACCTCGCGGCGAAGAAGATCACCCTCATCCCCAACCAGGTCTACTTCTGGCACGTCTACGAGCAGGCCGAGGTCAAGTCGGTCACCAACAGCCGCCACGAGATGGTGAACTACCGCCACCGGCTGGAGATCCACCGCCGGATCGACGCGCTCCTCGACCGGCACGGCCTGGAGGAGCTCCGGGCCGCCAAGGACGTCAAGTTCCTCAAGCACGACCTCGTCCTCCATCTGCGTGATCTTCCGTTCCGGGACGAGGCCTACCGCCGCGAGTTCGCCGAGCTGACCCGGCCGTACCTCCAGGGCCTCGACCGCGAGGCGTACGCCAGGGCCGCAAAGATCCAGGCGATCTGCGCGTACCTCCTGGAGCAGGGCGACTGGGAGAACCTGCTGCCCGCCGTGGACACGCTGATCCACCGCGACAAGGTCTCCTCACCGCTCGCCCGGCGCGACGGCCGGGTCTACTGGTGCGCCGAGCACCTCGACGACCCGTTCGGCCGCGAGGTGCTCGACGTGACCGAGCTCGGCTACCACCAGAAGCCGATCGGAAAGCTGTTCCTGCGCAACGAACTCACCTCCTACACGGAGTCCGGCGGCACCGCACGCCTCGCCGGCCGGATCACCAACCCGCTGGGGATCGTGGCGCCCGGGGACACCCTCACCGCCCAGCTGGAGTTCCGTGCCCGCCGCCGCAGCCTGCGGACGTACCTCTTCCCCGTCACCTCGCTCCGCCACGACGGCGAGACGGTCCACTGGGAGACCGAGGCCGACATCGGCTCGACGCTCCGCCCCCTCGGCGTCATCGACCCGGTGTGGGACGTCCGCGTCGTCCTCCGGGCCAACGGCGTGCCCACCCGGACCCGGCTCACCGTCGACCGGCACGACCTGGGCGGCGGTGCGCTCCCGGTCACACCACGGCTGACCCGCCTGGTGGGCGACCGCATGGAGCCCCACCCCACCGCCAAGGGCCATCTCGCCTTCCGGCTCGTCTCGTCCAAGGGCGACAGCGACCGGATCGAGGAGTTCGTCCAGCGCGGCCTGCGGGGGAAGCCGGGGCAGCTCGCCAAGTCCGGCCTGCGCCGGGCCAAGGCGCTGCGCAAGACCCTCACCTCCGGCGAGACGAAGCTGCGCCTGTACCACGAGGTGTACAGCCGACTGCCCGTGAGGAAGCGGACGGTCGTCTTCGAGAGCCAGCTGGGCAAGCAGTACAGCGACAGCCCCCGCGCGATCTACGAGGAGATGCGCCGCCAGGGCCTGGACTTCCACGCGGTCTGGTCGTACGCCGGAACGCCCCAGGACTTCCCCGAGGGCGTCCAGCTCGTACGCCGCTGGTCGCTGCCGTACCTCAAGGCGCTGGCCCGTGCCGAGTTCTGGATCGACAACCAGAGCTATCCGCTGAAGCTGGCCAAACGGCCCGAGACGACGTACATCCAGACCTGGCACGGCTCGGCGCTCAAGAAGATGGGGTTCGACCAGCCGCTGCTCAAGGCGCAGACCCGGCAGCAGCAGGAGGCCCAGCAGACCCACCTCGACCGCTTCGACCACTTCCTGGTCCGGTCGGAGCACGACGTACGCACGCTCGCCAAGGCCTTCCGGCTGGAGGACCGCACGCTGCTGCGCTCCGGGTACCCGCGCAACGACGTGCTGGTCCGGGCCCGGCGGCGCGAGGAGGAGGCGGGTCGCCGGGTGCGCGGCCCGCTCGCCGAGAAGCTCGGCATCCCCGCGGACAGGACGGTGCTGCTGTACGCGCCGACCTTCCGCACCACGGGCAAGGCCGGCCGCTTCGCGCTCCCGTTCGACGTGGAGCGCTTCGCCGAGGAGTTCGGCGACCGCTACGTGCTGCTGGTGCGGGCCCACTACTTCAACCACGTGGTGCTGCCGCCCGACGTGGAGGGCAAGGTCGTCGACGTCTCCTCCGTGCACGACGTGATGCCGCTGATGGAGCTCGCCGACGCGCTGATCACGGACTACTCCTCCGTGATGTTCGACTACGCGCTGCTCGACCGGCCGATGCTCTTCTTCACGTACGACTACGAGGCGTACGTCCACGAGGATCGCGGGACGTACTTCGACCTGCTGGAGCACGCGCCGGGACCGGTCCTGCGCACGGAGGACGAGCTGTACGCCTCGCTGCGGAACCTCGAGTCCGAGGGCCGGGAGTACTGCGACGCGCGCAAGCGCTTCGTGGCCGAGTTCGGCGAGTACGACCAGGGCGACGCCGCGCGGCGAATCGTCAGCAAGTTCTTCTCCGGGTGGAGCCGTCGATGACCGACACGATGCAGACAGCGACCGGGACGACCACCAGGGACATCGTCCTCGTCTCCAACAGTGTCGACGAGGTCGGCGGCATCACCAGCTGGTCGCACCAGATGGCCCGGCTCTTCAGCGAGCGCGGCCACGCGGTCCATGTGGTCGGCATCGTCCCCGCGCCCGAGGAGCGGCGGGCGGACCTCGGGGACGATCTGCCCTACCGGACGACGACGCTGTACGACGCCCATCCGCCGGTCCTGAAGCCTCGTCGTGGCGTGAGGGGCAGGCTCGACCTGGTCGAGCGGCGGCGCAGGGCCTCGCGCGCGTCGGGCATGCGCAGGGAGGCGGCCAAGCTCACGGAGATCCTGCGTGCGGTGCGCCCGGGCTCCTTCGTCGTCGTGACGCAGGTCTGGGCGATGGAGTGGGTGGCCCTCGCGGACACCACGGGGCTGCGGGTGATCGGCATGAGCCACGAGTCCTTCCAGACGTGCCGTGCCTCGTCGCGCTTCCAGCGGGTCAAGCGGTACTACCAGGACGTCGACCGGATGCTGACGCTGACGCGCGAGGACGCGGACCTGTGGATCCGCCAGCGCTTCGACCACGTCGGCGCCATGCCGAACCCACTGCCGTTCTTCCCCGACGAGCCCTCCCCGCGCACCGCCAAGGCGGTCGTCGGCATCGCCCGGCTGCACGAGGAGAAGGGCGTCGACCTGCTCCTGGACGCCTGGTCCGAGGTCGCGCCCCGGCATCCGGACTGGGTCCTGCGGATCTACGGCTCCGGCGACGAGGAGGCCGCGCTGAAGGCGCAGTCGGAACGGCTCGGGCTGGCCGGCTCCGTCGCGTGGATGGGACGTACGGACGACGTGCCGGGCGCCCTGCGCGGCGCCTCGCTCTTCGCGCTCTCCTCGCGGGGCGAAGGCCTGCCCCTCACCCTGATGGAGGCGATGGCGACGGGCGTGCCCTGTGTCGCCTTCGACGTGGCCCCGGGGGTCCGCGAGATCATCGAGCACGGTGAGAACGGACTGGTGGTACCGCCCGGCAACACGGGTGAGCTCGCGCGCAGGCTGGACGAGCTGATCTCCGACAAGGAGCTGCGCGACCGGATGGGCGAGCGGGCCCGCGTCGACATCCAGCGGTATTCGACGGACGAGATCGTGGCGCGCTGGGAGTACCTCTTCGCGCTGCTGGACCGCTAGGAGACGCGGGGCCGGAGACGCGAGGAGCACTCGACGACGAAGAGGGGCCCTCGACGACGGAAGGGAGGACCGCCGGTGACCGGCGGTCCTCCCTTCGTATCGGGTGTCGGCGCCGGATCAGGCGGAGGCGCCCCGGCGGGCGACCCAGCCCGCCCAGGCGGAGTCGATCATGTCGCGGACGTCGTGGCGGGCCTTCCAGCCGAGCTCCGCCGCGATGCGGTCGGCGGAGGCGACGACGCGGGCCGGGTCGCCGGGGCGGCGCGGGGTGACGAGCGGGGCGCCGGAGTGGCCGGTGATCTCGTTGATCAGGTCGATCATCTCGGTGACGGAGACGCCTTCGCCGCGGCCGATGTTGACCGTCAGATCGCGCGGCTCGCCGGCGGCGGCCCACTCGGCGAGCTTCCGCGCGGCCACGAGGTGCGCGTCGGCCAGGTCCTCGACGTGGATGTAGTCGCGGACACAGGTGCCGTCCGGAGTCGCGTAGTCGTCGCCGAAGATCCGCGGGGCCTCACCGGCGTCGAGCCGCTCGAAGACCATCGGGACCAGGTTGAACACACCGGTGTCGGCCAGCTCGGGGGTCGCGGCGCCCGCCACGTTGAAGTAGCGCAGGCAGGCGGTCGAGATGCCGTGGGCCTTGCCGGCCGCGCGGACCAGCCACTCGCCGGCGAGCTTGGTCTCGCCGTACGGGCTCAGCGGCAGGCAGGGCGTCTCCTCGGTGACGAGGTCGACGTCGGGCATGCCGTAGACGGCGGCCGAGGAGGAGAAGAGGAAGTTGCGCACGCCGCCGGCGGCCACGGCCTCGAGGAGGACGGTGAGGCCCAGCACGTTCTCGCGGTAGTAGTGGAGCGGCTGCTCGACGGACTCGCCGACCTGCTTCTTCGCGGCGAGGTGGACCACGCCCGTGACACCGTGCTCGGCGATGGTCCGGTCGAGCACGTCACGGTCCAGGGTCGAACCGACCACCAGGGGTACGCCCTCCGGAACCCGGGCCGCGTAGCCCGTGGACAGGTCGTCGAGGACGACGACCCGCTCCCCCGCCTGCGTCATGGCGCGGACCACGTGCGAGCCGATGTATCCGGCACCACCGGTGATCAGATAGGTCATAACGCCCAAATCCCTTTCGCTAAGTACCGCGGGAGAGCCTGCGGAGCCTTGCCGCGACAGCCCGGAGCCCGTCACGGACACCGGGTGCGATCCGCACCGCGAGCGAGCCGTTCGCCGTGGTGTAGTGCTGCACCAGCAGTACACCGTACCGGCTGCTCGGCAGGACCCGGCGTCGCTGGCGCTCCTCCGGCAGCCGCAGCGCGGTGGTGAACGACGAGCCGTCCGCGCAGCTCACCACGATCCGCAGGTCCCAGAGCTGGGTACCCCCGCCCTCCCGGCTCCGGCCCACCCGCGCGAGGGCGGTGAGTCCGGCCGGGACGCGGCCGGTCCAGCCACCCGCGACCTCCCGCAGCTCGGCCCGCTCGGTACGGACGGCCACGTCCGAGCCGCGCGGCAGGAACGAGACCTGGGCGGTACGGGGCACGGCCGTGGCCAGCCTGCCGTACAGGTCGCGGACCGTGAACCGCAGCTCACCGCGGGCGCGACCGCGCAGATCGGCGTCGACGACGAGCGGGAGGGCGGCCGGGGGCAGGGTGTCGACACCGTCCAGCTCCGCGCAGGGAAGGTCGTCGGACCAGACGGCGGCGCCTCCGGCGCGGGCGTACGGCGGGAGGAGCCGGGCCGGGTCGGCGGCGAGCCGGGACAGCCGGATCAGGTCCCTGGGCTCGTCGGCGGCCAGGATGAAGCGGGCCATCCAGCGGGCGGGAGCCGTCGCCGCGGCGAGGTCGCTCTCGTCGAACGCCTTGAGGTACTCACGGGTCGCCGCCCACCACTCGCCCACGTACGCGGCGTCGCGCATCCGCAGCTCGCGGGCGTACAGCCGCAGGTCGTGCTCGAGGAACTTGGCGCGGCAGGCGGCGGCGAACTCGGCACGGCCGGCCGCCTCGAAGGTCTCGACGGCCGTGCGGTGGGCGGCGATCCTGTCCTGCCAGTTGGTGACGCCGTCCCGGTCGAGGGAGATGGACAGATGGGCGGCGGCGCGGCGCACGTGCCAGACGTAGACCGTGTCGGGGACCACGGCGACGCGGGGCGCGGCCGCCAGGACGCGGGCGGTGAAGAGGAAGTCCTCGTAGACGCAGTGGCCTTCGGGGAAGCTGATGCCGTGCTCGGCGAGGAAGGCCCGGTCGTACACCTTGTTGACGCAGAGCGTGTCGTGGACCAGCGGGGTGAGGTCCGCCACCGTCTCCAGGAGGGCCGACTCGTGGTAGAGCGCGGGCTGCCAGCGCACGTCCCGGCCCTCGGGCAGCTCACGGCGTACGCAGGCGCCGACGGCGACGGGGGCGCGATGGCGCTCGGCGGCCGCGACCAGCGCCTCGGCCGCCCCCTCGGGGAGGATGTCGTCGCTGTCGAGGAATATCACCACGGGAGCGGTGACCGCGCGGACTCCGTCGTTGCGCGGGGTGCCGCAGCCCCCGCTGTTCACCGTGCGGTGGACGACGCGCAGCCGGGGGTGGAGCGCGGCCAGCTCGTCCAGGACCCGCGCCGTTCCGTCGCTGGATCCGTCGTCGACGGCCACGACCTCGGCGACCACGGGTCCCTGGTCGAGGACGGACCGGATCGCCTCACCGACGAGGGCCTCGTCATTGTGTGCGATTACCACGACACCGAGCTTGCCCGCTACCTGAGGATGGGTGACGCTACTCACACCGGGGATCCTACGGGACGCGCGCCCAACGGATCGCGCGCCGGGCTGCGTTCGCCCGGGGCATCGTCCGGGCCCCGCCGGGAGGGAGGTCGCCACCCGTCATACTGGATACGTTCACATGTCCGTATGACCAGGTTCAGGAGTCGACCGCAGTGCGCAATCCCGAGGCACCCCGGCTGCTTGGGGTCTACCGCCGAGCCATACCGGAACGCGTGCGGAAGGCCATCGTCGCGCAGGTCGACGCCGACGTCCGCCGACGTCTGAAGATCCGGATCGCGAACGGCACCGCCGCCGCCGAGCGGCTGCGCAGCGGCCGGGTCGCCAAGCGGTACGAGGCGCTCACCGCCGCCGAGGACCGCGCCGTGATCACGGTCGGCCGCGAGTCGAAGGTCGCGCTCGTCTCCCCCGGGATCACCCCGCTGGAGGCCCGCCGCGCGAACCTGGACGCCGTCCTGGCCGCCTTGTCCGGGGCGGGGGTCGAGCACTTCTGCGTACGGAGCCAGTCGGACACCGCCGCCGCCGTGGCCGTCCGGGCGGAGGACCGCGCCGCGGTCGTCACCGCGCTCACCGACGCCTGTCACCGGCTGCCGGGCTACGTCGCCCCGATCGGCGGGAGCAGCGCCGTCTCGGGAACCTCCCAGCCCGGCTTCGAGGCGGCCACCTGGCAGCGGCTGCGCGACGCCGACGTGCTGCGACTCACCTGGTACCACACCGATCCCACGCAGCTCCTGAAGCTCGGCGACCGGTACGGCTGCGACGTGGAGTTCTGGCACGAGGAGGACGGCGAGCTGGTGGCGCCGAGGCCCGGCAAGATCGCCTCCGCCCTGCCGCTGCGCGGCGAGACCGTCACCGTCCCCGAGTCGTACTTCACCAGTCTCGCGCCCCGCGAGTCGGCCGACGCGGCCCGGGTCCCGGCCCGCGCGGAGACGGCCGTCGTCCACACCGACGAGGTCACCTTCCCGATCGACGTCGTCTACACCTGGGTGGACGGCTCCGACCCGGCCTGGCTGCGCCGCCGCGCCGAGTTCTCGGGCGAGGCGTACCACGCGGAGGCGGCCAACGCTGCGCGCTACCTGAGCCGCGACGAGCTGCGCTACTCGCTGCGCTCGCTGCACATGTACGCGCCGTGGGTCCGCACGATCTACCTGGTGACGGACGACCAGCAGCCCGAATGGCTGGACAGCGAGGTCCCCGGCCTGAAGGTGGTCAGCCACAAGGACGTCTTCCGCTCCCCCGACCTGCTGCCGACGTTCAACTCGCACGCGATCGAGTCCCAGCTTCACCACATCGAGGGACTCTCCGAGCACTTCCTCTACTTCAACGACGACGTGATGCTGGGCAACGAGGTCACCCCGCAGGACTTCTTCCACTCCAACGGGCTGACCAAGTTCTTCCCGTCCCCGGCCCTGGTGCCGCTCGGTGAGCGGACCGTCGACGACCCGCCGGTCGCCGCGGCCGGAAAGAACAACCGGCGCCTGATCGAGGAGCGTTACGGCGCGGTCCTGGTGCAGAAGATGAAGCACATGCCGCACGCGCTGCGCCGCAGCGTGCTGACGGAGATCGAGACCGAGTTCGAGGCCGAGTACCGCCGTACCGAGGCGAGCAGGTTCCGCAGCATCGACGACATCTCCATCTCGTCGTCGCTGCACCACTACTACGCCTTCCACACGCAGCGCGCGGTGCCGTCCCAGCTGCCGTACGCGTACCTGGACCTGACGCACCCGTGGACGGAGACCCGGCTCGGCCGGCTGCTCGCCAGCCGTGACAAGGCCGTCTTCTGCGTCAACGACACGGTGTCGACGGAGCAGGACGTGACCGACCAGAAGGACCTGATCACGCCCTTCCTGGAGGCGTACTTCCCGGTGCCGAGCCCGTACGAGAAGAAGCCGTAGCGCGCCCAGGAACGACAGTGGGGCCTTTCCCCGTCCGGCCGGACGGGGAAAGGCCCCACTCTTTCGCGTGGAGTCAGCTGCGCTCGAAGCGTGAACGCACCGGGAAGTAGGCGTTCAGGAAGGCCCGCAGCACGCGGTCCTGCTCGTCCACCGGCACCTCGGCGTCCGCGGACTCGCCGATGCAGAAGACGTCGTGGCTCCGGCTGGCGAGCAGTCGGCTGAGCACCGAGTGGTGCTCGTAGTTGCCGACGTTGACGTAGCTGCAGGAGATCGCCGACGGCACCGAGCTGCCCGTGAGGTAGCCGTAGTGGTGGTGCAGCGACGAGGTGATCGACAGGTCCGAGTTGGCCCGGAACGGGTTACGGGCCGTCGCCGAGACCTCCTCCGGGAACCGCTCGGCGATCTCGGCCAGCACGCTGCGGCGCAGCGGATGCGGGGCGTGCAGGAAGCCGTGGGTGGCCACCCGGCCGAACGCCTGCTCCAGCAGGGCCCGGTTGTTCTTCGCCGCGGCGAAGTAGCCCTCGTCGTCGTCCGAACGCTCGCTCGGCGGGACGGAGGTCGGCGAACGGAACAGCTTCGCGACACCGTTGCTCAGGAAGAACGAGCCCGGGGAGAGCGGACGGCCGATGAAGACGTCGTCGTTGAAGTAGAGGAAGTGCTCGGAGAGCCCCTCGATCCGGTGCAGCTGGCTCTCGATGGCGTGCGAGTTGAACGTCGGGAGCCAGGACTGGTCCGGGAAGATGTCCTTGTGGGCGACCACCTCGATGCCGGGCTGGCCGGCGTCCAGCCACTCGGGCGTCTGGTCGTCCGTCACCAGGTAGATGGTGCGCACCCACGGCGCGAACATCTGCAGCGACCGCAGCGAGTACCGCAGTTCGTCACGGTTACGGAAGCGGACGTCACCGCTGTCGGCGTCGTCGACCGGCATGTCCAGCGTGCGACGGACGTCGTCACGGCGCTTGCGCCACGCCGGGTCGGTGTCGTCGACCCACGTGTAGACCACGTCGATGGGGAAGTCGACGTCCCACATCAGCGGCTTGGTGAACTGGCTCAGCGTCGGGTAGTCGTGCCCGCCGACCTGCAGCTTGGCGGTGGGCTCCAGCGACGGCAGTCGGCGGCCGAGGAGCGTCGTCGTGCGCGGGCTGTTGCGCCAGCCGTCCTCGTCCTCGTCCCAGAACTCGACGGTGCAGCCGTACGCCGGCCCGTAGCGCAGGGTCCGGCTCGCGCTCGTCACCGGCTTGAAGATCTTCACACCGGCGACCTCGCCGACGGTGTCGAGCCGCTCGGCCAGGACGGCGCCGGGGGCGGCACCGCGCGGCGTGATCAGCTCGCCGTACACGGGCTTGCCGTGCAGCACGGTCGCGAGGGCCTGGAGGGCCTTCTCGCGGTGCTCGACCGGGACGGCGACGGTGTGCGCGAGATTGTCGTTGCGGACCAGGGTGAAGGGGACCCCGGCGTCCTCGAAGGCCTTGGCCGTGATCTCCAGGTTGAGATTGGCCATCGTCGGGGCGTCGATGTCGTCCCGCTCCTCGGCCAGGCGGCCGGCGGACCGGATCAGGGACCGGTCCTGGGCCTGGATCAGTACCTCGCGCGCCTTCTGCTCGTCGGCGGAGTTGGCGAGCAGGGAGACGGGGGCGGCGACGCTGAAGCTCTTGGTACCGCCCTGCGCGATCCGCAGCGCGGTACGGTCGGCCCGCGCGGCGAGGCGCTCGGGAGTGTCACGGCGGGCGACGAGGCGCTCGAAGAGCTCCTCCCACTGCGCGGTGATCTTCTCGCCGGAGAAGCGCTCGTTGACGCCGGCACGCGCCGCCTTGCCGAAGGCGTGGCGGGTGTCGTCGTCCTCCATCAGCCTGGACATGGCCGCGGCCAGGGAGTCGATGTCGCGCGGCGGGACGAGCAGTCCGTCCACGTCGTGCCGGATGATCTCGGCGGGGCCGGTGACGATGTCGTACGCGATCACGGGCACACCCGCGGCGAAGACCTCGAGGAGGACCAGGGGGAACGCCTCGTTGCGCGAGGGCAGCAGGCAGAGCGCGGCCTTGGCCCACTCCTGCTCCATCTGGTCGGAGCGGCCCATGAGCTCCACCCGCGAGTGGATTCCGAGCCCCTCGACGAGGTGGCGCAGCCGCACCTGCTGGGGGCCGTCGCCGAAGATCCGCAGCGTCCAGTCCGGGAAGTCGGCGGAGACGCGGTGGAAGGCGTGGATCGCGTGGTCGAGCTGCTTCTCCGGGGTCATCCGGGCAGCCAGGACGATCGTCTTGCTCTCCAGGTCGGAGCGCTGTCGGTAGCCGTCGGGCACCGCGTTCGGGATGGCGACGAGCTCGGGCGCCGCGGCGCCGAGCGAGTCCGCGAACCAGTCGTTGGTGCGCTCGGTGAGCGAGACGAGGGCGTCGATCCGGGGCGCGTACACGAGGAGCGGCTCGCCGGACACGCCACGCAGCTGGGAGGCGCGGTGCTCCTGGTGGACGGTGACGACCCGGGCCGGCGCGAGGTCGGCGACCGCGGCCATGAGGGCCGGCGTGGTCGTGACGAGGACGTCGGAGTCCAGGGAGCCGAGCGCCTGGGTCATCTCGATGTCGGAGAGCCGGTTGAAGGTGCTCTCCCACGAGGGCTTGATGATCTCGCTGGGGAGAGAGGTCAGCGTGCGGCAGGCCTCGGCGTCGAGGGTGGAGGTGCGCACGGGGCGCTCGACGCCGCCGGTCCGGTCCACCAGGTAGCGCCGCTTGACCTTGCGGGCGGCCGCGAAGAAGGGTTCCTGCCGGGTCTTGAAGACGCTGAGGACCTCGACGTCGTGCCGGGGCGCGAGGTGGATCGCCTGGGTGTAGGCGGCCATCTCGGTGCCGCCCATTTCGTCGCCCCAGGTGAGCAGAAACGTGATCTTCATGCGACTTCCTCTGTGCTGGGGTGCGCGGCTATGACATCTGCGCAGTTGACGGCGAGCGCTCCGGCCGCGGTGACATGGGCGTGCACCCGCATGAGGGAGCCGTTGTCGAGGGCGACGATGCGGAAGGGAGTCCGGTAGACCTGCTTGAGGTGACGGACGTCGGTCAGCTTCCGGGCGATCTTCAGCCGGGTGCCGCCGAGCCGCAGGTACAGGTCCCAGGTCCGGGCCGTTCCGCGCCCCGCGCCCATCCTGTCCAGAGGAACGTCGAAGGTGAAGCGGTCGCCCTGCCACTCGGGAGCGACGGTGACGGCCTTGTGGTTGCCTCGCCGCAGCACCGCCTCCGCCGTCGCGGCGGATGCCTTGGCGGGAGCGGTACCGATGAGTCGTCCGTGCACCGTGACCCGGTCCCAGCGCAGGTCGAACGAGGTGAGTTCGGCGTGCGGGCGGGGGGCGCGGACCTTCAGCAGCGCGAAGCCGTCGACCGAGCGCACGAGACGGAAGGTCGCGCCGCTCGTCGGCGAAGGGGAGAACGGGAGAGTGGGACCGTCGGAGAGGTCCCGGCTCGGGGCCGCGGCGATCGTCGCGCGGCGGGTCTGTCCGCCCTCGTCCGTGAACAGGACGGCGAGACGCCAGATGCCGCTGCCGAGCACCGGTCCGCGACCGGCGGGCTCCGGGCAGTCCTTGTGGCGCAGGGGGACGGTCGCGGTGAGCAGCACCGTGCCGTCGGCCTGCGGTTCGAGCTCGAGGGGCACGCGCTCGCGGCTCGTACCGTGCGAGAGTACGAGGTCGGCGGAGGCGAGGCGACGCCCGGGAACGGCGACGGCGACGTTCAGGGTCCTGCCGCTGGAGACGGAGAAGTGCACGGGCTTGAGCTGCGCGCTCGGGCGGATCCCCCCGCCGATCGCCGGCACGGTGTGCAGCTGCTCTACCCGACGGCGCATGCGTACGGCGGCCCGGCGCGCACGCTTCGCAGCGCCCACCGCGTAGGGCAGCAGTGAGTCACTCACGGCGAATCCCGGCTTCCATTCTCAGCTGACAGTCAGCGGCACATGCTGTCAAGGACGAAGTTCAATGGCAAGTTGACTCCTGATTTGACCATTATGTGACCGCAATCACTCGATCAAGTGAAACCTGCATGGCTGTTTCCCCTCTTTACCTGTGGCGATCTCGCCGGATCGCCAGCAGGAAAGCAGGGGGAAAATGGGCCGCCGCAGCACCTTCGACCACTTCGTGCCGTCGCGCCGCACGCTGCTCGGGTCCGTGGCCGGCGTGACGCTGGCCGGACTCGTCGGCGGCTGCACCACCGCACCCGCCGGGGTTCCCCCCGTCGATCACACGGGCGGCGGCGGCTCCGGAATGCCGGTGAGACAGCTGGGCGCCGAGCCGCGGACCGGATTCGCGGAGCCCGGCGGAGCGCGGGTCATGCAGATCGTGGCCCACCCGGACGACGACCTCTTCTTCATGAACCCCGACGTGATCCACACGCTGTCGAACGGCGTGCCGGTGATCTCCGTCTACGTCACGGACGGCGGTTCCTTCGGCGTGAACGCCATCCCCGGCCGACCCACCCCGCCCGCGAACCTACCCGCGTACATATCCTCACGCCAGCAGGGCCTGCGGCAGGCGTACGCGCGGATGCTGGGCGCCCCCCTCTTCACCACGTGGGAGCGGACCACCCTTCCGCTGCCCGAGGGCCGGGAGGCCGAGCTCAACGTCCTGGAGCACCAGGGACGGCGGGCGGAGCTGGTCTTCCTCAACATACGGATGCACGCGAAGGACCACGGCCGGGCGGTCAACATGACCCACCTGTGGGGCACCCCCGGCGTCCGCCTCCCCACCCAGCCGACGCCGGAATCCCCGGTCCGGAAGGCGTTCTCCTACGGCCGCCAGGACCTGGTGGACACCCTCGTCTCGCTGCTGCGGCGCTACCGGCCCACCCTCATACGGACGCTCGACCCCGACCCTGACGCCCAGGTCCACGACGAGCGGCACCCGCGCGGCAGCGACCAGGTCGGCTACTCCGACCACCCGGACCACACCGCGACTGCGCTCTTCACCTGGCGCGCGCTGGCCGAGTGGGCCGACGCGTCGGGGCGCCGCGGCAAGGCGCCCGCGTTCCAGACCGAGTCCTACCGCGGCTATTACAACCAGCGCTGGCCGCACAATCTGCCGCCCGAGACGGTCGCCCTCAAGACCGAGTACCTGAACGCCTATGGCGGCGACCCCTCCTGGGAGTGCGGCAACGCCTCCGGCTGCGGCGACTACGCCATCGGCTCCGACCGCGTCCTCGTCTCGAAGAAGGGGTGGGTACGCAGCACCCACCGGCGCTATCCGAACGCCGGGCCCCAGGTCGTGGCCTCCGAGGACGGCTCGCTGACCGTGTACGCCGTGCTCGGCACCCGGCTCGCGCGCTGGACCGGCACGTCGGCCGGGGTCCTGGGCGCGCCGGAGGACCTCGGCGGGGGGCCGCTGGCGCCCGCGATCTCCGTGACCAGGGACGCCGAGGGCCGACAGCTGATCTTCGCCCTGCGCTTCTCCCGGCTGGAGGGACCCGCCGCCCGCAACGTCCGCGAGATCGTCATGCTCCGGCAGCGGACGGCCGGCGGCCCCTTCGACTCCAGCTGGGTCGGGCTCGGCAACCCCGAGTCCCGCCCGCGGCGCTCCCGCCTGACGGGTCCGCCGACCGCGGTGACCGGCGCGGACGGCCGCGTCCATGTCTTCGTACGGAACGGGGACAAGGGAGTCAGCACCCGCGTCCTCGACGAGCGGGGCGACTGGTCGCCCTGGCGGGCGCTGCCCGGCGGGTACGTCCAGGACGGTCTCGCCGCGACGGTGGACGGCGGCGGGCTGATCCACGTGTTCGCCGCCGCGCCCGGCTGGGTGGAGCACTGGGCGCAGCGCAAGCCGTCCGCCGAACTGCGCAAGGGGTCGCGGCGCTTCGTGGCCCGGCCGGGGGACGTTCCGGACGCGGTGACCGCCGCGGACGGTTCCGTCCTGCTCGGCTACCGCCCGGTGACGAGCGACCGTGTGATGGTCGAACGGCTGGCCGCGGGGCGGACCGGTCGCTGGACGACCGTGGCGAACCCGGTGGTGCCGGGCTACGGCCGTGTCGGTCTGGTCGGCGGCCGCAGGCCGACCGCCGACGGGCTGCTGATGGCGGCCTCGACCGGGGGCGGCGAAGCGCTGGTGTACGACGTCCGCGACGGCGGAGCGGCCATGGCGCGCGCCCGGCAGACCGCCGTCACGGTGGGCACCCCCGCGGCGGTGACGGCGGTCGGCGGCGCTCCGGCGGCCGTGGTCACCCTCGGCCTGTCGGGCCGCCCGGTCGTCACCCACCTCCGGGACGTCGCGGACAGCCAGGAGTCCTGACCGCCCGCTCCCACGCGAGCGCCCCACGGCCGGAGTGGCACGTGGGGCGCTCGAAGCGTCTGTGACGCGAGGGAGGGGGCAGACCCTAGAACGGGTTGAAGTCGTCGTACTCGCGCTGCGCCTCGTCCCGCTCCGCCTCGCGGTCGCGGCGGCGCTGCGCGGCGGGACGCGGGGCTTCGAGACGGTGGTCCTCGCCACGACGGCCGAGCATCTCCGCGCCGGCCATCATCGTGGGCTCCCAGTCGAAGACGACCGCGTTGTCCTCGGAGCCGATCGCGACACCGTCGCCCGATCGGGCGCCCGCCTTCATCAGCGCGTCCTCGACGCCCAGGCGGTTGAGCCGGTCCGCCAGGTAGCCGACGGCCTCGTCGTTGTTGAAGTCGGTCTGGCGCACCCAGCGCTCCGGCTTCTCGCCGCGCACCCGGTAGACGTCCTCGGACTCGTCGTAGGTGACCGTGAAGCCGGCGTCGTCGACCGCCTTCGGACGGAGGACGATCCGCGTCGACTCCTCCTTCGGCTTGGCCGCACGCGCCTTGGCGACGATGTCGGCCAGCGCGAAGGACAGCTCCTTCAGACCCGTACGCGCCACGGCCGACGCCTCGAAGACCTGGTAGCCACGCTCCTCCAGGTCGGGGCGGATCATGTCCGCCAGGTCCTGGCCGTCCGGGATGTCGATCTTGTTGAGGACGACGATGCGCGGGCGGTCCTCGAGACCGCCGTACTGCTTCAGCTCTTCCTCGATGATGTCGAGGTCGGTGACCGGGTCGCGGTCGGACTCCAGCGTCGCCGTGTCCAGGACGTGCACGAGCACCGAGCAGCGCTCCACGTGGCGCAGGAACTCCAGGCCCAGGCCGCGGCCCTGGCTGGCGCCCGGGATCAGGCCCGGCACATCGGCGATCGTGTAGACCGTCGAGCCGGCCGTGACGACGCCCAGGTTCGGGACGAGCGTGGTGAAGGGGTAGTCCGCGATCTTCGGCTTGGCGGCCGACAGCACGGAGATGAGCGAGGACTTGCCGGCGCTCGGGTAGCCGACCAGCGCCACGTCGGCGACGGTCTTCAGCTCCAGGACGATGTCCCGCGCCTCGCCGGGCTCGCCGAGGAGCGCGAAGCCGGGGGCCTTGCGGCGCGCGGAGGACAGCGCCGCGTTGCCGAGGCCGCCGCGGCCGCCCTGGCCGGCGATGAAGGTGGTGCCCTGGCCGACGAGGTCGGCGAGCACGTTGCCCTGCTTGTCGAGGACGACGGTGCCGTCGGGCACGTTCAGGACGAGGTCCTGGCCGTCCTTGCCGGAACGGTTGTCCCCGGCGCCGGGCTGACCGTTGGTGGCCTTGCGGTGCGGCGAGTGGTGGTACTCGAGGAGTGTGGTGACGGCCTGGTCGACGACCAGGATCACATCGCCGCCGCGGCCGCCGTTGCCGCCGTCGGGGCCGCCGAGCGGCTTGAACTTCTCCCGGTGTACGGAGGCGCAGCCGTGGCCTCCGTTACCCGCGGCGACATGCAGCTCGACGCGGTCCACGAAGGTGGTCATGGTTCTGTGCCTCCAGTTACAAGGGGGTACTACGAGGTGGAATGTCTATCTAGTAACACGCGAAAGGCGGACCCGCTTCCCTGCCGGGAAGTGAGGTCCGCCTCCGCAAAAGAACCGATCAGGCGACCGGAACGATGTTCACGACCTTGCGGCCACGGTGGGTGCCGAACTGCACCGAACCGGCCTGCAGGGCGAACAGCGTGTCGTCGCCGCCACGGCCGACGCCCGCGCCCGGGTGGAAGTGGGTGCCGCGCTGGCGGATCAGGATCTCACCGGCGCTGACGACCTGACCGCCGAAGCGCTTCACGCCGAGCCGCTGAGCATTGGAATCGCGACCGTTCCGGGTGGACGATGCGCCCTTCTTGTGTGCCATCTCTCCTCAGTCCCTTACTTCGCAGCCGCGGGGATGCCGGTGACCTTGATCGCCGTGTACTGCTGGCGGTGGCCCTGGCGACGGCGGTAGCCGGTCTTGTTCTTGTAGCGAAGGATGTCGATCTTCGCGCCCTTGTGGTGGTCCACGACCTCGGCCGTGACCTTGATACCGGCCAGCACCCACGGGTCGCTGGTCACGGCATCGCCGTCGACAACGAGCAGCGTAGAGAGCTCTACGGTGTCGCCAACCTTGGCAGTGGAAATCTTGTCAACCTCAACGATGTCGCCGACAGCAACCTTGTGCTGGCGACCACCGCTGCGCACGATGGCGTACACGCGGATCTCTCTCTCACTCGGGAACGGTCCCCTGATGCCAGCCGCTCACGCGGGCCGAAGCCCGCGGCGATCCGGAAGTGGACGAGCGGCCTCTCCCGGAAGCCCGGGAGGAGGGTGCTCAGGGGGGTGGCGCGTCATACGACACGCCGACGGTCAAGGTTACGGGCCGGTGCCTCAAGGGGTCAAATTCGGTGACTTCACCCTCCGGGGCGGTGGGGGGGGGGGGGGGGGGGGCCCCCCCCCCCGGGCCCCCCCCCGCGGCGGGGGGGGGGGGGGGGGTGTTGGGGGGCGCCAGTTGGCG
>NZ_JBVHDX010000013.1:69857-75743 GCF_055563155.1 Streptomyces sp. NPDC013317
TGGGGGGTGGCTCTTTAAAACCCACCTCCCCCTTTTTAGGTTGCGGGGTTCTTACACGTGTGTGAAATTTTTTAACATAACCCCCGGGGGGGGGGGGGGGGGCGCCGGGGGCCCCCCCCCCCCCGGCGGCAACCTCAGTCCTGCGCGGGGGCGGCCGTCTTCTTGGTGGCCGCCTTCTTCGCAGTGGTCTTCTTCGCCGCGGTCTTCTTGGCCGTCGCCGTCTTCTTGACTGCGGCCTTCTTCGCGGTGGCCTTCTTCGCCGTCTTGCGGGCGGCCGTCTTCTTGGCCGGGGCGGCGGCCTCTGCCTCCGCCTCCGCGACGGGCGCCTCGGCCGGGGCCGGGGCGTCAGCCGGAGCGGCGGCCGGGGAGTCGACCACCAGGACGGCGGCCTCCTCCGCTCCCGACGGGGAGCCGGCGGGGGCCGTCACCTTGCGGACGACCCGGCGACGGGGCCTCGGCGGGGCGGCCACGGGGGCCTCCTCGACGACGGGCTCGGGCGCGGCCTCGACAATTGGTTCCGGGGCGGCGACCGGCTCGACGACGGTCTCGACGACCGCCTCACCGGCAGGCGAACCGGCCGGGGCCGTCGCCTTGCGGGTGGCACGGCGGCGGGCACGGGGAGCCGGGGCGGCCTCCTCGACGACCGGGGCGGCCTCGGCCACCGGAGCGGCCTCGACGACCGGCTCCGGCTCGACGACCGGCTCCGGCTCGGCGACGGGCGCCGGCTCCTCGACCACGACCGGGGCGGGAGCCGCGGCGACCGGAGGACCGGCCGGAGCGGAGACCTTGCGGGTCGCCCGACGGCGGCCGCGGCCACGAGTCGCGGCGGCCTCGGCCTCGGCGGCGCTGCTGTACAGCTCCTCGTCGGCGCGGAAGGGCTCCTCCACGGCCACCGGGGCGGCGATCTCCGCGGCCACCTCGGCCTCGGTCTCGACCGTGTCGGTGTCGGACTCGGTCTCCGCCACGTCGGCGTGCTCGTGCTCGTGGTGCTCGGCACCGCCGCGGCCGCGCTTCTTCGAACGCTTGCCGCTGCCACCGCCGCCGGGGGCGGTCGGCTGCTCCATGTGCACGATCACGCCACGGCCGTTGCAGTGGACACAGGTCTCGGAGAAGGACTCCAGCAGACCCTGGCCGACCCGCTTACGGGTCATCTGGACCAGGCCCAGCGAGGTGACCTCGGCCACCTGGTGCTTGGTCCGGTCACGGCCCAGGCACTCCAGGAGACGGCGCAGCACCAGGTCGCGGTTGGACTCCAGGACCATGTCGATGAAGTCGATGACGACGATGCCGCCCAGGTCGCGCAGGCGCAGCTGGCGCACGATCTCCTCGGCCGCTTCGAGGTTGTTCCTCGTCACGGTCTCCTCGAGGTTGCCGCCCTGGCCGGTGAACTTGCCGGTGTTGACGTCGACGACGATCATCGCCTCGGTCTTGTCGATCACCAGCGAGCCGCCGCTCGGCAGCCAGACCTTGCGGTCCAGCGCCTTCATCAGCTGCTCGTCGATCCGGTACGTCGCGAAGACGTCGACCTCGCTCGTCCACTTGGACAGGCGGTCGGTCAGGTCCGGGGCGACGTGGTTCACGTACCCGTGGATGGTCTCCCAGGCGTCGTCGCCGCTGACGATGACCTTCGAGAAGTCCTCGTTGAAGATGTCGCGGACGACGCGGACGGTCATGTCCGGCTCGCCGTACAGAAGGGTCGGGGCGTTGCCGCTCTTCGCCTTCTTCTGGATGTCCTCCCACTGGGCCTGCAGACGCTCGACGTCACGGCGCAGCTCGTCCTCGCTCGCGCCCTCGGCGGCGGTGCGCACGATGACGCCGGCGTCCTCGGGGACGATCTTCTTGAGGATGGTCTTCAGACGCGCGCGCTCGGTGTCCGGGAGCTTGCGGCTGATGCCGGTCATCGAGCCCTCGGGGACGTACACGAGGTAGCGGCCCGGCAGGGAGACCTGGCTGGTCAGACGCGCACCCTTGTGGCCGATCGGGTCCTTCGTCACCTGGACGAGGACCGACTGGCCGGACTTGAGGGCGGTCTCGATACGGCGCGGCCCGTTGGCCATGCCGAGCGCCTCGAAGTTGACCTCACCGGCGTACAGGACGGCGTTGCGGCCCTTGCCGATGTCGACGAAGGCGGCCTCCATGGACGGCAGCACGTTCTGGACCTTGCCCAGGTAGACGTTGCCGACGTACGAGGTGGCCTGCTCCTTGTTGACGTAGTGCTCGACGAGCACGTTGTCTTCCAGGACGCCGATCTGGGTGCGCTCGCCGTTCTGACGGACGACCATCACGCGCTCGACGGCCTCACGGCGGGCCAGGAACTCGGCCTCGGTGATGATCGGGACGCGGCGGCGGCCCTGCTCGCGGCCCTCGCGGCGACGCTGCTTCTTCGCCTCCAGGCGGGTCGAGCCCTTGATGGACTGGACCTCGTCGGACGGCTCGGCCTTCTCACGGGCCGGGCGGGGCTCGCGGACCTTGACGACCGTACGGACGCCGTCCTCCTCGCCCGCCTCGGTCTCGCCGCCCGCGTCACCGCTGCGGCGGCGGCGACGGCGACGGCGACGGGAGCTGCTGGAGCCGCCGGACGATGCGCCGCCCTCGTACTCGTCGGACTCGCCCTCCTCCTCGGACTCCTCGTCCTCGGCGCGGGCCTCGTCCGACTCCTCGGTCTCCTCGGCCTCCTCGGACTCGGCGAGCTCACCGCGACGGCGGCGACGGCCGCCACGACGGCGACGGCGGGACGGGCGGTCGCCGTACTCGTCGGACTCCTCGGCCTCCGCCTCGGGCTCCTCGGCCTCGACCTCGGGCTCGTCGGCGACGGTGGCCGGCACGGGCTCGACAGCGACGGGCTCGGCGGGCTCGCCACGACGGCGGCGACGGCGACGACCGGCGGGCTCGGGACGCTCGGCGGTCTCGACGACGGCGGCGGCGGCCTCCTCGACCGTCCCCTCGACCGTCTCCTCCTCGTCCTCCTCCGGCTCCACGACCTCGGCGGCAGCGGCGGCGGCCGCGGTCTCCGGGGTCTGGAACATCGGCTCGGTGAAGACCGGGGCCTGGAAGACGGCGACGGCGGGACGCGTGGCACGGCGACCGCGGGGCTCCTCGTCCGCCGCAGAAACGCGCGCGGCTTCGGCCGCTCCGGTGGAGCCGGTGCTTGCACCGGGCACCGGCTCGGCGGTGAACTGCGGCGACGACGCGCGGCGGCGGGTACGGCCACGGGTGGCGGCCTTCTCGGCCGCGGCGACCTCGGGCTCCGCCTCTTCGGCGGTGATCTGCGCCACGGTCTCCTGCGGCAGGCTCTCGCCCGCGGCGGGGGTGGCCTCGGGGCTGGTGGCCCTACGGGTCGCGCGGCGGCGGGTGCGCGCCGGGGCGGCGGGCTCCTCGACCGGGGCCTGCTGCTCCACGACGGGCTCGGCGGCGGGCTCGACGACCGGCTCGGCGACGGGCTCGGCAGCCGGCTCGGGCGTGGTCGCCTTGCGGGTCGCACGGCGGCGCGTACGGGCGGGGGCGGCGGGCTCCTCGACGGGGGCCTCGGGGGCCGCCTCCACGACGGCCTCGGCCTCGACGACCGGCTCGGAGACCGGCTCCGGGGTGGTGGCCTTACGGGTGGCACGCCGGCGGGTCCGGGCCGGGGCGAGCTCCTCGACGGGAGCCTCGGCGGCGGGGACCTCGGCGGCCGCCTCCACGACGGGCGCGGCCGCGGCGGCCGGCTCCGGGGCGGCGGTCTTGCGCGTGGCGCGACGGCGCGTACGGGCGGGAGCGGGCTCGGCGGCCGGCTCCGGGGTGGCGGGCGTCTCCACGACGACCTCGGCCACGGTGTCGGTGACCTCCGCCGCGACCGGCGGACCGGCGGGGCGGGAAGCCGCCCGGCGCCTGCGGCGCGGCGGCAGCTTGTCACCAGGTGCGTTGTTGTCGGTGTTCTCTTCGTGCTGTTCGAGCATGCGGGCGGTTCTCCCGTCACGCCCCCGGGCGCCGCGCCTTGTTCCGGTCCGGCGGCACGATCGCGCACAGTGCGCGGTGCCGCCGTCCGGGGCGCGGGCGCCGCACGGGAGCTGATGTCTGGCTCGCCGGTTCCGTACGCTTTCTCCGTACGGCCTGGCGAAAGTCTCCTGGTCAGTGCGCTGCCCGACCCAGGTGGCTCCCGAGTACCAGGGCTGCGCTACAACGACCGCTCCCTACGCGGAACCTGCACCCGGCGCCGTCGCTGAGGCGGTCGCGGCGGCCGTGGGTGAAGCGGCCGTGACTGCCTCGCGGTCGGGCGCGAGCGGGTCGGTCACCGTGCCGGACTCCTCGTCGAAGAGCCCCTGCGCCAGCCTGGTCACCGCTGCGGGGACCGGCGGCGCCAGGTCGGCCACAGCTCGGAGACCGGACAGGACGTCGTCGGGTCGTACGGCAGGTGTCACGTGCCGAACAACCAGCCGCAGTATCGCACAGGCATTGTCCAGGGGCCTATCAGCTCCGGGACGTGCCTGTGGACGGTCCGCGACGAGGTCGGCGACGGCCGAGCGGGCGTCGAAGGTGCGGATGCCGTTCTTGGTCTTGCGCTGCACTTCCACGGTGTCGGCCGCGAGGAAGGCCGCGACGGCCTTCTCCGCGTCCTCGACGGTGACGCCGTCGAGCCGCAGCTCCCACACGGAGGCGGTGAGCCGGTCGGCGAGTCCGGAGGTCCGGGCCTCGACGGCGTCGGTGATGTCGAGGCCGTCCGGGAGCGACTCGTCGAGCAGGAGCCGCAGACTCTCCGGGTCCCGGTGCTCGGTGAGGGCGATCTCCAGGAACTCGGCCTCGGAGCCCGTACCCGTGGGGGCGGCGTTGGCGTACGACACCTTGGGGTGCGGGGTGAAGCCGGCCGAGTACGCCATGGGCACCTCGGCACGGCGCAACGCACGCTCGAAAGCGCGCTGGAAGTCACGATGGCTGGTGAACCGGAGGCGGCCGCGCTTGGTGTAGCGCAGTCGGATGCGCTGCACCGCCGGTGCGGGCGGCGGGCCTTCGGGCTGTCGCTTGCCCAGTGGTTCTTCTCCTCGGTGCGGGGCGGGCGCGGTGGCGCGCCGCCCACGAAATACGGGGTGGCCTCTGGGGGGCCCGACCGGCTCACCCCCGCTTTCGCAGGGAGATCTCGGGTGCGGGCGCCGCGCCGGAGGCGCTTGTTGTACTACCCAGAGTACGCGCAGAGGCCACCACCGGTTCCACAGGCTCGGTCACCCGGGGTCCCCCCACCAGTGCTCGCCAGGCGTCCCTGCGCGCCTGCCGCACGGTCGAACGCGCCGCGGCGAGGGCCTCCCGCGCGGCCTGCCCGGCCGCGACCGCCGCGCGCCTGGCCGGCGCCCAGACCTGGTCGCGGACCCAGTGCCCGACGGGGGCGCAGACGGTGCGGTAGAACCAGGCGACGGGGCGCCCGACGAGATTCCGGGCGAGCCACGCGAGGGCGCGCCCGGCGGCCCGGGAGACGAACCCGGCGACGCGCCAGCAGACCCGCAGCGCGTCGAGGAGCTCCCGCCCGGTCGGGACGAGAACGCGGCGGTACAGCCAGACGAGTGGGACGACGACCCCGTACCGCGCGACGGGCACGACGGCGTACCGCCACAGCGCGACCCACGGCCACACGAACAACGCCTTCCCGAGCACGCCGAGCCCCCGCACCAGCCCGAGCCCGACCGGGGTCAGGACGTGGCGGTACAGCCAGACGGCCGGCACCCCGAACCCGTACCGCGCCACCGGCACCACCACGTACCGCCACAACGCCACCCACGGCCACACGAACAACGCCTTCCCCAGCGAGACGAGCCCCCAGGCCAACCCGCGCCCGACCGGGGTCAGGACGTGGCGGTACAGCCAGACGGCCGGCAGCGCGACCCCGTACCGCCACAGACGGTCGAGCAGGAAGGAGACACC
>NZ_JBVHDX010000013.1:75839-199276 GCF_055563155.1 Streptomyces sp. NPDC013317
CACCACCGCCCAACGGCGCGAGGACCCACCGGTACACCCAGACGGCAGGCACCCCGACCCCGTACCGCGCCACCGGCACCACCACGTACCGCCACAGCGCGACCCACGGCCACACGAACAACGCATTCCCGAGCACGCCGAGCCCCCGCACCAGCCCGCGCCCGACCGGGGTCAGGACGTGGCGGTACAGCCAGACGGCCGGCAGCGCGACCCCGTACCGCCACAGACGGTCGAGCAGGAAGGAGACACCACCGCCCAACGGCGCGAGGACCCACCGGTACACCCAGACGGCAGGCACCCCGACCCCGTACCGCGCCACCGGCACCACCACGTACCGCCACAACGCCACCCACGGCCACACGAACAACGCCTTCCCCAGCGAGACGAGGCCCCAGGCCAGCCCGTGCCCGACCGGGGTGAGGACGTGGCGGTACAGCCAGACGGCCGGGACCGCCAGCGCGTAGTGGAACGCCGGCCGCACGGCCTGGCGCCACAGCCAGACCCAGGGCCGCACGAAGAGCGCCGGGCCCAGCCAGGCCAGGGCGCGGCCCGTCGGGCGGAGCACGGTGCGGTCGAGGGCGCGGGCGCCGACGACGAGGACGTCCCAGACCATGCGTACCGGAACGACGATCACCAGCACCACGATCCGCACCGGGATCCTGATGGCCGCCGTCAGACAACCCTCCGGCTCGTCCGGCCGGCGCTGGGGCTGACGCTGGTGCTTCTCCATGCTCATGCCGAACATGACGCGACGGCCCGGCGGAGGGTTTCCCCTCCCGCCGGGCCGTCGCCGGAGTGTTACGCGACTACTTGACGACCGTCAGCGGCAGCAGCTTCTTGCCGGTCGGGCCGACCTGGATCTCGGTCTGCATCGCCGGGCACACGCCGCAGTCGAAGCACGGCGTCCAGCGGCAGTCCTCGACCTCGGTCTCGTCCAGGGCGTCCTGCCAGTCCTCCCAGAGCCAGTCCTTGTCGAGACCGGAGTCCAGGTGGTCCCAGGGCAGGACCTCCTCGTACGTGCGCTCGCGCGTCGTGTACCAGGCGACGTCGACACCCATGTCGGGCAGCGTCTTGTCCGCGCACGCCATCCAGCGGTCGTACGAGAAGTGCTCGCGCCAGCCGTCGAAGCGGCCGCCGTCCTCGTACACCGCGCGGATGACGGCGCCGATCCGCCGGTCGCCGCGCGAGAGCAGGCCCTCGACGATGCCGGGCTTGCCGTCGTGGTAGCGGAAGCCGATCGAGCGGCCGTACTTCTTGTCGCCGCGGATCTTGTCCCGGAGCTTCTCGAGACGGGCGTCCGTCTCCTCCGCCGACAGCTGCGGCGCCCACTGGAACGGGGTGTGCGGCTTCGGGACGAAGCCGCCGATGGAGACCGTGCAGCGGATGTCGTTCTGGCCGGAGACCTTGCGGCCCTCGGCGATGACCTTGACCGCCATGTCGCCGATCTGGAGGACGTCCTCGTCCGTCTCGGTCGGCAGGCCGCACATGAAGTACAGCTTCACCTGGCGCCAGCCGTTGCCGTACGCCGTCGAGACGGTCCGGATCAGGTCCTCCTCCGAGACCATCTTGTTGATGACCTTGCGCATGCGCTCGGAGCCGCCCTCGGGGGCGAAGGTGAGCCCCGAACGGCGGCCGTTACGCGTCAGCTCGTTCGCGAGGTCCACGTTGAAGGCGTCGACACGGGTGGACGGCAGGGAGAGGCCGATCTTGTCCTCCTCGTACCGGTCCGCCAGGCCCTTCGCGATGTCACCGATCTCGGTGTGGTCCGCGGAGGAGAGGGAGAGGAGACCGACCTCCTCGAAGCCCGTCGCCTTGAGGCCCTTCTCGACCATCTCGCCGATGCCGGTGATGCTTCGCTCCCGCACGGGGCGCGTGATCATGCCGGCCTGGCAGAAACGGCAGCCGCGGGTGCAGCCGCGGAAGATCTCGACGGACATCCGCTCGTGGACCGTCTCGGCGAGCGGGACCAGCGGCTGCTTCGGGTAGGGCCACTCGTCGAGGTCCATGACGGTGTGCTTGGACACACGCCACGGGACGCCGGAGCGGTTCGGGACGACGCGGGCGATCCGGCCGTCGGCCAGGTACTCGACGTCGTAGAAGCCCGGGATGTAGACCGAGCCGGTCTTGGCGAGCCGGAGGAGGACCTCCTCGCGGCCGCCGGGGCGGCCCTCCGCCTTCCACGCGCGGATGATCTCGGTCATGTCGAGGACGGCCTGCTCGCCGTCGCCGATGATCGCCGCGTCGATGAAGTCCGCGATCGGCTCGGGGTTGAAGGCGGCGTGGCCGCCGGCGAGCACGATCGGGTGGTCGACGGTGCGGTCCTTCGACTCCAGCGGGATGCCCGCCAGGTCGAGGGCCGTGAGCATGTTGGTGTAGCCGAGCTCGGTGGAGAAGCTCAGGCCGAAGACGTCGAACGCGCCGACGGGTCGGTGGCTATCGACCGTGAACTGCGGCACGCCGTGCTCGCGCATCAGCTCTTCGAGGTCCGGCCAGACACTGTACGTGCGCTCGGCCAGGACGCCCTCGCGCTCGTTCAGTACCTCGTAGAGGATCATGACGCCCTGGTTGGGCAGGCCGACCTCGTACGCGTCCGGGTACATGAGCGCCCAGCGGACGTCGGCGGACTCCCACGGCTTGACCGTGGAGTTCAGCTCTCCACCGACGTACTGAATCGGCTTCTGCACGTGCGGGAGCAGAGCTTCGAGCTGCGGGAAGACAGACTCGGCAGCAGACATCTCGAACCTTCGTGAGCTGGCAGGGGGCGACTCTCAAGCGTACCCGGTGCTCAGTGGGTCAGTGCCGCCCTCAGTTCCGGGGCCGCCGCCCTGGCCCAGGCCTGGGGAAACTCGCGTTCGCGGACCGCTCCGGCCGACTCCTCCTGGCCGTGGAGGAGTCCCCAGGTGAAGGCGGACTCGCCGGCCGCGTGCGCCTGGATCGCGAGGTCGCGCAGGGTCTCGCGGGCGACGACGCTGTCCTGGTGGTCGCCGAGGACGCTCTGGACGGCCTTGATCCGCTTGGCGAAGCGCTTGGCCGGCTTGCCGAGTGTGGGGCGGGCGGCGTCGGCGGCGTAGCGGGTGCGCTTGGCGGCCTTGCGGGCCTCGTGCATCGCGAGGTCGCGGTCGTGGCCGGGCGCGCGGGCGAGGGCGTGGTCGACGCGGCGGGCGAGGCGGTCGTAGTCCTTGAGTACCGCCCGGGAGAGGACGGGCACCGGGTCCTCGGCGGCGCCCTTGAGGAGGGGCGGGTCCGCCAGGAGCGCGTCGAGGGTGGCGAGGAGCGCGAGGTGGCGGTCGGAGTCGAGGGCGGCGAGGGCCCTGCGGTGGGCGTCGGCACCCGTGGCCGTGGACCAGACCTGCAGGCGGGCGTGGACGGGGCCGAGGACGAGGGTGTCGGGGATCGCGTCGACGCGGGTACGGAGGCGTTCGGCGAGGACCTCCTGGTCGCGTGCGTGGCCGAGCTCGCCGGCGAGCCACTTGAGCTCGTCGCCGACGGGGTCGGTGACGGTGCGGTCGAGGACCTTGCGGTACGTCTTGAAGGCGCTGCGCAGGCGGCGGCAGGCGACGCGCATCTGGTGGACGGCGTCGGGGAGGTCGCGGCGGACGGCGGGGTCGAGGGCGATGATCGCCTCGATCTGCTCCCTCGCGTAGGCGAGGACGCGGCCGCCCGCGGTGTCCTCGTCCGGGAGGCCTGCATCGGCGGCAGGGGCGGCGGGTCCGGCGTCGGCGTCGGTCCCGTCCTGATCCGAGGTCTCCTCCAGCGCCCTCGCCAGCTTCGAAGGGGCCGACGAGGGGCGGATGCCCGCCTTCTTCAGACGCTTCTCGACCGCGTCGAGGACGGACGGGTCCACGTCGTCGGCGAGTTCGACCTCGATCTCCGTCCAGGAGGCGCCGGGGCCCTTCGGGAGGCGCTTCGCGCGGACCGTGTCCACCGACACCTCGGCGAGCAGGGTGCCCGCGTCGTCGAGCAGGTGCTGGACCTTGCGGGCGGAGCGGAGGCGGACGACGGGGACGACGTCCCCGTCACGGACGCGGGAGCGCAGGAGCGCCGCAAGGGACTCCGGGAGGGTGTCGGCGAGCGGGGCCCTGATCTCGTCGCGGATCCCGGACGAGACCGGGAACTTGAGGTGCCAGCCCTCGTCGGCGCCGCCCGTGCGGCGACGCAGGGTGAGGGAGTCGGCGGCGAGGCGCAGGTCGGCCGTGTCGTAGTAGACGGCGTCGAGTTCGGCGACGCCCTGGTCGAGGACGGACGAGACTCCCCGGGCTCTGGTGAGGTCCGGGAGTCCCGTCCGCTCGGTGGCTTCGTACTTCCGCTCGATCTCGCGCTTCGTCTCCGCCGTCATACAAGGCTCCTAACCCTTCCGACGTCGGTCCATGCCCCCGCGGCGCCCCCGCTGGGCCCCGCTATGCCGTTATCGGCCGCTGGACCCTGATCGACTGGAGCAGTCCGATCGCCACCCACACGGCGAACATCGACGAGCCTCCGTAGGACACGAACGGCAGTGGCAGGCCCGCCACCGGCATGATGCCGAGCGCCATGCCGATGTTCTCGAAGGACTGGAAGGCGAACCAGGCGATGATTCCGGCCGCGACGACGGTTCCGTACAGCTCGGTGGTCTCGCGGGCGATCCGGCAGGCACGCCAGAGGATGACGCCGATCAGCAGGATGATCAGTCCGCCGCCGAGGAAGCCGAGCTCCTCGCCCGCGACGCTGAAGATGAAGTCGGTCTGCTGCTCGGGCACGAACTGGCCGCTGGTCTGGTGGCCGTTGAAGAGTCCCGCGCCGTACAGGCCGCCGGAGCCGATCGCGATGCGCGCCTGGTTGGTGTTGTAGCCGACGCCCGCCGGGTCGAGCTCGGGGTTGGCGAAGGCGGCGAAGCGGTTGATCTGGTACTCGTCGAGGAGGCCGAGGGCCGTGACCGCGACCGCGCCCGCGACGCCGGTGCCGATGAGGCCGAGGACCCAGCGGTTGGACGCGCCGGAGGCCAGGAGCACCCCGAGCACGATGACGGCCATGACCATCACCGACCCGAGGTCGGGCATCAGCATGACGATCCCCATGGGCAGCGCGGCGAGGGCCAGGGCCTTGGCGACGGTCAGGTGGTCGGGGTACGCCTGGTCGCCGGCGTCGACCTTGGCGGCCAGCAGCATCGCCATGATCAGGATGATCGTGATCTTCACGAACTCGCTGGGCTGGAGCGAGAAGCCGCCGCCGATCACGATCCACGCGTGGGCGCCGTTGATGGTCGCGCCGAGCGGGGTGAGGACGGCGAGGATCAGCAGGATCGAGATGCCGTAGAGGACGGGCACCGCGCCGCGCAGGGTGCGGTGGCCGAGCCACACGGTGCCGATCATCAGGGCGAGCCCGATGCCGGTGTTCAGGGCGTGGCGGAACAGGAAGTAGTACGGGTCGCCCTGGTTCAGCTCGGTCCGGCCGCGGGTGGCGGACCAGACGAGCAGGGAGCCGAGGAACGACAGGGCGAGGCTGGAGAGGAGGATCGGCCAGTCGAGTCGCCGGACCACCGAGTCGCGTGCGGTGAGCTTGGCGATCGGGCCGCGTTCGGGGGCGTAGCGGGAGACGGAGAAGCCGTGGGGTGCGGTCATCGGTCAGTCTCCCGTCCTGCCGGGCAGCGGCCCGTGGAGTGGCTCTTGTCCGCCGCCGGCATCGCCCGTCCCGGCTGCGTCGACCACCAGCTGTGACTTGGGGTCGTACGGCTTGACCTGCGGCGCGTCGATGGAGCCGTCGGGCTGGACCTTCGGCAGCGACTTCTGCGGCTGGGGCAGGAGGGCGCGCTTGAGGTCCTGGTTGCCCGCGTCGTCGAGGCCGTAGAGGGCGTCGTAGATGTTGCGGACGGCGGGGCCGGAGGCCCCGGAGCCCGTACCGCCCTGGGAGATCGTCATGACGATGGTGAAGTCGTCGGTGTAGGTGGCGAACCAGGAGGTGGTCTGCTTGCCGTACACCTGGGCGGTACCGGTCTTGGCGCGCATCGGGATCTTGTCCTGCGGCCAGCCGCCGAACCGCCAGGCAGCGGTGCCGCCGGGCTCGACGACGGAGCGCAGCCCCTTGTCGAGGTCGCTGATCGTCTTCGCGTCGACGGGCAGCCTGCCGTGCGACGTGGGCTTGATCTCCTTGACCGACTTGCCGTCGGGGCTGATCACGGCCTTGCCGATGGTCGGGTTGTAGAGGGTGCCGCCGTTGCTGATCGCCGCGTAGGCGGTGGCCAGCTGGACGGGCGTGATGAGGACGTCGCCCTGTCCGATGGAGAAGTTGATGCTGTCGTAGGCCTTCAGCTGGTTGCCTTCGAGGCAGCTCTCGTAGGCGATCTGCTCGACGTACGTGCCGCCCTTCTTGCCCTGCTTGCACCAGGCGTCCTTGTTGGCCTCCCAGAACCGCTGCTTCCACTGACGGTCCGGGATACGGCCCTTGACCTCGTTGGGCACGTCGATGCCGGTCTCGGAGCCGAAGCCGAAGTCGTGGGCGGTCCGGTAGAACCAGTCGTGGGCGTCCTTCTTGGGCTTGAGGCCGCCGTCGCGGCTCCACTCCTGGTGGCCCAGGCGGTAGAAGACCGTGTTGCAGGAGTACTTGAGGGCGTCTCCGAGGGTGATGGGGCCGTGCCCCTGGGACTCGAAGTTCGCGAAGCTCCGGTTGCCCATGCTGTAGGAGCTGCTGCAGAGGTACTTGTCGTCGAAGTCGTAGCCGGCCCGTACGGCGGCGCTCGCCGACACCACCTTGAAGACGGAGCCGGCGGGCGCCTGGCCCTGGATGGCCCGGTTGAGCAGCGGGTAGTTGGAGTCCTTGCTGGTGAGCCGGCTGTAGTCCTTGCCGGAGATGCCGCCCACCCAGGCGTTGGGGTCGTAGTCGGGCTGGGAGGCCATCGCGACGACGCGGCCGGTCCTCGACTCCATGACCACGACGGCGCCCGAGTCGGCCTCGTACTTACGGCCGGTGATCTTGTCGGTCTCGCCCCGGACCAGCTTCATCGCCTGCGCGAGTTCGTATTCGGCGACCGACTGGACCCGGGCGTCGATGCTGGTGACGAGGGTGGCGCCGGGCACGCCCGCCTCGGACTCGGTCTGGCCCATGACGCGGCCGACCTTGTCGACCTCGTAGGACGTGACGCCGGCCTTGCCGCGCAGCTCCTTGTCGTAGGTGCGCTCGATGCCGGAGCGGCCGACCTGGTCGGAGCGCAGGTGCGGCGAGTCGGTGTCCTTGGCCTTCTGGATCTCCTCGTCGGTGACCGGCGAGAGGTAGCCGAGGACCTGCGCGGTGCGGGCGTTGCCGGGGGCTGCGTAGCGGCGTACGGCGGTGAGTTCGGCGGTGATGCCGGGGAAGTCCTCGGTGCTCTCCCGGATCCGGAGCGCCTGCTGCGTGGTGGCCTCGTCGGTGATGGGGATCGGCTGGTAGGGGGAGCCGTTCCAGCAGGGCTGCGGGGTCTGGGAGTCGCAGAGCCTGACCTTGTCCATGACCTCCTTGGGCTCCATGCCCAGGACGCCCGCGAGCCGGGTGAGGACCGCCTTGCCGTCGTCCTTCATCTTCATGAGGTCGGTGCGGGACGCGGAGACCACGAGCCGGGTCTCGTTGTCGGCGAGCGGGACCCCGCGGGCGTCGAGGATCGCGCCGCGGACGGCGGGCTGGACGACCCGCTGGACGTGGTTGCTCTTCGCCTCCTCGGTGTACTCCTTGCCGTTGCGGATCTGGAGGTACCAGAGGCGCCCGCCGAGGGTGAGGAGCAGGGAGAAGACCAGGATCTGGATGATGACGAGCCGGATCTGGACCCTGGGGGTCCGTCCGGTCTCCGGGATGTTGCTCATGCTGCCGTTGCCCCCTCGGTCACAGTCGCTTGACTCCCTTGATGCGTCCGGCGCGTGCCGCTCTCGTACGGGCGGCCTTGACGCGCAGGCCACCGCGCTGGGACCCGATCTGGAGGCCCGTGCCCGAGCTCAGCCAGCCGGAGGCGACGTCGGTCGCGCCCCCGGAGGCGTCGGCGAGCGGGTCGTTCTCGGCGCGCCGGGCCAGCGCCATGATCAGCGGCACGGTGAAGGGCGCGAGGAGAAGGTCGTAGATCGCCGCGGTGAGCAGCAGGAAGCCGAGGCCGACATGGCGGGCGGCGGTGTCGCCGACGAGGGCGCCGACCCCCGCGTACAGCAGGGTGGAGCCGAGCGCCGCGGCGACGACGACGGCCATCGGGCCGCTGGCGGACTTCAGCTTGCCGTTGTCGGGGCGGGCGAGTCCGGCGAGGTAGCCGATGACGCAGAGGACCAGGGCGTAGCGGCCGGCGGCGTGATCGGCGGGCGGGGCGAGGTCGGAGAGGAGTCCGGCCCCGAAGCCGATGAGGGAACCGCTGACCGGCCCGTACACGAGTGCGAGGCCGAGGACGGTCAGCAGCACGAGGTCGGGCACCGCGCCGGGGAGCTGGAGGCGCGCGAGGACGGAGACCTGGATGACCAGGGCGACGACGACGAGGGTGCTGGAGAGCAGGATCCGGTTGAACTTCACGTCTGGTCCCCCTGCTGCTCGCTCTCGGGCCTCTGGCCCGGCTGCTGTTCCCGTCCCGGCTGCTGCTGTCCCGGCTGCTGGTTCCCCGTCTCGCCCTGCGGCTGCTGCCCCTCCGGCGGCGGCGGGGTCACCGTGACGGTGACGGTCGGGGCCGGCTTGGGCCTGGGCGGCAGGACCGTGTCGCGGGGGTTGGTCCGCGGGGCCTGGACGACGACGCCGACGATGTCGAGCTTGGAGAAGCCGACGTACGGACGGACGTAGACGTTGCGGGTGAGGCCGCCGCCCAGCGGGTCGACGCGGACGACCTCGCCGACCGGGACACCGGCCACGAAGGGCTTGTTCGCCTGCGAGCCGAAGGTGACGAGCCGGTCGCCGGTCTTCACCTTCGCCTTGCCGTTGAGGAGCTGGACGAGGAGCGGGCCGTTGCCCTGCCCGGTGGCGAAGCCGAGCTCGTCCGAGTTCTCCATGCGGGTGCCGACGGTGAAGTCGGGGTCGTTGGCGAGGAGCACGGTCGCGGTGGAGGGCCCGACGGTGGTCACGCGGCCGACGAGACCGGAGCCGTTCAGCACGGTCATGTCCCGCTCGATGCCGTCGTCGGCTCCGGCGTCGATGGTGACGGTCCAGGAGAAGCCCTGGGCGGCTCCTATGGCGATGACCTCGGCGCCCTTGATTCCGTACTGGCCCGCGCCGGCCGTCTTGAGCAGGGAGTCCAGCTCACGGACGCGGCTGCGGTTGCGGTCGTCGCTGCCCAGCTTGGCCTTGAGGGCGGCGTTCTCGCGTTCGAGCGTCGCGATCCGGTCGTGCCGCTCGCCGGAGTCGCGCACCGCCCCTATGGCGTTCCCGATGGGGTCGACGGCTGCCGCGACCCCGTTCTCGACCGGTCCGAAGACCGCTGCGGCCGCCTGACGGGCGCCGTCGACCGGTGACTCCTCGCCGCCGCGGATGTCCACCGTGATCAGTGCGAACGCGATGGCGATCAGCAGCACCAGGAGCAGCCGGCTCTCTCGTGTGTCCCTCACGTGCGGCGGCCGTGCCTTTCCTCTTGGTTCGGTTGTTCCGTGCGGAATGTGGCGTTATATCAACGATCCTCTGTACGGGGGCTCTTGCCACCCGTACAGAGGAATCGGCGCGAATGGGTGCGCACTTGTTACCGGCGCGGCTGGGCGTCCAGGACCTGCTGGAGGGCCTCGAACTCCTCGACGCACTTGCCCGACCCCAGAGCCACGGAGTCCAGCGGATCCTCGGCGATGTGGATCGGCATCCCGGTCTCGCGGCGCAGCCGCTCGTCCAGGCCGCGCAGCAGCGCGCCGCCACCCGTGAGAACGATGCCGCGGTCCATCACGTCACCGGACAGCTCGGGCGGGCACTTGTCGAGCGTCGTCTTCACGGCGTCGACGATGGCGTTGACCGGCTCCTCGATGGCCTTGCGGACCTCGGCGGCCGAGATGACCACGGTCTTGGGCAGACCGGAGACGAGGTCACGGCCGCGGATCTCGGTGTGTTCGTCCTTGTCGAGGTCGTAGGCCGAGCCGATGGTGATCTTGATCTGTTCGGCGGTGCGCTCACCGAGGAGGAGCGAGTACTCCTTCTTGATGTGCTGGATGATCGCGTTGTCGAGCTCGTCGCCGGCCACCCGGATCGACTGTGCCGTGACGATTCCGCCGAGGGAGATCACGGCGACCTCGGTGGTGCCGCCGCCGATGTCGACGACCATGTTGCCCGTGGCCTCGTGGACCGGCAGGCCCGAGCCGATGGCCGCGGCCATGGGCTCCTCGATGATGTGCACCTGGCGGGCGCCGGCCTGCGTCGAAGCCTCGATGACGGCGCGGCGCTCCACTCCCGTGATGCCGGAGGGCACGCAGACGACGACCCGGGGGCGGGCCAGGTAGCGGCGCTTGTGGATCTTGAGGATGAAGTAGCGGAGCATGCGCTCGGTGATCTCGAAGTCGGCGATCACACCGTCCTTCAGGGGGCGCACGGCCACGATGTTGCCGGGCGTGCGCCCGATCATCTTCTTGGCCTCGGCGCCGACTGCCAGGATGCCGCCGGTGTTGGTGTTGATAGCGACGACGGACGGCTCGTTGAGGACGATGCCGCGCCCCCTGACGTACACCAGCGTGTTGGCAGTCCCGAGGTCGATAGCCATGTCACGGCCGATGAACGACATTGAGTTCCCCTTGTTTCCCATGAGGATGCGTCGAGCCTTCCCAATCGGAGCGTTGACGGCTTCTCAGGTAGGCGAGGTGGTGGGTGTTCGAGTGCTGCGGCGTGGAGTTTTCCATCGTAGTGCCGCCCACTCGGATACCGCGCGGTGGATCCACCTCTGTACAGGTGACGACAGGACGCAGCGATGCGTTCCCGATCGCTCCGTTCATATGCCCGGGGGCGACCGAAATTCCTTCGGTCGCCCCAGGTCGTTGCGGAAGATGGCTGACACCGGGTCAGAACGGACGGACCGGTCAGCCCCTGATCACGCCAGGCCGGGGAAGAAAATCTTCATTTCCCGAATGGCGGACTCCTCGGAGTCCGAGGCGTGGATCAGGTTCTCCCGGACGATGGTGCCGAAGTCGCCACGGATGGATCCGGGGGCGGCGGCGATCGGGTCGGTCGGGCCCGCGAGGGTGCGCAGACCCTCGACGACGCGCTCGCCCTCGACGACCAGGGCGACGACGGGGCCGGACTGCATGAAACCCATCAGAGGCTCGTAGAAGGGCTTGCCCTTGTGCTCGGCGTAGTGCTGCTCCAGCGTGTCCTGGCTCAGCTCGCGCAGTTCGAGCGCGGGGATGGTCCAGCCCGCCTTGCGCTCGATGCGGCCGATGATCTCGCCGATCAGGCCACGGCGGACGGCGTCGGGCTTGAGCAGGACGAGCGTGCGCTGGCTCACGGTGGAGCTCCTTCAAATCCGGTGTGCGGGATTCAGAGGCTACAGGGCCCGGACCGCCGCCGATTACGCAGCGTCAAGCCCTCCCGAAGCGTGCCGCCCGGGGCGGACCGCGGCGCGGGCCGTGGCGTGGACCCCCACGCCACGGCCCGCAACCTCAGGGGCCGGGGTCAGGTCGTCTCCGGCTCCGGGTGGGCCTCCGCCTGGGCGGCCCAGCGGGCCTTCGCCTCGTCGATCTTGGCACCGTAGTGGCACGAGGCCCACCAGAGCCCGGCGAACGTCGCGCCGAGGAAGAACATCACCGGCAGGACGAAGCCGCTCGCGATCAGGGCGACCTGCAGCGCCCAGCCGAGCTGGACACCGCCCGGGCGCGTGAGCATCCCGCACAGCAGGACCGACAGCAGCATCCCGGCGCCGCAGACCCACCAGACCGTGGACGTCGACAGGCTGTCGTCCTTCATGGCGACGAGCCCGGCGAAACCGATCACGAAGAACTCGCCGATCAGCGTCGAGGCACAGAGCGTACGCATTCGATTCAGCGCCTTCCGAGCAGCAGCCGGGCGTCCCCGACCGTGAAGATCGAACCGGTCACGAGCACACCCGCGCCGGCGTACTCGCCCTCTTCCTCCGCGAGCGTGATGGCGGCCTCGATCGCGTCGTCCAGACGCGGCTCGACGACCACCCGGTCCTCGCCGAACACCTCCACGGCGATCGCCGCGAGGGCGTCCACGTCCGTGGCGCGGGGGCTGGAGTTCGCCGTGATCACGACCTCGGCGAAGATCGGCTCGAACGCTTCGAGCAGCCCCCTCGCGTCCTTGTCGGAGCTGGTGGAGACCACGCCGATGAGCCGGGAGAAGCCGAACGACTCGCTGACACCGTCCGCCGTGGCCCGCGCGCCGTGCGGGTTGTGCGCCGCGTCCAGGACGACCGTCGGGGACTTGCGGACGACCTCCAGACGGCCCGGGGAGGAGACCGAGGCGAAGGCACGCCGTACGGTCTCGACGTCCAGGGTGCGGGCGTGCTCCGCGCCGATCCCGAAGAACGCCTCGACCGCCGCCAGGGCGACCGCCGCGTTGTGCGCCTGGTGCGCGCCGTACAGCGGCAGGAAGAGCTCCTCGTACTCGCCGCCGAGCCCGCGCAGGGTCAGCAGCTGACCGCCGACCGCGACCTCCCGGGAGGTGACGCCGAACTCCATGCCCTCGCGGGCCACGGTCGCGTCGACCCCGACGGCCTTCTTCAGCATCACCTGGGCCGCGTCCACCGGCTGCTGGGCCAGGATGACCGTCGCGCCCTGCTTGATGATCCCGGACTTCTCGCCCGCGATCTCACCGGGCGTGCCGCCGAGGCGGTCGGTGTGGTCCAGGTCGATCGGGGTGACGACGGCGACCTGGGCGTCGATCACGTTCGTGGCGTCCCAGGTGCCTCCCATGCCGACCTCGACGACCGCCACGTCCACCGGGGCGTCGGCGAAGGCCGCGTACGCCATTCCGGTGAGGACCTCGAAGAAGGAGAGCCGGTACTCCTCGCGGGAGTCGACCAGCTCGACGTACGGCTTCACGTCCTGGTACGTCTCGATGAACCGCTCGGCGGAGATCGGCGCGCCGTCCAGGCTGATGCGCTCGGTGATCGTCTGCACGTGCGGCGAGGTGTACCGGCCGGTGCGGAGGTCGAAGGCGGCGAGGAGCGCCTCGATCAGCCGGGCCGTGGACGTCTTGCCGTTCGTGCCGGTGATGTGGATCGAGGGGTACGCGCGCTGCGGCTCGCCGAGGACGTCCATCAGCGCCGCGATACGCGTCACCGAGGGCTCCAGCTTGGTCTCGCCCCAGCGGGACGACAGCTCGGTCTCGACCTCGCGCAGCGCCCTGTCCACCTCCGGGTCGGCGGGCCGGGCGGGCACGGGGTCGCCCTGGGGCGGACCGGCCTGGGCGCGCAGCGTGCGGCTGCCCGCCTCGATCACCGCCAGGTCGGGGTCTCGGTCGGTCTCGGCGGCGACGATGTCGTCGAACTGGTCGGACTGCTCGGACTCGTCGAACTGGTCGCGGGGCTCACTCACGAGCCCAGTCTACGGAGGGGCACCGACAGGAATACGGACCCACCCCTTTCGGGACTTTCGCCCCACCGTCGGCGGGGCTACGCCGGGGCGAAACCCGTCGGGAGCAGGGCCGTCACGGCGTACGTGGTGCCGTGGACGCCCGCGGTGAGCGTGCCGCCCATGCTCGTGACGCGCTCCCCCATGGAGAACAGGCCCGTGCCGGTCGAGACGGGGGCGCGGTCCGGCGGGGACGCGGGGAGCGGGTTGCTGACGTCGATCCGCAGGTCACGGCCCGTCACCGCGATGGCCACCGTCACCGGCCGGCCCGGCGCGTGCTTGGCCGCGTTGGTCAGGCACTCCTGGACCACCCGGTGGACGGCCGCCTGCCGCAGCGGCGAGAGGGCCTTGGCCTCCTCGTCGACCGTGAGCTCGACCGGGCTGCCCATCCGCTCGCTCTCGTCCGCGAGCGCCGCGAGCCCTTCGAGGCCCGGAGTCGCCGCGTCGTGGTCCGCGCGGCGCACGATCGTCTCGTTCAGCATGTGGTGGGCCCGCCGGGCGGTGTCCGCGAGCTCCTCGAAGTCCTTCACGTGCTCCTCGCCCCGGGCCCGTACGGCGAGCACCTCGGCACGCACCGCCAGCACGGTCAGCTCGCGCCCCACCAGGTCGTGGACGTCCCGGCCGACCGAGATCCGCTCCTCCTGCACCGCCTGTCGCGCCGCCGACTCGGCCCGCTGGGACTCCAGGGCGCGCACCAGGTCCTGCCGGTACGCGGCGATGCCGACGCCGGCCGCGAGCACGCCGATGGGGACGACGAGGCTGAGGAAGTCGCTGAGCGTGTCGCCGTGGCGGGCGGGCCACCCGGGCGTGTGGAAGAGCGCGTACGCCACGGCGACGTAGAGCAGCGTGGCGACGACGGCGGCCCTACGGCCCCGGAACCGGCCGAGCGAGTACAGGGCGAACTGGATCATCGTCAGCTCGTGCAGCCAGCCCATCAGCGCGAGCGCCACCAGATACGGGATCCAGGGCAGCCGGCGCCGCAGCACCAGCGTGGCCGCGCCGGCGGCCAGTACGAGGGTCGCGGTGACCCCGGTCAGCGAGTTGTCGGCCCGCGCGAGCCCGGGCACGTCCAGGACCATCAGGGCGAAGGCGGCGACCGCGGCGATGACGTCGAGAGCGGTCGGCGAGACGGCCCACCGGTCCACGCGGCGGCGCAGCGCGGGGAAGGCGGGACGTCGGGACATGCCCTCCATCATCCAGGGTCCTTGGACCCGGAGCGGATGACTTAGGTCATAAGTCGTGTGATACCGCGTACTCCGGACAAAGAGAAGGCCCGGAACCGAACCGGTCCCGGGCCCTTCCCCATATGCCTTACGCGTCACGCCTCACGCGTTACGCCTTACGCCTGCGGCAGCCGGTCCAGCTGCGCCTGGATACGGGCGATGTCCTCGTCCGCCTTGGCGAGCCGCGTCCGGATCTTCTCGACCACGTTGTCCGGCGCCTTCGCCAGGAACGCCTCGTTGCCGAGCTTCCCGTTCGCCTGCGCCTTCTCCTTCTCCGCGGCCGCGAGGTCCTTGGCGAGGCGCTTGCGCTCCGCCGCGACGTCGATCGTGCCGGACAGGTCGAGCGCGACCGTGGCACCGGCGACGGGCAGGGAGGCGGTGGCGGAGAAGCCCTCGCCCTCCGGCTGGAGCCGCAGCAGCTGGCGGATGGCCGGCTCGTGCGGGGCGAGCGCGGTGCCGGCCAGCTCCAGACGGGCCGGGACCTTCTGGCCCGGCTGCAGGCCCTGGTCCGAACGGAACCGGCGGACCTCGGTGACGACCTGCTGGACCAGCTCGATCTCCTTCTCCGCGGCGTCGTCGCGGAAGCCGGAGTCCTTCGGCCAGTCGGCGATGACGACGGACTCCTTGCCGGTCAGCGTGGTCCAGAGCGTCTCCGTGACGAACGGGACGACCGGGTGAAGCAGCCGCAGCATCACGTCCAGGACCTCACCGAGGACCCGGCCGGAGACCTTGGCGCCCTCGCCGCCCGCGAAGAACGTCGTCTTCGACAGCTCGACGTACCAGTCGAAGACCTCGTCCCACGCGAAGTGGTAGAGCGCGTCGGCGAGCTTCGCGAACTGGTAGTCGTCGTAGAACGCGTCGACCTCGGCGACCGTCTTGTTGAGCCGCGAGAGGATCCAGCGGTCGGTCGCCGACATCTCCGACGGGTCCGGCAACGGACCCTCGACCGTCGCGCCGTTCATCAGCGCGAAGCGGGTGGCGTTCCAGATCTTGTTGGCGAAGTTCCGGGAGGCCTTGACCCAGTCCTCGCCGATCGGGACGTCGACGCCCGGGTTGGCGCCGTTGGCCAGGGTGAAGCGGACGGCGTCGGAGCCGTACTCGTCCATCCAGTCCAGCGGGTTGACCGCGTTGCCGAAGGACTTCGACATCTTCTTGCCGAACTGGTCGCGGACCATGCCGTGCAGGGCGATGGTGTGGAACGGCGGGGTGCCGTCCATCGCGTACAGGCCGAACATCATCATCCGGGCGACCCAGAAGAAGAGGATGTCGTAGCCGGTGACCAGGACGGAGTTCGGATAGAACTTCGCGAGGCTGTCGGTCCGCTCCGGCCAACCGAGCGTGGAGAACGGCCAAAGGCCTGAGGAGAACCAGGTGTCCAGGACGTCCGTGTCCTGGCGCCAGCCCTCGCCGGACGGCGGCTGCTCGTCCGGTCCGACGCAGACGATCTCGCCGTTCGGGCCGTACCAGACCGGGATGCGGTGGCCCCACCACAGCTGGCGCGAGATGCACCAGTCGTGCAGGTTGTCGACCCAGTCGAAGTACCGCTTCTCCATCTCCTGCGGGTGGATCCTGACCTTGCCGTCGCGGACCGCGTCACCGGCGGCCTTGGCGAGCGGGCCGACCTTGACCCACCACTGCATCGACAGGCGCGGCTCGATGGTGGTCTTGCAGCGCGAGCAGTGGCCGACGGAGTGGACGTACGGACGCTTCTCGGCGACGATCCGGCCCTCGGCGCGCAGCGCGGCGACGATGGCGGAGCGGGCCTCGAGCCGGTCCAGGCCCTGGAAGGGGCCGTGGGCGGTGATGACGGCGCGCTCGTCCATGACGGCGAGGTTCGGCAGGCCGTGGCGCTGACCGATCTCGAAGTCGTTCGGGTCGTGCGCCGGCGTCACCTTGACGGCGCCGGTACCGAACTCGGGGTCGACGTGCTCGTCGGCGACGACCGGGATGCGCCGACCGGTCAGCGGCAGCTCGATCTCGGTGCCGACCAGGTGCTTGTACCGCTCGTCGTCCGGGTGGACGGCGACGGCGGTGTCACCGAGCATCGTCTCGGCGCGGGTGGTGGCGACGACGATGGACGCGTCACCCTCGCCGTAGCGGATGGAGACGAGCTCGCCGTCGTCGTCCTGGTACTCGACCTCGATGTCCGAGATGGCGGTCAGACACCGCGGGCACCAGTTGATGATGCGCTCGGCGCGGTAGATCAGCTCGTCGTCGTAGAGCTTCTTGAAGATGGTCTGGACGGACTGCGAGAGCCCCTCGTCCATGGTGAACCGCTCGCGGGACCAGTCGACGCCGTCACCGAGGCGCCTCATCTGGCCGGAGATCTGACCGCCGGACTCGGCCTTCCACTGCCAGACGCGCTCGACGAACGCCTCACGGCCGAGGTCGTGGCGGGACTTGCCCTCCTTGGCGAGCTCGCGCTCGACGACGTTCTGGGTCGCGATGCCGGCGTGGTCCATGCCCGGCTGCCACAGCACCTCGTACCCCTGCATCCGCTTGCGGCGGGTGAGGGCGTCGATCAGCGTGTGCTCGAAGGCGTGGCCCAGGTGGAGCGAGCCGGTGACGTTCGGCGGCGGGATGACGATGGTGTACGGCGGCTTGTCGCTGTTCTCGTCGGCCTCGAAGTAACCACGCTCTACCCAGCGCTCGTACAGCTTCCCCTCTACTTCGGCCGGCGCGTACTGGGTCGGCAGTTCGGGGTTGGGGCTGCTGGGTGTCTGCGTGTTCTCGGTCACGGGGTCAGTTTAGGGGTGTCGCGACGCTGTACCGAAACGCGTTTGTTCCGTAACGGTGTGGGCCCCGCTGCCCCTGCGGGACATGGCTTCCGACAGGATGTTCGTTACGCATAAACATCCTGTGAGGGGAACCTGTCCATGAGCTACAACCAGCCGGGCCCGTACGGCGGTCAGCCTCAGCAGCCCGGACCGTACGGTCAGCCGGGCCAGCCCGGCCCGTACGGCCAGCCGCCGCAAGCGCCGCAGCCCGGCTACGGCTACCCGCAGCAGGCGCCCCAGGGCGTGCCGCCTCAGCAGCCGTACGGTTACCCGCAGCAGCAGGGCTACGGCCAGCAGCCCCCGTACGGCCAGCAGCCGCAGTACGGCGGCCCGCAGGGCCCCGGCGGCTACATGCCGCCCCCGCCGCCGGCCCCGAAGAAGAAGACGGGCCTGATCATCGGCGCATCGGTCGTGGCCCTGGCCCTGGTCGCGGGAGGCGCCTGGTACTTCACCGCGGGCGGCGGCGGCTCGTCCGTCGCGGACGACGGCCCGCACAAGCTGATCACGCCGGAGACGGTCCTCACGGAGTACAAGAAGGCGCCGGACAGCAGCAGCGGGGGCGACAAGGACTCGCTCAAGGAGGCCCAGCAGAACGGCGTGAAGAACGCCAAGGACGTCCGCGCCGCCTACCAGGTGAAGGACCCCAACAACCCGCTCGGCACGAAGATGATCTCGTTCAGCGGTCTCTACGGCGAGATCGACGACCCCGAGCAGGTGGTCGACACCGTCTTCGCCAGCATCAAGAAGGAGGCCGAGAAGGACAAGGGCAAGCCGGACGAGCCGCAGCTGGTCGGCAGCCCCGAGAGCTACGAACCCGCTGAACTCGACGGAGCCGTCCTCAAGTGCCAGCAGGCCAAGAGCGAGGCCAACGCGGCCGAGTCCACGCCGGCGTTCACCATGTCGATCTGTGTGTGGGCCGACCACAGCACGGTGGGCTTCGTGGTTCCGATGGACATGGGCTCGATGATGACCGGCAAGGCGGGCTCCGCTGCTGACGCCGCGAGCCTCACGGCCAAGCTCCGCAAGGAGGTCCGCGTCAAGGCGTGATGCCTGAGGCGGAACGCGAAGGGGCGCCTCCCGGCCGGGAGGCGCCCCTTCCTGATTCAACTACGCGGCGCCTACGCGCTCTTCTCGTGGCGGCCGTCGTTCTTCACGATCCGCGGCACCAGCGTCGGGTTCACGTTGTTGTGGACGACGTCCGCCGTGATGACCACGCGGGCCACGTCCTTGCGGGACGGGACCTCGTACATCACCGACATCAGGACCTCTTCCATGATCGCGCGCAGGCCGCGCGCTCCCGTGCCGCGGAGGATCGCCTGGTCGGCGATGGCCTCCAGGGCCGGGCGGTCGAAGTCCAGCTCCACGCCGTCGAGTTCGAAGAGGCGCTGATACTGCTTCACCAGCGCGTTCCGCGGCTCGACCAGGATCTTGAGCAGGGCCTCGCGGTCGAGGTTGTGGACCGAGGTGATCACGGGGAGGCGGCCGATGAACTCCGGGATCATCCCGAACTTCACCAGGTCCTCCGGCATGACCTCCTGGAACTGGTCGCTCGCCTCGATCTCGCGCTTCGAGCGGATCGTCGCCCCGAAGCCGATGCCCTTGGCGCCCGCGCGCGACTCGATGATCTTCTCCAGGCCGGCGAAGGCGCCGCCCACGATGAAGAGCACGTTCGTCGTGTCGATCTGGATGAACTCCTGGTGCGGGTGCTTCCGGCCGCCCTGCGGCGGGACGGAGGCCGTCGTGCCTTCCAGGATCTTCAGGAGGGCCTGCTGCACACCCTCGCCGGAGACGTCACGCGTGATCGACGGGTTTTCGCTCTTGCGGGCGACCTTGTCGATCTCGTCGATGTAGATGATTCCGGTCTCGGCCTTCTTGACGTCGTAGTCGGCCGCCTGGATCAGCTTGAGCAGGATGTTCTCGACGTCCTCGCCGACATAGCCGGCCTCCGTCAGCGCCGTCGCGTCGGCGATGGCGAACGGGACGTTGAGCATGCGCGCCAGCGTCTGGGCCAGCAGCGTCTTGCCGGAGCCCGTGGGGCCCAGCAGCAGGATGTTGGACTTCGCCAGTTCGATGGCGTCGTCACGGCCCGCGCCGCCGCCGTTCTCGCCGGCCTGGACGCGCTTGTAGTGGTTGTACACCGCGACCGAGAGGGCCTTCTTGGCCGGCTCCTGGCCGACCACATAGCCCTCGAGGAACTCGTAGATCTCGCGGGGCTTGGGAAGTTCTTCCCAGCGCACCTCGCTCGTCTCGGCGAGTTCCTCCTCGATGATCTCGTTGCAGAGGTCGATGCACTCATCGCAGATGTACACACCGGGTCCCGCGATGAGCTTCTTCACCTGCTTCTGGCTCTTTCCGCAGAACGAGCACTTGAGCAGATCGCCGCCATCACCGATGCGTGCCACGAGGTGCTTCCCCTTCGCCTGGGAGTCGCTTGGTTCAGCGACTCCTGGTGCCTCATATTCGACGGTACCTTGCCGGGCCCCCCGTTCGGGCCCCCCTTGGCACGGTTCACATGGTCGTGATTCGGCCACGTGGACCGTGCCAGGGGAAGGTCGAGCGTCAGGCTGCCGCGGCGGCCGTGCTCTTGCGGGTCGAGACGATCTGGTCGACCAGGCCGTACGCCAGGGCGTCCTCGGCCGTGAGGATCTTGTCGCGCTCGATGTCGTCGCGGATCTTCTCGATCGGCGTGGAGGAGTGCTTGGCCAGCATGTCCTCCAGCTGCGTGCGCATGCGCAGGATCTCGTTGGCCGCGATCTCCAGGTCGGACAGCTGCTCACGGCCGGTGCCGCCCGAGGGCTGGTGGATCAGCACGCGGGCGTTCGGCAGGGCCATCCGCTTGCCGGGCGTACCGGCGGCGAGCAGCACGGCCGCGGCGGAGGCCGCCTGGCCCATGCAGACCGTCTGGATGTCCGGCTTCACGAACTGCATCGTGTCGTAGATGGCCGTGAGGGCGGTGAAGGAGCCGCCCGGGCTGTTGATGTAGATGGAGATGTCGCGGTCCGGGTCCATCGACTCCAGGCACAGCAGCTGCGCCATGACGTCGTTGGCGGAGGCGTCGTCGATCTGCACGCCGAGGAAGATCACGCGCTCCTCGAAGAGCTTCGCGTACGGGTCGTACTCGCGGATCCCCTGCGAGGTGCGCTCGACGAAGCGCGGGACCACGTACCGGTTGTCCATCGGCGCGCCGGTGTAGAGGCCGCTCGGGGAGAGGTTGTTCTGCATCTGGATGTTCACCGTCCTGGTGGCGTTCGGCGGGGGCTGGGGCTCTTCAGCGGCTGCCGGGCTCAGGCGCCCGTGCCGCCGCCGCCGGGAACGCCCGCGGCGTGGGTGATGATGTCGTCGATGAGGCCGTAGTTCTTGGCCTCCTCCGCCGTGAACCAGCGGTCGCGGTCACCGTCGCGGATGATCGTCTCGACGGTCTGACCGGAGTGGAGCGCGGTGATCTCGGCCATGCGCTTCTTCGTGCGGAGAAGGTACTCGGCCTGGATCTTGATGTCCGAGGCGGTGCCGCCGATGCCGGCGGAGCCCTGGTGCATCAGGACGTCGGTGTTCGGCAGCGCGAAGCGCTTGCCGGCGGTGCCGCCGGTGAGCAGGAACTGGCCCATGGAGGCCGCCATGCCCATACCGATGGTGACGACGTCGTTCGGGATGTACTGCATGGTGTCGTAGATGGCCATGCCGGCCGTCACCGAGCCACCGGGGCTGTTGATGTAGAGGTAGATGTCCTTCTCCGGGTCGGCGGCCAGGAGGAGCATCTGCGCGGTGATCTTGTTGGCGATCTCGTCGTCGACCTGCTGGCCGAGGAAGATGATGCGCTCGCCGAGCAGCCGGTTGTAGACATGGTCGCCGAGGCCACCACCGATGGACGGCTCACCCGCGGCGTAAGGCTTCAGATTCGTCACGTATCCACCTGCTCGTCTCCGACGGCCCCCAGGCCGTCTCAGCGTCTCGTTCTGAGGGCAGTGCCCTCGTATTCATGGACCCTAACGCGCAGGTAGGACAACGCCATCCCGGTTCCCGAACTGTTCGCTGGGAGCGCAAGGTTGTCAGGGGCGCGCGGGGGCCCTTACGGGGCGCGCGTACCGGGCCTGAATCCGGGCTTCGGCGCAGGTCCCGCGTACGGGCACGGGCCCGGCGCACAGCAGTGCGTCCGGGCCCGTGGACCTGCGGTTCAGCGCGAGGCTCAGGCCTCGTTCTTCTCCTCGGCGACCTCGGCCTCGCCGGTGACGGCCTCGACCGCCTCCGTGGCGGCCTCGGTCTCGTCCTCGTCGTCCTCGAGGTCGACGACCTCACCGTTGGTGTCGACGACCTTGGCGGACTCGACGACGACCGCGAGGGCCTTGCCGCGGGCGACCTCGCCGACGAGCATCGGCACCTGGCCACCCTCGACGACGGCCTGGGCGAACTGGTCGGGGGACATGCCGGAGGAGGCGGCGCGGCGCATGAGGTGCTCGGTGAGCTCCTCCTGGCTGACGTTCAGCTTCTCCTTGTTGACGAGCTCATCGAGGATGAACTGCGTCTTGATGCCCTTCTCGGCCTGCTCCTTGGTCTCCGCCAGGAACTCCTCCTCGGTCTTGCCCTGGATCTCCAGGTACTTCTCGAGGGTCAGGCCCATCTGGCCGAGCTGGTGGTGCTCCAGGTTGTGCTTGCGGGTGTTGATCTCGTCCTCGAGCAGCTTCTCGGGCATCGGGACGTCCGCCAGCTTCAGCAGCTCGTCGAGGACGCGCTCCTGGGCCTGGGTGGCCTGGTCGAACTGCTTCATGTTCTCGAGGCGCTTGCGGCTGTCGGCCTTGAGCTCGTCGAGGGTGTCGAACTCCGACGCGAGCTGCGCGAAGTCGTCGTCCAGCTCGGGGAGCTCACGGGCGGCGACGGCGGTGACCTTGACGGACACCTCGGCGTCCTTGCCCTCGGCGGAGCCGCCCTTCAGCTGCGAGGTGAAGGTGGCCTCGCCGCCGGCCTCCAGGCCGGTGACGGCCTCGTCGATGCCGTCGAGGAGCTCGCCGGAACCGATGGTGTACGAGACGCCCTGGGCGACACCGTCGGGCAGGACCTCGCCGTCGACCTTGGCCTCGAGGTCGATGGTGACGACGTCGCCGTCGGCGGCGGCGCGCTCGACCGGGTTGGTGGAGGCGAAGCGCTCGCGCAGCTGCTCCACGGACTTCTCGACGTCCTCGTCGGTGACCTCGACCGCGTCGACGGTGACCTCGATGCCGGAGTAGTCCGGGATCTCGATCGTCGGGCGGATGTCGACCTCGGCGGTGAAGGCCAGCAGCTCGCCGTCCTTCAGCTCCGTGATGTCGACCTCGGGCTGACCCAGCGGGTTGACCTCGGCCTCGTTGACGGCCTCGGTGTAGAACTTCGGGAGCGCGTCGTTGACGGCCTCTTCCAGCACCGCACCGCGACCGAACCGCTGGTCGATCACACGAGCCGGGATCTTGCCCTTGCGGAAGCCCTTGACCGTGACCTGCTGGTTGATCTTCTTGTACGCCGCGTCGAGGCTGTCCTTGAGCTCCTCGAAGGGCACCTCGACAGTGAGCCGAACCCGGGTCGGGTTCAGGGTCTCCACGGCGCTCTTCACGGTTCGGTCTCCTTGGTGGCTGATTCTTGGATTCTGCCGGGGCCGCTTGGTGGCGGTTCCGGCCGATCGGCCCGGTCAGAGAGACACACGGGCACGCAGCTTGCATAGTAACCGCAAGCGGGATGAGGCCCACAACGCGATCATGCGATCCATGATCTTGGTGGTCGGGGTGGCGGGATTTGAACCCACGGCCTTCCGCTCCCAAAGCGGACGCGCTACCAAGCTGCGCCACACCCCGTCGGTGCGACACGTAGGGTACATGCACGGAGACAGTGCGACGCCCCCTCTGTGAAGGGGTGTGCGGGGACCGCCCGGGACCCGCTACGATGCTGTCCGTGCCGCGGCCCTCGTGACCTGCGGCGCGATGTTTGCGGGCGTAGCTCAATGGTAGAGCCCTAGTCTTCCAAACTAGCTACGCGGGTTCGATTCCCGTCGCCCGCTCCATGGCTCAGGGCCAGGTCAGAGGTTCGTCCTCTCACCTGGCCCTGATGCGTTCCCGATGCCGGAGCCGCCGTACGGCCGCAGAATGGCAATGTCCCTGTGTGTCCTCTGTTTCCGTCGTACCGGAGGCGGCCGTGAAGGATCTGAAGTTCGAGCAGAAGCGCTCGCTGTCCCGGATCGAGGCGGCGGACCAGCTGACCGCACTGGCGGAAGCGCTGCGGAAGGGCGGCGAGGCGGAGCTGCAGTTCGGCTCCGGCACGCTGAGTCTGCGGATCCCCGACGACGTCCGCAGCGAGGTGGAGTTCGAGGTGAGCGACGGGGAGATCGAGCTGGAGATCGAGTTCACCTGGCCGACGGGGCGGCACCGGAGGGCCTCGGCGCCCGCGGCGGCGACCGAGGAGACGGAGAAGCCCACGCGGAGCCGTAAGGCCGCGCCGGCCAAGCGCACACGGACGAAGCGGACCGCCGCGAAGGCGGCGTGAGCCGCGCGGGGTCCGCTGTGCGGCCCGGACGTGCGCCGGGCGCCCTGCGCCGTACGTCGTGGGCGTGCGCCGTACGTCGTGGGCGTGCGCCGTACGTCGTGGGCGTCAGAACTTGATCGAGCCCACGGTCTGCGTTATCGAGTCGAGGAAGCGCTGGATGTCGTCGGCCATGCCCGTGGAGGCGAGGAAGAAGCCGAAGAGCACCGCGACGACGGCCGGGCCGCCCTTCAGGTTTCCGCCGCGGATCAGCACCACCAGGATGATCGCCAACAGCAGCACCACAGATAGAGAAATGGCCACAACTGATCACACCCTCGGTCGGTCCCACCTTGCCGCCCGGGAGCGCACGTCACAGAGCACCCCCGCTGCATCCATCGTGCCACCAACTTCTTGCCCAGCGGCGCCGGGTGACGAATCGTCGGCGTAGGAATCGAGCCAACCCGAGTCGATTCGTCCTGATCGTCGTGGGTGGTGTCAGCCGCCGGAGAGGCCGAGCAGCCCGCGCACGGTGGCGTACTTCGCGGTCAGCCTGGTCCGGGTCGGCTCGTCGAGAACGGCGAGGCGGGCCGGGTCGGCGTTGTGCGCGAGGTCGGCCTCCTTGACGAGCAGGGCGCCGGGGACCGCGAGGATCCGTCCGGTGTACGACTCCAGGTCCTCGCCCGGACGCTTGGTGAGGGCGAGGACCATGTCCTTGACCGCGCGCGGGAGTTCGGCCGATTCCAGCCACTCCGGGGAGAGCGCGTCGTCCTCGACGGAGTCGTGCAGCCAGGCCGCCGCGATCTGCTCCTCGCTGCCGCCCCTGGCCCGTACCCCCTCGGCCACCGCTCGCAGATGCTCGGCGTACGGGCGGCCCGCCTTGTCGGTCTGGCCCTCGTGGGCCGCGACGGCGAGGGACTCGACCTGGGCGAGGGTGAGGTGAGGCATGGCGCCGACTCTACGGTGCGGGGCGGCGCAGTGCGGCGCGTGCGGGCAGACCGGTGGAGATCAGGCCGAGGACCACGACGGCGCCCGCGAAGGTGCCGTAGAGGAGCGGCGGGATGTACGGGCCTTCGCCGGTGAGGCCGTTCGTCATCGGGACGAGGGTGGCCAGGGCGATGCCGGTACCGAGGGCGAGGCCGGCCAGGGTGACCAGGAGCGCCTCCCAGCGGATCATGCGCAGGACCTGGCGGCGGGTCGTACCGATCAGGCGGAGCGTGCCCAGCTCCCGGCGGCGGTCGAGGACGGTCATGACCAGGGTGTTGGCGGCGGCGATCGCGGCGAAACCGCCGAGGACGGCGGCCATCGTGGTGTTGGCCCAGGCGTTCAGCGCGCGCTCCGTGCTCTGCGCGGTGGTCCATCCGCCGGCGTCGGTGACGGTGCCGAGGCCGGTCAGTCCGGCCGCCGTGCCGCCGCGGACGAAGAGTTCGGTGGCGTACGGGGAGGTGACGTGGCCGGTGAGGGCGGAGGCGGGCAGGGTGATCTCGGCCAGGCCCAGGCCTCGGGTGTAGGTGGCGACGACGCGCGGGGTGGAGGTGGAGCCGTCGGGCAGCAGGAGTGCGAGCCGCTCGCCCGTCGTGACGCCCGCCGCGTCGGCGAGCAGACGGTCCACGGCGACCGTGCCGGGGGCGAGCGCGGCCAGTGAACCCGTACGGACTCCGAGGTCGAGGACGGGGGTCGGGTCGGCGGAGACAGCCTGGGCCGAGGCGGTACGGAAGCCCTGGGAGTCGTCCGGCAGCAGCACCGCGGTCCGCTGGACCGTGACGGCCGCCGTGACACCGGGGGCGCGCCCGGCGCGCTCGGCCGCGTCGGCGGGGAGCCCGGCGGGTGCGGTGACGACGTGGTCGGCGGTGACGGCGGCGCGCTGCTGCTCGGTGGTGGCCCGGTCGGTGCTGGTGTGCAGGAAGACCAGGGTGGAGGAGAAGGCCATGGCGAGGACGATCGGGGTGAGGGCGGAGGCGAGCCGGCGCGCGTTGCTCCGGGAGTTCGCCGCGGCGAGGTAGCCGGGGGCGCCCGAGCCGCGGAGCGGCAGTCCGACGAGGCTCGCGCAGAGCCGGGCGAGCAGCGGGCCGAGCAGGGCCACCCCCAGCATGAAGAGCATGACGACGCCGAGGGCCGTGTTGGCGGCGTCCTCGCCGTTCAGGGAGGCGGCGACGCCCGCGAGCACGGCTCCACCGGCGACGGCGACGAGCCCCAGCGGGGTACGGATCCGGCCGAAGGCGCGGCGTTCGACGGCAGCCTCGGCGAGCGCCTGGCCGGGCTTGGTCCGGGAGGGGCGGCGGGCGGCCGCGAGGCCGGCGAGGAGGGCGGTGGCGACGACGGCGAGGAGCGCGACGGCGAACGGGAGGGGGCCGCGGTCGAGGGTGAGCCCCTCGGGGACGGCGCCCTTCTCCCTCAGCTGTCCGAACCACCAGTCGGCGAGTGCCATGCCGGGCAGGCAGCCGAGGGCGCCTGCGACGGGGGCGACGAGGAGGGCCTCGGTGGCGATGGAGCGGCGGATCTGACGCGGGGTCGCGCCGATGGCCCGGAGCAGGGCGAACTCGCGGGCGCGCTGCCCGACGGAGAGTGCGACGGTACCGGCGGCGGTGAAGATCGCGACGAGGGTGGCGGTGCCGCCGAACGAGCCGCCGAGTGCGGTCAGGAGCTCCTTGGCGGCGGGGAGCGCGGCTCCTTCGGCGAGTGCCCTGTCGTCGCCGGTGTGGACCTGGGCTCGGTCGCCGAGGGCCTGGCCGACCTGCGCGGCCAGGGTGTCGGGGGTGGTGCCGGGGGTGGGCAGCACGGCGATGGCGTCGACGGTGCGGGGGTGTCCGGAGAAGGCGAGGGCCTGTGCGTCGGAGAGCCAGACGCCGGGGGCGGCGGTGACGCCGGAGACGGTGAGCCGGCGCTCCCCCGCCGGGGTCCCGAGGGTGACCCGGTCGCCGACGCGGCCGGTACCGGCGGTGACGACGGCCTCGTCGGGGCCGGGGGCGGTGCCGGAGGAGAGGGTGACGCCCGTGAAGGCGGTGGAGGACCAGCCGTGGGCGGGGAGCGTCCCCTTCTCCGTGTGGACGGGGAAGGTGACGTCGCCGATGGCGCGGGCGGCGCCGGGGGCCTTGGCGGCCTCACCGACGAGGGAGGCGTCGAGCCGGGCGCGGTCGGGGACGGCGGCCGACTCCATCTCCTTCTCGCCGCCCACGCTCACCGTCCGGTGGACCTCCTGGTCGGCGGCGGCGACGACCGGTGCGCCGGCGTAGCGGTCGGTCGGGAGGGTGGCGGTCAGGCCGGTCTGGAGGAGGAGGCCGCAGCCGGACACGACGGCGGCGGCGAGGAGCAGGGCGACGAAGGTGCCGACGAAGGAGGACGGCTTGAAACGGACGGCGGCGCGGGCGAGGCCGTTGGGCCGGAACAGGCTGGACATCAGGCGGCCGCTCCGGCATAGGCGGTGACGGAGGTGGTGGAGGTGGGTGTGGTGGAGGTGGTGGAGGTGGGTGCGGTGAGGGCGCGCATGCGGTCGGCGATCCGGGCCGGGCTCGACCGGGGCAGGGTGTCGGCGATGGCCCCGTCGGCGAGGAAGAGGACGCGGTCGGCGTATCCGGCGGCGACCGGGTCGTGGGTGACCATGACGACGGTCGCGTTCAGCGAGTCGACGGCGCCTCGGAGCAGAGTGAGGACCTCGGCCGCGGTCGTGGTGTCGAGGGCGCCGGTCGGCTCGTCGGCGAAGACGACGTCGGGCCGGGTGACCAGGGCCCGGGCGAGGGCGACCCGCTGCTGCTGGCCGCCGGAGAGTTCGGAGGGACGGCGGGCGCCCTTGTCGCCGAGGCCGACCTGGGTGAGGACCTCGGCCGCCCGGCGCCGGTCGGGGCGCTGTCCGGCGAGCCGCATCGGCAGCAGGACGTTCTGCTCGACGGTGAGCGAGGGCAGCAGGTTGAAGGCCTGGAAGACGAAACCGAGGCGGCTGCGGCGCAGTTCGGTGAGCCGGTTCTCGCTCATCCCGCCGATCTCGGTGCCGCCCAGACGTACCGAGCCCGCGGTGGGGCGGTCGAGGCCGGCCGCGCACTGCAGGAAGGTGGACTTGCCGGATCCCGAGGGGCCCATGACGGCGGTGAAACTGCCGCGCGGCAGGGCGAGGTCGATGCCGCGCAGCGCGTGGACGGCGCCCGCGCCGCGGCCGTACTGGCGCCGCACTCCGGTGAGCTCGACGGCGGCGCCGTCCGGCGGGGTGGGGTGCTGGGGGCGCTTGGCGCGGCGCAGGGCCATGGTCGTTCCTCCGTGGGTTCGTGACGATGTCTCGAACGTACGGATCCGGGCAGGTCAGGGACCATGGCGGCTGCTGGCCGATCAACGGTGGGGAAAGCCCCACCCCGTTCGGGGGGATCTCAGGTCTGGCGGCTGATGAGGAGCAGCGCGCGGTCGTCGTTGACGTCCTTGGCGCAGGCCTCGATGAGGTGCCAGGCCGCGCCCTCGAAGCCCGAGGCGACGTAGCGGTCCGCCTCGCCCGTGAGGCGGTCGATGCCCTCGGCGATGTCCCGGTCGGCGGCCTCGACGAGTCCGTCGGTGAAGAGCATCAGGACGTCGCCGGGCTGGAGCGAGCCCTTGACGGGGTGGAACTCGGCGCCGTCGTAGACGCCGAGCAGCGGGCCCTCGCCGGACTTCTCCTCCCAGCGGCCGGTGCCCGCGTGGAGCTGGAGCGCGGGCAGGTGGCCGGCGGAGAGGAGTTCGTAGTCGCCCGACTCCAGGTCGAGCACGAGGTGGATGGAGGTGGCGAAGCCCTCGTCCCAGTCCTGGCGCAGCAGATAGCCGTTGGCGGCCGGCAGGAAGCCGTGCGGCGGCAGCGAGCCCAGCAGTCCGCCGAAGGCCCCGGAGAGCAGCAGGGCGCGCGAGCCGGCGTCCATGCCCTTGCCGGAGACGTCCGTCAGGAGGACTTCCAGGGTCCGGCCGCCGTGGGTGCGGGCGGCGACGACGAAGTCGCCCGAGAAGGACTGTCCGCCGGCCGGGCGGAGTGCCATCTCGCGGTGCCAGCCCTTGGGGAGCCGGGGCAGGGCGCTCTGCGCCCGGATCCGTTCCCGCAGGTCGAAGAGCATGGTGCCGCCGCGCCGCCAGGGCACGCCGACGCGGGCCCTGAACTGGGCGATGAGCAGCCCGAAGAGTCCGCACGCGGCGACGGTCAGGACCGTTCCCGGGGTGACCCGGGCGGGGCCCTGGGTGTACGGGCCGAGGACGACGGACTCGACGATCAGGGCGCCCGCGGCGGCCGCGTACAGCCCGAGCAGGCTCGCGGGACGCAGCAGGAGTCCGCCGGCGACGATCGGCAGGACGAGCGCGGCGGGCGCGCACCACACCGGATTGGCGAGGGTGCCGACGGTGATGGCCGGGATCGTCAGCAGCAGTCCGGCGAAGGCGACCCAGTCGGAGCCCTCGCCCCGGAAGTAGTCGACACCGGATTTACGCAGGGAGATGCGGACCCGGTGTGCGCTCCTGCGCAACCGGGCCGAGTACGAGGCGACACCCACGCGACTTCCCATTGGCCTGGACCCTATCCACCCGGTCGGATCTCGTGCAGGGGGACCCCTGAGACATTGCGCGTGAAATCGGGTCGCCCCGGGCCTGCGTGCGCTGGTATCGATGGCATATGACGACTGAGATGCGCGTACTGGACCCGGCCGAGTGGGACGAGTGGTACGGGATGCTGGAGCTCGCGTTCGGGGGTGTGGCGGAGGCTCCGGAGGAGCGCCGGCTCTGGCAGGAGCTGACCGAGTACGACCGCTCGCTCGGTGTCTGGGACGGCGAGCGCTGTGTCGGTACGGCGGGCGCGTTCTCGTTCCGGCTCTCGGTCCCGGGCGGGGCGCTCGTGCCGGCGGCGGGCGTCACGATGGTGGGTGTGGCGGCGACGCACCGGCGGCGCGGGATCCTCACCTCGATGATGCGCCGCCAGCTCGACGACGTACGGGCGTGGGGTGAGCCGCTGGCGGTGCTGACGGCCTCGGAGCCGGCGATCTACGGCCGGTTCGGCTACGCCATCGCCGCGTACTCGACGCGGGCGACGATCGACACGAACCGGGTGTCGCTGGCGGTGCCCGAGGGCACGGACGGCGTGGTGCTGCGCCAGGCCGACCCCTCGAAGGCGTCGGGGGCGTGCGAGGCGGTGTACGCGCGCAAGGTCGCGGCGCGGCCCGGGATGACGGCCCGGCAGCCGGGGTGGGAGCAGCTGCCGTTGCTCGACCCGGAGGGCGAGCGGGACGGTGCCTCGCCGCGCCAGTGTGTGCTCGCGGAGCGCGACGGAGAGGTCGTCGGGTACGCGCTGTACGCGATCAAGCCGGAGTGGTCGTACGCCGGGGCGGAGGGCAGCGTGCAGGTGAAGGACCTGGAGGCGCTGGATCCGGCGGCGGAGGCGGCGCTGTGGCGCTTCCTCTGGTCGATCGATCTGACGTCGTCGGTACGGCTCCACAGCCGGCCGGTGGACGACGGCTGGCAGCACCTGGTGTCGGACCTGAGGCGGTGCTCGCCGACGCAGCGGGACGCGCTGCATCTGCGTCTGGTGGACGTGGGGGCGGCGCTGGAGGCGCGGACGTACCAGGCGCCGGTGGACGTGGTGTTCGAGGTCGCGGACGCGTTCTGTCCGTGGAACGAGGGGCGGTGGCGGCTCACGGGGGACGCCACGGGTGCGGTGTGCGTGCGTACGGACGACGACGCGGACCTCGCCCTGTCCGTACGGGAGTTGGGCGCGGCGTACCTCGGGGGCAACTCGCTCGTGTCGCTGGCCTCGGCGGGGCGCGTGCGGGAGCTTCGTGGGGGCGCGTTGGTGCAGGCGTCCGTGGCGTTCGGGTCGCCCGTCGCGCCGTGGCTGCCGCACGGGTTCTAGGCGGAGGCCCTTCGGCGTGCCGGCCCCCCTCGGGCGGGCCGGCGCGTCAGCGCTGCTGGCAGCCCGGGCACCAGAAGAGGTTGCGGGCCGCGAGGTCTGCCGTGCGGATGCCGGTGGCGCAGATGTGGCAGGGCTGGAGGGCCCGGCGGTAGACGTAGACCTCGCCGCCGTGGTCGTCCACGCGCGGCGGGCGGCCCATCGCCTCCGGAGTGTGCTCGGGGCGGACGGTGTCGATGCGGTTCAGGCGGACGCCCTCGCGCATCAGGGCGACGAGGTCCGTCCAGATCGCGTCCCACTCGCGGCGGGTGACGTCCCTGCCCGCGCGGTACGGGTCGATGCCGTGCCGGAAGAGCACCTCGGCGCGGTACACGTTGCCGACGCCCGCGATGACCTTCTGGTCCATCAGGAGGGCGGCGATCGTGGTGCGGGACCTGGAGATCCTGTTCCAGGCCTTGGCCGGGTCGTCGCCGTTCCGGAGCGGGTCGGGGCCGAGGCGGTCGTGTATCGCCCGCTTCTCGGGTTCGGTGATCAGGGCGCAGGTGGTCGGCCCGCGCAGGTCGGCGTAGTGCTCGTCGTCGACGAGGCGCAGCCGGACCGTGTCGGTGGGCGGCGGTGCGGGGGTCGTACCGAAGCCGAGCTTGCCGAAGAGGCCGAGGTGCACGTGGACCCAGCCGGCGTCCGCGAAGCCGAGGAAGAGGTGCTTGCCGTGGGCGTCGACGCCGTCGAGGACCCGTCCGTCGAGGAGTGCCGCGCTGTCGGAGAACTTGCCCTGTGGGCTGCTCGCACGCACGGACCGTCCGCCGAAGCGCTCCAGGTGATCCTGGGCGAGGCGGTGGATCGTATGCCCCTCGGGCACTGCTGGTCTCCTGGCTGAACGGGGCGGGCACGGCCGTGCCGCCGGGGCACGGCCCGGCGGCACGGGTGAAGGCGTCGGCCTCTGGGGGCGGTCGGCCCTCCTCGGGGCGGTCAGCCCTCCTGCGGGTGGTGGGCCGGGATCGGGGGGAGCTCGCCGGTGGCCTCGTAGGCGGAGAGCATGTCGATCCGGCGGGTGTGACGCTCGTCACCGGAGTACGGGGTGGAGAGGAAGATCTCGACGAACTTCGTCGCCTCTTCCCGGGTGTGCATCCGGCCGCCGATGGAGACGACGTTGGCGTTGTTGTGCTCGCGGCCGAGGGCGGCGGTCTGCTCGCTCCAGGCGAGGGCGGCGCGCACCCCCTTCACCTTGTTCGCGGCGATCTGCTCGCCGTTGCCGGAACCGCCGATGACGATGCCCAGGCTGTCCGGGTCCGCGGCCGTCTTCTCGGCGGCACGCAGGCAGAACGGCGGGTAGTCGTCCAGGGCGTCGTAGATGTGGGGACCACAGTCGACGGGCTCGTGGCCATGGGCCTTCAGCCACTCGACGAGGTGGTTCTTGAGTTCGAAGCCGGCATGGTCGGAGCCGAGGTACACGCGCATGATCCGAGTGTGGCACGGCGGGCTCCGGGTAGCGGTCAGCGGGGTCGGGGCCCACGTCCGTGCCGCAAGGGACCTTCGCCCCTTACGCAACGAATCGGAATCAGCCCTTCCGATCACCCCGTCCCCCGGTGTTGAATGCTCGGGCTCGTGACCCGAGCGCCCCACACACGTAAGGAAGCGTTCATGAACACGCAGCCGACCCTTGCGAAGGAAGGCGAGACCACCGGAAACCCCGGTGATTCGCAGTCTTCCGACGGACTCAAGGCCGGTCTCAAGAACCGACACCTGTCGATGATCGCCATCGGTGGCGTCATCGGCGCCGGACTCTTCGGAGGTTCCGCGGCAGGCATCAAGGCTGCCGGCCCCGGCATCCTGCTGTCGTACGCGCTCGTGGGCGCGATGGTCGTCTTCGTCATGCGGATGCTCGGCGAGATGTCCGTGGCCAACCCCACCTCCGGCTCCTTCTCGGCCCACGCCGACCGGGCGCTCGGACGCTGGGCCGGCTTCTCGATCGGCTGGCTCTACTGGTTCTTCTGGGTCGTCGTCCTCGCCGTCGAGGCGACCATGGGCGCGGACATCCTGAACGGCTGGATCCCGTCCGTCCCGCAGTGGGCCTGGGCGCTGATCGTGATGGTCGTCCTGACCGCCACCAACCTCGGTTCGGTCGCCTCCTACGGCGAGTTCGAGTTCTGGTTCGCGGGCATCAAGGTCGTCGCCATCGCCGCGTTCATCGTGGTCGGCGGCCTCGCCATCTTCGGCGTGCTGCCCGGCGCGGACACCTCGTCCGCCGGACTGAGCAACCTCACCGAGCACGGCGGCTTCCTGCCCAACGGCTACGGCGCGATCCTCACGGGCATCCTGATGGTCGTCTTCTCCTTCATGGGCAGCGAGATCGTCACCCTCGCCGCCGGCGAGTCGTCGGACCCGCGCCGCGCGGTCGCCAAGGCGACCAACAGCGTCATCTGGCGTGTCGGCATCTTCTACCTCGGCTCGATCCTGGTGGTCGTCTCGCTGCTGCCGTGGAACGACCCGGCGCTGGAGAAGGACGGCTCGTACGTCGCGGCGCTCGACTCGATCGGCATCCCGCACGCCGGCCAGATCATGAACGTGATCATCCTGACCGCGGTGCTCTCCTGCCTGAACTCGGGCCTGTACACCGCGTCCCGCATGGCGCACTCCCTCGGCCGGCGCGGTGACGCCCCGAAGGCCTTCGCCAAGACGAACGCCAAGGGCGTGCCGCAGACCGCGATCATCGGATCGGTCGTCTTCGGCTTCGTCGCGGTCTTCTTCAACTACAAGTGGCCCGACACGGTCTTCGCCTTCCTGCTGAACGCGTCCGGCGCCATCGCGCTCTTCGTCTGGCTGGTCATCTGCTTCTCGCAGCTGCGGATGCGGAAGATCATCCTGCGGGAGTCCCCGGAGAAGCTGCTCGTCAGGATGTGGCTGTTCCCGTACCTGACCTGGGCGACGATCGCGATGATCGTCTTCGTCCTCGGCTACATGCTCTACAACGGCGGCTCCGCCCGTGAGCAGGTCCTGCTGTCCCTGCTGGTGGCCGGCCTCGTGGTCGCCGTCTCGGTGGTCCGCGACCGCTTCGGCAAGACCCCCGAGCCCGTCACCAAGGACTGAATCCCCGCCTGACGCTTCTGTCAGGCAGGGACGGAAAAAGCTCTCCGTGTTCCAGGCAACCCCTGGAACACGGAGAGCTTTTCCATGTCCGGACCGGCGTCGCCCCTCTCCCCGAACCGGTCGGCGGCGCGGGGCGGTGCCGAACCGCGTCAGCCCTTGCGGCCGACGGCCTTCCACGCGGTCGGCAGCAGACCCATCGCGAGGGCGGCCTTGAGAGCGTCGCCGATCAGGAACGGGGTCAGGCCGGCGGCGACCGCCTGCGAGAGCGTCATGCCGGTGGCGAGGGCCAGGTACGGCACGCCGACCGCGTAGATGACGGCGGAGCCGAGCACCATCGCGCCGGCGGTGCGGAGCACCGAGCGGTCGGCTCCGCGGCGGGCGAGGGCGCCGACGACGGTCGCGGCGAGCAGCATGCCGAGGATGTAGCCGAAGGAGGGCATCGCGTAGCCGGAGGTGGCCTGCGCGAACCACGGCACGCCCGCCATGCCGGCGACCGCGTAGAGGGCCAGGGAGAGGACGCCGCGGCGGGCGCCGAGCGCCGTGCCGACGAGAAGGGCCGCGAAGGTCTGACCGGAGACCGGGACGGGCGAGCCGGGGACCGGGACGGCGATCTGCGCGGCGATGCCGGTGAGGGCCGCGCCGCCGACGACGAGCGCGATGTCACGGGCACGGCTGGACGGCAGCAGGTCGGCGAGAACCGTCCCGGAGCGGAGGGAACGGACAGGGGCGACGGCGGTGCTCATCGGTACTCCGCGAGGGGTGAGGGGGTACGGGGACGGATCGACGGTAGTCCAGGAGTGAACGCTCGATCACCATCAGCCACCCACAAAGCGGAGGTTGAGCGCTTCGTGGAGATCGAACAAAGATCGGCGCTCATGCGTCGCGCCACGTGACGCTTGTCACGGCGCGGAGCTGGAAAGAGGGCCATTTTGCGCCAAGAGGCGGTCAGCAGACAGACTGTGAGTTCTCCATAAACACCTCCGAAGGCACGAGCCCCCTCATGCACGACGCACCGACTGCCGTCCCGGCTCCCCCGGCCACCGAACCGGAGCCGCTCTCCCACGGACTGAAGCAGCGTCATCTGACGATGCTGGGGCTCGGCGGGGTGATCGGTGCCGGACTCTTCGTCGGCTCGGGCGCCGGCATCGCGGTCGCGGGGCCCGGCATCGTCCTCTCGTATCTGATCGCGGGCACGCTCGCGATGCTCGTCATGCGGATGCTCGGCGAGATGTCGGCGGCGATGCCGGCCTCGGGCGCCTTCTCGGTCCACGCGGAGCGGGCGCTGGGCCGCTGGGCGGGCTTCTCGGTGGGCTGGCTGTACTGGTTCCTGCTGGTCGTCGTCCTCGCCGTGGAGGCGACGGGCGCGGCGCAGATCGCCCACGGCTGGGTGCCGGGCGTCCCGCAGTGGGGCTGGGTACTGATCTTCATGATCGTCTTCACCGTCGCCAACCTGGCGGCGGTGAAGAACTTCGGCGAGTTCGAGTTCTGGTTCGCCGCGCTCAAGGTCGGCGCGATCGTCCTCTTCCTGGCCCTCGGGACGCTGGCGATCGTCGGGTGGCTGCCCGACACGGACCCGGTCGGCGCGGCCCATCTGACCGGCGACGGCGGCTTCCTGCCGAACGGCTGGGGTGGCGTGATCTCCGGTGTCCTCGCCGTGGTCTTCGCCTTCGGCGGCCTGGAGGTCGTCACGATCGCGGCCGCCGAGTCGGACGATCCGGCGCGCAACGTGGCGCGGGCGGTGCGCAGCGCCGTGTGGCGGATCCTCTTCTTCTACGTCGGCTCGATGCTGGTCATCGTGACCCTGCTGCCCTGGACCTCGATGCGGCCGGGCCGGTCGCCGTACGTCGCGGTGCTGGACGCGATCGGGGTGCCCTCGGCCGGCCAGATCATGAACATCGTGGTCTTCGTGGCGCTGCTCTCGGCGCTCAACGCGAACCTGTACGGCTCCTCACGGATGGTCTTCTCGCTCGCCGAGCGCGGCGAGGCGCCCAGGGGGCTGCTCAGGGTCTCGGGCGGAGGGGTGCCGCGCCGGGCGGTGCTCGCCTCGGTGGCCTTCGGCTTCGTCTCGGTCCTGCTCAATCTGAAGTGGCCGGATTCCGTCTTCCTCTACATGCTCAACGCGGTCGGTGCGGTACTCCTCTTCGTCTGGGGGCTGATCGCGGTCTCGCAGCTGCGGCTGCGCCGCCGGATCGAGCGCGAGGCGCCCGAGCTGCTGACGCTGAGGATGTGGGGCTTCCCCTGGCTCACCTGGACCGTGCTGGCCGCGATGGCGGCGGTCCTGGGGCTGATGCTGACCGACGAGGGGGCGCGGCCGCAGGTGCTGTGGTCGGGCGCGGCCACCGGGGCCGTACTGCTGGTGGCCGGTCTGCGGGAGCTGCGGGACCGGCGGCGCTGACGCGCGCGGGGCCGGGCGCGCGCCCAGGCGTCCTAGGCGCGCGGGAACGAGCGGCGGCGGGCGGCGCCCCGGCGCCCGAGGTCACGGCAACGCGCGGCGGGCCCTACCGGCGCGTACGAGAAGACACGAGATCTTCACGTTGCGTGAAGCTCGTGACCGTATAGCGGACATGCGTTCCCTGTCAGCGGTACGCACCCACAGACTGTGGCGCGTCCCCCGCCTCCTCCCCGAACAGGGCTGGTTCATGTCCCGGACCACCGCGCCCGCGCCCGTCGACCGCAAGGACGACTCGGCGACGCTCTCGCACGGGCTCAAGCAGCGTCACCTCTCGATGATCGCCCTCGGCGGCGTCATCGGCGCCGGCCTCTTCGTCGGCTCCGGCGCCGGCATCGCCGCCGCCGGCCCGTCCATCGTCCTCGCCTACACGCTGTCCGGCCTGCTCGTCATGCTGGTGATGCGCATGCTGGGCGAGATGTCGGCCGCGTACCCGTCCTCCGGATCGTTCTCCTCCCACGCGGAGCGGGCCTTCGGCTCCTGGGCCGGGTTCACCGCCGGCTGGTCGTTCTGGGTGCTGCTCAGCGTCGCCGTCGGTCTGGAGGGCATCGGCGCGGCGAAGATCGTCACCGGCTGGCTGCCCGGCACGCCCGAGTGGGCCTGGGTCGCGCTCTTCATGCTGCTCTTCTGCGGCGCCAACCTGGCGGCCGTGAAGAACTTCGGCGAGTTCGAGTTCTGGTTCGCCGCCCTCAAGGTCGGTGCGATCACGCTCTTCCTCGGCCTCGGTGTGCTCGCGATCCTGGGCGTGCTGCCGGGCACGGACTCCCCCGGCACGGCCAACCTCTTCGGCGAGGGCGGACTCCTGCCGAACGGCAGCGAGGGCCTGGTCATCGGCCTGCTCGCCTCGGTGTTCTCGTACGGAGGCATGGAGACGGTCACCATCGCCGCCGCCGAGTCCGAGGACCCCGTCAAGGGCGTCGCCAAGGCCGTGCGCACCGCGATGTGGCGCATCTCGCTCTTCTACATCGGCTCGATGGCGGTCATCGTCACGCTGGTCCCGTGGAACGACAAGGCGGTCGCCGAGAAGGGCCCGTACGTCGCCGCGCTCGACCAGCTGGGCATCCCGGGCGCCGGCCAGATCATGAACGTCGTGGTGCTCATCGCCCTGCTGTCCGCGATGAACGCGAACATCTACGGGTCCTCCCGCATCGCCTTCTCCCTGGTCAAGCGGGGCCTCGGCCCGAAGGTCCTCGGCGCGGTCTCCAGCGGTGTGCCGCGCTTCGCCGTCCTCGCGTCCTGCTTCTTCGGCTTCGTCTGCGTGGGCCTCAACTACTGGTCCCCCGAGACGATCTTCCCGTGGCTGCTGAACATGATCGGCGGCGTGATCCTGGTCGTCTGGATCTTCATCGCGGCCTCGCAGCTGGTGCTGCGCCGCCGCATGGAGCGGGAGGAGCCCGAGAAGCTGGTCGTCCGGATGTGGGCCTTCCCCTACCTCACGTGGGTGGCGCTGGCCGGCATGGCGGTGATCTTCTTCCTGATGGCCCGCGAGGAGGGCACCCGCGTGCAGCTGTACGCGACGGGCGCCATGACCGTGCTGCTGGCCGTCATCGGACTCGTCCGCCAGAAGACGGGCGCGGCGCGCCAGGACGCCTGACACCGCCTCCCGTCTCCCCTTTCTCCGGAACGCCCGGACCGCTCCCCCGCGGTCCGGGCGTTCCGCGTTCCCCGGGCCCGCAGCGCCACGGGTCCTAGGACCGAGGACTGATCAACTTCGGACACACCTGCTGCTAGCCTGCACTTGCATAGAGGTTGCAATAACTCAGAAGCAGCGAGAGGCTCGGCACATGGCGATCTACACCCTTCCGGAACTGCCGTACGACTACGCGGCTCTGGAGCCGGTGATCAACCCCCAGATCATCGAGCTGCACCACGACAAGCACCACGCCGCGTACGTCAAGGGCGCCAACGACACCCTTGAGCAGCTGGAAGAGGCGCGCGACAAGGACCAGTGGGGCTCGATCAACGGCCTGGAGAAGAACCTCGCGTTCCACCTCTCCGGCCACATCCTGCATTCGATCTACTGGAACAACATGAACAGCCCGAAGGACGGCGGCGGCGGCGAGCCGCTCGCGGCCGACGGCGTGGGCGACCTCGCCGACGCGATCACCGAGTCCTTCGGCTCCTTCGCCAAGTTCAAGGCCCAGCTGACCAAGGCCTCCGCGACCACCCAGGGCTCCGGCTGGGGTGTCCTCGCGTACGAGCCGATCAGCGGCAGGCTGATCGTCGAGCAGGTCTACGACCACCAGGGCAACGTCGGCCAGGGCTCGGTCCCGGTCCTCGTCTTCGACGCCTGGGAGCACGCCTTCTACCTGCAGTACAAGAACCAGAAGGTGGACTTCATCGAGGCCATGTGGCAGGTCGTCAACTGGCAGGACGTGCAGAAGCGCTACACGGACGCCAAGGGACGCACCCCGCTCATCGGCATCTGAGGAACGTCCTGCTCGTGATCGTCTTCTCAACCTTCACCGGGCAGGCGGAAGAAGGGCGGGCCCCCGCGGTGACGTGAACCGCGGGGGCCCGCCCGTACGGACGGCCGTCCTACTCGAAGCTCGGCGCCGCCGTCCGCGTGCGCTTGATCTCGTAGAAGCCGGGCGTCGCCGCCACGAGCAGCGTGCCGTCCCAGAGCCGGGCCGCCGCCTCGCCGCGCGGGGTCGGGGTGACGACCGGGCCGAAGAAGGCGACCTCGTCGCCGTCGGCGCCCGGGACGGAGATGACCGGCGTGCCGACGTCCTGGCCGACCTTCTCGATGCCCTCCTTGTGGGAGGCGCGCAGCTCGGTGTCGTACGTGTCCTTGTCGGCGTAGTCCGCGAGGTCGGCCGGCAGGCCGACGTCCGCGAGGGCCGCCGCGATCGCCTCGCGCGTCGGGCCCTCGCCGTTGTTGTGGAAGCGGGTGCCGAGCGCGGTGTAGAGCTTGCCGACGACCTCGTCGCCGTGCTGCTGCTGGGCGGCTATGACCACGCGGACCGGGCCCCATGCCTTGGTCTCCAGCATGTCGCGGTACTCGGCCGGAAGCTCGTCCAGCTTGTCCTCGTTGAGGACGGCCAGGCTCATCACCTTCCACCGGACGTCGACCGGACGGACCTTCTCCACCTCCAGCATCCAGCGGGAGGTCATCCAGGCCCAGGGGCACAGCGGGTCGAACCAGAAGTCGGCGGTGGTCCTGCTCTCGGACATGTCACTCCTCAGGAACGGACGTCTATGCGGACGGATGTCTATGCGGACGGATGTCCATGCGCCGGAGGAGGAACACCCCCGGCCGGTGAAGGCATTCCCGCGTGTCGGGTGTCAGCTCCACATGGGAGGATCGGTGCTGTTTCGAACGAGCCACGAAGGAGTGACCGTGCCCGGAGAGAATCTGTCCCGCGACGAGGCCCGCGAGCGGGCCGCGCTGTTGTCCGTCGACGGGTACGAGGTCGCCCTGGACCTGCGCTCGGCGGTCGGGGAGTCCGGCGAGGAGGTCCGCACCTTCCGCTCGGTGACGACCATCCGGTTCCGTCGTACGGGTACGGGCACATCCACCTTCGTCGACCTGATCGCGCCTGCCGTCACCTCGGTCGAGCTGAACGGCCGCCCGCTCGACCCGGCCGCCGTCTTCGACGGCGCGCGGATCGCCCTGGACGGCCTGGCCGACGAGAACGTGCTCGTGGTCGACGCCCAGTGCGCCTACAGCCGGACGGGCGAGGGCATGCACCGCTTCGTCGACCCGGAGGACGGCGAGGTCTACCTCTACACGCAGTACGAGCCGGCCGACGCCCGCCGGGTGTACGCCACCTTCGAGCAGCCCGACCTGAAGGCCCCCCACCTGTTCTCCGTGACGGCGCCCGAGGGCTGGACGGTGTGGAGCAACGGCGCCGGGGAGCGGGACGCGCAGGGCGTGTGGCGCTTCGCGGAGACGGCTCCGATCTCGACGTACATCACCTGCGTCGTCGCGGGGCCGTACCACTACGTGACGGACACCTACCGGCGCACGCTGGCCGACGGGTCCGAGCTGGAGATCCCGCTCGGCGCGATGTGCCGCAAGGGGCTCGCCAGGCACTTCGACGCGGACGACGTCTTCCTGATCACCAAGCAGGGGTTCGACTTCTTCCACGACAACTTCGACTACCCGTACCCCTTCGGGAAGTACGACCAGGCCTTCGTCCCCGAGTACAACCTCGGCGCGATGGAGAACCCGGGCATGGTGACCTTCCGCGAGGAGTACATCTACCGGGGCAAGGTCACCCAGGCCGCCTACGAGCGCCGGGCGAACGTGATCCTGCACGAGATGGCGCACATGTGGTTCGGCGACCTCGTCACCATGGTGTGGTGGGACGACCTCTGGCTGAAGGAGTCCTTCGCCGACTTCATGGGCTCCTTCTCGCTGGCCGAGGCGACCCGCTTCACCAACAGCTGGGTGACCTTCGCCAACAACCGCAAGTCCTGGGCGTACCGCGCCGACCAGCTGCCGTCCACCCACCCGATCACGGCCGACATCCGTGACCTGGAGGACGCCAAGCTGAACTTCGACGGCATCACGTACGCCAAGGGCGCCTCCGTCCTGAAGCAGCTCGTGGCGTACGCGGGCCGGGACGCGTTCCTCGAGGGCGCGCGGCGCTACTTCAAGCGCCACGCGTACGGGAACACGCGCCTGACCGACCTGCTGTCCGTGCTGGAGGAGACCTCCGGGCGCGACATGAAGGGCTGGTCGCGCTCCTGGCTCCAGACCTCGGGCGTCAACACACTGGCGCCGGAGGTGACGTACGACGCGGAGGGCCGGATCACCGAGCTGGCCGTCGTCCAGGCCGGCGACGAGCTGCGCCCGCACCGGGCGGCCGTGGGGCTCTACCGGCTCTCGGCGGAGGGCGAGCTCGTGCGGTACGCGCGGGCCGAGGCCGACGTCGTCGGCGCGCGGACGGTCGTGGCCGAGCTCGCGGGGACGGAGCGGCCGGACCTGGTCCTCGTCAACGACGACGACCTCACCTACTGCAAGGTCCGGTTCGACGAGGGCTCGCTCGCGACCCTGCGGGCGCACCTGGGCGACATCACGGATCCGCTGGCGCGGGCGCTGTGCTGGTCGGCGCTGTGGAACCTGACGCGCGACGGCCTGATGCCGGCCCGGGACTTCGTGGCGGTGGCCCTCGGCTTCGCGGGCCGGGAGACGGACATCGGCGTCCTCCAGATGGTCCACGCCTGGGCGCGCTCGGCGGTCACGAACTTCGCGGCGCCCGAGTGGCGCGCGGAGGGCGGCCGGCTGCTCGCCGAGGGCGGGCTGCGGGAGCTGCGGCTCGCCGCTCCGGGCAGTGAGCACCAGCTGACCTGGGCGCGGTTCTTCGCCGCGTCCGCCGCCTCGGAGGCGGACTTCCAGCTCCTGGAGGGTCTCCTCGACGGCACGGCGAAGATCGACGGTCTGGACGTCGAGCAGGAGCTGCGCTGGGCGTTCCTGGAGCCGCTCGCCGCGCACGGCCGGGCGGACGAGGCCCGGATCGCCGAGGAGCTGGCCCTCGACGACACGGCGACCGGCAAGCGCCACCAGGTTCGCTGTCTGGCCGCCAGGCCGTCGGCGGCGGTCAAGGCCCAGGCCTGGGCGCAGGTCGTCGAGTCGGACGCGCTGTCGAACGCGCTGGTGGAGGCGACCATCGCGGGCTTCGTCCAGCCGTCGCAGCGGGAGCTGATCGCGCCGTACGCGGAGAAGTACTTCGCCGCCGTGGAGCGGGTGTGGGCGGACCGTTCGATCCAGATCGGTATGGACGTGGTGCGGGGGCTGTTCCCGGCGCTCCACGGCGAGGGGGCCCTGGCCGCGACGGACGCGTGGCTCGCCGCCCATGAGTCGGCCGCGCCGGCACTGCGCCGCCTGGTCCTGGAGGGCCGCGACGACCTGGCGCGCGCACTGCGCGCGCAGGCCTGCGACGGCGGCCTGTAACCCGCACGGCCCCCGGAGCGCGGCGCCCTCGTGGGGGCGCCGCGCTCCGGCATGTGCGGGAGGTGGTGGTCGTGCATTGTCGGCAGTCGAACGTGCGTACTTTAGGACGAGGATGTCCCGGTTTGGCGACGCGCGTGTAACAGCGGTTAGCGGGGGCCCGGGGAGCGGAAGACCCCCGGCATGAACCACAACACCCCCATCACCCCCCGGCCCCTCCCCCTCCCCTCCCTGACCGACGAGCGCCAACGCGTCGCGTCCACCTCCCAGTTGCGCGACCAGGGGCTCTCCGGCGCCGACATCGCCGCGCACTGCCGGCCGGGCGGCGAGTGGCAGCAGATCCTGCCCGGCGTCTTCCTGCTCGGCCCCGGGCAGCCCACCAGCGAGGACCGGCTGAGGGCCGCGCTGCTCCACGCCGCGCGCCCCGGCGCCGGGGCGGCCGGCCAGGGCCCGGAGGCGATGATCACCGGTCTGGCCGCGCTCGCCCTGCACCGCTTCTCCTCCGCTCCCCCGCTGACCGCGGTGGACCGTATCGACGTGCTCGTCCCGCGCACCCGCAGGCTGCGCTCCACCGGCTGGGTGCGGGTGGTGCGCGCCCCGGAGTCGCCCGAGCCGCTGGACATCGCCGGTGTGCCCGTCGCGCCGGTCGCCCGCGCGCTCGCCGACGCGGTGTCCGCTCTGACCGACGCGGGGGTGGTGCGCCGGCTGCTCACCGAGGCCGTGCGCGGCGGTCACTGCGAACCCGGTGCTGTGGTACGGGAGTTGAACCGGGCGCGGCTGCTCAACCGGCCGCACGTGGTGGACGCCGTCGACTCGCTGCTCGCGGAGGGCCGGAGCTTCGCGGAGGAGCGGCTCTACGAGATGGTGCGGGAGTTCGGCCTGCCCGACCCGCTGTGGAACGTGGATCTGCGGCTGCCCGGCGGTCCGCACCTCGGCGGTCTGGACGCCTACTGGCCGGACCAGGCGGTGGCGGTGGAGCTGGACACCCGGGCGCCCCGGCAGGACGACGACGCGCTCTGGTCGGAGTACACCCGTAAGCGCGAGCACCTGGAGCGGCTCGGCATCACGGTCGTCCACATCACCCCGCGCAAGCTGCGCGAGGCGATGGACCAGCAGGCCACCGTGGTCCGTACGGCCCTGATGGCCGCGACGGACCGGCAGCCCGCGGCTTACGTCGTCGTCCTGCCCCGCTGAGTGTCAGTCCCGGCCGCAGAACTCGGCCTCGACGACGGTCTGGCTGTCCCCCGCCCAGTCGGCGTTGAAGTTCATGGCGAGCGAGTGGCGGCCGTCGCGGGTGGCGACGGCCTGCGAGGACGAGCCGTGGATGCCTCCGCCGTGACCCCATACCTCCTTGCCGCAGCTGAGCTTGGCCCGCATCAGCCCGAGGCCGTAGGAGAGCTCCGGCGCCTCGGCGCCGACCGGAACGGCGCGCGTCATCTCGCGCATCTCGGCCCTCGGCAGCAACTTCCCCTTGAGCAGGGCCCGGTAGAAGGTCTGCAGATCGTTGGAGTCGGAGATCATCTCGCCCGCCGCGTGGGCGAGGGACGGGTTCAGCTCGGTGACGTCGTACACCGTCGTCGAGTCCGGGTCCTGGGACAGCTTCGAGTACGCCCGTGAACTCGGCTCCGGCATCGTCGCGGTGGTGCCGGGCACGCTGGTGGCGCGCAGCTTCAGGGGCTTGACGATCCGCCGCTCGACCTCCTTGCCGTACGGGCGGCCGGTCGCCTTCTCGATCACCATGCCCGCGAGGACGTAGTTGGTGTTGGAGTAGCTCCAGTCGGTACCGGGGGCGAAGTCCGGCGCGTGGGTCATGGCGACCGCGACGAGCTGCTCGGGGGTCCAGGTGTCGTAGCGGTTGTTCAGGAAGTCCGGGCCGAAGACCTTCTGCTGGAAACCGGGGTCGGAGGTGACGTCGTAGATGCCGCTGGTGTGGTTGAGGAGCTGGCGGACGGTGACCGTGCGGCCGTCGTGGCCGTTGCCACGGACCACGCCCGGCAGCCACTTCTCGACGGGGTCGTCGAGGTCGAGCCGTCCCTCGGCCTGGAGCTGGAGCAGGACGGTCGCCACGAAGGTCTTGGTGATGGAGCCGACCCGGTAGCGGTCCTCGCCCCCGCGCTCGCCGGCGGTTCCGGTCCAGGAGCCGCGACCGGTCCGGGCCTGGGCCACGGCGCCCGGCACGCCCTCCTCGACGGCCGCGTCGAGGGCCCGCTGGGTCGCGGTGTGGTCGGGCTTCTTCGGCGCGGTGGCCGCGACGGCGGGCGCGGCGAGCGCTCCGGCGGTGAGGGCGGCCACGGCGGTGGCGGCGAGGACGGTGCGGGCGGCGCGTACGGATGTCATGCGGGTTCCCCCTGGTGTCGTGTGGCGTCCTGCGGTCACGGGAGGGGACCCGGCGGGGGGCGGGGCGGTTGAGCGGGCCGCGGTGGTTGAGCGGAATTCAGCCGTTTCCGGGATCGGCGAGGCTGGACCGGCCGACGGGCGGTCGATCGCGCCACAACTGCACCCCGATGTCGACCAGCTCGACACGGGTGAGGTCCTGGACGGAAGCGAGCGGATGCCAGGCGGCGAGGTCGGTGGAGCCGCCGGTCTCGTTGCGCAGGGAGCCTCCGGTGATCCGGCTCTCGTAGATGATCCGCAGGCCGTGGAAGTCGCCGGGCCCTGCGAACCGGCGGATCCAGCCTCGCCGGATGGAGTCGATGCCGAGGAGGGCGACCGGCTCGGTGAGGTATCCCGTCTCCTCCTCGACCTCGCGGACGACGGTGTCGACCGGCTCCTCGCCGTGGTCCATCCCGCCGCCCGGCAGGGTCCACCGCCGCTCCCCGACGCTGTTCACCCAGCGGGCGAGGAGTATCTCGTCGTCACGGACACACACGGCGTAGGCCGCCACCCTCAACTCCTGTTTCATGAGCCGAGGTTAGAACCAGTGCACGGGGTATGTCCGCCCGGTCGCCCGGGCGCCCGCGAGCTCAGGGGCGGGGCCGGGCGGGGGTGGCTGTGGTCATGCGGGGTCCTGGGGAAGGGGCGGGTTGGCGGGCGAGTACTCCGGCTCCGACCAGCGCAGCGGGCTCGCGGACGGGATCTCGACGGTCCGCCGGACGTGGAACCGGTTGACGCGGACGTCGTCGGGGCCGTAGTCGGTGTGGGCCGTGCCGGAGAGCTGGAGCGTGGTGCCGGTCCGCCAGTCGACGAAGAGGAGCCCGGCTCGGTCGTCGGACTCGAGGTTGCCGAGCGTCAGGAACATGGCGTTGCCGGGATAGTCCCGCCAGCTCAGCTCGGTGGGCGCGTCGACCCGGACGAAGCCGGGGTTGCCGCCGCGATGGCTCGCGTCCACGCCGTCGGGGGCGGTGGTCGCGATGAAGAAGGTGTCGGCGGCCCGTACGAACCGCTCCTGGGCGGGGGTGAGTGCGGTGCCGTGGAGCGGGTCTCCGGGCGGGTTGGCGGGATCCGGCGCGTACAGCTCGCGCTTCTGGAGGTACTTCGGGCAGTTGGAGAAGACCTGCTCCGCCTCGACGGTGAAGCCGCGCGGGCTGGGGCGGGCGACGCCGTTGAGGCGCATACGGCGGCGGGTACGGGGGTCCAGGGCGATCGTCCCGACGGGGGTGGGGCCGGGGGCGGGGGGCGGGGCGGCCACGGAGATCGTGTGCGGGCCGGTCGCCCTGGCGAAGCCCGGGGTGCCGGTGAGCAGGGTGCTCCAGAGCTGCCCGTCGGCATCCGCCGCGGCGAGCACGAGCATGGGCTGGAGTTCGAGGAAGGCCGCGGCGACGGGGCGGATGCCGTCGCTGATGGAGCGGCCGATGTGGTCGGCGATGCCGGTGACCCCGACGCGTTCCTGGATGGCGCGGGAGCCCGGGTTGTACGGATCCATGATCGGGGCCTTTCGTGTGGCGCCCGCGCCGGGGCCCGGGGTGCGGGCCCCGGCGCGGGCAGCGCGTTCACAACGGGGGCCTGCTAGAAGAAGCCGCAGGTCGGGGCACCCTCGGTGGGGGCTTCCGTGCCTTCCGCTCCCGTGGGGGCGAAGATCTCCAGGCGGGTGCCGTCCGGGTCGTGGAAGAAGATGCCGCCCGAGGAGCCGCCCTCGGAGTGGGGGACGACGCCCTCGTAGGCGAACTCGGTGCCCCGCTCCTTCAGGGCCGCCTCGGCCGCCTTGACCCGCTCGATCGACTCGGCCTCGAAGGCGAGGTGGTGCAGACCCGCGCGCCCGGAGTCGTATCCGCCCTCCGCCTGCTGCCAGAGCGTGACGACGAGCTTGCCCCCCTGGCCGAGGAAGGCGTACCGCCGCCCGTCCTCCTTGCCCTCGCCGAGCACCTCGAAGCCCAGCACGTTCCCGTAGAAGTCGAGCGAGCGCTCCAGGTCCGTGACGTTGAGCCCGATGTGGTTGGTGACCAGCGTTCCGATCGCCGACATGGCGGTTCCCCTCTCGACATGGCGAGTACTAACCTCTGAGATAGACATTAGAGGTTAGAAAGCGACTGTGCAACCAGTCACGTAACCTTGAGGGGTTAGTTCTACGAGGAGGATGTCCGCCATGACCGTTTCCGACCCTCGCCCCCTGGTCGGTGAACCCGTCTCCCTCGACCTGCTCAACACCCGCTGGATGCTGGACGGCGCGCGCCAGGATCTGCTCACGGACACCGGGGGACTTGCCGTCTGGCTCCGGGCCAACGCACTCGACGGACGCTTCGCCGCCGACGCGGCGACGCTCCGCCACACGCTCGCCGCCCGCGACGCCCTCGCGGGCCTCGTCGACCGGCCCGGCGACCCCGCCGCGACCGCCCGCGTCGACGCCGTGCTGGGCCACGGCCGCATCCGCGCCACCCTCACCGCCGAGGGCCCGGGCGAGCTGCCCGAGTTCGCGGACGCCGCCTGGGGCCCGGGCTGGACGGCGGCCCGCGACTATCTCGACCTGCTGCGGACCGCACCGGACCGGATCCGGTCCTGCGCCCACGAGGCGTGCATCCTGCACTTCTTCGACACCTCACGGAACGGCACCCGCCGCTGGTGCTCGATGGCGGTCTGCGGCAACCGGGCCAAGGCCTCGCGTCACTACGCTCGTACAAAGGAAAACTAACCGACCGGCCAACTCGCCCCGCTTGAGGGCGATTCATTCCCGATGGCGTACGCCGCGCGGTGGCGGATGTGCGCCATCAGCACATCCCGCCACCTGACAACTCTCCACAAACCCCTGTCACTTGCGAAAGGCTGAGCGGTCATCCGGTACCGAAATCCGGACCCTCTTCTTTCACAAACAGGGATGTAAATGACCACCCCCGAATCTCAGAGCTCCATACCCGGGCGCTCGACCCCCGGACACAGACGGGCCGCCCGCATCGCGGCGGCCGCCGGACTCGTGACCGCGCTCGTCGCGGCCGGTGCCGCTCCGGTCCTGGCCGCCGAAGACCCGGCGACCATCCCTCCGGTCAAGTCCTCCGACTCCGCCGACAAGCTCGGCCCGACGGACGCCCAGCGCCTCACCGAGGCCGAGGCCGCCGGCGAGAAGAACGTCACGATCCTCGTCGCCACCGCCCCCGGCTCCACCGAGCAGGTCGCCGGCCAGCTCGACGCCGTCCAGGGCGCCTCGGTGGGCAAGCAGAACGACAAGCTCGGCTACGTCCGCGCGACCCTGCCGACCGCCAAGGCGGAGGCCGCCATCGCGGCGGCCACCAAGCTCTCCTCCGTCCAGTCGATCGACCTCCAGGCCGAGATCAAGCTGGACGACCCGACCCCGGACTCGGGCACCACCGGTGCCGTCGAGGGCACGACCGTCACGCAGACGTACCCGGCCCCGGGCAGGAACACCCCGGCGAAGAACCCGTACAACCCGTCCCACGAGACGGGCGCCGTCGAGTTCGTCGAGGACAACCCCCGGGCCGACGGCCGCGGTGTGACCATCGGCATCCTCGACTCCGGTGTCGACCTCGGTCACCCGGCGCTGCAGAAGACCACCACCGGCGAGCGCAAGATCGTCGACTGGGTCACCGCCACCGACCCGCTGACCGAGGGCGACGCCACCTGGCGCGCCCAGATCACCCCGGTCGCGGGCCCGGTCTTCTCCGCCTCCTCGCAGTCCTGGAAGGCGCCCGAGGGCTCCTACCAGTTCAGCCGCTTCAACGAGGCGATCACCGCGGGCGGCGACCCGGCCGGTGACATCAACCGCGACGGCGACACGGCCGACCTCTTCGGCATGCTGTACGACCCGGCCGCCGGCACCGTCCGCGTCGACACCGACCAGAACAACGACTTCACGGACAACGCGCCGATGAAGCCGTACAAGGACGGGCACCAGGTCGGCTACTTCGGTACCGACAACCCGGCCACCGAGGTCGTCGAGAAGACGCCGTTCGTCGTCGAGATCCGCAAGGACGTGGCGATGGACCCGCTCGGCGGGACCTGGGTCGGCAAGAAGGCCGACTTCGTCAACATCGGCGTCGTCGAGTCCTCGCACGGCACGCACGTCGCCGGCATCACCGCGGCCAAGGGCCTCTTCGGCGGCCGTATGAACGGCGCGGCGCCCGGCGCGAAGATCGTCTCCTCGCGCGCCTGCACCTGGACCGGCGGCTGCACCAACACCGCTCTCACCGAGGGCATGACGGACCTCGTCGTCAACCGCGGCGTCGACATCGTCAACATGTCGATCGGCGGTCTGCCCGCGCAGAACGACGGCGACAACGTCCGCGCCCGCCTCTACACCCGTCTGATCGACCAGTACGGCGTGCAGCTGGTGATCTCGGCCGGCAACTCCGGTCCGGGCATCAACACGATCGGCGACCCCGGCCTGGCCGACAAGGTCATCTCGGTCGGCGCGGCGATCTCCAAGTCGACCTGGGCCGCCAACTACGGCTCGGCCGTCACCAAGTCGTACGCGATGTTCCCCTTCTCCTCGCGCGGTCCGCGTGAGGACGGCGGCTTCACCCCGACCATCACCGGTCCGGGCTCGGCCGTGAACACCATCCCGACCTGGCAGGCCGGCGCCGGCGTGCCCGAGTCCGGCTACGCGCTGCCCGCCGGCTACGGGATGCTCAACGGCACCTCGATGTCCTCCCCGCAGGTCGCGGGCGCGAGCGCGCTGCTGCTCTCCGCCGCGAAGCAGAAGCGCATCGAGCTCTCGCCGCTCACCCTGCGCACCGCGCTCACCTCGACCGCCGACCGGATCTCCGGTGTCGCGGCCCACGAGCAGGGCTCGGGTCTGATCGACATCAACGACGCCTGGGAGTCGATCAAGGACGGCGCCACGGCGCACGAGTACAAGGTCGAGGCTCCGGTCGACACCGCGATCTTCCCGGCCCCGCACACCGGCACCGGTGTGTACGACCGTGAGGGCGGCCTCAAGGTCGGCCAGAAGAAGGTCTACGACGTCACCATCACGCGCACGACCGGCCCGAACCGGGCCATCGAGCACGAGCTGGAGCTGAAGAACAACGACGGCACCTTCCGGATCCTCGGCGACGACGAGGTCGACCTGCCGCTGAACCAGCCGGTCACCGTCAAGATCCAGGCCCGGCCGGCCTCGGCCGGCGTGCACAGCGTGATCCTGGAGGCGGACGACGACCGCACCGAGGGCGTGGACAAGCAGATCCTCGCCACCTCGGTCGTCGCGAGCGACCTGACCGCGCCCGGCTACGGCTTCTCCGCGTCCGGCTCGGTCCAGCGCAACAGCCACAAGTCGTACTTCGTCACCGTGCCGGAGGGCGCCAAGACCCTCGAGGTCGCCCTCGGCGGTCTGAAGGAGAAGAGCCAGACCCGGTTCATCTCGATCCACCCGTACGGCGTGGCCTTCGAGTCCACCGCGTCCAACGTGTGCTACCCGCACTACAACCCGGGCAACGGCTGCCGTGCGGACCTGCGTTCGTACGCCAACCCGACGCCGGGCGTCTGGGAGATCGAGGTCGAGGCGCGCCGCACCTCGCCCGACCTGGACAACCCGTTCAAGCTGGACGTCTCGGTGCTGGGCGCCGACTTCGACCCGGCCGTCCAGACCGTTCCCGAGGCGAAGGTCGGCACGCCGGCCGCCGTCGAGTGGACCGTCACCAACACCTTCGCCGGCATCGACGGCAAGCTGAAGGGCGGCTCGCTGGGCTCGGCCAAGGTCGAGACGCCGACGATCAAGCACCACGAGCAGCAGATCAAGACCGTCACCATCGGTGAGGGCGTCGAGCGGCTGGACGTGGCGATCGGCAACACCTCGGACAAGGCCGCCGACCTGGACCTCACGGTCCTGCGCGACGGCGTCCAGGTGGGTCAGGCCGCCGACGGCGACTCGGAGGAGGCCGTCTCGCTGGTCAAGCCGGCCGCCGGTACCTACACCATCGTGATCGACGGTTACTCGGTGCAGGCCGAGGGCGGTACGACCTTCGACTACAAGGACGTGTACTACTCGGCCGCGCTCGGCAGCGTCCAGGTCGACGCGTCCAAGAGCTACCCGCTGGCCAGCGGCGCGACCGCCAAGGTCGCCGCCGAGGTGCTGGTCGCCGGTGCCGCGCCCGAGGGCCGGCAGTTCTTCGGCGAGGTCCAGCTGCTGAACGCGCGCGGCACCGCCGCGGGCGCCGGCAGCGTCGTGATCGGCAAGGTCACCCCGTAACACCGCTGTACGAGTGAGGGGCGGGCACCGGAACCGGTGCCCGCCCCTTCCCCGTCTCCGTCCGCGTGTCGTGTCGGTCACCTCACCCGTCCCGGTCCTCGGACAATGGATTGGACAAGGCGGGCAGGGACATACGCATCATGGACGGCAGCAGCCTGCACAAACGTACGGAGGAGTCCCCGTGAAGGTCGGAATCGTCGGAGCCACCGGTCAGGTCGGCACAGTCATGCGCGCCATCCTGGCCGAGCGGAAGTTCCCTGTCGACGAGCTGCGGCTCTTCGCCTCCGCCCGCTCCGCCGGCACCGTAGTCGACGGGGTCACGGTCGAGGACGCCTCCACCGCCGACTACACGGGCCTGGACATCGTCCTGTTCTCCGCAGGCGGCGCGACCTCCAAGGCGCTCGCCGAGAAGGTCGCCTCGCAGGGCGCCGTCGTGATCGACAACTCCTCCGCCTGGCGCCGCGACCCCGAGGTCCCCCTGGTGGTCTCCGAGGTCAACCCGCACGCGATCAAGGACCGCCCCAAGGGCATCATCGCCAACCCGAACTGCACCACGATGGCCGCGATGCCGGTCCTCAAGCCGCTCCACCAGGAGGCCGGCCTGACCGCGCTCGTCGCCACGACCTACCAGGCCGTCTCCGGCTCGGGCGTCGCGGGCGTCGCCGAGCTGCGCACCCAGGCGTGCGCGGTCGCGGAGACCGCCGACCAGCTGGCGTTCGACGGTGAGGCCGTGGAGTTCCCCGAGCCCGCCGTCTACAAGCGTCCGATCGCCTTCAACGTGGTGCCGCTGGCCGGCTCGATCGTCGACGACGGCACGTTCGAGACCGACGAGGAGCAGAAGCTCCGCAACGAGTCCCGCAAGATCCTGGAGATCCCCGGGTTGAAGGTCTCCGGCACCTGTGTGCGCGTCCCGGTCTTCTCCGGCCACTCGCTGCAGGTCAACGTCCGCTTCGAGCGTCCGATCAGCGTCGAGCGCGCCTACGAGCTGCTCAAGGACGCGGAGGGCGTCGAGCTCTCCGAGATCCCGACCCCGCTCCAGGCGGCCGGCAAGGACGCCTCGTACGTGGGACGCATCCGGGTGGACGAGACGGTCGACAACGGGCTCGCGCTCTTCCTCTCCAACGACAACCTGCGCAAGGGCGCCGCGCTCAACGCGGTGCAGATCGCGGAGCTGGTCGCGGCGGAGCTGAAGGGCTGACGCCGTTCCGTACGGGAAGGGGGCGGCCGTCCGGGAGGGCGGCCGCCCCCTTCGGCGTCCGGGAGGGCGGCCGCCCCCTTCTCCGTCCCCTCGCGGCCCGGCCCGACGGGGCAGCCCCTCCGGCGGTCCGGCCCCGTCGTCCCGCGGTCACGGTCCGGCGGAATTCGGACAACGCGTTCGAAGCCGGGCCTCCGGGTGACAGGATCCGACCATGACCCAGCTGCCCATGGGTGCCGACCTCCCGGTGCCCACCCAGGCCCTCCAGGTCGCGGTCACCTGGCAGACCGTGCCCGGCGCGCCCGAGGTGGACGTCTCCGCGCTGCTGCTCGACGGCGGCGGACGGGTACGGGGAGACGCGGACCTCGTCTTCTACAACCACACCACGCACCCCTCCGGCGCGGTACGGCATCTGGGCAAGTCGGCTCCGGGCGTGCCGGGCAGCGCGGCCGCGGACTGGCTGTGGCTGAACCTCGCGCGGCTGGAGCCGGGCGTGGACCGCGTGGTGGTCGCCGCCTCGGTGGACGGCGGCTCCTTCGGACAGGTGCGGGGCCTGGACATGCGGGTCACCGACCTCTCGTGCGCGCCCGTCGCGTACGTCGTCGCCGGGGACGCCACGACCGAGACGGCGTTCGTCCTCGGTGTCTTCCACCGGCGGGAGGGCGGGTGGAGGTTCCGCGCGGTGGGGCAGGGGTACGCCTCCGGTCTCGCTGGCCTCGCGACGGACTTCGGCATCGTGGTCGAGGCCCCGCCGGCCCCGATCCCGGGCCCCGGCTACATCCCGCCGCCCTCGCCCGTCCGCGACCAGGGGTACGGCGTGCCCGCGACCCCCGTACGCGCGGTGGCCGATCCGTTCTCGGTGACCTTCCGGCCCTCCGTCCACCAGGGGCGCGGCAAGGAGACCGTGCGCTGCGACCCCGCCCTTCCGCCCGGCTGCTGGGCGCTCCTGGAGATCGAGTCGTACCACTCGATCTCCACCACCATCGAGTCCTGCGACGCCCACGGCCGCGTCGAGGACTTCCTGCTCATGGCCTACGAGGACGACGTCCGCGCCCGGACCGTCGCCGTCGTCCCACCCGACCGGCCGCTGACGCTGCGGGTCGACGCGGACACCCCCTGGACCCTGCGCGTCCTCCCGCTCGACCACGCCCGCCGCTTCGACAGCCACATCGAGGGCCACGCCCACGACCTCGTCGTCTACGACGGGCCGCCCGGGGTCCTCGACTTCTCCCACCACGGCGCGTCGAACGTCACCGTCCACCGGCACACCCCCGCGCGCGAGCCCGAGTACGACGCGGAGGACCAGGAACTCCTCGTCGACGCGATCGGCGAGGTCCGTGTCAGCGCGCCCCTGACCGGTCCGGGACTGCTCCGGATCAGCGGCGACGGACCATGGAAATGTGCGATGCGGCGCTGAGGCACGGCGTGGAAGGATGAGCCAAACATCACGAAACCGAGGAGTTGACCGGGTGCCTGGCACAAACCTGACCCGTGAAGAGGCGCAGCAGCGGGCGAAGCTGCTGACCGTGGACGCGTACGAGGTCGACCTCGACCTCTCCGGTGCGCAGGAGGGCGGCACCTACCGGTCCGTCACCACCGTCCGCTTCGATTCCGCCGAGGCCGGCGCGGAGACCTTCATCGACCTCGTCGCCCCCGCCGTGCACGAGGTCGTCCTCAACGGCCACGCGCTGGACGTCGCCGCCGTCTTCCGGGACTCGCGGATCGCCCTGGCCCATCTGCTCCAGGGCCGCAACGAACTCAAGGTCGTCGCGGACTGCGCGTACACCAACACGGGCGAGGGTCTGCACCGGTTCGTCGACCCGGTCGACGAGCAGGCCTACCTGTACACCCAGTTCGAGGTGCCGGACGCCCGGCGCGTCTTCGCCTCCTTCGAGCAGCCGGACCTGAAGGCGACCTTCCAGTTCACCGTGAAGGCGCCGGCCGGCTGGTCGGTGATCTCCAACTCGCCGACGCCGGAGCCGAAGGACGACGTGTGGGTCTTCGAGCCCACCCCGCGGATCTCGACGTACATCACCGCGCTGATCGTCGGCCCGTACCACTCGGTGCACTCCTCGTACGAGAAGGACGGCCAGACCGTTCCGCTCGGCATCTACTGCCGTCCCTCGCTGGCCGAGTTCCTCGACGCGGACCACATCTTCGACGTCACGCGCCAGGGCTTCGACTGGTTCCAGGAGAAGTTCGCGTACGACTACCCCTTCGCCAAGTACGACCAGCTCTTCGTGCCGGAGTTCAACGCCGGCGCGATGGAGAACGCGGGCGCGGTGACCATCCGCGACCAGTACGTCTTCCGCTCGAAGGTGACGGACGCGGCGTACGAGCGCCGGGCCGAGACGATCCTGCACGAGCTGGCGCACATGTGGTTCGGCGACCTGGTCACCATGGAGTGGTGGAACGACCTGTGGCTGAACGAGTCGTTCGCGACCTTCACCTCGGTGGCCTGCCAGGCGTCCGTGGAGGGCACCCGCTGGCCGAACGCCTGGACGACGTTCGCGAACGCGGAGAAGACCTGGGCGTACCGCCAGGACCAGCTGCCGTCCACGCACCCGATCATGGCCGAGATCAATGATCTCGAGGACGTGCTGGTCAACTTCGACGGCATCACCTACGCCAAGGGCGCCTCGGTCCTCAAGCAGCTGGTGGCGTACGTCGGCCAGGACGAGTTCTTCAAGGGCGTGCAGGCGTACTTCAAGGCACACGCCTTCGGCAACACGCGTCTGACCGACCTGCTGGGCGCGCTGGAGGAGACCTCAGGGCGTGACCTGAAGGTCTGGTCGAAGCTGTGGCTGGAGACGGCCGGCATCAACATCCTCCGCCCGGAGATCGAGACCGACGAGAGCGGCGTCATCACCTCGTTCGCCGTCCGGCAGGAGGCTCCGGCCCTGCCCGCGGGCGCCAAGGGCGAGTCGACGCTGCGTCCGCACCGGATCGCGATCGGCTTCTACGACCTGGACGCGGCGGGCAAGCTGGTCCGCTCCGAGCGCCTGGAGCTGGACATCGAGGCGGCGGAGCTGACCTCCGTACCGCAGCTCGCGGGCAAGCCGCGTCCGGCGGTCGTCCTGCTCAACGACGACGACCTGTCGTACGCCAAGGTGCGCCTGGACGAGGTGTCGCTGCAGAACGTGACCGCGCACCTCGGCGACTTCGCCGAGTCGCTGCCGCGGGCGCTGTGCTGGGCGTCGGCCTGGGACATGACGCGCGACGGCGAGCTGCCGGCACGCGCCTATCTGGACCTGGTCCTCTCCGGCATCGCCAAGGAGAGCGACATCGGTGTGGTGCAGTCCCTCCAGGGCCAGGTGAAGGCGGCCCTGGAGCTGTACGCGGCACCGGAGTGGCGCGACGCGGGGCTGGCCCGGTGGACGGACGCGACGCTGGCGCACCTGCGCGCGGCGGACCCGGCGAGCGACCACCAGCTGGCGTGGGCGCGCGCCTTCGCCGCGACGGCCCGCACGCCGCAGCAGCTGGACCTCCTCGCGGCGCTTCTGGAGGGCGGCGAGACGATCGAGGGCCTCGCGGTCGACACCGAGCTGCGCTGGGCGTTCGTGCAGCGGCTCGCGGCGACCGGCGTCTTCGACGAGCCGGAGATCGCGGCCGAGCTGGAGCGGGACCGCACGGCGGCGGGCGAGCGGCACGCGGCGACCGCGCGGGCGGCCCGCCCGACCGAGGCGGCGAAGGCGGAGGCCTGGGCGTCGGTCGTCGAGTCCGACAAGCTGGCGAACGCCGTGCAGGAGGCGGTGATCGGCGGCTTCGTGCAGACCGACCAGCGTGAGCTGCTCGCCCCGTACACGGAGAAGTACTTCGCCTCGATCAAGGGCGTCTCGGAGACCCGCAGCCACGAGATGATCCAGCAGATCGTGGTCGGTCTCTACCCGGCGGTCCAGGTCTCGCAGGAGACGCTGGACGCGACGGACGCCTGGATCGAGGCCAACGACCCGGCGCCGGCGCTGCGTCGTCTGGTGACGGAGTGCCGCGCGGGCGTGGAGCGCGCGCTGAAGGCGCAGGCGGCCGACGCGGCCGCCGCGTAGGCGGCGCACGCACGGCGGTGCCGGCTGACGGCTGACGGCTGACGGCTGGCGGCTGGCGGCTGGCGGCTGGCGGCTGGCGGCTGAGAAGACGAAGGGGCACCCTCCCCCACGGAGGTGCCCCTTCGTCCGTTTGGGTCCGCTCGGCGGGCGGGCGGCGGCGCGCGGCCGCCCGCCGGGCGGAGGCTCGTCAGCCGCCGAGCGCGGCGTAGCGGGCACGCAGATCGGCCGCGCCCTGCTCCGTGAGCGCGCCGTGCAGGCGCATCCGGGCGACGCCCCCGTCGGGGAAGGCGTCGAGGCGGACGTGGGTGACCACGGCCTGGGCGGGGAGCTTGAAGCGGTGCAGGGTGTCGGGCTGCAGACGGGTCCGCGGGATGATCTCGAACCACTCGCCGTTCTCGCCGTTGCGGCCCTGGAGCGCGATCCAGCCGGCCGAGTTGCCCTTGAGGTACGCGGTGTCGATCTCGACGGCGCGTACCGCTCCCTGCGCGGCGAGCCGGAAGCGCACCCAGTCGTTGGTGCCGCGGACCCGGCGGCGGCGGTTCTCCCAGCCGTCGTCCATCTTGCGGGAGGTGCCCGGCAGGATGATCTGCGTCGGCGAGGAGTAGAACTTGTCCGACGCGTCCTCGTACACCCCGCCGTTGAGCACGGCGATCAGGTCGAGGGTGCCGAGCAGCTCCAGCCACTCGGGGTCCGGCACGACCTCGCCGTGGACGCGCAGGCGCGCGATGCCGCCGTCGGGGTGCTGGCAGACCCGTACGTGGGTGAAGCGGCGCTCGACGTCGATCTCGAAGCCGTTGGCGGCGTGGCCGCGGACGGGGGTGGGCGGGACGAGCTCCTCCCACTTCACGTCGTCGGCGAGCAGCTGCTCGGGGCTGGGAGAGCCTTCGACGGCGGTGGCCTGGATCGAGACGCGCTGCGGGTAGTTGCCCCGGAAGTGCGCGGTGTCGACGACGATGCCGCGGATCACGCCGGGAGCGCCGAGGCGGACGATCGCCCAGTCGTGGTCCTCGGGGGCGGGGAAGACGTTCTCGGCGTCGGCGCCGCGGCGGCGGCGGGTCTCCCAGCCGTCCATGATCTTGCCCTTGTGGCCGAAGTGCTCCGGGTCGAACACGGCCCGCTCGCGGACGAGGAGGTTCTCGCGCTCGGCGAAGAACTCGTCGTTGGCGGCGACGACACCGGCGCCGAGGCGACGGTCGGCCAGGTCGACCAGCTCGGTGAAGGAGAAGTCACCGGTGCGGTAGTCGGCGTACGGGTCGCCGCCGGAGTACGGGGCGGCGTCGTTGGCGTGCGGATCGGCGGTCACGGCGTTCTCGTCGAGGCTCATGGAACGACTGTGCGGCCTGGGCTGCGGCCCGGTCCATCGAATGTTTTCGACAGGTACGTTCAGCTGTACTGAACAATCGACGCGGTGGCGCTACTGGACGGTCTCGCGCTGGACGGCCGCCTGCCGGAGCGCGGTGAGCACCCGGGCCACGGCGGCCCCCTCCTCGGCCCCGCGCCGTACCGCGGCGACGACATGGCGGCGCGGCTGGTCGGCGGAGAGGACCCGCATGACGATCCCCCGCTCGCCGCGGCGCTCGGCGGAGGCCATCCGCGGCACCAGCGCGACACCCATCCCGGCCTCGACCATGGCGAGGATGGCGGTCCACCCGGCGGCGCTGTGGGCCTGCTCGGGCACGAACCCGGCGGCTTCGCAGGCGGCGGTGGTGATCTCGGACCAGGGGCCGGAGCCGCCGAAGATCCAGGGCTCGGCGGAGAGGTCGGCGAGCCGCAGCCCGGGCGCGTCGGCGAGCGGATGCCCGGCGGGCAGGGCGACGTCGAGCGGGTCGGCGAGGAGCGGGACGCGGCTGTACTTGGGGTCGCGCGCGGAGGGGGCGTGGGCGGCGAGGGAGAGCGCCAGGTCGACGTCGCCGGCGGTGAGCAGTTCGTACGCCTCCGCCGCCTCGGCCTCGCGGACGCGGACGTCGAGGCCGGGGTGGGCGGTCCTGAGGTGCTGCACGGCGGGGACGACGAGCGCGGGGACGGCCGTGGAGAAAGCGGCCACCCGCACCTGCCCCGCCTCGCCGCGCAGATAGCCGTCGAGTTCGGCGTCGGCGCGCTCCAGCTGGGCGAAGACGGCCTCGGCGTGGCGGAGCACGAGATGCGCGGCGTCGGTGAGCCGTACCCGGCGCCCGTGCGCCTCCAGGAGCGGGACGCCGAGCTGCTTGGCGAGGTTGGTGAGCTGCTGGGAGACGGCCGAGGGAGTCATGAGCAGCGCCTCCGCCGTGGCGGTGACGGTGCCGCGGTCGCGGAGGGTGCGGAGGATCTGGAGCTTCTTGATGTCCCACTCGGTCATGGGGCGCAACCTACCGGGGGTCATGGCCGGACCGCTCACCCGCGGGGGCGCGCACCGGCCAGGGCCACCCCGCCCAGGATCAGGGCCATGCAGGCCGCTCCCAGGAGGCCGAGATCCTCGCCGAGCAGGGCGTACGAGAGCAGGGCCACGCAGACCGGCTGGAGGTAGTAGACGACTCCGGCGCGGGCCGCGCCGATCAGGGTGATCGCCTTGTTCCAGGCGAAGAAGGCGACGGCGGAGGAGAACACGCCGACGTAGAGCAGTGGGCCGAGCGTGCCGGGCCCGGGCTCGAAGCCGCCCTGGACGACGAGGCTGACGCCGTACGCCGGGAGCAGCATCAGGGCGCCGAGCACGAAGGTCGTGAAGAGGAAGGCCAGGGCGCCGATCTCGGCGGGCTTGCGCCTGAGCAGGGCGCTGTAGGAGGCGAAGGACAGGGCGGCGCCGAACATCCACAGGTCGCCCGTGGTGAGGTCGGCGGCGAGGGAGCCCTTGCCGACGAGGAGCAGGACACCGAGCGCCGCGACGAGCATCCCGGCGGTGCGGCGGGCGCCGAGGCGTTCGCCTCCGAGCCGGGAGAGGAGCGCCATGATCACCGGGGACGCGGCCATGATCATGCCCATGTTGGAGGCGGAGGTGGTGAGTCCGGCCTGGTGCACGAGGGTGTTGTAGAGGGCGACGCCGAAGAGCGAGGCGAGCGCGACGTAGCCGAAGTGCCGGCGGATCAGGTGCCGTTGACGCCATGCCTGGCGGGCCGCGAGCGGGGCGACGGCGAGGAGGGCGATGACCCAGCGCCAGAAGACCGCCTGCACGGGCGGGACGGAGTCGGCCATGTCCCGGGTCGCCACGAAGCTGCCGGACCAGACGACCGTGGCGAGGAGCGCGAGGAGCAGCCCCACGCCCGCGCCCCGCGCGAGGACGCGCGGGGCGGCGGTGGGCTGGGCGGGGCGGACGCGGGCCAGGAGTGCCACGGTGATCCTCTCGGTCGGTGAGGCTCTACCGTCGCACCGCAGAAATATCCAGGTCCATCGAAAGTTCCTGACCATTCCGTTCAGCCGAACTGAACGATTTGGGGGCACGGGGGTTGAGCTGGCCGACCAGGGTGGCGCCGAAGGCGATCGCCATGCCGACGAGCTGGACGGGGCCGAGCGCCTGCCCGAGCGCCGCCCAGCCGACGACGGCCGCGGTGATCGGCGACAGCGGACCGAGCAGGGTGACCGAGGAGGCGCTCAGCCGCTCGATCCCGCGGAACCAGAGGAAGTAGGAGATCGCGGTGTTCCCGAAGGCGAGGTAGGCGTAACCGAGGAGGCCGGCGGAGTCCAGGGCGGGCGGGGCGCCTTCCACCAGGGCGGCGATCGGAAGGATGATCAGGCCGCCGGCGGTGAGCTGCCAGCCCGTGAGCGCCAGCGCCCCCACCCCTTCCGGCCTCCCCCAGCGCTTGGTGAGCACGACACCGGCCGACATGGACAGCGCCGACAGCAGCCCGGCGACCACCCCGACCGGATCGAGCGCCGCGCCCGCCTTCAGAACGACGAGGCTGACCCCGAAGGCGGCTGCGACGGCGGTGAGCAGAGAGCGCGCGGTGGGCCGGTCACCGAGGAGCAGCGCGGCCAGGCCGACCACGAAGAGCGGACCGACCGAGCCGACGACGGCCGCGACGCCGCCGGGGAGCCGGTACGCGGCAAGGAAGAGCAGCGGGAAGAAGGCGCCGATGTTGAGGCCTCCCAGGACCGCGGCCTTCCACCACCAGGCACCCTGCGGCAGCTTGCGGGTGACGGCCAGCAGCAGCAGTCCGGCGGGCAGCGCGCGCATCAGACCGGTGAAGAGCGGCCGGTCGGGCGGCAGGAACTCGGTGGTGACGAAGTAGGTGGAGCCCCAGGAGATCGGGGCGAGCGCGGTCAGGGCGACGACGGCGGCCTTGCGGGACATGACAGGTCCCCCCTTGGTTTCGGAGTGGGTCCGAGCGGCTTGCTAATAAGTAGCTTAGTCATAAGCTACTTATTAGCAAGAGGCTTTCTGGTGAGCATCTTGCTTCGCAGTCACTTACTTGCCGTCGAGTCGATCGATGAGGAGACTGCCGCCATGGACAGCAGCACCGAACCCTCCGCGCACGACGCCGTCGACGCGATCGCCGACCAGTGGGCGGCGGTCCGCCCCGACCTGGACACGCTCCCCATGGCCGTCTTCGGGCGGATCTACCGGCTGGCCGCCGGTATGCGCGGCCGGGTCGACAAGGCGTACTCCCCCTACGGCGGCATGTCGCTCGGCGAGTTCGACGTCCTGGCGACACTGCGCCGCTCGGGTGAGCCCTACACCCTGTCGCCGCGCGAGCTCACCGCCACGCTGATGATCACCACAGGCGGGATGACGGGCCGTCTGGACAAGCTGGAGAAGGCCGGACTGCTCAGCCGCAGCCCCGACCCGAACGACCGGCGCGGGCTGCGGGTGACGCTCAGCGAGCACGGGCGCGAGTTGGTGGACCAGGCCGTGGGCGCCGGGCTCGCACAGCAGCGGGAGGCCCTGGAGGCAGCACTCACGCCCGAGGAGGCGGAACAGCTGGCGGGCCTGCTGCGCAAGCTCCTCGCGACCACGGTCGCCTGAAGGCCGGCCGAGCGCGCGAGGGCGGGCGCCCGGCGGCGCCCGTGTGTACGCACACGAGGGCGCCGCGCCGGTACACGTGTACCGGCGGGGCGCCCTCGGAAGCTACGGAGCCCTGGGCCCCTAGGCCTTCTTGGGCCGGTCGGACTTGTCGAGCACCATCACCAGACCGGCGATCACGAGGAACAGCACGATCGGCGCGGCCACGAACAGACCGAGGGTCTCGACGACACTCAGCTTGGGGGCCGGGTCGTCACCGTCGTCGCGGGTGAGCGCGAGCGCGGGGGACGACATGAGCAGCATCATCAGCGTCGTACCGGCCGCGACAGCACCGGCGCGCAGGGCGTTCTTCTTGTCCACGGTGCAAACGTAGCGAACACCTAAACCGGCCGCGCGCCCGGGGGTGCCGTACGGACGTCCCCCGCCGGTCCGAAGACCGCGAGCAGCCGGTGCAGCCGGGGCGAGGCGGCCAGCTCCTCCAGGGTGAGCGGCTGACCCTCGGGGCCCGCCACGGGCAGCCGCCAGTTCGGGTACTGGTCCCAGGTCCCGGGCAGGTTCTGGGGCCGCCGGTCCCCGACCGTGTCCGGCAGCCACACCCCGACCATCGTGGCCGGCGTGCGCAGCAGGAACCGGTGGACGGCCCGCACCTCGGCCTCCTCGTCGCCCGGGCCCTCCGGAAGCAGCCCGAGCCGCTCCAGGTACGTCAGCCACTCGCCGACCTCGGCCGTGTCCCGGGCGCGCTCGCGCCCCAGGTCGCCGGTGAGCAGCCCGAGCCGGTGGCGCAGGGCGACGTGGTCGCCGGAGAGCCGCGCGGCCGTGGAGGGGAGGTCGTGCGTGGTGGCGGTGGCCACGCAGTCGGCGCGCCACTCCTCCGGGGCCAGCGGCCGGCCCGTGCCCGACCAGTCCCGTTCGAACCAGAGCACGGACGTGCCGAGCACCCCGCGCCGCGCGAGCTGTTCGCGCACTCCCGGCTCGACCGTGCCGAGGTCCTCGCCGATGACGACCGCACCGGCCCGGTGCGCCTCCAGGGCGAGGACCGCGAGCATCGCCTCGGAGTCGTGACGGACGTACGTACCCTCGGTGGGCTCGCGGCCCTCGGGGACCCACCAGAGCCGGAACAGGCCCATCACATGGTCGATGCGCAGCGCGCCCGCGTGCCGCAGCAGCTCCCTCAGCAGACCCCGGTACGGGGCGTAGCCGGAGGCGGCGAGGGCGTCGGGGCGCCAGGGCGGCAGACCCCAGTCCTGGCCGCGGGAGTTGAAGGCGTCGGGCGGGGCGCCGACCGACATCCCGGCGGCGAAGGCGTCCTGGGCCGCCCAGGCGTCGGAGCCGTCGGGATGGACGCCGACCGCGAGGTCGTGGACGATCCCGACCGGCATTCCCGCGTCCCGTGCGGCCTCGCTCGCGGCGGCCAGCTGGCGGTCCGTCAGCCAGGCCAGCCGGCAGTGGAAGTCGACCCGGTCGGTCAGCTCGTCGTCGGCGCGGACGGCCGCGGCGGCCGAGCGCGGGTCGCGCAGCTCGGCGGGCCAGGACCGCCAGTGGTGTCCGTGCCGTTCGGCGAGCGCGCAGTAGGTGGCGTGGTCCTCCAGGGCACGGCCCCGTTCGGCGAGGAAGTCGTGGTACTCGGCGCGTCTGCCCGGGCCGAGTTCCACGGTCCGTACGAGTTCCAGGGCGCGCCGCTTGACCTCCCACACCGCGTCCCGGTCGATCAACGCGCCCTTGCGCAGAACGCGTTCGCGCAGCTCGGCGGCGTCCCCGAGGACCGCGTCGAGCGCGTCGCGGTGGCGCGGGTCCACGAGGCCGTACTCGGGGATGTCCTCGATCCGCAGATGGACGGGGTCGGGGAAGCGGCGGGAGGAGGGGCGGTACGGGGAGGGGTCGGTGGGCGCGCCCGGCACGGCCGCGTGCAGCGGGTTGACCTGCACGAAGCCGGCGCCGTGCGACCGGCCCGCCCAGGTGGCCAGTTCGCGCAGGTCGCCGAGGTCGCCCATGCCCCAGGAGTGGGCGGAGAGCACCGAGTACAGCTGGGCCAGCAGCCCGTAGACGCGCCCTTCGTGCCGGGGCACGCGCGCCGGGGCGACGATCAGCGTGCTGGCGCCGCCGCGCCCCCCGGGGTCCCGGGCCTCGACCCGGTGGACGCCGAGCGGCAGGTCCTCCCAGCGCTCGCCTTCGACGACCTCGCCCGACTCGGTCGTGACGCGCAGTCGGGTGCCGGGCGGAAGGTCCTCGGGCGGCCGGACAGGGGCGTCCCGCCAGAGCACCAGCGTGGCCGGGAGCAGCCGTTCCCGCTCGGCCCGCAGCGCCGCTTCGAGGGCGGCGGCGACCGCCTCCGGGGTGCCGGCGTCCACGTCGAGGGCGGCGAGCACGGTCACGACGGTGGTGTCGGGCACCTGCACGGTGACGCCCGCGGAGGGCTCGTACGAGGTGGCGACGCCGTGGAGGGCGGCGAGGCGGGCCAGGGTCACTTCACACTCCAGAGGTCTGGGACGGCGGTGGCGGCCGGCCCCGCGGTCACACTCCGGGGGACTCCGTGCCGCCCGCGAGGCCGGGGGCGGTGGGTTCGCTGGTGAGCGGCGCCGCCACGGTCAGCGGCGGCTCGCTGGTGAGGGGGGCCACCGAGGTGAGCGGCGGCTCGCTGGTCAGAGGGGCCGCGGAGGTGAGCGGCGGCTCGCTGGTGAGGGGGGCGGCGTGGGCGAGGGGCGGCTCGCTGGTGAGCGGGCCCTGTTTCAGCAGCTCGGATATCTCGGGGGCGTGGGGGGCGGTCGTGGTCACGGGGGGTCTCCCGGTTTCTTCTCGACAGGTGGAACGACGTAGCCCTACCCACCGCACCCCGTTTTACCGGCGCGACATGGCGATCCGCCGCCACCTCGCCGGACGGCCCCCGGGCAAACGCGACACTTCGGCCACGCGCATTGACACCCCCGGCGGACGGGTGGTGGGCTCGTGACCCACTCGTGACCCAGAGGCGGCGTCACCGACAGGAGAGAGGGGCCCCGTGCACCTCCGACGCAGGAAGCGGACCGCGACGGCCGTGGCCGCCGCGGTGATCGGCGGGCTCCTCGGCAGCGGACTCACCGGCTCCGCCCAGGCCGCCCCGGTCTCCCCCGTCACCACCCCCGACGTCCCGCAGAGCCCGGCCGGGCCCGAGGTGTGGCCCCGCCCGCAGTCGCTGCGGGCCGCCGGGCCCGCCGTGCCGCTGGGCGGCGAGGTGACGCTGCTCGCGGACGCCGACGCCGACCCGTACGCCGTCGCCGCGCTCCACGAGGTGCTGCGGGCGGCGGGGGTACGGACCGTCCACACGTCCCTGCCGGGCGGCGGGACCGTGATCCGGGTGGGCTCCGCCGTCTCCCAGGAGGCTCTGCGGGCGCTGCGCGTCGCCGAACGGGCCGATCTGCCGCGCGGCGGCTACCGGCTCGCGACGGGCCGGTTCCAGGGCCGGGACACCGTCGCCCTGGACGGGGTCGGCGAGGACGGCCTGTTCCACGCCGTCCAGACTCTGCGTCAGCTGGTCGACGGCGCGGCGGAGGGCGAGCGGCAGATCCCCGGCGTCGTCGTCCGCGACTGGCCCGGAACCGCCGTGCGCGGCCTGACGGAGGGCTTCTACGGCCGCCCCTGGAGCGGTGAACAGCGCCTCGCCCAGATCGACTTCCTGGGCCGCACCAAGCAGAACCGGTACCTCTACGCGCCCGGTGACGACCCGTACCGCCAGACCCAGTGGCGCGACCCCTACCCCGCCGGGCAGCGCGCCCAGTTCCGCGCGCTCGCCGAGCGGGCCCGCGCCAATCATGTGACGCTCGCCTGGGCCGTGGCGCCCGCCCAGTCCATGTGCCTCGCCTCGGACGACGACGTGAAGGCGCTCACCCGCAAGATCGACGCGATGTGGGCGCTGGGAGTGCGCTCCTTCCAGCTCCAGTTCCAGGACGTCAGCTACAGCGAGTGGCACTGCTCGAAGGACGCGGACACCTTCGGGCGCGGGCCCGAGGCGGCGGCGACCGCCCAGGCGCGCGTGGCGAGCGAGGTGGCCCGTCATCTGGCCGCCCGCCACCCGGGCTCGGAGCCGCTCACGCTGATGCCGACGGAGTACTACCAGGACGGCGCGACCACCTACCGCACCGCGCTCGCCGCGGCGCTGGACGACCGGGTGCAGGTCGCCTGGACCGGCGTCGGCGCCGTCCCGCGCCGCATCACCGGTGGCGACCTGGCGGGCGCCCGGGACGCGCTGCGCCACCCGCTGGTCACGATGGACAACTACCCGGTCAACGACTACGCGCAGGACCGGCTCTTCCTCGGGCCCGCGATGGGCCGCGAGCCGGCCGTGGCGGCCGGCTCCGCCGCGTTCCTCGCCAACGCCATGGAGCAGGCCGCCGTCTCCCGGATCCCGCTCTTCACGGCCGCGGACTACGCCTGGAACCCGCGCGGTTACCGGCCGCAGGAGTCGTGGCGGGCCGCCGTCGACGAACTGGCGGGCCCGAACCCGGCCGCCCGCGAGGCGCTGCGGGCGCTGGCCGGCAACGGCGCCTCGTCGATCCTCGACCCGGCGGGCGAGTCGGCGTACCTCAAGCCGCTGATGACGGCGTTCTGGAACAGCCGTACGGCCCAGGACGGGGCGGTACGGGAGAAGGCCGGTCGCGAACTGCGCGCGGCGTTCACCGTGATGCGGGAGGCGCCCCGGCGGCTCGTCGGCACGGCCGACGGCACCCTGGACGACGAGGTCGGCCCCTGGCTGGAGCAGCTGTCCCGCTACGGCCTCGCGGGCGAGACGGCGGTCGACATGGTCCTCGCCCAGGCCCGCGGCGACGGCGCCGCGGCCTGGCAGTCACAGCTGCAGCTGGAGTCGCTGCGCGAGGCGCTCAAGGGGAGCGAGGTCACCGTCGGCAAGGGCGTCCTCGATCCGTTCCTCACGCGGGCCGTGACGGAGTCGGCCGCCTGGACGGGCGCGGACCGCGCCCGTCACCCCGGTGGCACCGCGGAACGGGACGGCGACGCGTACACGGTGCGCCTGGACCGCTCGCGGCCCCTGGAGTCGGTGACGGTGATGACGGAGCCCGGCTCGGGCGAGTCGGCGCGCGTGGAGGCGTACGTCCCCGGCGAGGGCTGGCGTCCACTGGGCCCGGTCTCCCCGACCGGCTGGACGCAGACGGACGTGAAGGGGCTGCGCGCGGACGCGGTGCGGATCGCCTGGGACGGCGCGGACGGACGGAGCGACCCGCGGGTGCGCTCCCTGGTGCCGTGGTTCGCGGACGAGCCTCCCGCCGAGCTCGTGCTGGCCCGCGGCGAGCTGGACGCCGAGATCGGCGGCCCCGCGGGACGGGTGGACGTACGGCTGGTGGGCAGGAGCACCGACGAGGTGCGCGGGGCGCTGACGGCGCGGGCGCCGAAGGGGATCGCGGTACGGCTGCCCAAGGAGGCCCGGGTGCCGCGCGGCACGCGCGCGTCGGTCCCGCTGGAGGTGTCGGTCGCGCCGGACGTGCCCGCGGGCTCGTACCAGGTGGCGGTGTCCTTCGCCGGCGAGGAGCGGATCCTGACGGTCCGCGCCTTCCCGCGCACGGCGGGCCCGGACCTGGCGCGTACGGCGACGGCGTCGTCGTCCGGCGACGAGACCCCCGACTTCCCCGCCGCCCTCGCCCTGGACGGCGACCCGGCCACCCGCTGGTCCTCCCCTGCGGAGGACGGCGCCTGGTGGCAGCTGGAGCTCGCGAGCCCGGCCCGGATAGGCCAGGTGGTCCTCCACTGGCAGGACGCGTACGCGTCCCGGTACCGCATCCAGGTCTCGGCGGACGGCCGCAACTGGCGCACGGCGGCGACGGTCGCCGAGGGCCGGGGCGGCCGCGAGAGCGTCCGCATGGACGCCGTGGACACCCGCTTCCTGCGCGTGCAGGGCGACCGGCGGGCGACGCAGTACGGCTACTCGCTCTGGTCGGTGGAGACCTACGCGGTGGCCCCGCCGGAGGAGCCCGTCACGCCCGGGGAGCCCGAGGAGACGGGCCTGCCCGAGAATCCGCCGCAGCCGGAGCGGCCCGCGGACGGATCGCCCGCGGACGCGGACGGCTAGGGCGTGTTGCGAAAGTCCCGCCTGCCCCGCGACGCCTGGCACGCACGCTCGCTGCGTTGTCGGGATCGTCCGAGTACACCCGGTACGAGGACGACCCTCCGCCTTGCGATCGCACGCACCAGACGCCGCGGGGCCCGCCCTTCGGGCGGACGGCGCTACTTTCGCAACACGCCCTAGGCGCGCGCCCCCGGCGGACCGGTAGGGGGCGCGCCTCCCGGCGCGCCCCGTACGACGAAGGCCCGGCTCAACCCGTCTTCACGGCCCCCGTGGGGGCGGTGGAGACGGCGTCGATCCGGGCCATCACGTCGTCCGCGCCGTACGGCTGCAGGTAGGGCAGCCAGCGCGGGTCCCGGTGTCCGGTCCCGATGATCCGCCAGGCCAGACCGCTCGGCGGGGCGGGTTGATGGCGCAGCCGCCAGCCCAGCTCGCGCAGGTGCCGGTCTGCTTTGACGTGGTTGCAGCGGCGGCAGGCCGCCACGACGTTCTCCCAGGCGTGCGTACCCCCGCGGCTGCGCGGAACGACGTGGTCGACGCTGGTTGCGACGCCACCGCAGTACATGCAACGCCCGCCGTCACGGGCGAAGAGGGCTCTGCGGGTCAGAGGAACGGGCCCCCGGTAGGGGACCCGCACGAACCGCTTCAGCCGGACCACACTGGGTGCGGGGATGACGCGGGTCTCGCTGTGCAGGAAGGCGCCGGACTCCTCGAGGCAGAGTGCCTTGTTCTCGAGGACGAGGACGAGCGCGCGGCGGAGCGGTACGACGCCGAGGGGCTCGTACGACGCGTTGAGGACCAGGACATGCGGCACGGATGCCTCCTATGACGCCGGCGGCGCGTGGCTCGCGCCGGGACGAACTGCTCTCAGTCTCTCCTCATGCCTGGTCGGAGCGCCACCACGTACCGGTAACGGGCTTGAAGTGTTCTCGACCACATCGGCATCGTCTCCCGGTACATCCCCGCGTGAGGTCGGTCTCTCCCTCGAACAGGGCAACAGGAGCACACCCGATGCCCCGTTAGTGTGGATGGTCTGCGTACGCCACGCCTGGAGGTTCTACGTGTCCTGGTCCGCCCTGTCGGCCCTGTCGGCCGCCGACGATCCGCAGCAGGTCCCCGTCACTCTCGACGAGGCCGCGGAGAAGGCGACGAACGCCGCGGGCTGGGTGGAGGAGAACTGGTCCACCTGGCTGAACACCGGTCTGCGGATCCTCCTCATCCTGGTCGTCGCCCTGCTGCTGCGGATGGCGATCCGCCGCGCCCTGACGAAGCTGATAGAGCGGATGAACCGCTCCGCGCAGGCCGTGGAGGGCACCGCGCTCGGCGGACTGCTCGTCAACGCGGAGCGGCGTCGGCAGCGCTCGGAGGCGATCGGCTCGGTGCTGCGGTCCGTCGCCTCGTTCGTGATCCTGGGCACGGCGGGGCTGATGATCCTCGGCGCCTTCCAGATCGATCTGGCGCCGCTGCTCGCCTCCGCCGGTGTCGCCGGTGTCGCGATCGGCTTCGGCGCCCGGAACCTGGTCACCGACTTCCTCTCCGGCGTCTTCATGATCCTTGAGGACCAGTACGGCGTCGGTGACTCGGTCGACGCGGGCGTGGCCTCGGGCGAGGTCATAGAGGTCGGGCTGCGCGTGACGAAGCTGCGCGGTGTCGACGGTGAGATCTGGTACGTCCGCAACGGCGAGATCAAGCGGATCGGCAACCTCAGCCAGGGTTGGGCGACCTCGGCGGTCGACGTGACGGTCCGTCCGACGGAGGACCTGGACCGCGTGAAGTCGGTGATCGACGAGGCCACGGCGTCCATGGCGAAGGACGAGCCCTGGAACGAGCGGCTGTGGGGCCCAGTGGAGATCCTCGGTCTGACCGAGGTGCTCATCGACTCCATGACCGTCCGGGTCTCGGCGAAGACGATGCCGGGCAAGGCCCTGGGCGTCGAGCGCGAGATGCGGTGGCGGATCAAGCGGGCGCTGGACGCGGCCGGCATCAGGATCGTCGGCGGTGTCCCGGCCCAGGCGGAGGAGACCGCCGCGGACCCCACGGCCGGGATGGCGGCCCCCTCGGCCTTCGCCTCGTCCACGTCCCCGCAGGGCATGGCGGCGAGCCCGCTGCCCAAGCCGGACCTCGCCAAGTAGGAACTCCCGCCACGCCGTGTGACACGACGCGCACACGCACCGTGCATGAACGACGCCCCCGCAGGTAACGCTTTGGTTGCCTTCGGGGGCGTCGTGCGTGCGCGGGTATTGACGCCCCGGCGACGGCCGTCCTACGGTCCTCCCACCCAATAGGAAACTTTCCTAACAGTGAGAAGGGCGGGTGGATCCGACATGGCCGGTACGACCCCGGGTACCCCCGGCACCCCACGTGTGCTGCGGGCCATGAACGACCGTGCGGCCCTGGATCTCCTCCTGGAGCACGGAGCCCTCTCCCGCACCCGGATCGGCAAGCTCACCGGCCTGTCCAAGCCCACCGCCTCGCAGCTGCTCTCCCGCCTCGAAGCGGCCGGGCTCGTCGTCGCCACCGGGACCACCGCGGGCCGTCCGGGCCCCAGCGCGCAGCTGTACGCGGTCAACGGCCGGGCCGCCTTCGCCGCCGGACTCGACGTGACCCCGCGGCTGATCCGCGCCGCCGTCGCCGACATCAGCGGCGAGGTCGTGGGCGCGTTCGAGCTCCCCACCCAGGGCCGCGCGGCCGACGACGTCGTACGGCAGGTCACCACCGCCCTCGACGGCGCCGCCAAGGACGCCGGGATCACCCGGGCCGAGGTGCACCGGCTCGTCATCGGCACCCCCGGCGCGTTCGACCCGGCCACCGGGCGGCTGCGGTACGCCTCCCACCTGCCCGGCTGGCACTCCCCCACGCTCCTGGAGGAGTTGGCGGCCGCGCTCCCGATGCCGTTCGAGTACGAGAACGACGTCAATCTGGTGGCCGTCGCCGAGCAGCGCCTCGGCGCCGCCCGGGGCCACGAGGACTTCGTGCTGCTCTGGAACGAGGAGGGTCTCGGCGCCGCGCTCGTCCTCGGCGGCCGGCTCCACCGCGGCTTCACCGGCGGCGCGGGCGAGGTCGGCTTCCTGCCGGTGCCCGGCACCCCTCTCGTACGGCAGGTCACCAAGGCCAACTCCGGCGGCTTCCAGGAGCTGGCCGGCGCGCAGGCCGTGCCCCGGATCGCCCGGGCCGAGGGCATCGAGACCCCCGAGCACCCCCACGTACCCGCCGCGTCCCGGCTGCTCGCGCACGCCGCCGCGCACCACGGCGACGACCCGCGGTACGCGGCGCTCCTCGACCAGTACGCCGAGCGCCTCGCCACCGGTCTCGCCTCGCTCGTCGCCGTACTGGACCCCGAGGTCGTCGTCCTGTCCGGCGAGGCGATCGTCAGCGGCGGGGAACCCCTCCGCGAGCGCGTCCAGGCCGAGCTGGCCGAACTCGCCGCCTCCCGGCCGCGGCTCGTCCTCGGAGGCGTCGAGCAGCACCCCGTCCTGCGCGGAGCCCTGGAGAGCGCGCTGGCCACCACCCGCGACGAGGTCTTTGACACGTCCCGCTAGCCCACGGCGCTCCGGGCGGCCGAGCCGGGAGCGCCGACCACCGCTTCGCCCGCGTCCCCCTTCCCCCGTCGAGCCCTCCGCCACAGGGAGTTCCGTCATGCCCGTACGCGCCCGCAGAGCCGCCGTCGCGCTCGCCGCCACCGCCTCGATCGCCCTCCTCGCCTCGGCCTGCACCGGTTCCACCGAGAACAAGGCGGGTGACGACCCGAACGCCGAGACCACGATCACCTTCTGGCACGGCTGGTCGGCGCCCTCCGAGGTGAAGGCGATCCAGGACAACGTCGACCGCTTCGAGAAGGCCCACCCGAACATCAAGGTGAAGATCGTCGGCAACATCAACGACGACAAGCTGAGCCAGGCGCTGCGCGCGGGCGGTTCGAACGGTCCGGACGTGGCCGCTTCCTTCACGACGTCCAACGTCGGCAAGTTCTGTCACACGGGCGCCTTCGCGGACCTCGCGCCCTTCCTGGAGAAGGACAAGGTGGACCTGGACAGGACCTTCTCGAAGGTCCTCCAGGACTACACCCAGTTCGAGGGCAGGCGCTGTTCCCTGCCGCTCCTCTCCGACGCGTACGGGCTCTACTACAACAAGGACGCCTTCAGGGCGGCCGGCATCACCGCCCCGCCGAAGACCTGGTCGGAGTTCACCGAGGTCGCCAAGAAGCTGACCAAGGAGAAGGGCGACACCTACGAGCAGCTCGGCTTCATGCCGAACTACCTCGGCTACGAGACCGTCCCCTCCCATTACATGTCGCAGTGGGACCACACGTACTTCGACGGCGGCGGCAAGTCCAACCTCGCCAAGGACCCGGGCTTCGCCGAGATGCTGACGTACCAGAAGTCGCTGGTCGACGGCCTGGGCGGGTTCGCGAAGCTCGACAGGTACCGGACCACGTTCGGTGACGAGTGGGGCGCCAAGCACCCCTTCCACACCGGCCAGGTCGCCATGCAGCTCGACGGCGAGTGGCGGCTGAACTTCATCAAGGAGGCGAAGGTCGGCTTCGAGGTCGGCGTCGCGCCGCTGCCCGTCGCCGACGACGAGGTCGCCGAGTACGGCAAGGGCTACCTCTCCGGCACGATCATCGGCATCGCTCCGCAGAGCAGGAAGCAGAACGCCGCCTGGGAACTGATCAAGTACATGACGATGGACACCGAGGCCGTGGTGAACTTCGCCAACGGCATCGGCAACGTCCCCTCCACCCTGGACGCCCTGAAGTCGCCGAACCTGAAGGCCGACGACAACTTCAAGGTCTTCCTGCAGATCGCCCAGCACCCGGAGTCCTCGACCTCCGACGGCGCCGTGAACGGGTCCACGTACCAGGACACCTTCCAGGACTTCGCCCAGAAGTACGAGAAGGGCCAGGTCAAGGACCTGAAGAAGGGCCTTGAGGAAACGGCCGCCCAGATCGACCGCGACATCGCCCAGGCGAAGTAGGACCCGGGACCGGTACCTCATGTCCACCGACACCCTCGAAGGGCGCCGGGCGGCGCTGCGGTCGAAGCGCGTCCGGAGCGCGCTTCGCACCGCGGCGTTCATGTCGCCCTGGCTCATCGGCTTCAGCGTCTTCTTCGCGTACCCGCTCGTCTCGACCGTCTACTTCTCGCTGATGAAGTACGACGGGCTCAACCCGCCGACCTGGCGGGGCCTGGACAACTGGACGTACGTCTTCTCCGACCTGCCGAAGTTCTGGCCGGCCATGCAGAACACCCTCTGGCTCGCGGTCGTCATGGTCGCCTGCCGGGTCGTCTTCGGCCTCGGCATCGGCCTGCTCGTCACGAAGATCAGGACCGGCGCCGGGTTCTTCCGCACCCTGTTCTACCTGCCGTACCTCGCACCGCCGGTGGCCGCGACGCTGGCCTTCGTCTTCCTCCTCAACCCGGGCACGGGGCCGGTCAACTCGCTCCTGGAGGCCGTCGGCATCCCCGCGCCCTCCTGGTTCAACGACGCGGCCTGGGCCAAGCCCGCACTGACCGTCCTCGCCGTGTGGGGCGTCGGGGACCTCATGGTCATCTTCATGGCCGCCCTGCTCGACGTGCCGAAGGAGCAGTACGAGGCGGCGGAACTGGACGGTGCCTCGGCCTGGCAGCGGTTCCGCTACGTCACCCTGCCGAACATCTCGCCGATCGTCCTCTTCGCCGTCGTCACCGGGATCATCGGCGCGATGCAGTACTACACCCAGCCCATCGTGGCGGCGAAGGTCGCCTCCGGAGTGATGGGCGGCTCGGGCCAGACCTTCGAACCGGGCTATCCGGACGACTCCACGCTGACCCTGCCGCAGCTCGTCTACAACCTCGGCTTCGGCCGCTTCGACTACGGCGCGGCCTGCGTCGTGGCCCTCGTCCTGTTCGCCCTCTCCATGGCCTTCACCGCGCTGCTGATGCGGCGGCGGGGCGGCCTGATCGGCTCGGGTGACTGACCATGTCCTCCTCCGTCTCCACGCTCGACCGTCCCGTGGACACCGGGCCCCCCGCCGGGGCCGCCGCGAGGTCGGCCCGCCGCCGGGCGCTCCTGCACTGGATCGCCGTCCACTCCCTCGGCACAGCCGCCGCCCTCTTCTTCGTGCTGCCGTTCGTCTTCATCCTGCTGACGTCCCTGATGAGCGACGAGCAGGCGCTCACCCGCGACCTCACGCCGAACTCCTGGCACTGGGACAACTACGTCCGGGTCTTCGAGACCCCGGGCTTCCTGGACTGGTGGAAGAACTCCCTGCTGTACGCGGGTCTCGGCACAGCGCTCGTGGTGGTGTCCTCGATCCCGGTGGCGTACGCGCTCGCCAAGTTCCGCTTCCGGGGCCGGCATCTGTCGCTGCTGCTCGTCATCTCGATGATGATGCTGCCGCCGCAGGTGATCATCATTCCGATGTACCTGTTCTGGGCCCAGCAGATGGACCTCTCGGGGACGCTCTGGCCGCTCATCGTCCCGATGGCCTTCGGCGACGCCTTCGCGATCTTCCTGCTGCGCCAGTTCCTGCTGACGATCCCTAACGAGTACATCGAGGCCGCGAGGATCGACGGGTGCGGCGAGCTGCGCACCCTCCTCAAGGTCGTGCTCCCGATGGCGAAGCCCGGCATCGCCGCCGTGGCGCTGTTCCAGTTCTTCTACTGCTGGAACGACTACTTCGGGCCGCAGATCTACACCTCCGACAACCCGGCGGCGTACACGCTGAGCTACGGCCTGGAGTCCTTCAAGGGCGCACACCACACCGACTGGAATCTGACCATGGCCGCGACCGTCCTGGTCATGGCCCCTGTGATCCTCGTCTTCTTCTTCGCCCAGAAGGCGTTCGTCGAGGGAGTCACACTGACCGGAGTGAAGGGCTAGCCGAAGAATGAAGCTCGCTGTCGTGGGGGGCGGCTCCACCTACACCCCCGAACTGATCGACGGATTCGCGCGGTTGCGCGACACCCTGCCCGTCACCGAACTCGTCCTCGTCGACCCCGCCGCCGACCGGCTGGAGCTGGTCGGCGGACTGGCCCGGCGGATCTTCGCCAGGCAGGGCCACGCGGGGAAGATCGTCACCACCTCCGACGTCGACACCGGGGTGGCCGGCGCGGACGCCGTGCTGCTCCAGCTGAGGGTCGGCGGCCAGGCCGCCAGGAACCAGGACGAGACCTGGCCCCTGGAGTGCGGCTGCGTCGGCCAGGAGACCACCGGCGCCGGAGGTCTCGCCAAGGCGCTGCGGACGGTGCCGGTCGTCCTGGACATCGCCGAGCGGGTCCGGCGCACCAACCCGGACGCCTGGATCATCGACTTCACCAACCCCGTCGGCATCGTCACGCGCGCGCTGCTGCAGGCCGGGCACAAGGCCGTCGGGCTGTGCAACGTGGCCATCGGCTTCCAGCGGAAGTTCGCCCAGCTGCGCGACGTGACGCCGGCCGACATCCACCTCGACCACGTCGGGCTCAACCACCTGACCTGGGAGACGGCCGTACGGCTCGGCGGTCCGGAGGGCGAGAACGTGCTGCCCCGGCTGCTCGCCGAGCACGGTGACACGCTCGCCGACGATCTCCGGCTGCCGCGCCTGTTCATGGACCGTTTCGGGGTCGTCCCCTCGTACTACCTGCGCTACTTCTACGCGCACGACGAGGTCGTACGGGAGCTGGGCACCAAGCCCTCGCGGGCCGCCGAGGTCGCCGCGATGGAGAAGGAGCTCCTGGAGATGTACGGGGACCCGGCGCTCGACGAGAAGCCGGCGCTGCTCGCCAAGCGCGGCGGGGCGTTCTACTCGGAGGCCGCCGTCGATCTCGCCGCGTCCCTGCTGGGCGGCGGAGGCTCGCCCTACCAGGTGGTGAACACGTACAACAACGGAACGCTGCCGTTCCTCGCCGACGACGCCGTCATCGAAGTGCAGGCGGCGGTGGGGGCGAACGGTGCGACGCCGCTGCCGGTGGCCCCGCTCGACCCGCTGTACGCCGGGCTGATCGCCCATGTGTCCGGCTACGAGGACCTGGCGCTGGAGGCGGCGCTGCGCGGTGGCCGCGACCGGGTGTTCAAGGCACTGCTCGCGCACCCTCTCGTCGGGCAGTACGAGTACGCCGAGGGCCTCACCGACCGGCTGATCGCCCACAACCGGGAGCACCTCGCGTGGGCGTGAACCTCGACGGCGCGCTCCTGGCGATCGACGCGGGCAACAGCAAGACCGACGTGGCGATCGTGGGGCCGGACGGGACCGTGCTCGGCTCGGCGCGCGGCGGCGGGTTCCAGCCGCCCCTGGTCGGTGTCGAGGCGGCCCTGGACGTGCTGGCGGAGGCCGTGGGGCGGGCTGCCGCCACGACGGGCCGCAGCCTGGAGTTCGCGCATGTCTCCGCGTGCCTCGCCAACGCCGATCTCCCGGTGGAAGAGGCGGAGTTGAAGGCCGGTCTCGACGCGCGCGGGTGGAGCCCGTCCGTACGGGTGTACAACGACACCTTCGCCGTCCTGCGGGCCGGGCTCGACGAGCCGCGGGGTGTCGCGGTGGTGTGCGGGGCGGGGATCAACTGCGTCGGGATGCTGCCCGACGGGCGGACCGCCCGCTTCCCCGCCCTCGGGAAGATCTCCGGCGACTGGGGCGGCGGCAGCGGACTCGCCGAGGAGGCGCTGTGGTTCGCCGCCCGCGCGGAGGACGGGCGGGGCGAACCGACGGCGCTGGCACGGACGTTGCCCGCGCACTTCGGGCTGCCGACCATGTACGCGCTGATCGAGGCGCTGCACCGGGGGAGCATCGCGTACGAGCGGCGGCACGAGCTGACGCCGGTGCTGTTCCGGACGAGCGCCGAGGGTGACGCGGTCGCCCGCTCGCTGGTGCGGAGGCTGGCCGAGGAGGTCGCCACGCTGTCGACGGTCGCGCTCGGCCGGCTCGGTCTGCTCGACGAGGTGGCTCCGGTGATGCTGGGCGGCAGCGTGCTGGCCGCGCGCCATCCCGAGCTGGACGGTCTGATCGCCGAACTCCTGGCGGTGAGGGCGCCGAAGGCGGTCGTGGGCGTGGTCGTCGCGCCGCCGGTGCTGGGTGCGGCCCTCCTCGCCCTGGACGAGGCGGCGGCGCCGCCGGAGGCCGCAACGCGGCTGCGGCTCCACTACGCCTGAGGCGCGTCCCGTACGCCCCAGGCGCGTCGCGTACGACCCAGGGCTCGGCGGACCGACGACGGGGCGTCTCCCTCACGGGGAGGCGCCCCGCCCCTCGTTCACCCGTTCGTGTCGGTCCGTCCGTGGAACCGATGGGGGCGAAAAGCCGTATTCATAGCAGGGGGTTCGCCTACGGGGCCGACGCGACATGGGGCACGATAAGACAAGATCCAGTCAATCCTGGTGTGCGGGTGGGGCCCCTGAGGCCATACTGCTGGCCGGGAACGTCGGACCGAGGGGGAGGCCACGTTGACACACCCGCCGAATGCGCCCGCCGCCTCGGCGCCGGGCAGTGTGCCCGTGCACCCGGTTCCGGGTGTGCCCGCGCAGCCGTCGCTGCCGTCCGGTGCACCCGTGTCCGCGTCCTCCGCCGCGCCGTCACCGGCCGCACCGCCCGCCGGGCACGGCCCGTGGGACGAGGTCCGGGCGCGGCTGCGCCGCGCGGCCACGACCGAGCCCGGCCGCCTTCAGATCCTCGGAGCCGTACTGGCCCTGCTCGTCGTCGCGTTCGGCGCCGTGACCGCGTACGAGGTCTCCGACCGGGCCGGCTCCGCCGACGACGTGGTGAGCCGCAGCCAGCCGCTGAGCGCCGACGCCGCGGACATCTACCGCTCCCTCGCCGACGCCGACACGGCGGCCGCCAGCGCCTTCCTGTCCAAGGAGCGCGACCCCGCCGACCTCCAGAAGCGGTACGCGGACGACATCACCACGGCGTCCCGCCTCCTGGTCAAGGCGGCGGCGAGCACCGGCGGATCGTCGCAGTCCGCCCGTGAGATCACCACGCTCAACGAACAACTCCCGCGCTACACGGGCCTGATCGAGCGGGCGCGGGCCGCCAACCGGCAGGGCCTGCCGCTCGGCGGCGCCTATCTGCGGTACGCGAACCAGCTGATGACCACGCAGCTGCTGCCCGCGGCCGAGCGGCTGTACGAGGCGGAGACGCAGCGGCTCCAGCGGGACGACGAGGACGCCCGCGACTGGCCGTTCCTCTCCCTCGCTCTCGGGGCCGCCGCCCTCGCCGTCCTGGTCTGGGCGCAGCGCCGTACCTACGCGCGGACGAACCGGGTCTTCAACCAGGGCCTGCTCGCCGCGACCGCCGCATCCGTGATCGTGCTCGTCTGGCTCGCCGCCGCGCACACCGTCGCCCGCGCCGGGCTCGACGACGCCCGTGAGCACGGGCAGAGCTCGCTCCAGGTCCTCAACGCCGCCCGCATCAGCTCCCTCAAGGCGCGGGCCAACGAGAACCTGACGCTGGTCGCCCGGGGCGCGGTCCTCACCGAGGACGGCAAGAAGGACAAGTACGAGACGGACTACACGACCAGCATGGAGTCGCTGACCACCGCGCTCGCCGAGGCGCGCGAGCTGGCCGACGACGACGCCGGCCGCGATCCGCTGAGCACCGCCGTGGAGCGTACGGCCGACTGGCGCGAGCGCCACAAGGACGCCCGGGACAAGGACGACGCGGGCAACTACGAGGGCGCGCGGACCAGTGTCGTCGGACCGGGCGCCTCCACGGGGCAGTCCTTCGACCAGGTCGACGCGGCCCTGAAGAAGGCCCTGGACCACGAGCAGGGCGAGTTCACCCAGGCCGCCGAGAGCGGCAGGGGCGCCCTCACCGCCCTCCCGCTGGGCGCGGCCGCGCTCGGCGTCCTCGGCGCCGCGGGCGCCGTCACGGGCGTCAACCGCAGGCTTTCGGAGTACCGGTGAGAGGGGGCGGGATGCGGAACGGCGTCGACGGCGCGAGGAAGCGCGGACCGGCCCGGCTCCTCGGCGGGCGCCCCCTGGGGCGGCTGCGCGGCTGGGGCGGAGTGGGGGCGATGGCGGTGGCCTGCGGGCTGACCGCGTCGCTCACCCTGCTGCCGCTGACCCACAGCGCGAACGGCGCCCCCGTCTCCCCCGGGGTGACCGGCCCCGGGGTCGGTGTCGGCGTGCAGGTCAAGGCGGACACCTGCCGGAACCCCGAGGCCTCGCTCACCCCGTCCACCGCCGACGGCCCGGCCGTGGAGGCGATCAAGGCGCGCGGCAAGCTCGTCGTCGGAGTCGACCAGAACAGCTTCAACTGGGGGTACTTCAACCCCGAGACCAGGGAGCTGGAAGGGTTCGACATCGCGCTGGCAAGGGCGATCGCCAAGGACCTGCTGGGCAGCGAGGACGCGATCATCTTCCGCACCATCCCCACCAACCAGCGGATCGCGGCCCTGGACAGCGGGAAGGTCGACCTCGTCGTCCGCACGATGACGATCAACTGCAGGCGGATCGAGCAGGTCGCGTTCTCCACCGCCTACTTCCAGGCCGGTCAGCAGGTGCTCGCGCCCAAGGACTCGACCGACATCACGGGGTACGACTCCTCGCTCGACGGCAAGCGGGTCTGCACGGCGGAGGGTTCCACGGCCTACGAGGCGCTGGTGGACAACTCCTTCGGCGCCACGTTCAAGGACGAGGGGGACGGCACCGGGAGCGACCGGGACCGGTTCACCGTCCCCAACCAGCTGGACTGTCTGGCCCGGCTCCAGATGGGCGAGGTCGACGCCGTCGTCACCGACAACGCGCTGGCGGCGGGGCAGGCCGCGCAGGACCCGGCCGTCGAGCTCAAGGGCAGACCGTTCACCACCGAGTACTACGGAGTCGCCGCCAAGCTCGGCAACGACGACCTGGTCCGCCGGGTCAACCACGTCCTCGTGCAGTACCGCCAGGGCGCCTGGACGGCGGCGTACGACAAGTGGCTGAAGGCGGACCTGCCCGGCATATCCGGGCCGCCCGCACCCATGTACAAGTAGAGCGAGAGGTGATCGATGGGCGTCGCGGGCACCCCCGGGCCGGTGATGGACCGGGACGAGGTGGACCGTGCGCTGGCGCGGCTCGGCGCGGAGCACAAGGCGATCGAGGACTCGCTGCTGGCGCTCCAGGACCACGCGGGCCGCAGGCTGCTCGAAGGGGCCGAGCTGACCGGGACCACCCGGGACCGCTGGCACTCCACCGAGCGGACGATCACCCTGCTCTGGACGTACTTCGACGCGTACACGGACGCGCTGCACGACGCCCGTGAGCTGCGGGCACGCCGGCGCTGGGCCAGCCGCGAAGACCTGGTGGAGCTGACCGAGCGGCTGCGCGGCGAGAGCGTGCTCGTCGCGGGCGGCGCGCAGCAGCCCGCCGCCGCGTCGCTCACCGGCCCCGCCCGGCTCTCCGAGCGGTTCACGCTGGAGCGGCTGGTCGCCCGGATGAACGAGCTCTACGCCTCCTCGCTCGACATGGTCGTGACCGCCGACGCCGTCTGGTCCGCGCTCCCCGCGCGGATAGACCTCCTCGCCGCCGAGCTGGGGCGGACCCGCTCGCTCGCGCACTCCGTAGGGGTGCGGCCCGGGGAGCACCCGGCCGGTGACGAGCTGGAGGAGATCACGGCCGAGCTGACCGCGCTGCGCTCCCAGGTCGTCACCGACCCGCTGGCCTTCTGGCGTCCCGCCGCGGGAAGTTCGGCACCGGGCGGCGGACGGCCCGACACCGAGCGGTACGACCGGGCGGCTCGCGCCCTGGAGGACATCCGGCGGGAGATCGAGGCGGTCCTCGCGGTCCGGCAGGACTCCGAGGACCGGCTGCTGCGGCTGCGGGACGTCCTCTCGCGCGCCGACCGGACGCTCGCCGAGGCACGGGTGGCGCGCGGCGAGGTCCTCGCCAAGATCGCCGCCTCCGAGGTGCCGGCGGTCAGCGGCCCGCCGACGGTCCTCCAGGAACGGCTCTCGACGGCCGCCGAGTACCGCCGGCACGCCCAGTGGCACCGGCTCTCGCCGCTCCTGGAGTCGCTGGAGCAGGAGGCCGAGGACGAACTGCAGCGCGCCCGGGCGTCCCTGACCGCCGTCACCGCGCCGCTCGCGGTCCGCGCCGAGCTGCGCGGCAGGCTCGACGCGTACAAGGCGAAGGTGGCCCGGCTCGGCGCCGCGGAGGATCCGCTGCTGATCGAGCGGTACGACGCGGCGCGCCGGATGCTGTGGAGCGCGCCCTGCGACCTGCGCGTCGCGGAGCAGGCGGTCCTGCGCTACCAGCAGGCCGCGGCCGAGGTCCTGTCCGGACCCAGAGATGCCCAGGGGAGTCAGTGGTGAGCACCTGTCAGCGTCCCTCGTGCGAGGGATCGTACGAGGACATGGGCGGCGGTGAGCTGTACTGCGACACCTGCGGGCTCGCTCCGGTCGTCGCCGCGGGCGGCGTGCTCCAGGCCAACCCGACCGGGATGGCGGTGCCCGGCAAGGGGTCGGCCTCGTCCCGGTCCAGCTCGCGCTCCTCCTCCCGCGGTTCCACGCGCTCCTCCCGTTCGTCCACGTCCCGGCGTTCGGTCTCGGGGCGCCTGTCCCGTTCCCTGTCGGGCGGCAGCAGCGGCCGTTCGGTGTCGGTGCGCAGCTCCGGCTCGTCGACCGCGCAGTCGGGGCGGAACCGGCTGGGCGCCGGGTTGGTGGCGATCCCCGAGGTGCCGCGCCCCGACCCGCGCGCCGCGGTGATGGAGAACCCCGAGGTTCCCGAGCGGAAGCGATTCTGCTCGCGCTCGGACTGCGGCGCACCGGTGGGCCGTTCGCGCGGCGACCGGCCGGGACGTACGGAGGGCTTCTGCACCAAGTGCGGGCATCCGTACTCCTTCGTGCCGAAGCTGCGCGGCGGGGACGTCGTGCACGGGCAGTACGAGGTCGCGGGCTGTCTCGCGCACGGCGGCCTCGGCTGGATCTACCTCGCCGTCGACCGGGCGGTCTCCGACCGCTGGGTGGTCCTCAAGGGCCTGCTCGATACCGGCGACCAGGACGCGATGGCGGCGGCGATCTCGGAGCGCCGCTTCCTCGCCGAGATCGAGCACTCCAACATCGTCCGGATCTACAACTTCGTCGAGCACCTCGACGCCCGCACGGGCTCCCTGGACGGCTACATCGTCATGGAGTACGTCGGCGGCAAGGCGCTCAAGGAGATCGCCAACGACCGCCGCACGCCGGACGGCCGGCGCGATCCGCTGCCGGTCGAGCAGGCCTGCGCGTACGGGATCGAGGCCCTGGAGGCGCTCGGCCACCTGCACAGCCGGAACCTGCTGTACTGCGACTTCAAGGTCGACAACGCGATCCAGAGCGAGGACCAGCTCAAGCTGATCGACATGGGCGCGGTCCGGCGGATGGACGACGACGAGTCCGCGATCTACGGCACGGTGGGCTACCAGGCGCCGGAGGTGGCCGAGGTCGGCCCGTCGGTGGCGAGCGACCTCTACACCGTGGCGCGCACGCTCGCCGTGCTGACCTTCGACTTCCAGGGGTACACGAACGTCTTCGTCGACTCCCTGCCCGACCCGGAGCACATCGAGGTCTTCCGGACGTACGAGTCGTTCTACCGACTCCTGGTCCGCGCGACGGACCCGGACCCCGCCCGCCGGTTCGCCTCCGCCCAGGAGATGGCGGAGCAGCTGACGGGTGTCCTGCGCGAGGTCGTCGCCCTCCAGTCGGGCCGTCCGCGCCCCGCACTCTCCACCCTGTTCGGCACGGAACTGCGGGTCACGGACACCGAGCTGTTCGCGGAGCTGACGGAGGACGTCTCCCTCCTGGGCGCCCGGGAGCGGGGGCGGGGCCGCGGCCGGACGGCGGCGCGGCCCGTCCGACCGGCGCCGCTTCCGGCACAGGGCGCGTCGCTTCCCGTCCAGGGCGCCCCGCTCCCGCCCCCGGGCGCCCCGCTCCCCGTCCAGGGCGCCCCGCTTCCCGCGCCGGCCGGCGGCCCGGTGCCCGCGCAGACGCCGGGCGTGGCGTTCCTCGCTCCGCTCGACGGAGGGACCGCCTCGCTCGCGCTGCCCGTGCCACGGGTGGACCCCGCGGACCCCAACGCCGGTTTCCTCGCGGGTCTGATGGCCTCCGCCCCGGCCGAGCTGATCAGCGCCCTCGGCACCGCGCCCGCGCCCTCCCTGGAGCTACGGCTGCGCGAGCTGCGGGCCCTCCTGGAGATGGCCGACCTCGGCTCCGCCGGGCGCGCGCTCGCCACGCTGGAGGAGGAGCACCCGGACGACTGGCGGGTCGTCTGGTACCGCGGTGTGACCTCCCTGGTGACCGGCGACCACGAGCACGCGGCGCTCTCCTTCGACGCGGTCTATGACGCGTTCCCCGGTGAGCCCGCGCCGAAGCTGGCCCTGGGCATCTGCGCCGAGGTGCTCGGCCAGCTGGACAACGCCGCCGAGTACTACCGCCTGGTGTGGGCGACCGACCCCGGCTTCGTGAGCGCAGCGTTCGGGCTCGCCCGGGTGCGCCTCGCGGCCGGCGACCGTGCCGGAGCCGTACGGACCCTGGAGTCCGTACCGGAGGCGTCCATCCACTACACGGCGGCCCGCGTCGCGGCCGTCCGGGCGCGGCTGCGGCGGCGGGCGGCGCACGAACCGCTCGGCGCGGACCTCACGGCGGCCGCCGCGCAGGTCTCCGCGCTCCAGGACTTCGGTCTGGACGCGGTACGCCGGGAGACGCTGTCGACGGAGGTCCTCGGCTCGGCGCTCGACTGGGTACTCTCCGGGAGTCCCGGAACGACACCGGGCGGGGCGCGGCTGCTCGGCAGCGAACTGGACGAACGCGGACTGCGCTTCGGCCTCGAACGCTCGTACCGGGTGCTCGCCCGGCTCGCTCAGCGGGGCGAGGAGAGGATCGAACTGGTGGAGCGGGCCAACCGTTTCCGCCCCCGGACGTGGGTGTGAGTATGTCCCAGAAGCCCCAGCACGAAATCTCCGCCTGCCCCGGCTGCGCGGAGCCGCTGGAGTCGGGTGACCGGTTCTGCGGGGCGTGCGGTCACGACCTCGCGGCCGTCCCGGCCGCGGCCCCGGAGCCGGACCGTCCCACGGTCGCGATCGGTACGCCGGTGAACTGGCCCGAGCCCCCGCCCCGCGAGCCGGGCTCCCTCTCGACGGCCACGCAGCATCCGGGCGACCTCCCGGGCACGGACTCGGGCGGGCGCGACCTGCCGACGGCGGCGGTCCGCACCGACGGTCCGCCCCGGGCCGAAGCGCCCGAGCCGGGCACCCCGGAAGGGGACTTCACCCTCGCCGCGCCCGACCCGCGCGCCGCCGCGCAGCTCGCCGCCCCGGCCGCCGGGACCAAGCTGTGCGTCGCCTGCCGTGCCGGAGCCGTGGACCCGGACGGGTACTGCGAGAACTGCGGGCACGCCCAGCCGCGCGAACGCGACCACATGGAGCAGGAGCTGTCCACCGTCGCCGCCGTCAGCGACCGCGGGCTGCGCCACCACCGCAACGAGGACGCGTTCGCGGTCTCGGCCACCGCACTCCCCGACGGTTCGCTCGCCTCCCTGGCGATCGTCTGCGACGGCGTGTCCTCCGCGACCCGCCCCGACGAGGCCTCCGCGGCGGCCGCCAGGGCGGCCGGGCAGTCGCTGCTCATCGCGCTGCCGCGCGGCACCCATCCGCAGCAGGCCATGCACGAGGCGATCGTCGCCGCGTCGGAGGCGGTCAACTCCCTCGCCGAGGAGCCCGGCCCGGACGGCATGGAGCACGATCAGCACCGCCACCAGAACGCCCCGGCCTGCACCATCGTCGGCGCGGTCGTCGTCGACGGACTGCTGATCGTCGGCTGGGTCGGCGACAGCCGTGCCTACTGGGTGCCGGACGACCGCACCTCCCCGCCGGCCCGGCTCACCCAGGACGACTCCTGGGCCGCCCAGATGGTCGCCACGGGCCTGATGAACGAGGCGGAGGCGTACGCCGACGCGCGCGCCCACGCCATCACGGGCTGGCTCGGCGCCGACGCGTACGAACTGGAGCCGCACACCGCCGCGTTCAAGCCCGACCGCCCCGGGGTGGTCGTCGTCTGCACCGACGGGCTCTGGAACTACGCGGAGGCCGCCGACGAGATGGCCCGGGTCGTCCCCGCGGACGCCGCGGGGCGCCCCCTGCACGGCGCCCAGGTGCTGGTCGGCCACGCCCTGGACGGCGGGGGCCACGACAACGTAACAGTGGCGCTCCTGCCGTTCGCCCTCTCCCCGCAAGGGGCAGGATCGGCCTGAACGGTCGCCGGTCCCCTGTCCCTCCCACCCTTCACGCCTGTCCGTCGAGGAGCCTCAACCCATGGCGAACTTCTCCAAGTCGAACGTGCCGCAGTTCTCGGTGGACGTGTACCAGAACGAGTTCCTGCCGGAGGGCGGCCGCGAGGTCAACGCCATCGTCACGGTCACCTCGACCGGCGGCGGCACGAGCGGCCATGCGGCTCCGGGCCCCGGCTCCGGCGCGGACGCCGGCGTCGTGATCATGCTCGACTGTTCCGGTTCGATGGACTACCCGCCGACCAAGATGCGCGGCGCCCGGGATGCCACGGCCGCGGCCATCGACGCCCTGCGCGACGGCACCTCCTTCGCCGTCGTCGCCGGCACGCACGTGGCGAAGGAGGTGTTCCCGGGGGACGGCCGGCTCGCCGTCGCCGGTCCCGCGACCCGCGGCCAGGCGAAGGACGCCCTGCGCCGGCTGAGCGCGGGCGGCGGTACGGCCATCGGCACCTGGCTGCGGCTCGCGGACCGGCTGCTCGGCTCCGCCGAGGTGTCGATCCGGCACGGCATCCTGCTCACCGACGGGCGCAACGAGCACGAGTCGCCCGAGGACCTGCGGGCCGCGCTCGACGCCTGCGCGGGCCGCTTCACCTGCGACGCCCGCGGTGTCGGTACGGACTGGGAGGTCAAGGAGGTCACCGGCATCGCCTCCGCGCTGCTCGGCACGGCCGACATCGTGGCCGATCCGCAGGGCCTCACGGCGGACTTCACGACCATGATGGAGAACGCCATGGGCAAGGAGGTCGCGGACGTCGCGCTCCGCCTGTGGACCCCGGTCGGGGTGGAGATCGGATTCGTGAAGCAGGTCGCGCCCACCGTCGAGGAACTGACCGCGCGCCGTACGGAGGCGACCGCACGGGCCGGCGACTACCCGACCGGATCATGGGGCGACGAGTCCCGCGACTACCACGTGTGCGTACGGGTTCCCCAGGCCGGAATCGGCCAGGAGATGCTCGCCGCCCGCGTCTCCCTGATCGCCCCCGACCCGCTGGGCGACGCCCCGAAGACGCTCGGCCAGGGTCTGGTACGGGCCGTGTGGACGGACGACATGGCGATGTCCACGTCGATCAACCCCCAGGTCGCGCACTACACCGGCCAGGCCGAGTTGGCGCAGGTCATCCAGCAGGGGCTGGACGCCCGCAAGTCCGGCGACCACGACGGGGCCACGGCGAAACTGGGGCGCGCGGTGCAGTTGGCGGCCGCCTCCGGCAACGAGGACACTGCGAAACTCCTTTCGAAGGTGGTGGACGTCGTCGACGCGGCGACGGGTACTGTGCGTTTGAAGGCGAAGGTCGCGGATGCGGACGAGATGACTCTCGAGACCCGCTCCACCAAGACCGTTCGCGTCAAGAAGTAGCCCGGCCACGGGCCGGACGACGAGAGGGGGAAGCACCGACATGCCGACCTGCCCGAACGGACACCAGTCGGTCTCCGACGACTGGTGCGAGGTCTGCGGCCACCGCATGGCCCCGGCGGGTGCGCCGGCGGGTGCCGTTCCGCCGCCTCCCCCGCCGCCGCCCGCGTACGGCTACCCCGGCCCCGGCGGCCCGGGTGGTCCCGGCGGTCCTCCCGGCCCCCCGCCCGGGGGCTACGACCCGAACGCGACCGCCCAGGCCGAGCTCTGCCCGCAGTGCCGCACCCCGCGCGAGGCCATGGCCCCGTTCTGCGAGGAGTGCCGCTGGAACTTCCTGACCAACACCGCGACCTCGTACACCCCGGTCGCGCCGCCCTCTCCGCAGCAGAGCCCGCCGCCGGGCCTCAACCTGCCGCCGGGCTTCCAGTCGCCGCCGCGGCCGCCGCAGCCCCAGCAGCCGGATCCGTACGAGTACCAGGGCTCGCGGCCCTCGCAGATGAACCGGCCGGCCGAGCCGCTCGCCGCCGACCCCACGCACCACCAGGCGCCGCCGCAGCGCCCGCAGGCCCCGCAGCCGCCGCAGCAGCATCAGCCGCCGCAGGGGTACCAGCAGGGTCCGCCGGCTCCGCCTGCCTTCTTCCAGGCACCGCCGCCGGGCACACCGCCCGTGCAGCAGGCCCCTCCGGCCGCGCCGCAGCGGCAGGCGCCGCCCGGCGGGGGCGGTGACGACTGGCTGCTGCCGCCGCCGTCGCAGCCGCAGGGTCCCCCGCAGCACCAGCAGCACCAGCAGCAGGCGCCCCAGCAGCACTTCCCGCCGCCTCGGCCGGCCGCGGGCTGGTCGGCGTACATCGGGCCGGACCGCGAGTACTTCCTGGCGATGATGCAGCGCAGCGGACCGGAGGCCACGGGTCTGAACCTGCCCGCGTACTCCCCCGAGAAGCACCTGCCGCTCCAGGGCAACCAGGTCAGCATCGGCCGCCGCCGGCACTCCACCGGCGAATCCCCGGACATCGACCTGTCGGTGCCGCCCGAGGACCCGGGCGTCTCGCACCAGCACGCCGTGCTGGTGCAGCAGCCGGACGGTTCGTGGGCGGTGGTGGACCAGAACTCCACCAACGGCACCACGGTCAACGGGGCGGAGGAACCGATTCAGCCCTACGTCCCGGTTCAGCTCCAGGACGGCGACCGGGTGCACGTCGGCGCCTGGACGACGATCACGATCAGACGCGGCTAGGGCGGACTCAGCCGCTCGGCAGTGGCCAGGCGTAGGGCCCCTCGGGGGTGTCCAGCCAGGCCCACTGCCGGCCCCCGCTCACCGTCACCCCGAAGCGCTCCCGCTCCGGCTGCCTCTCACGCTGCCAGAGCGCGAGCGCTTCGCGCGCGTCGAGGGTCGCCTCCACCAGCGTGCGCAGGAACTGGAAGCGGTCGTCGTCGAACACGTGCCGGGGCAGCCCCATCGGCCGCCCGCGCGGGAAGCGGGCGTTGCCGCCGCGCAGGGCGACGAAGTACGCGGACGTGGCCAGGAATCGCCCCTCGGCGTGCGCCGCGTCGTGGACCCGGAGCCGGAGCAGGCCCGTGGAGAGGGGTGCGACGACGACGGCGTCGGGGCGGCACTGCGCGAGCCAGGTGTACGGGATCGACGGCAGCGTGCAGGTCGCGATGATCCGGTCGAAAGGAGCGCGCCCGCCGCAGCCGCGGGCGCCGTCGCCGGTGATCACGGCCGGCCGGTGCCCGGCGGCCGCGAGATGGGCCCGGGCGGACTCGGTGATCTCCTCGTCGATGTCGACGGTGGTGACGTGTTCCGCGCCGAGGCGGTGGCTGAGCAGGGCGGCGTTGTACCCGGTGCCGGCGCCGATCTCCAGGACGTCGTGACCGTCCCTTACGTCCAGCGCCTCCAGCATCTCGGCCATCAGGGAGGGCTGGCTGGAGGACGTGACCAGTTCCCCGTCCCGTACCCGGGTGGCCAGCGGTGCGTCCCGGTAGGCCCCGCGCAGCCAGCGGGCCCGCCGCGCCGGGTCGGGGTCGCCGGACCAGAGCCGCTCGTAGCCGCCGAGCCCCGAGACGTAGTAGTAGGGGACGAACAGATGCCGCGGCACGTCCGAGAACGCCGCACGCCAGGCGGGATCGCCCAGCGCGCCGTACGCCTCGATCTCCCGCACCAGCGCCCGGCGCGCCCGCGCGCCCTCCTCGGCGAACCCGTCCCGCTGAGCGCCCATGCCTCCACTGTCCTGCGCGGGCGGTGGGGAGGCGAGCGGTCCCGGGAGCGGTCCTGGGAGAGGTCCTAGACCTCCGGTCCTCGGTCGGGGCATCTGAGACGATGGAACCGTGATGGAGATTCCGCGCGGCACACTTCAGGAGCAGACCTTCTACGAGCAGGTGGGTGGCGAGGAGACCTTCCGGCGTCTCGTCCGCCGCTTCTACCAGGGAGTCGCGGAGGACCCGCTGCTGCGGCCCATGTACCCGGAGGAGGACCTCGGCCCGGCCGAGGAGCGCCTCGTGCTCTTCCTGATCCAGTACTGGGGCGGCCCCCGCACGTACAGCGACAACCGCGGGCACCCGCGGCTGCGGATGCGGCACGCCCCGTTCACGGTCGACCAGGCGGCGCACGACGCCTGGCTCAGGCACATGCGCGAGGCCGTGGACGAACTCGGCCTGGCGCCGGAGCACGAGAGCCAGCTGTGGAAGTACCTGACGTACGCGGCGGCCTCGATGGTGAACACCGCGGAGTGACGCCTTCCGGAGCGCATTCCGGAGCGCATTCCGGAACATGACCCCCGGATAACGGTCACAATCCAGTCAAGGTCCTCGCGCAAGCGGTTTCCACCGGCACGTGCCCTCTGAAAGCATCGGACGAACGTTCGGCGGGGTTCGGGGGGATGCGTGACCGGGTTCGTACTGCTGCGTGTGCGGGCGCACCGGTTGCTGCTCGCCGCGGCACTCCTCGCCGTGCTGCTGACCACGTCCGTGCTCGCGACCCTCGCCGCGTTCTCCGGCTCCGTCGGCGACGCCGCCCTCCAGGGCACGCTGCGGGGCCGGGCCGCGCCGGCCGCCGCGCTGGTGGTGACCGCGCAGGTCCCGCCGGCCAAGCGGGACAGCGCCGACACCGCGACGCACGAGGCGGCGGCCCGGACCTTCGACGGTCTGCCGGTGACCGTACGGAAGCTGGAACGCTCCGGTCCGTACGCGCTGCCCCGCACCCTGCAGAGCGCCGCCGCGCGCCTGGGCCAGCCCGACCTCACCCACTTCGCGGTCCTCGACCGTTCACGGCTCGCGCTCGTCGGCGGCGGGTGGCCGGGCGACACCCGGGGCGCCGCGGTCGACGTGGCGGTGCCCGAGGAGGCCGCCAGGCGGCTGCGGATCGGACCGGGAACCGTGCTCGACCTCGCCGACCGGTTCGGCGGGAAGCCGTTGCGGGCCCGGGTCACCGGGTTGTACCGGCCCGCCGACGCCACCGACCTGTACTGGCAGCTGGACCCGGCGGGCGGGCGCGGTGTGAAGACCGTCGACTTCACGACGTACGGTCCCCTGCTCGTCGACCCCGCCGTGCTCCGTGCCGGGCGGGTCACCTCCGGTGAGACGGCCTGGCTGGCCGCCGCCGACTTCACCGGTGTCACCACCGCCCGCATGGACGCGCTGCGCACCTCCGCGACGGCCGGGCCGCAGGCCCTGATCGGCGACACGGCCCCCTTCGGCGGCGCCGTCAGCGCGCACACCGCACTGCCGACCGTCCTGGAGCAGACCGAGCGGTCCCTGCTGGTCTCCCGGTCCACGCTCATGATCGTCGCCGTACAGCTGGTGCTGCTCGCCGCGTACGCCCTTCTGCTCGTCGCCCGGCTGCTCAGCTCCGAGCGGTCCGTCGAGACCGCGGTGCTGCGGGCCCGCGGTGGTTCACGTCGCCGGATCGCGGCGCTCGCCGCCGCCGAGGCCCTGCTGCTCGCCCTGCCGGCGGCCGTGATCGCCCCGCTGCTCGCCGGTCCGCTGACCCGGCTGCTCGCGGGGCGGGCCTCGCTCGACGCGCGAGGCGTGCGGCTCGACGACGTCCCGCTCGGCCAGGTCTGGCTGGTCGCGGCGCTCGTCGCCGTGTGCTGCGCCGCCGCCGTCGTGGCCCCCGCGCTGGGAGCCGGGGACGACGGGACCGTCACCCTGCGCAAGGGGCGTGCGGCGGCGCTGCCCGCGCCCGTACGGGCCGGGGCGGACATCGGCCTGCTCGCGGTCGCCGCCGTGGCCTACTGGCAGCTCGACCGGCAGACCGGCGGCTCAGGCGGTGGCACGGGCAGCGGTGCGCTCAGCGGCGACCGCGGGGGCTCCCTCGGCGTCGATCCGCTGCTGGTCGCCGCGCCCGCGCTCGCGCTGCTCGCCGGCACGGTCCTGACCCTGCGGCTTCTGCCGCCCGCCGCGCGGCTCGCCGAGCGGTGGGCCGCGAGCGGGCGCGGGCTCCCGGTCGCGCTCGCGGGCTGGCAGTTCAGCCGCCGCCCGCTGCGCGGCGCGGGTCCTGTGCTGCTGCTCGTCCTCGCCGTCGCGATGGGCATGCTCGCCGTCGGACAGAGCGCCTCCTGGGACCGCTCGCAGGAGGACCGCGCCGACTTCCGTACCGGAACGGAGCTGCGGGTTCTGAGCGCCGGCGGCGCCGAACCGTCCCTGGCCGGGCAGTTCGCGGCCCTGCCCGGGGTCCGCTCGGTCGCCCCCGCCCACCGGGCCACGACGAGCTTCGCGGGCAACCGCACCGCGACCGTCCTCGCCCTGGACACCCGGCACGCGGCCGACGGCTTCCTGCTCCGCGAGGACCTCGCGGACTCCCCTGCCCGGGAGCTGCTCGCCTCCCTCACCCCGGAGGCGGGTCCGCGCCCGGGGATCGTGCTCCCGGCCGACAGCCGGGGCCTGGCGTTCGACCTGCGGCGCACGGCGCCGCGCGGCGCCGCCCCGGCGCAGGTGACGGTGGTCGTGGAGGACCCGTACGGCGTTCCGTACCGGCGCGTCCTCGGGCCGCTGCCCGCCGACGGCCGTCCGCACCGGCTCACCCTCGAGCTGGGCGCACCGGGCGAGGCCCGGAGCACGCCCGTCGGCCCGTTGACGCTGACGGGCGTGGAGCTGGACGGGACGGTCGCGGACGGGCGGGACGGGAAGCAGACCTTCGCCGTCGAGCGGCTCCTCTCCCGGCACGAGGACGGCGCGGAGCGTCCGGTCGACGCCGTCCGTTCCCTCGCCTCCTGGCGCGCCGGCTACCAGGAGAGCGGCGGCGGCGAGACCCGCGGCCCGGTCGCGGCGGCCGGACGGTCCGCCGGTACGAGGCCGTACGAGGTCGGCTTCACGACCGGAGTGACGGAGCCGCGGCTTCCGTCCGCACAGAAGGACTTCGGGCTGCGGATCGGCGCGCCCCGCACGGCCCCGCCCGCCACGCTGAGCGGTGTGGCGACGGACGCGTTCCTCGCGGCCTCCGGGGCGAAGCGGGGCGATCGGGTCGACGTGGCCCTCGGCAGCGTGCACCTGAGCGTGACGATCGTCGAGACCGTACGGGAGCTGCCGACCACCGGCACCGGGGCCGGGGCCGTGTCCGTGTCCGCCCCGGCCGCCACGCCCGACGACGGGGGCGCGCTCCTGGTCGACCTGCAGGCGGCGAACCGTTTCCTCACCGCCGACCCCACCGCCGCCCTCCAGCCCACCGAGTGGTGGCTGGCGACCGCGCCCGGCCGCGCCGACGACGTGGCGCGGGCCGTGCGCGCCCGGCCCGACACCGACCCGGCGCAGGTGCTCGTCCGGGACGAGGCGGCGGCCGAGCTGCTCGGCGATCCGCTCGGCGCGGGCCCGAACGCGGCGCTGATGGCGGTCGCGGTGGCCGCGGCGGCGCTCGCGGCGGTCGGCTTCGCGGTGAGCGCCGCCGGCTCGACGCGTGAACGGTCCGCGGAGTTCGCCGTGCTGCGGGCGCTGGGCGCCCCGCGCCGCCGGCTGGCCCGGCTGATCGCCGCCGAGCAGGGCCTGCTGGTCGGGATCGGCCTGCTGGCGGGAGCGGCGCTCGGCACCGTGCTGACCCGGGCCGTCGTCCCCCTGATCGTACTGACCGGCCAGGCGTCGCAGCCCGTCCCACGCGTCCTCGTGCAACTGCCTCCCGGGCACGTGGCCCTGCTGCTCGCCGGGGTCGCCGCGCTGCCGCTGGTGATCGTCGCCGCCATCGCGCTGCGCCGTACCGACCCGGCCGTGACCCTGCGGCACCAGGGGGAGCGGTGACGCGCGGCGCGGGCGGCCCGCCCCCCGCCGACGGCGCGGCGCCGACCCCGCCGGTCTCCTCTCCCCCACCCGCCAGAAAGGCAGCCGTCATGCCCCGCACGCCCGCCCGCGCCGTGGCGCCCTGGGTGCGGACCCGGCTGCGGGTCGCTCCGGGAACGGCATGGGCCTTCGCGCTCCTCGTCCTGGTCACCGCGTTCCTCGCCGCCGCGCTCCCCCGGTCCGTCGACACGTACGAGTCCGAGGGCCTGCGGCACGACCTCGCCGGGGCGGCGCCGCGCAACACCGTGCTGGAGTTCACGGCCCCGATGCTCCGGCCCGACGACCCGTCGGGCGGACAGGCGGCAGGCCCGCTCCCTGACGACCAGGCACGGCAACGGGCCCGGCTGGAGCGGCTGCTCCCCGACCCGCTGCGCGTCGACCCGGCGGAGTCGGTGCACGGCGTGCGCACCACCAAGTGGGTCGCCGGCATCGACCGGTGGCTTCCGCAGCCGTACGGGGTGCCCCCGGAGTTCATCCTCGCCGCCCCCTCGGCGCTGGCCGAGCACACGAAGGTACGCGAGGGCCGGCTGCCGGCGAAGGCGGATACGGCCGCGTCGACCAGCGAGGCGGCCGTCACCGCCGAGACGGCGAAGTCCCTCCGTCTGAAGGTCGGTTCGGTGATCCATGTGCCGAACCGGTACGGCTCGGTCCCCCTGGCCGTGACCGTCACGGGCATCGTGGAGCCGGTGCGCCCGCAGGGCGCCTACTGGTCGGTCGAGTCCCTCCTGCGGACCCCCGCGTACGCGATGAAGCTCGGCGGCATCGAGACGAAGTACTTCTGGCAGGCCGCGCTGCTGCTGCCCCCGGAGGGCGGCCCCCTGCTCCTGGAGAGCCTGGGCGAGCCCGAACTGTACTGGCGGCTCGCGCCCGTGGGCGGCCATCTCACCGCGCAGGACGAGCCGCGTCTGAGCCGCGCGGTGGCCTCGCTCACGGGCGGCCCCGATCTGACGGAGGCCCGGGAGGTGATCGGCCCGTTCGGCACGGTCACCACCGGTCTCGACGGGGTCGTCGCGTCGTACGGCGGTATGCGGTCGGCGATCGCGCCGGTCGTCGCCGTCGCCGCCTTCGGTATCGGCGCGGTCGCGGCGGTCGTGCTCGCCATGACGGGCGGGCTGTTCGCCGCCCGGCGCACCGCCGAGCTGGCGCTGCTGCGCTCACGCGGCGGCTCGCTCGCCGGGATCGGCGCCCGGCTGCTCGGCGAGACGGCGGTCCTGGCCCTGCCGGCCGCCGGTCTCGGTCTGCTGCTCGCGAGCCTCGCCCTCCCCGAGGGCCGCTGGGGCCCCGCGCTGGCCGCGGCCGGCGCGGTCGCGCTGCTCGCCACCGTGACACTGCCGCTGCGCGCGCTGGTCCTGCACCGCAGGCCGCTCGCCCACGGCGGGCGCGAGGATCTGATCGCCACCCGCCCCTCCCGGGGCCGTACGGTCGCCGAACTCACCCTTCTCGCGCTGGCCGTCGGTGCGGTGGTGGCGCTGCGCCGACGCGGTACGGAGGATTCCGGCGACCATCTGGTCAGTTCGGCGCCGGTACTCGTCGCGCTGATCGCCGCCCTCGTCCTCGTACGGCTGTATCCGGTGCCGCTGCGGTGGGCGGCGCGGCCGGCGCGCAGGCTGCGCGGGGTGGTCGGCCCTCTCTCGCTCGCCCGCGCCGGGCGTTCCTCGGCGACGGGCGCGCTGCCGCTGCTCGCGCTCCTGGTGGCGCTGACGACGGCCGCGTTCGGCGGCTCTGTGCTCGCCGGGGTGGCCGACGCGCGGGACCGGGCAGCGCTCCTGGAGACGGGCGCGGACGCCCGGGTGGCGGGGGACGCCGACGCGGTGCCGCTGCCGGACGGGCTCGCGCGGGCGGTGCGCGGGACGGCGGGGGTGAAGGACGTGGCCACGGTGCAGGTCGAGTACGGCGTGGCCCTGCCGACCACCGGGACGGGCCCGGCGACCGAGCTGCGGTCCGCTCCGCTGGTGGGGGTGGAGCCGGAGTCGTACACCCGGCTCGCCGCCCGCACGGGCTTCGGACCGTTCCCCGCCGAGCTGCTGAAGTCCACCGGAACCGGCGGGGAGGACGACCCGGAGCGAGTGCTTCCGGCGATCGCCTCGCCCGCGGTCGCCGAGCGGCTGGGCCCGGAACCGCAGAGCGTCACAGCGGCGGCCGGTTCGTTCAAGGTACGGATCGTGGGCGTACGGACCGCCACGCCGGCCCTGCCCGAGCAGGACTTCCTGCTGGTCAACGCGGCCGACCTGACCAACCGGGCCGACACCGTGCTGCTGGCCTCCGGGCCGTCGGCGTCGGGGGACGCGCTGCGGGACGCGGTCAGGGCGGCGTCCCGTGACTTCTCCGTGGTGCTGCGGACCGAGCAGCGGGCCGCGTACGTGGACTCGCCGATGCAGGCGGGCGCGGAACGGATCTATCTGGCGGCGATCGGAGCGGGCGCGGGCTACGCCGTTCTCGCCGTCCTGCTGTCGCTGCTGCAGGCGGCCCCGGAACGGGCCGTGCTCCTCGCCCGGTTGCGGACGATGGGCCTGACCCGGCGGCAGGGCCGTCGGCTCCTCGGTCTCGAGGTGCTGCCGCAGGCGCTGCTCGCATCGGTCGGCGGCGTGCTCGTGGGCTGGGCGACGATCCTGCTGCTCGCCCCGGGGGTGGACCTCGTCCGGCTCTCGCTCGCTGCGGCGCCCGGGCTCGCATCGCTCGACAGCGCCCCGCTGCGGGTGGACGGCTGGTCGCTGACGCTCCCGGCGGTGGGCGTGGTGGTGCTCGCGGGCCTGGCGGCGGCCCTTCAGGCGTGGTGGTCGGCGCGCGGCGAACCGATCAGGGAACTCAGGGCAGGAGACGCACGATGACGACGACCGACACCACTCTGGCGGAGCTGGAGCAGCGGGCGACGGCGCACCGCCACCGGCCCTCGTTCGGGCACGACGCCCTCATCGCCTGCGACCGGCTCGTCCGGATCTTCACGGCGGACGGGGTGGAGGTGCAGGCCCTCCAGGGCCTCGATCTCCTGGTGCGGGAGGGCGAGCTGATGGCCCTGGTGGGGGCCTCGGGCAGCGGCAAGTCGACGCTCATGAACATCCTGGCGGGCCTGGACGTGCCGACGGCGGGAGCGGCCAAGGTCGCGGGGCGCGACCTGCTCGCCATGGACGCGAAGGCGCGGCTCGGGTACCGGCGGGAGGTGGTGGGGTTCGTCTGGCAGCAGACCTCCCGCAACCTGCTGTCGTATCTGACGGCAGCTCAGAACGTGGCGCTGCCGATGCAGTTGCGGGGGCGGTCCAGCCGGGCGAGAAAGGCGGAGCGGGCGGAGGAGCTGCTCGCGATGCTGGAGGTCGCGGACTGCCGGGACCGGCGCCCGCACCAGATGTCCGGCGGTCAGCAGCAGCGGGTCGCCATCGCGGTCGCGCTGGCGAACAACCCCTCGGTGCTGCTCGCCGACGAGCCGACCGGCGAGCTGGACTCCGCGACGGGCGAGCAGGTCTTCGCGGCCTTCCGCCGCGCCAACGAGGAACTGGGCACGACGATCGTGATCGTCACCCATGACCAGGCCGTCGCCTCCGAGGTCCGCCGCACGGTCGCCATCCGCGACGGCCGCACCTCCTCGGAGGTGCTGCGCCGCACGGAGGTGGACGCGGAGGGCCAGGAGTCCCTGGTCTCCCGTGAGTACGCGATGCTCGACCGCGCGGGCCGGCTGCAACTCCCGGCGGAGTACACGGCGTCCCTGGGCATGGAGCACCGCGTGGTGCTGGAGCTTGAGCAGGACCACATCGGGGTGTGGCCGGACGACGCGAACGGGTGAACGCGAGGGGCGGGGGGTGGCTCGCTGATCACGCTCGCGAGGAGGCCGGGTCGCGCGCTCTAGGCGGGGGCGAGGAGGAGGGACGAGGGGGCCGTCCGTACCGCTATCGAGCCGTAGGGCGTACGGAGCCGGAGCCAGGGGCCCGAGGCGAGCAGCGCCACCGGCACCCCCTCGCCCGGCAGGAAGCCCAGCGACTGCGCCGCGTGCACCGCGCGCAGCGGAAGCCCGGTCTCCGCGACGGTCCGCGACCAGATCTCGCGACCGATCCGGTCCCGCTCCGCCCGCGTCCGCCGCTCCTGCGGCAACTCCTCGTCCCGCGACCGGAACTCGGCGACCGCCGCCGCGACCGCGCCGCGCAGCCGCTCCGCGACCGGCAGTCCCTCGACCGGCTCCCAGCCGCCGCGCGGCGGCAGGACACCGGCCCACGGTGGGCCGGTGACGGCGTCGGGGACGACGGCCTTGCCGGCCGACTCCTCGACACCCTCCAGGAGTTCGCCGGCGGAGACGGTGACGTCCAGATCCACGTCGTCGACGAGGCGTGCCGTACGGATTGCCAGCACCTCGAACGACGGCGGCCGTCCGAACACCGCGAGCGCGCCGCCCCCGGCCTGGAGGCGGACGGCGGCGGCGCGGTCGTAGTGGATCAGCCGGGCCAGGAAGGCGGCGAGGTCCGCCGCCTCCCGGGCGTCGGCGAAGTGCAGCGGCGCGATCATGCGGCGGCAGTCATCCCGTCGTCCATGTACTCCTCGAGGAACGACCGCTCCTCGGCGGAGATGCGACGCGGCCGCTGGGCCTCCAGGTCGAAGGGGACGACGATCGTCGAGGCCCGGACGTACGTCACTTCCGGGTCCTTGATCTCGTACGCGATCGTCAGCGACGCCGCGCCTATCTTCGTGACCCACGACTCGATGGTGACCGGCTGGTGCCGGTGCACCAGCGGCCGTACGTAGTCGATCTCGTGCCGGGCCACGACGGACCCGCCGGAGAACGACGGCGAACCGTCGCCCGGCGCGAGCCGGAACATGAAGTCGATCCGCGCCTCTTCCAGGTACCGCAGGAAGACGACGTTGTTGACGTGCCCGAAGGCGTCCATGTCCGACCAGCGCAGGGGACAGCTGTAGATGTGACGCACGCTCAGCCTCGCGTCAGCTTCTTGTACGTGGCGCGGTGCGGACGGGCCGCGTCCGCGCCGAGGCGCTCGATCTTGTTCTTCTCGTAGGACTCGAAGTTGCCCTCGAACCAGAACCACTTCGACTCGCCCTCGTACGCGAGGATGTGCGTCGCGACCCGGTCGAGGAACCAGCGGTCGTGGGAGATGACCACGGCCGCACCCGGGAACTCGAGCAGGGCGTTCTCCAGGGAGGAGAGCGTCTCGACGTCGAGGTCGTTGGTCGGCTCGTCGAGGAGCAGCAGGTTGCCGCCCTGCTTGAGGGTGAGCGCGAGGTTCAGGCGGTTGCGCTCACCACCGGAGAGGACACCGGCGGGCTTCTGCTGGTCCGGGCCCTTGAAGCCGAAGGCCGACACGTAGGCGCGGGACGGCATCTCGACCTGGCCGACGTTGATGTAGTCCAGCTCGTCGGAGACGACGGCCCACAGCGTCTTCTTGGGGTCGATGTTGGCGCGGCTCTGGTCGACGTAGCTGATCTTGACGGTCTCGCCGACCTTGACGGAGCCCGAGTCCGGGGTCTCCAGACCCTGGAGCATCTTGAAGAGCGTGGTCTTGCCGGCGCCGTTCGGGCCGATCACGCCGACGATGCCGTTACGGGGCAGGGTGAAGGACAGGTCGTCGATGAGGACCTTGTCGCCGAAGGCCTTCGAGAGGTTCTCGACCTCGACGACGATGGAGCCCAGGCGCGGGCCCGGCGGGATCTGGATCTCCTCGAAGTCCAGCTTCCGCATCTTGTCGGCCTCGGCGGCCATCTCCTCGTAGCGAGCGAGACGGGCCTTGGACTTGGCCTGACGCCCCTTGGCGTTGGACCGCACCCACTCGAGCTCTTCCTTCAGACGCTTCGCGCGCTTGGCGTCCTTCTGGCCCTCGACCTTGAGGCGGGTGGCCTTGGTGTCGAGGTACGTGGAGTAGTTGCCCTCGTAGGGGTGGGCGCGACCGCGGTCGAGCTCGAGGATCCACTCGGCGACGTTGTCGAGGAAGTACCGGTCGTGGGTGACGGCGACGACGGTGCCGGGGTACTTGGCGAGGTGCTGCTCGAGCCACAGCACGGACTCGGCGTCCAGGTGGTTGGTGGGCTCGTCGAGGAGCAGCAGGTCGGGGGCCTCGAGGAGAAGCTTGCAGAGCGCCACACGGCGCTTCTCGCCACCGGAGAGGTTGGTCACGGGCCAGTCACCGGGCGGGCAGCCCAGCGCGTCCATGGCCTGCTCCAGCTGCGCGTCCAGGTCCCAGGCGTTGGCGTGGTCCAGGTCCTCCTGGAGCTTGCCCATCTCCTCCATGAGCGCGTCCGAGTAGTCGGTCGCCATGAGCTCGGCGACCTCGTTGAAGCGGTGAAGCTTCCCCATGATCTCGGCGGCGCCGTCCTGGACGTTCTGCAGGACGGTCTTGCTCTCGTCGAGCGGAGGCTCCTGGAGGAGCATGCCGACGGTGTAGCCGGGCGACAGGAAGGCGTCACCGTTGGACGGCTGCTCAAGACCGGCCATGATCTTGAGGACGGTGGACTTACCGGCACCGTTCGGGCCGACCACACCGATCTTCGCACCGGGCAGGAAGCTCAGCGTCACGTCATCGAGGATGACCTTGTCGCCGTGCGCCTTGCGCGTCTTGCGCATCGTGTAGATGTACTCAGCCAAGAGAAACCGTCCGGCAAAGAGTGAGTGGGCAGATACACCCCATCTTGCCTGACCGCCACCCCTCGATGGAAACCAGTACCACGCGGAACCCGTGACCTGCGGCTTCACGGAGGAACCGCGTAGCGATCCGGTCACGGCAAGTGGCCGCGGTCCGTCCCGAGCCCGGGCGACCCGGTTGGTCCGACCGGTCGGATCTGCCGGTGGGTCGCGACGGGGCGCTCCGGGCGGTGGCGGAGCCGAGGTTATGAATATGCCAACGGAGCATTCATGAGCAGCAACCTCGGGAGTCACACGATGCGTCCCCACGGAGCAGCCCGTTTCGGCCTGGCCACCGCGCTGGTCACCCTTCTCGCCGCCACCCCTGTCGCGGCCGCCACGACAGACACCGGATCCGCCCAGGCCAAGGGCAAGGACCGGGTCATCACACTCACCGGCAGGCTGGCGCAGCAGACGCGCTTCCCCGTCAACCCCGGCGGCAGCCCCGCCCAGGGCGACCGGACCGTCTTCCGCTCGGTCCTCTTCGACGCGGACGGCAAGGAGGTCGGCGAGACCGGCGGCACCTGCGACACCACCCGGGTCGAGAACGGCGGAGCGGAGGTGTGCGTCGTGACCTACACCCTTCCGGGCGGCCAGCTCTCCGTACAGGGGATGGTGTACGGCATTCTCAACCCGGGTCCGCCCCCCTCGTTCGACAACGGGATCACCGGCGGCACCGGGGTCTACGACCGCGCTCGCGGCTCGGTCCACGCCGAGACGATCGCTCCGGGCACGAGGCGCTTCACGATCACCCTCAAGCACTGACACCCCCACACCCGTGGGTGGACGCACGACGGCCCCGGTGCGCTGATCGCGCACCGGGGCCGGTGGTACTACCGGTGTACTACCTGGCTAGTACCAGGCTCTTACTGGCCGGCCGTCTTCTTCTTGCGGAGGAAGAAGACCGCGCCGCCGCCGAGCACCACGAGGAGCGCGGCGATGCCGGCGATCATCGGGGTGGCGTTGGAGCTACCGGTCTCGGCGAGGTCGCCGCCACCGGTGGTGGAGCCGGTGGTGGAGCCGCCGGCCGTGCCCTCGGTGGGCGGGGTGGTGACGGACGGCTCGGTCGACGGGGTCTCCGACGGGAGCGGGCCGGGGGTGGCCGTCTTGCAGTCGAGAACGCCCTTGAAGTTCTTCTCGAAGCCGTTCGGGCCGGTGATCGTGAAGTCGTAGGCCTCGTCCTCGGCGAGCGGGACCAGGACCGTCTTGGACTGGCCGCCGGCGATGGTGACCTTCTGGCCCTTCACCTCGAAGGTGAAGTCCTCGTCACCCTCGTTGGACGCCGTGACGTCCAGGCCGCCCTTGGCGCAGTTCTTCTCGACCGTGACGGCCGGGATCGCGCCCTTCTTCGCCCAGGTGGCGGTGGCCTTCGCGGTGACGCTGGACTTGCTGGTGCCCGCGAGGATCAGGGTCTGGCTCTTGACCTTGGTGGAGACGAACGCGCGGCCGATCGGGACCGTCGTGTCGGCCTGGACCGTCAGCTCGGCAGCACCGTCGGGCGTGCCGGCCGGAATGTCGAAGAAGACCTGGCTGCCCTTGGCGACGTCGGTGACGACCTTGCCGTCCTTGTCGACCAGCTTCACGCCGGCGGGCGCACCCGGGGCGAGCGAGACGGCCGCCGTGGCGGAGTTGGTGTCGACCGTGATCGGGCCGAGGCGCTCGCCCGACTTACCGGCGACCGAGGCCGGGGAGACGCTGAGGGAGGCCTTGGGCTCCTCCAGGTTCACCGCCTCCTTCTCCAGGTACTCGGTGAGCTTCTTCGCGTCCTTGTTGACCGGCTCGGCCTCGACCTTGTCGGAGAAGTGCCAGATCGCCGCCTGGGTGGCGGCCGCGGCCGTCTCCTTGGTCAGGTTCTTGGCGCCGACCTTCTTGGCCAGCTCGTCGAGCTTGTCGACCTGCGGGTACGAGTTCTGCAGGATCCAGCGGATCTTGCCGGCGTTCTCGTTGTTGTGCAGGGAGGACTGGTCCCAGCCGACCTCCTTGTACTCCTGGCCCGTCTTGGCGCCGGTGTACAGGTCGATGCAGTACGTCTGCAGCACGCCGCCGGGCGTCACCTGCATCTCGAACAGGCCGGCAGAGACCTTGCCCTGGCCCTTGATCTTGACCGTGTCGAAGACGGTGAGCTTGCCCAGCGTGGCGGTCGCGCCACCGGTGCCGTCACCATCGTCGGCAAGCGCCGGTCCCGCTACAGCTATCGCACCCGCGGCGACGAGGCCAGAGACCACGGTCGCGGCGGCAAGGCGGGCAGCGCCACGCCTCCGAACAGAAAACATGAATTTCCCCTCCAGGCGAGCGGCTCCGTGCCGTAGGTCAGACGTGACACGTGGGGGGAGCGCATCGCCAGCAGATTCACAGACCCGGTTGACTCAACTGTCGACTCAAGTGATGACTCAAGTCCCGTATGAGTACCCGCGAATCCTATGGACGGGGAAGACCCTGATGCCCCTGCATACAGTCTGATAACCATTCCGACTCGGAATCGTTATGAGAGGTGTCCGTTAAGCGGAGGATCGATGGTCACGGAGTCGACAAATCCCCACAAGTCCAGGTCAGGCCACGGGTTCCAGGGTCTTCGGGGCGTCCGCCGCCTCCCACGGGTCCCGTTCAACACCCCCCTCTCCACCGCTCCCCTGACGTTCCGTCGGGCGTGTCTCGCCCTTCACCACCCTGCGGAAGGCCGCCGTACCGCGCGTCAGATCGTGGCCCACCGCCAGTGCGTCGATGTCCACGAACGTCCTGCGGCGGCCCTCCTGCCGGTCGTCCCCCTCCTCTTCACGCACCCGCAACCGGCCGTGCACCACCAAGGGCTCGCCCACCGAGACCGACGCGGCGAGGTTGGCTCCGAGCGCCCGCCACGCGAACACCGTGTAGAAGCTGGTGTGTCCGTCCGACCAGGCCCCCCGCTCCCGGTCCCAGCGACGCGCCGTCACCGCGAACCGGAACCGGGCCACCCCGCCCGTCGCCGTCTCCCGGTACTCCACGCTCGTCGCCACGTTCCCGACCAGCGTCACCATCGTGTCGTTCATGTCCCGCCCCTCCCCGTTCCGAAGCGCCTTCGGTGCGCGTCGGCCGGTTCCATCCTTCACCGGCCGACGGAACCCCGCTCCGGCCTGTGGACGGGCGCGGGTATGGGGAGAACTCCGCCACCCGCAGGGGTGAACCCGCCCCTGCGCCACGCGTGAACCCGCGCCCTCACCGCAGCCGGGCGCCCGCCCTCGTACCACCCCACCGCGCACTGCCGCCGACTCCGCCGACGCCACCGATCCCGCCGATGCCGCCGCCCAGCCGCGTCACCCGGGCCCCCGTACGCGTCCCCGACACCGTCACGAACTGGTCGCGCACCTCCCGGTAGCGCATCAGCTCGGCCGAGATCGGATCCAGGACCCGTGCCCGTCCGCACGCGGCCGCCGCCTCGCGCAACTTCCGTTCGGCCTCCTGCCCGTACCGCCGGGCCGGCCCCTTCACCGCCGCCGCGCAGGCCCACTCGACCAGCGGGCCGCCGACGATGCCGCCGAGCATGATGAGGACGGGCGGCAGCAGCCCCGGCTCCACGACGCCGATGATCTGGCCGACCAGCCAGAGCGCGCCGAAGACCTGCAGCAGCGTCATCAGGACCTGTGCCAGGACGGCCGCGGGCCACCAGGCGGGCCGCGGCGGCCGGGCCGCCGGATCGCCGATGGACGCGGTGAGCTCGTCGAGCGCCTCGGGCAGTCCGTCGGCTCCCCGGGCGGCCGCCTCGCGCACGGCCTGCGCCCAGGGCGCCGGGAGCCCGCGCGTGGCGTCGTCGGCCACGACCCGTACGGCCTGTTCCACCCTTTGCCGCGCGGTGAGTTCGTCCTCCAGCGGCGTCTGAAGCCGCGGGTCGGTGGAGCCGTGCGCGCGCATCCGCTCGTACCAGCGGTAGAGCCGCAGCCAGGGCGTGCCGCAGGCGCGGATCGCGCTGCGGCGCCAGACGCGTTCGGCGGCCTCGCCCGCCGCCGTGGCGCCGACGGCGACGGCGAGCCGGGCGGCGAACTCCTCCCGCGCCCGCTCCCCCAGACCGGTCTGGCCGTCGGATACGTAGGCAGGCCGGAGCCGGGAGGCGGCCGCGTCGACGTCGGCCGAGAGCCGGAGCGCGGGCGCGGTGCGCTCCGTGACGAACCGGCCCAGCAGTTCGCGCAGTTCGCCCACGCCGTCGCCGGTGAGCGCGGAGAGGGCGAGGACGGTGGCGCCGGGTTCGCCGTGCTCGCCGAGGGCCATGCCGTCCTCGTCCAGGAGGCGGCGCAGGTCGTCCAGGACGAGGTCGGCGGCCTCGCCGCCCAGCCGGTCGATCTGGTTGAGGACGACGAAGGTGACCTCGGCGTGGCCCGCGAGCGGTCGCAGATAGCGCTCGTGGAGCACCGCGTCGGCGTACTTCTCCGGATCCACGACCCAGATCACGGCGTCGACCAGACCCAGGACCCGGTCGACCTGATCGCGGTGGGTGGTGACGGCCGAGTCGTGGTCGGGCAGGTCGATCAGGACGAGGCCCTGCAGGTCCTCGTCGGCGGCCCCGCCCGCGAGAGGCCGCCGCCGGAGCCGGCCGGGGACGGCGAGCCGGTCGAGGAGTCCGGCGGAACCCTCCGACCAGCTCAGCGCGATGGGCGCCGAGGTGGTGGGGCGGCGCAGGCCGGTCTCGGAGACGGGCACGCCGGCGAGGGCGTTGAAGAGCGTCGACTTGCCGCTGCCGGTGGGCCCGGCGATCGCCACGACGGTGTGGCGCGCGGAGAGCCGCTGGCGTGCGGTGGCCTCGTCGAGCACGCGTCCGGCCTCGGCGAGCGTCTCGGCGGCCAGTCGCGTACGGGAGAGGCCGACGAGTTCGTGCAGGGCGTCGAGCCGGGTGCGCAGGGAGCCTCCGTACTGCCCGCCCAGCGGCGGAAGGCTGTCCTCCGCCTCCTCGGCGCGGGTCTCCTCGCCTTCCTGGGCCCGTTCACGCTCGGCGGCCCGCCGGGCGATCAGGCCGTCGTCCCAGCGGTCGTCCGCGCGGTCGTCCACCGTGCTGCTGCTCACCGGTCCTCACTTCTCCTTCTGCAGTACGGAGAGCGCGGCGATCAGCTCCGCCTGCGGCTCGGGGGTCACGTCGAGGGCCTCGAGGGGTGCGAGGCGCCGGTCGCGTTCGGTGTGCAGGGCGCGGTCGAGGGCCGTCCTGACCAGCGCGCCGCCCGTGTCGCGCAGGCGCAGGGCGGCCTGGGCACCGAGGAGTTCGGCCAGCCGTTCGCCGGCGCCGCGGGTGCGGCGGCCGCCAAGAAGGGCGGCGGCGAGGAGGGCGGCGACGGTGTCGGGCTCGGGCGCGGCGGTACGGGCGGTCCCGGGCCGCTCCGTGCTGCGCAGCTCCTCCTCGGCCAGCTCTTCGAGTTCGCGGCGCCAGCGCCGTACCGTCATCTCGATCCGCTCGGCCGCCTCCCGGTCGGGGGCGGCCCGCTCGGCGGTGAGGGCGGCCGCGGCGGGTTCGCGGCGCCAGGCCTCCCGTACGCGCTCGTCTGCGGCGGCGACCGCGCACTGCAGCAGGGCGGCGAGCGACTCGACGAGGGCGTCGAGGAGTTCGTCGGCGGTGCTGTCGCGGGGGTAGCCGCGCCAGCGGGTGCGGGCGTCGCCCGCCAGTACGGCGCCGCGGGCCACCTGCTGCCGGACGCGTTCGCCCTGCTCGGTGTACGCGGCCTCGACGGCGCCGCCGAGCCGGACGGCGGCGGCGTACTGGGCGGCGACCGCGGAGGCGAGTTCGGGCATGCGGCGGTCGAGGGAGGCGATGACACCGGACGCGGTACGGCCGATGACCTGCTGGCGCGCGGCGGGGTCCTGGGCGCTGTGGGCGAGCCAGGCACGCAGCGGGGCGACGGCGCTGTCGGGCAGCAGCCCGCTGCCGACGCCCGCGGACTCGGGCAGCTCGGGGATGGTGAAGCGTGGTACGTCCCTGAGCCCGGCCTTGTCGAGCAGGGCCTCGTACTGGCGTGAGACCTCGCCGAGGATCTGGTGCGGCACCCGGTCGAGGACGGTGACGAGCGTGACGTCGTACTCCTTGGCGGTACGGAGCAGATGCCAGGGGATGGCGTCGGCGTACCGCGAGGCGGTCGTGACCATGACCCAGATGTCGGCGGCGCAGATCAACTCGGAGGCGAGCAGCCGGTTCTCGACGACGAGGGAGTCGATGTCGGGGGCGTCGAGCAGGGCGAGGCCGGGGGCGAGGGCGGAGGAGGTCTCGACGCGGAGCGCGTTCTCCTCGGGGGGCTCCTCGCCCTGGCCGTCGTCGTCCTGCTGGGGCAGCCAGACGCGGGTGAGCTGGGGCAGGACCCGCATCCCGGCGAACCAGTGGTGGTCGTCGGGGTGGCAGACGAGCACGGGCGTACGGGTGGTGGGCCGGAGCACCCCGGCCTCACTGACGCGCCGCCCCACAAGGGAGTTGACGAGGGTGGACTTCCCCGCCCCGGTGGATCCGCCGACGACGGCGAGGAGGGGGGCGTCGGGGTCCTTCAGCCGGGGCACCAGATAGTCGTCGAGCTGCGCGAGCAGCTCGGCCCGGGTCTGTCGGGCGCGTGGAGCGCCGGGGAGGGGGAGTGGGAGACGCACGGCGGCGACACAGTCGCGCAGGGCGGAGAGTGCGTCGATCAGCTGAGGCCGTTCGTCCAAGGTCACCACATGCGAAGAATGCCCAATTTTGGAGCCTTTTTGAAGCGTATAAGGGCCCTGCGCGCCGACTGAACAGCTGACGACAGGCACCTCAGGCATAACGAGTGCACAACACCCGGCCCGAGTGGCGTGAAAAACACTGCGCGAATCGCACCTGCCTGCGATTATCGTTCCGCTTCACCGAACCTCCACATCGTGCCACGCAGGTGAAGCAACCGGGTCAAGGCGATCGGAGCCCTATCCTTGACCCGGCAGGCCACGCCCCACCCACCAGGGGCTCCCGGCCACCGGTCCACCACCCGGCCCCCGTAGCTCAGTGGATAGAGCAGGTGCCTTCTAAGCACTTGGCCGCAGGTTCGAGTCCTGCCGGGGGCGCTCCACCACAGACCCTCCTTCGGGAGGGTCTTTTTGCTGGTCATGGCCTGTTTTGGGTGGGTGGTGCGAGAGGGGGACGGGCGCCCTGGCGGCGTACGGCATGACCGACGGCAACTGGTGGGGGCTGAACGGCGCGTTCTGACCTGGCCAGCGTACGGAGGGCCTCCGTCCGGGAGAGGGATGGAGGCCCTGTGCGTGTCCAGTACGTGCACGCGGTACGGCGGGGGCCGCGGGCTCCCGGCGCTCAGCCGGCGTGCGGGCGCAAGGTCATGAGCGAGCCTTCCGGGGTGGCCGTCAGGGCGAAGGGGAAGCGGTCGAGCTCCAGGCAGAGTGCGACGTCGTCCGGGTGGACTCCCTGACGTATCCCCTCCGCCAGTTCGGCCGCGGCGCGGGACTCGGCGGCCCGGCGGAGGAAGGCGGCGGGATCCGTCGTCTCGGCGGAGGCGCGGCGGGCTATGTACTGGGCGCACGCCAGGTCCTCGTCCGCCCGGCCGTCCTCGCCGGTGACCACGAACGTGACGCTGTCGGAGGCGTGCGTGCGCAGGACCCGCGCCGTCGCCTCCGCCACCACGAAGCTCGCGCACAGGACCAGCGACGCGTCCTTGACCGCGAGCGCGCCGACCGTCCCCGCCGTGGTCTTCTGGACCACGGTCCGTCCGCCGAGGTCGGTAGCCCGCAGCATGCCGGGCGAGTTGACGAGGTCGAACCCGGCCGCGGGTGGGCCGTCCTTGAGGGCCGCCCAGTCCGGGTGGTCGGCCTTGAGCGCGAGGGCCTCGTCCAGCGATTCGGCGAGGACTATCCGCTCCGCGCCCCGGGCGAAGGCCCAGGCGGCCACCGTGAAGGCGCGCATGACGTCGACCACGACCGCCACGGACGGAGTGTCGGCCAGCTGCTTGATACCGAGAAAACGAGCGTCCATCCCGTCATGATCGCGTACGCCCGATGGCCATGGTCCGTGTGCTGCGCCCCCGCTACCGCGCCGCCCCCGCCACCCTCCGTTCGGCGAGGAAGGCGCGGTACCAGGGTGCCGCCGCCGCGAGGCGGGTCAGGGGGCCCGGGCCCGGAGGGCAGGGCGTCGTGAGCCAGATGTCCTCGGAGGCGTACCAGTGGTCCTGGGCGAGCAACGAGAACTGACGCTCGCTCATACGGCCTGGTGTGGAACGCAGTCGGTCGAGGCAGGCCTCCCACGGCCAGTCCTCGTCGGCCGCGGGCAGGACGTCGAGTGCCGCCAGTTCCGCCATCAGGTCGCCGTTGGCGACGGGGCGGGGGTGGCTCGCGTGGTGGATCCCGGACGCCGGAGCCTCCGGCGCCGTCGCCAGGGCGGTGATCAGGCGCGCCAGGTCGTCCACGTCCACCAGGGACAACAGCCCGCGGCCGCCGTCCCATCGGGCCGGGACGCGTTCGAGGAGCTCCGCGAGGGCGGGGACGACCCAGCGGTCGCCCGCGCCCAGGACGAGCCCGGGGCGCAGTACGGTTCCGCCGGCGGCCAGCACCGTTGCCTCGCCGGCGAGTCGGGTGCTGCTGGCGGGTGAGACCGGCGCGGGCGTGATCTCGTTCACCGCGATCCCGCGGTGCGGGCCCGGTCCGTAGACCGCGGCGGTGGACAGGTGGAGGATGCGCTCCACCCCCCAGTGGACGGCCTCGTCGACCAGGGCCGCCGTGCCTTCGACGTTGACCGCCGCGCACTGGGCCTCGTCGCCGGAGATGCGCGACGCCAGGTGGATGAGCACGTCGGCCCCGCCCGCGGCCGTGCGGAGCGACTGCCGGTCCGTCAGGTCGACCGGGGTCCAGGTCACCCCCGGCGGGGCGGAGGCGGGAGCGGGGGCCGAGCGGCCGAGGGCGCGGATCGAGAGCTCGCGACCGGTCTCGCGCGCGGACGCGGTCAGTCCGTGCAGGACCCGTGAGCCCACGAAGCCCGTCGCTCCGGTCAGTACGACCCGAAGGGGACGGCTCACGTGGCGCCCACCGTGTCGCCCTCGGGGATCCGCAGACCGGCGATGACGGAGGCCGGCGCGAGGGCCGGCAGCAGACATCGCCACATGTCGGCGATCCGGCGGGGCAGGTCCGCCCGGCCGGTGGAGAGCTGCGACATGACCTGCGTACCGGTGTACGCGGCGACGAGGAGCTGCGCGAACGCGGCCTCGTCCGCGCCGTCGAGCAGCTGGTCCTTCTGGCGGGCCACGACCAGCTCCTGGTGGAAGCGGTCGGCCCACCACTCGTAGATCGAGTACTCCTGCTTGCCCACCACCCCCTGCTCGACCGCGAGCCGGACACCGGCCCGCAGCAGGGTGTTGCGCTGCATCTCGACCGCGAGATAGCCGGTCATGTCCAGGAGTTGCTGGAGACCGCCCTCCCCTTCGGGGAACCTCAGATCCGCAGCCTGTTCGAGGATGACCGCGCGGGCCAGCCCCTCCTTCGACCGGAAGTGGAAGTACACGGCACCCGCCGTGACGCCCGCCCGCTCAAGGATCTTGGTGATGCTCGCGCCGAGGTACCCGGCTTCGTCGAACACTTCCGCTGCGGCCCGGAGCACCAGCTCCCGCGTGCGGATTGCCCGTTCCTGCCTGTGTTCCGCCACTGGCCCGTTACCTCGTATTACCTCGACAAAGAAAAAGAGTGACCACTATCTTATGTGAGCGGACAGTCGAGACACCAGTGCTCCGACCCCGCAATTGTTGTGGAACAGTCAGGGGAGAACTGTTGTGCTTCCGATAGACCTTGCGCGAGGCCGGACGACCACCGGTCCCGTGCCTGTGCCGATGTCGTACACCCATAAGACGAATCCCGCCGAGGTGCTCCTCGCGAGCTGGCACCGCACGGGGGGCGACACCTTCACCGTCACCGCCCGTTGGCCGCGTGAGCACGCGTTCTACCAGACCCGGTTCGGACGGCACGATCCCCTCTTCCTGACGGAGACGGTGCGCCAGACCCTGCCGCTACTGTCGCACGGCGCGTACGACATCCCCTTCGGGCACCAGTTGCTCTGGCGGGACTTCGGGTGGGACGTCGATCCGGAGGCGTTGCGGGTCGAGGGGGGCGCCGACGCCGAGGTGGAACTCCACATCACCGCCTCGGACGTGAAGTACCGCAGGGGACGGGCGACGGCCGTCACCCTCTCCGTCGCGGCCGAGCGCGCGGGACGCCGACTGGCCACCGCCCGCACCGGGTTCACGATCCAGGACCGTGCGGTCTACGAGCGGCTGCGCGGCCGGTACGCCGACATCGAGAGCGCCAACGCCCGGGTCCTGCCGCTGCCGCCGCCCTCCCCCACGCAGCAGGCGGGCCGCGACCGCTACCAGGACGTCGTGCTCTCGTGCACCGACGTCCCGCTCCGCTGGCAGCTGCGGACGGACACCTCGCACCCCGTCCTCTTCGACCACCCCGTCGACCATGCCCCGGGCATGCTGCTCCTGGAGGCCGCGCGCCAGGCCGCGCAGTCGGCGGCGCATCCGCGGCAGACGCTGGCCGTCGGCATGCAGTGCGACTTCAGCCGGTACGCCGAGCTCGACGCGCCGTGCTGGGTCACGGCCAAGGCCCTGCCCCGCGACCTGGACGGGCGGCCTCGCATGCTGGTCACGGCGGAGCAGAACGACGAGGAGATCTTCACGTCGGTCGTCGCGCTGTACGAGGTGCCGGCGGACCACTGACGGCAACGGCCGCTGACGGCACCGGGGCTCTCACGGCACGAGGCTCTCACGGCACCGGGGCTCTCACGGCACGAGGCTCTCACGGCACGGGACTCTCACGCTCGGTGGGCCCGGACGGCATCTGCCCGTCCGGGCCCCAGCCGTCGGACCCCGCTACGCGCCGGCCGCCCGCAGCGAGTTGACCGTGGAGGCGTACTCGGGGTCGGCCGTCAGCGCGTTGAGCGCCGAGGAGAGGACGTCCGCGTACGTCGAGCGGGCCGCCGCGTACCGTTCCCGGCCCTCGTCCGTGATCACCGCGTACACCCCCCGCTTGTCCGAAGGACAGAGGTCCTTGAAGGCGAATCCGGCACCTTCGAGCCGGGCGACCAGGCGCGTCACCGACGACTGTCCCAGGCCGATCCGCTCGGCCAGGTCCTGCATGCGCAGCTCGCCGCCCTCGGCCGGGGAGAGCGACTCCAGCGCCCGGTACTCCGACAGTCCGATCCCGTGACGCCGCTGGAGGGCGTGCGCCAACTCCCGCTCCACACGGGCGTGCAGAACCAGCAGACGGCTCCACACCGCCTGGTCGGACGACGCGGCAAGGGGAGCGGCCATGAGCTGACCCTCCTTTCCTGAGGAGATTGACAACACAGTACATGTACATGCAACCTCATCTGGCCCGAGTCGCTCCGTCATCGGCCGACTACGGTTCCGAAGAATTTGCACGTACAAGCAACTTACTGGAGAGTGGGTCGTTCCGTGTCGTCTTCCCTCCCGCAGGACACATCGCCCGAGAACACCGGCACCGGCTGGGCCTGGCTGCTGTTCTCGTCGCTGTTCGAGGTCGTCTTCGCGCTCTCGACCGAGGCCACCGACGGCTTCACCCGCCTCGGCCCGTCCCTGCTCACCGTGGCCGCCGCCTCCTGCGGCATCTTCACCCTCTCGATGGCGCTGAAGACCGTGGACGTCGGCGTGGGTTACACCGTGTGGGCCGGCATCGGCGGTGTCGGGACCGTCGTCTTCGGCACGCTGATCTACGACGAGCCGATGACCGTCTGGAAGGTGATCGCCTTCGTCCTCATCATCGGCGGCGCCCTCGGGCTCCGTGTCTCCGACAGCCTCGTCGCGAAGAAGCAGGCGGCCGCCGAGGCCGCGAGCGCGCGCGACGCGCAGCCAGTCGCCTGAGCCGCCCCGCCCGACGCCCGACGCCCGACGCCTCACACCTGACGCCTGAGCCCGGCGCGACCGTCCCGTCCGCCGCCCCCGCCACCTTCGCCTTCGCCTTCACGAAACGAGTGACACCACCATGACCTGGGTCTACCTCGGCATCGCCGTCGTCTTCGAAGTCCTCTTCGCCCTCGGCACCAACGCCACCAAGGGATTCACCCGCCTCTGGCCCTCCGTGCTCACCCTGCTCGCCGCCGCCGGCGGTATCTACACCCTCTCCCTGGCCCTGCGCGAGCTCGACGTCTCCGTCGGCTACACGCTCTGGACCGGCATCGGCGGCGTCGGCACGGTCGTCTGCGGCGCGGTCATCTTCAAGGAGCGGATCACACTCGCCCGGCTGCTCTCCTTCGCCTCCATCATCGGCGGCGCCGTCCTGCTCCGCCTGACCTCCGTCTGACGGGCTCGCTCGATGGGCGCGCTCGATCGGTACGCGACCGGCACCCGCGATCAGCCTCGCGATCGGCGTCCGCGAAACGGCGCACCCCACGGACGACCGTGCCCCGGTCCGCAGGGGGGAGGCTGCGGACCGGGGCACGGCCGTTCATGGGGTGCGCCTGGTGAGCGGGGCCGGCGGGCGACGGAACCCGCACCGTCGGCCCGGTGTGTCAGCGAGGCGTGCTCTCCACACGGTCGGCCTTCTGCTCGACCGGGGCCTCCGAGGCCACCGTCGCGGTCCCGGTCCCGGCCCCGGCCTCGGCCTCGGCCTTCGGCAGCCAGCGCAGTGCCAGGACGCCCAGCGCGACATGCAGGAAGCTCGCCACCGCCACGGCGGCGTGGAGGCCGGTCACGAAGGCCGACTTCGCGTCCGTGACCACCGCGGACGCGAGCCCGGGCAGTTGAAGGGTCTCGTCGAGCGTGGGAGCGAGGTCGGGCCCCTGGAGCCGGAAGAGCAGCGCGGCGAGGGAGCCGATGAGCGCGATGCCGAGCGCGTTGCCGATCTCGTTGCTGGTCTCGGCGATCGCGCCGGCCGAACCCGCCCGCTCGGCCGGGACCGCGCCGACCGCGGTGTCGGCGACGACGCTGAAGGAGATGCCGTAACCCAGGCCGGCGATGGACGTGGACGCGATGTACCAGCCGACGCCGCCGGTGATCGTGGTGGGGAGCAGGAAGAGCAGACCGGCCGCGATGGAGAAGTGGCAGATGATCAGGATGGTCCGCTTGCCGATGCGGTCGACGAACATCGGCGTGACGACACAGGTGACGGTGAGGACCACGGCGCCGGGAAGTGCCAGGAGCGCCGCCTGCAGGACGGGAAGGTCCAGGACGGACTGGAGGTAGACGCCCGACAGGTAGGCGGCCGCCGACCAGGCCGCGAGCGGCAGCAGTCCGGTGATGATCGCGACGGTGAAGACCCGGTCGCGGAAGAGGGAGAAGTCCATCAGCGGGTGCTCGAGGTGCCGCTGCCGGCGTACGAACAGGGCCAGGAGCGCGATGCCGGCCAGTCCCACCAGGACGGAGAGCAGGGAGAACCCTTCGGCGGCCGCGTGCTTGAGGCCGTACACGAGGCCGAGGAGGCCGGCCGCGGAGGCCGCGACGCTGAAGGCGTCGATACGGCCGGGACGGGTGGTGCTGACTTCACGCAGCAGGATGGGGGCGAAGATCAGGAAGAGGGCGATGACGGGCAGGTTGATGAGGAAGACCGAGCCCCACCAGAAGCGTTCCAGCAGGATGCCGCCCGCGACCGGGCCGATGGCGAAGCCCGCCGCGAAGGCGGCGGCGAAGATGCCGATGGCCTGGGCCCGCCGGCGCGGGTCGGTGAACAGCTCGCTCAGTACGGCCAGTGCCGACGGCAGCAGGGTCGCGCCGGCGACACCCATCAGCGCGCGGGACGCGATGAGGAGCTCCGGGCTGGGCGCGAAGGCGGAGGCCGCGGACGCGAGCCCGAAGACGGTCGCTCCGATCATCAGCAGCTTCAGCCGGCCGTACCGGTCCCCGATGTTGCCGAACGCGATCAGCAGCGAGCCGACCGCGAAGCCGTAGATGTCCAGGGTCCACAGGGCCTGGTCGGCCGTGGGTGTGAGGTCCTGGCTGACCCGGGGCATCGCCAGGTACAGGATCGACCCGTCCATGGAGACCAGCAGGACGGGACCGAGGACGACCAGCAGTCCCAGCCACGCACGCAGGCCGGGTGAGTTGTGTGAGTGCTGTTCCGACATGACTCGACCGTCGGCCATGGCCATGACCACAGCCACCCCCCTGCTGGGGGTACACCTGACAGGTATACCCAGCCGTGCACGCGTTCGGCTTAGGCTGGCGGACGTGGAGAGCCTCGGAACCTTCCTGAAGAGCCGCCGTGACCGGGTCACCCCGGACGAGATCGGACTGCGCACCCATGGCAACGGGCGCCGGGTTCCCGGGCTGCGCCGGGAGGAGCTCGCCCAGCTCGCCGGAGTGAGCGCCGGCTACTACACGCGGCTGGAGCAGGGGCAGGCCGAGACGGCGTCGGAGCAGGTGCTCGACGCGCTCGCCCGGGCGCTGCAGCTCGACGCGACCGAGACGGTGCACCTGCACAACCTCGCGCGGCACTCGGCGACGCCCCGGCTCGCCGAGCCCCCGGCGGAGGAACCCCACAAGCGCGTCCTGGCGCTCCTGGAGTCCCTGGGCGAGGCCACGCCGGCGATCGTCCTGGGCCGGCGTGGAGACGTGCTCGCGTGGAACCGCAGCGGACACGCGCTGCTCGCCGAGCACATCGCGTTCGAGACGCCGGACGATCCGGAGCGCCGGCCGTCGATCCCGCGGATGTTCTTCCTCGATCCGGTCACGCGTGACCTGTACAGCAACTGGCACACGCTCGCCCGCGCCCATGTGGCGTACCTCCGGCTGACGGCCGGCCGCTATCCCACCGATGCGCGCCTCGCGGGGCTGATCGGCGAACTGACCATGCGTAGCGACGACTTCTCCGCCCTGTGGGCGAACCGGGACGTCGCGGACTGCACCACGGGCACCATGCACATACAGCACACGACCGTGGGCGCCGTGAGCGTGGACTACCAGGTCTGGTTGCAGCCCGACAGCCCCGACCACCGTCTTGAGGTCTACACGCCGAACGACGCGAGTTCGGCGGACGCCTTGCAGGTCCTGACGCACCAGAGCCAGAGCCAGAGCCGCGTGCGCGACTGAATTCGGCCGAAAGCGCCCGAGCGCCGATTCCGTACGCCGGCCGTACGAGCTCGGCGCTTTTCGCCTGCCCGCAATTCCCTTTCGGGTAAGCGGCGGACATGACATAGAAGTTCCTCGGCCCGGCCCTCCGAGTGCCCGAGTCGGTAGCGTCGTGACGCGAGCAGGGGTGGTGGTGAATTCGATGATCCCTTTCCTCGCGATCAGGCCCGTACACGACGCGGAGACCAAAAATGCGACTTGCGCAAGTGATGGAAAACGTAATGGTCCGCTATGCCGATCGGCCTGCGATCGGTGAACGGGCCAGGGAATTCGTGCGGGACCCGGGGAGCGGCCGTGTGTCGTACCGTCTGCTCCCCCGCTACGAGGAGACCAGTTTCGGCGAACTGTGGGCGCGGGTACGCGCGGTGGCGAACGCATGGCACGGTGACACGCACCATCCGCTGAGGGCGGGCGATCGCGTCGCCGTACTCGGCTTCTCCAGCGGCGACTACACCGTCGTGGACCTGGCGTGCACGTATCTGGGGTTCGCCAACGTGCCGCTCCAGACCAGCTCGCCGGCGTCGCAGCAGGGAGCGATCGTCGACGAGACGGAGTCCCGCCTCGTCGCCGCGAGCGTGGAGCGCCTGGACCGGGCGGTCGAGCTCGCTCTGGGAAGCCCGTCGGTCGAGCGGATCCTGGTCTTCGACTTCCACGAGGAGGTCAGCGACCACGCCGACTCGCTGGACGAGGCGCGCGCACGACTGGAGAGCGCCGGCCGTTCCGTGCGGGTCGAGTCCCTTCCCGAGGTGCTCCGCCGGGGCGCCGCTCTTCCCGACGCGCCGCTCTTCGTCCCGGCCGACGGCGACGACCCGCTGGCGATGCTCATCTACACCTCGGGCAGCACGGGCACGCCCAAGGGCGCCATGTACACCGACCGGCTGACCAGCGCGATGTGGGGCGGTGCCTGGTCGAAGCTCTTCTCCGAGGGCCAGACGGTCACCTTCAGCTACATGCCGATGAGCCATGTCGCCGGCCACTCCTCGCTGAAGAACACCCTGGCCCGGGGCGGCATCACGTACTTCACGGCCAGGAGCGACCTGTCGACCTTCTTCGAGGACATCGCGCTGGCGCGGCCGACGGAGCTGTCGCTGATACCGCGCATCTGCGAGCTGATCTTCCAGAAGTACCAGAGCGAGCTCGACCGCAGGAGCACGGCCGGTGTCACCGACCGTGCCGCGCTCGAGGCCCAGGTGAAGTCGGACATGCGGGTGGAGCTGCTCGGCGGCCAGGTCGCCTGGGCCGGCTGTGCGTCAGCTCCCCTGTCCGCGGAGCTGACGACGTTCATGGAGTCGCTCCTCGGCATCGAGCTGCACAACATCTACGGCTCGACCGAGGCCGCCGCCGTCTCCGTCGACGGAGAGATGCTGAGCCCGCCGGTCATCGACTACAAACTGGTCGACGTTCCCGAACTCGGTTACTACCTCACGGATTCGCCGTATCCGCGCGGGGAGCTTCTGCTCAAGACCGACGCGTTGATTCCCGGCTATTACAACCATCCGGAGCTGACGGCCGAACTCCTCGACGAGGAGGGCTTCTACAAGACGGGCGACATCGTCGCCGAGACCGCCCCCGGGCGCCATTCCGTCATCGACCGCCGGAAGAGCGTGCTGAAGCTCTCCCAGGGCGAGTTCGTGGCGACCGCGCGCCTTGAGGCGATTTTCGCCTACAGCCCTCTGGTACGGCAGATATTCGTGTACGGGAACAGTGAGCGGTCGTACCTGCTGGCGGTCGTCGTTCCCTCCGCGGACGCCCTGGCCCGTTTCGGCGACCGCCCGGAGGAACTGCAGCAGCAGCTCGGCGATTCCTTCGTCCAGGTCGCGAAGGAGGAGGGGCTGAACTCCTACGAGATCCCGCGCGAATTCCTGGTCGAGACCGAGCCGTTCAGTCAGGACAACGGTCTGCTGTCGGATCACCGGAAGCTGCTCCGCCCCCGCCTGCTGGAGCGGTACCGGGAGCGCCTCGAGGAGCTGTACGCGGACATCGCGGCGCGCGAGAACGAACAGCTGCTGGACGTCCGGCGAGGCGCCGCGGACCGGCCGGTCCTGGAGACGCTCCAGCGTGCGGCGCAGGCGCTGCTGACGGGCTCGGGGGTAGAGGTGAGCCCGTCGGCGCACTTCAGGGACCTGGGTGGCGACTCGCTGACCGCGGTGGCGTTCGCCGACCTGCTGGACGACGTCTTCGAGGTCCGGGTCCCGGTGGACATGATCATCAGTGCGGCCACCGACCTCCAGCAGCTGGCCGACCACATTGAGGCCAAGCGCGGGGCCGCGTCGGACCGGCCCGGCTTCGCCTCGGTACACGGCCAGGGAAGCGTCGAGGTCCGGGCCGCCGACCTCACCCTGGACAGGTTCATCGACGACGAGACGCTCGCCGAGGCGAAGCGGCTGCCTCGTCCCGCCGAGCCGCCCCGTACCGTCCTGCTGACGGGGGCGAGCGGTTATCTCGGGCGCTTCCTCTCCATGGAGTGGCTGGAGCAGCTGGAGAAGGCCGACGGACGGCTGATCTGTCTCGTCCGCGGGAAGGACGTGGCGGCCGCGAGGAAGCGGTTCGAGGAGGCGTTCGCCGGCGGCGACGGGCAGCTGGCACGGCGGTTCCAGGAGCTGGCCGCCGACCATCTGGAGGTCGTGGCGGGCGACATGGCGGAGCCGCGGCTGGGGCTGAGCGACCGCACCTGGGAGAGGCTCTGCGCGGAGGTGGACCTGATCGTCCACGCCGGCGCGCTCGTCAACCATGTGCTGCCGTACAATCACCTGTTCGAGGCCAACGTGGTGGGGACGGCCGAGCTGGTCCGCCTGGCGCTCACCGGACGGATGAAGCCGTTCACGTACATATCCAGCGTGGCCGTCGCCACCTCGCGGACCCCCGCCCTGGGCGAGGACCCCGACATCCGGCAGGCGCTCCCCGTCCAGCCGGTCGACGCGGGCTACGCCAGCGGCTACGCGACGAGCAAGTGGGCGGGCGAGGTCCTGCTGCGCGAGGCGCACGACCTGTGCGGTCTCCCGGTCACGGTGTTCCGGTCGAACATGATCCTGGCCCACAGCCGTTACGGCGGTCAGCTCAACGTCCCCGACATGTTCTCCCGGCTCCTCTTCAGCGTCCTCGCGACCGGTATCGCCCCCGCGTCCTTCTACCGCGCCGACGGCGCGGAGAAGCGGCCGAGGGCTCACTACGACGGACTCCCCGTGGACTTCACCGCCGCGGCCGTCGTGTCGCTGGGTGGACAGGTCACCGGCGAGTACCGGACGTTCAGTCTGGTGAACCCGCACGACGACGGGATCTCCCTCGACACCTTCGTCGACTGGCTGAGCGAGTCGGGCCGTCGCATCGAGCGGATCGACGACTACGCGGACTGGCTCGACCGGTTCGAGACGGCCATGCGGGCGCTTCCCGAGGAGCAGCGGCAGCATTCGTCGTTGCCGCTCATTCACGGATTCAAGGAACCGGAGAGCGCGGTGCGTGGATCCGACATTCCCTCCGAGCGATTCCGTGCCGCCGTGCAGGCCGCCGAGATCGGCGCCGACGCCGACATCCCGCACATCTCCCCGTCACTCATCGAGAAATACGCCAGGGACCTGACGTCGCTCATGACCGTGTGAGTCGACCGGTCACACGCTCCGACGACCGGAACATACGCCGATTCGGCAGGAAGAGTCGATCTCGACGAAGACGCCCTACCGAATCGGCGTGCCCTCGATTCACCGAACCGGGGTCGCTTTGATCGAAAGTCTCCTGCCCTCGCGCATGGTTTCCGCCGAGAAATTCGAGGACGTCGCGGGGTGCGTTCTCCTCCCTTCCGAGCGTCAGGTGATCGCCACGGCGGGCATCGCGCGACGCCGGGAGTTCACCACCGTCCGGGCCTGCGCCCGCACGGCCCTCGCACGCCTCGGCGTGCCCCCCGTGCCGATCCTGCCCGACCCCCAAGGCGCACCGCGGTGGCCGGCCGGCGTCGTCGGCTCCATGACCCACTGCGCGGGGTACCGCGCCGCGGCCGTGGCCCTGACGTGCGACGTCGTGGCGGTCGGCATCGACGCCGAGCCCGATGCGCCGATCCCCACGCGTGGTGCCCGGGCGCTCGTCACCGTGGACGAGGAGCGTGCCCACATCGCGGAACTGTCGGGCCGCCGGCCGGATGTCAGCTGGGACCGGCTGGTCTTCAGCGCGAAGGAGAGCGTCTACAAGGCCTGGTATCCGCTGACCGGCCGCTGGCTCGAATGCGACCAGGTAATGATCACCGTCTCTCCTGACGACGGCACGTTCTCCGCCCGTCTGCTCGTACCGGGACCCAGAATCGGCGCGCGCAGAATCCGCGGATTCGCAGGCCGCTGGGCGCGCTTCCAGGGACTTCTCCTGACCGCCGTGGCCGTCACCTCCGAGCGCACCTGACGTACTCCTCGGGCCGCCGTTGCACGGCCCGATCGTTCGAGCCGATAGTGAATCCCGAACGATCGTGCAAGCGCCGCGACGAAGCGCGCGGCACTTTCCGGGACTGCTCAAGGCCCACCGGAATCCTCCTGTGACCGCTGAATAGCGCGTTGTCCAGACAGGTCCGGCCGACGCACACCCGTCCGTGCCCGTGCCCCACTGCGAATTGACCACGTCCGCTCCTGCCCGGATTCGCTCCGGCATGCTCGCTGAGGGAATCGATGATCGACATTCAGTCCTACCTCCGGTCCATACCCGCGCTGCAGCAGCCCGACTGGGACGGCCACGCCTCCCTGGAAGAGGTCCGTACGGATCTCGGGCGGATGCCCGCCCTCGTGGACGCCGAAGCCGTACGCCGGCTGCGCGCCCTGCTGATGGAGGCGGCCGCGGGACATCTCCAGGTGATCCAGACCGGCGACTGCGCCGAGGACCCCGCCGAGGCCACGCCCGAGGACGTCACACGCAAGGCCGCACTGCTCGACGTGCTGGCCGGGACGATGAAGCTCGCCTCGGGCAAGCCCATCATCCGGGTGGGCAGGATCGCCGGGCAGTACGGCAAGCCCCGTTCCTCCCCGACCGAGACCGTCAACGGCGCCCAGCTGCCCGTCTACCGCGGCCACATGGTCAACCGTCCGGAGCCGGACGCGGTACTGCGCCGGCCCGACCCCCGCCATCTGCTGAGCGGCTACCGGGCCGCGAGCGACACCATGCACTACCTCGGCTGGCGTGGCACCGCCACCCGGTCCGAGCTCGAGGTACCCGTGTGGACCAGCCACGAGGCGCTGCTCCTCGACTACGAGCTTCCGCTGCTGCGCCGTGAGCCGGACGGCTCGCTGCTGCTGACGTCCACGCACTGGCCGTGGGTCGGCGAGCGGACCCGGCAGCTGGACGGCGCCCACATCGGGCTCCTGGCCGCGGTCTCGAACCCGGTCGCCGTCAAGGTGGGTCCGAACATGACGCCCGACCAGCTCCTCGCCCTGTGCGAGCGCCTGGACGCCCAGCGGCGCCCCGGGCGGCTGACGCTGATCGCGCGCATGGGCGCAGACAACGCCGGCGAGCGGCTGCCCGCGCTGGTCGAGGCGGTCGCCAAGGCCGGTCACCCGGTGCTCTGGCTGTCGGACCCGATGCACGGGAACACGGTCTCCAGCCCCGAGGGGCTCAAGACCCGCCTGGTGCGGACGGTCGTGCGCGAGGTGGAGAACTTCCAGGCAGCGGTGAACCAGAACGGCGGTGTCGCGGCGGGCCTGCACCTGGAGACGACCCCGGACACCGTCACCGAGTGCGTCATGGACGAGGGAGGCCTCGACCGGCTGGGCGACAAGTACCTCAGCTTCTGCGACCCGCGCCTCAATCCGCAGCAGGCCATCGACGTCGTCTCCGCCTGGCGGGGATGACCGCGGCGCCGTACGGCGGCGCGCACGCATCCGTACCCGTGGACGGCGTCGCCACGCTCGGCGCCCACCCAGAGAGGACCGACCGGCCCATGCCCGGTATCCCCCCGATCGAGCCCTACCCGATGCCCCAGGAGGGCGAGCTGCCGGAGAACACCGTCAGCTGGCCCGTCGACCCCCGGCGCGCCGTCCTGCTGCTCCACGACATGCAGGAGTACTTCCTCAAGCCGTTCCCGCGCTCCGAGGCGCCCGGCGACGCCCTGGTCGGCAACACCGCGCTGCTGCGGGAGCGGTGTGCCGAGCTCGGCATCCCCGTCGCGTACACGGCACAGCCCGGCGGCATGACGCCCGAACAGCGCGGACTCCTGAAGGACTTCTGGGGGCCGGGGATGAACCCCACGCCCGAGCACCGCAAGGTGGTCGAGCCCCTCGGACCGGGCCCCGGCGACTGGACGTTCACGAAGTGGCGCTACAGCGCCTTCTTCAAGTCCGACCTGCTGGAGCGGATGCGGTTCCACCAGCGGGACCAGCTGATCATCTGCGGCGTGTACGCGCACGTGGGCGTGCTGATGACGGCGGTCGAGGCCTTCACCAACGACATCAAGCCCTTCCTGGTCGCCGACGCCGTGGCCGACTTCTCGGCCGAGTACCACCGGCTCGCCCTCGACTACGCGGCACAGCGCGCGGCCCGCGTCGTGTCCGCCAAGACCGTGCTGAGCGAACTCGACGCGGGCGGCACGGCGCTCTGACGAGCCCGACCGCCGAAAGGAATCCCCATGGCAAGGCAGGACAGCGCGCAGGACCTCCTGGCACGCATCCTCGACGGCTCCGCCGGCGCGTTCGCACTGATGCACCGGCCCGAGACGGTGGACCCGGACACCCTGGAACTGCTGGCAGGTGAGGTGACGGAGATCGCGACGCTCGCCGACCTCGACCTCCCCCCGCAGGGCCGGGACGGCACGGGCGCCCGAACGGAACTCCTCACCCTCATCCCCTACCGTCAGCTCGCCGAGCGGGGGTTCGCCGCTCCCGACGACGGCGCGCCGCTGCTGGCGATGACGGTGCGCGAGCAGGCCTCGGTGCCGCTGCGCGCGACGCTCCCGCTGCTGCCCGACGAGCCCGTGAAGGTGACCGACGGCCACTTCGACGTCGACGACGAGGCGTACGCGGAGATCGTGCGCCGGGTCGTGGCGGACGAGATCGGCACGGGCGAGGGCGCCAACTTCGTGATGCGGCGCTCGTTCACCGCACGGCTGCCCGGGTTCGGCCTGCCCGCGGCGCTGTCGTTCTTCCGCCGCCTGGTGCAGCGGGAGGCGGGGGCTTACTGGACGTTCCTCGTGCACACCGGCGACCGGACGTTCGTGGGCGCCACTCCGGAGCGGCACATCAGCGTCCACGACGGTACGGCCGTGATGAACCCGATCAGCGGCACCTACCGCTACCCGGCGGCCGGCCCGGACCTCGACGGCGTCATGGAGTTCCTCGCCGACCCCAAGGAGGCCGACGAGCTGTACATGGTCGTCGACGAGGAGCTCAAGATGATGGCCCGGATCTGCCCGGAGGGCGGCCGGGTGGTGGGCCCCTATCTCAAGGAGATGGCGCGGCTGGCGCACACCGAGTACTTCATCGAGGGCCGGACCGACCGCGATGTACGGGACATCCTGCGCGAGACGCTCTTCGCGCCGACCGTGACCGGCTCCCCGCTGGAGAGCGCGGCGCGGGTCATCAGCCGCTACGAGCCCCAGGGCCGCGGCTACTACAGCGGTGTGGCCGCCCTGATCGGCCGCGACGCCGCCGGTGGCCGCACCCTGGACTCGTCGATCCTGATCCGTACCGCCGACATCGACGACGAGGGCATGATGCGGATCGGGGTGGGCGCGACCCTGGTACGCCACTCCGACCCGGAGTCCGAGGTGCACGAGACCCGGGCCAAGGCGGCGGGGCTGCTCGCCGCGCTCGGCGACCCCGAGCCCATCCGCTTCGGTGCGCACCCCGCGGTCCGCGAGGCCCTCGACGAACGCAACGAGCGCATCGCCGACTTCTGGCTGAGGGACCAGGCGACGCGGGACGGCACGGGCGGTCCGCTGTCCGGCCGCCGGGTGCTGGTGATCGACGCCGAGGACACCTTCACCGAGATGATCGCCCATCAGATCCGTTCGCTGGGCGGTGAGGTGAGCGTACGGCGCTTCGACGAGCGCTACTGCTTCGACGAGCACGACCTGGTCGTGATGGGCCCCGGCCCCGGTGACCCCCGCGAGACGAACGACCCGAAGATCGCGCACCTGCGGTCGGCGGTGGCCCAGCTCCTGGAGGAGCGCAGGCCGTTCATGGCGGTCTGCCTCAGCCACCAGGTGCTCTCCACCCTGATCGGCCTCGACCTGGTGCGCCGGCCGACGCCCAACCAGGGCGCCCAGCACGAGATCGACCTCTTCGGCGCGCGGGAGCGGGTGGGCTTCTACAACACCTTCGCCGCGCACTCGGCGGGGGACTCGTTCGAGCACCCGGTGCACGGACGGGTCGAGGTCAGCCGCGACCCGGCGACGGGTGAGGTGCACGGTCTGCGGGCGGGCCGATTCGTGTCCATGCAGTTCCACGCCGAGTCCGTACTGACCGTGGACGGACCCCGGATCATCGGCGGCCTCCTCGCGGAGGTGGCCGGCGGCTGACCGCGGGCGGCCTTCCGCACCCCGGCCGCACAGGGCGGGACGGCCGCCGGAACGCCCGGGGTGTGCGGCGATCTCTCCCGGACCGCCGTGCACGCGGCGGCCGTACTCGCAAAGGACAGCCATGACCATCGCCGTACCGGCGACCCCTGCTCTGAACGCCCGGATACCGGGGTCGAAGTCGCTCACCAACAGGGCGCTGCTGCTCGCGGCCGCCGCCGATTCGACGAGCGCCCTCGGCGCTCCGCTGGTGAGCGACGACACCACGGCCTTCCGTGAGGCCCTCCGCGGGCTGGGCGTCCGTATCGACTCCTCCGACGACGACGGCGTCTGGAACGTGACCGGCCTGGGCCGGGGCCCGGTCGGCGCGGGCACCGCCTGGTGCGCGGACGCCGGTACGGCGGCCCGCTTCCTGCCGCCCTTCGCGGCCACCGGCCACGGCGACTTCGGCTTCGAGGGCTCCGACCAGCTCACCGCCCGCCCGGTGGCCCCCCTCGCCGACGCGCTGCGGCGGCTGGGGGCCGAGGTCACCACGGGGCCCGGCGGGCGCCTGCCGCTGCGGGTGCGCTCCCAGGGGCTCGACGGCGGCGCGCTGACCGTGGACTCCACACTCAGCAGCCAGTTCCTGACGGGGCTGCTGATGGCGGGCCCGCTGATGCGCCGGCCGCTGGCGCTGACCGTGCCGGAACTCGTCAGCCGGCCGTACATCGACATGACGATCGCCCTGATGCGGCGCTTCGGTGCCGAGGTCGACGAGTCCGTGCCCGGCGCGTTCACCGTCCGGCCGACGGGCTACCGCGGGGCCGATCTGCCGATCGAGCCCGACGCCTCCACGGCCTCGTACGTCTTCGCCGCCGCGGCGGTCACCGGGACGAGCGTGCGCGTCCCCGGTCTCGGCCGGGGCAGCCTCCAGGGCGACCTGCGCTTCACCGAGGTCCTCGCCCGCACCGGTGCCCGGGTGGAGACCACCGACGAGGCGACCACCGTGACCGGCACCGGCGAGTTCAGGGGCGGGTTCACGGTCGACATGGGCGACATCTCGGACACCTTCATGACCCTCGCCGCGATCGCGCCCCTGGCCGACGCACCGATCACCGTCACGGGCATCGGGCACGCGCGTCTGAAGGAGTCGGACCGGATCGCCGCCGTCGAGGGCAACCTGCGCGCGCTGGGCGTCCGGACCGAGACCGGGCGGGACCGGATCACGGTCCACCCCGGCACCCCCGTGCCGGCGCGGATCGCCTGCCACCGCGACCACCGCATCGCGATGGCGTTCTCCGTCCTGGGTCTGCGGGCCGAGGGGATCACGCTCGACGACCCGGGGTGTGTCGCGAAGACCTTCCCCGGCTTCCACGAGGAGCTGCACCGGCTCTTCCCCCGCCACTGCGTACCGACGTCCGGCCGCCAGGAAGACATGGGCCACGTGGAAGGGAAGCTCCGTTGAGCAGGTTGCGCTGGCTGACAGCCGGAGAGTCGCACGGTCCCGCGCTGGTCGCGACGCTGGAGGGTCTTCCCGCCGGTGTCCCGGTGACC
>NZ_JBVHDX010000014.1:0-187550 GCF_055563155.1 Streptomyces sp. NPDC013317
TGCAGGGGGGACCCTGTGGGAGAGTAGGACGCCGCCGAACAATTTTTAGCCTCAACCCCTGGACCTGGTCCGGGGGTTGAGGCATTTCTGCGTTCGGCTGCTTTCGGCCAAGACTTGACCGTGCCATGACATCTCTCGATCGTTGTGTCACCCTTCGTGGCGCACTCCGAACCCGGGTGGCTCCGCCAGGCGGCTCGGGTTCCCCCACCCACAACGCAGTGGCAAGGAGGAGCGACATGAAGTACACCCCCACACTGAGTGGATTGGCCGCGCTGGTGATCGCGGCCGGCATCGGTGCGTCCACATCGGCTTACGCCGACACCACCGCCGACCTCAAGGTCGACGGCGTCATCGTCGTCGCCGGGAACGCCTGCAGCTGGACCAACGCGAGCAGCAGCGCCAACCCGCCGAGCGCGCTCACCGTCGACCGGGCCACGATCAACAAGCCGGGCGGCAACCTGGCCTGCGGCGGGGGCATCACTGCCTCGCTCAACAACAACCCGGCCTTCACCTTCGACGATGCCGCCGGAACGGCGACGACCGACGCCATCGACATCACCGGGAAGCAGTCGTTCGTCTCCTGCCGCTACAAGGCGACGAACATCGTCTGGAATCGTGACGCGGCTACCAGGAAGTATCTGAACCGGCCGTTCACCGCCAGCAAGGTCTCGGGCTCGTTCCTCTGCCCGGGCTCCTTCAGCGCGGCGGCCGGGGAGGCGTCTGTCGTGTTCCGTTGATCCGGTGAACGAACGGTGGCCGGTCGCTGTGCGCTACAGGCGGCCGGCCGCCTTGAGGGCGAGATACGCGTCTGCCAGGGCCGGCGCGAGGTTCTCCGGGGTGGCGTCGACGACCGTGATGCCGTGGTGGCGGAGCTGGTCCGCGGTGCGGTGGCGCTGGGTCTGAGCCTGGGTGGCCGCTGCCGCCTCGTACACGGCGTCGATCGTGCCGCGGCCGGCGGCCATGCGGTCGGTGTACGGGTCGGCGACTGAGGCCACGAGGACGGTGTGGCGCTGGGTGAGCTGCGGGAGGACCGGGAGGAGGCCCTCCTCGATCGGGGCGGCGTCGAGGCTGGTCAGCAGGACGAGCAGCGAGCGGCGCGGGGCCCGGGCCAGGGCCGTCGCCGCGAGGCCGCGGGCGTCCGTCTCCACGAGTTCGGGTTCGACGGTGGCCAGTGCGTTCACCACGGCCGGCAGGACGTCGCCTGCGGAACGGCCCTGCACCTGGGCGCGGAGACGGCGGTCGTAGGCCAGGAGGTCGACGCGGTCGCCGGCGCGTGCGGCGAGGGCCGTGAGGAGAAGGGCCGCGTCCATCGCGGCGTCGAGACGGGGCACGTCTCCGACGCGGCCGGCCGACGTGCGACCGGTGTCGAGGACGATCAGGATGTGACGGTCGCGCTCGGGGCGCCAGGTGCGGACGGCGACGGTGGTCTGGCGGGCGGTGGCCCGCCAGTCGATGGAGCGTGTGTCGTCGCCCGGGACGTACTCGCGGAGGCTGTCGAACTCCGTTCCCTCGCCGCGGGTGAGGACGCTGGTGCGGCCGTCGAGCTCGCGGAGGCGGGCCAGTCGCGACGGCAGGTGCTTGCGGCTGGTGAACGGCGGCAGGACGCGGACCGTCCACGGCACGGTGTGGTTGCCCTGGCGGGCGGCCAGGCCGAGCGGGCCGTACGAGCGGACGGTGACGCGTGCGGCGTGGCGGTCGCCTCGGCGGGTGGGGCGGAGTGCTGTGGTGAGAGCCCTGCGTTCGCCCGCTGGGACGGTCAACTTCCTTCGGGAGGCGGCCTGTTCTGTGCCAGGGAGCCAGCTGCTGGGCGGCCATGCGTCGCGGAGGTGGGCGCGGAGGCGCCGGCGGGACGGGTTGGTCACGGTGAGCTGTACGTCGGCGCTGTCACCCAGTCGAACTGTTGTGTCACCACTTCGGGTGAACTGGAGCTTTCGCACTGGCGCGGCCATCACGTAGTCGCACAGAATTGCGAGTGAGAGGGGCGCGTTCACCGCGAGCATCCCCGCCCAGCTGGGGGCGAGGATGCCTACGGGGAGCGATCCGAGGGCGGCGAGCAGCGCGGTTCGTCCGGTGAGGGCCATGAGGCGCCGTTCTCAGCGGGGTACGGGGACGTGGGCGAGGATGGAGTTGATGACGGAGTCGGCGGTGACGCCCTCCATCTCGGCCTCGGGGCGCAGTTGGACGCGGTGGCGGAGAGTGGGGAGCGCGAGGGCCTTCACATCGTCCGGGGTGACGTAGTCCCGGCCGGTGAGCCAGGCCCAGGCACGGGCGGTGGAGAGCAGGGCGGTGGCGCCTCGGGGGGAGACGCCGAGGGTGAGCGAGGGGGATTCACGGGTGGCACGACAGATATCGACGACGTAGCCGGCGATCTCGGGGGAGACCGAGGTCTTGGCGACGGCATCGCGGGCGGCCTCGAGTTCGGCGGGGCCGGCTACCGGGCGGACTCCGGCGGCCTTGAGATCGCGAGGGTCGAAGCCGTTCGCGTGCCGGGTCAGGACGTTGATCTCGTCCGCCCGGGAAGGCAGCGGGACCGTCAGCTTGAGCAGGAAGCGGTCGAGTTGGGCCTCGGGGAGTGGATAGGTGCCCTCGTACTCGACGGGGTTCTGGGTGGCGGCGACGAGGAACGGGTCGGGCAGGGGACGGGGGGTTCCGTCGACGGTGACCTGCCGCTCCTCCATCGCCTCCAGAAGGGAGGACTGGGTCTTGGGAGGCGTGCGGTTGATCTCGTCGGCGAGCAGCAGGTTGGTGAAGACCGGGCCCGGCTGGAAGGAGAACTCCGCGGTACGGGCGTCGTAGACGAGTGAGCCGGTGACGTCGCTCGGCATCAGGTCGGGGGTGAACTGGACGCGCTTGGTGTCGAGTTCGAGCGTGGCCGCGAGCGCGCGGACCAGCAGCGTCTTGGCGACGCCGGGGACGCCTTCGAGGAGGACGTGGCCCCGGCAGAGGAGGGCGACGACGAGTCCGGTGACGGCGGGGTCCTGGCCGACCACCGCCTTCGCGATCTCGGTGCGCAGGGCCTCCAGGGAGGCCCGGGCGCTGTCCGAGTTCGTGGCGGTCTCGGGGGTCGGGGCGCTCATGAGGTGCGTACCTCTCTTTCGAGGGCGTCGAGTTGGTCAGCCAGGTGGATGAGAGCGGCGTCGTCGGCGGGAGCCGGGCCGAAGAGAAGGTCCCTGGCGTCCGCGGTGGTTCCGGAGAGCCGGGCCGAGAGCGAGGGGAGCAGGGTCTCGGGCGCGTGGGCGTCCTGGGCGGCGACGCCGAGCAGAGGGGCGATCCGGGTGCGGGTCGCGGTGCGCAGGACGGTGGCGGCGCGGTCGCGCGCGTTGCCCTTGCGGTAGAGGCGGGCGCGGCCCTCGGTGGCTTCGGAGGCGCGGACGGCCACCGGGAGCGGTTCGGTGACCAGAGGGCCCAGACGCCGGCCTCGCCAGACGGCGGCGAGGACTGCGGCGAGGGCGAGTTGGAGCGTGCCCCAGAGCCAGCCCGAGGGGACGAGCGAGAGGAAGCCGTCGGTGGTGCTCTCGGGGGTCTCGCCCTCGGCGGCGGAAGCATCGGAGAGAGAGGGGAGGTACCAGACGAGATGAGGGCGGGAGCCGAGGAGGTGCAGGGCGAGCGAGGCGTTGCCCTGCTGGTCGAGACGCTCGTTGAAAAGGATGTCGGGGGAGCCGAGGAGCACGGTGTCACCGCCGCCCGGGGTCGGGAGGACCACCAGGGTGGGCAGGCCTCCTCCGGGGTAGCAGGCGGTGGCGTCGGTGACGTCCGTGGTGTATCGCTCGCCGCCGAGGTCGACGGGGCCGGCGCTGACGGCGGCGGGGAGGACGCAGGAGGGTTCTCGGCTCGTGACCGACGTGCTGGTGGCGGCGGTGACGCCGGGGGCCAGGGTGTCGAGCGAGGGATGGCCTGCGCCGACGAGGACGGTGCGGCCGTCGGAGGCGCTCATTGCCTGGCGCAGCGTGAACTGCTGATGGTCGGTCAGCAGGTCCGGTGTCGTGACCAGGAGGGTGCTGTCGCCTCCGGTGGCGGCGGTCACCTCGTCGAGGGTCGTGACCACCTGGAGGGTGACGCCCTGCGCCTTGAGGATCTCTGCGACCGCGCGGCTGCCGTTGGGGTCGGCGGAGCGGGGATCGAGGTGGCCGTGGTGGTCGGTGGAGCGCACGGCCGCGAGGAGGACACCGCCGATGACGACGAGTCCGAGAATGAGGAGGACGACGCGGGCCCGGCCCCATATCTGGCGGGGGCCGAGCGAGGTCGAGGTGGCGCTCGTGGGCGGCCGGCTCACTCGGTGCCTCCCGCGGCAGCGGCGTCGAGGGTCGGCCTGGTCCGCTCCAGGGCCGTGTCGAGTTCCTCGACGCGGCGGTACGCGGACTCGTCGGCGGTGCGGCCGCCGTATGTGACGTCGTCGAAGGAGCGGGCCGCGGCGCGGAGTTCGTCGGTGTGCGTGGGCAGACTGCGTGCCGCCTCGGCGGCTGCCTCGTCCGCCGTGCGTCCGGGGCGGGGGTCGAGGAGGGTGCGCTCCTCGAGGGAGCGGACGATCGCCCGCATCCGTTCCTGGAGGGCCTGGTTCCAGCGGCCGGCGGCGGCGTGCCGGGCGGCGGCCGTCCGGTGTTCGTCGGCGGTGCGGGGGCCGTCGTCGAAGAGGGAGTCGCCGGTGGAGGAGCCGGGCTGCGGGGTGCCGAGCCGCCACCAGAGCGCACCGACCAGGGCGAGCACGACCACGACGATGGCGAGAAGCCCGAGCAGGCCGCCCGGGGTTGCCCCGGATGCGGCGTCGAAGAGCCCGCCGACCCACTTCAGGAAGCGGTCGACGCCCCGTTCGAGCAGGCTCGGGTCGTTCTCGTGGTACATCGGCTTGGACAGTTCCCGCTCCGCCGCCTCCCGGGCGGGGACGCGGGGTACGTCCACCGGTACGTCGTCGACGCCGCGTAGCGGCAGCCGCGCCGTGGTCATGCCCCCCGTGTGGATCACCCCGTCAGCCTCCGGTGGCGGGGTCGCCGGGGGCGGGTCCGTAGCCGGGGACACCGGCGGCGCGGGCGAGTTCGAGGTCCAGGGCCTCGCGACGGATGCGCTGGTCGATGTAGAGGAGGACGGTCACCCCGGCCGAGATCGGGTAGGCGATCGCGTTGGTGATGACGCCGCCGATGCCGGTGACGATCAGGAACGTCCAGCCGAATTCGGGGGTGGAGCCCGAGACCAGGCCGCTGAACCCCTGGCCGTCGGCGGCGATCCCGATGATCGCGAACGGGATCGCGATGATCATCGCCATGATGAAGAGCAGCAGCTGCGTGAGCAGCGTGATGCCGAAGATGCGCCACCAGGATCCCTGGACGAGCTTCGCCGAGCGCTTCAGGGAGGCGACGATGCCCTGTCGCTCCAGCATCAGGGCCGGGGAGGCCAGGCTGAAGCGGACCATCAGCCAGACGACCACCACCAGGCCGCCGAGCGCGCCGAGGGCGACGAGCGCGCCGCCGGCCTCGTCACCGAGGAGGGTGCCGGGGAGCAGCGCGACGACCATGACGGCCGCGCCGATCAGGGGCAGCAGCAGAGTGAGCCCGAGCAGCTGGAGCAGCCGGGGGCGGGCTTCCCGCCAGGCGGCACCGAGGGAGACCGGCCTGCCGAGCACGGCGCGGCTGATGACCACCGTGAGCAGGGCGGCGCTCACGAGGGTGGCCATCAGAAGGATGAGGATCGCCGGGACGGAGGCGATGAGGCTCGTCTGCAGCGTGTCGCCGAGCTGGGCCATGGCCTCGCTCGGGCTCGCGTCCGGGTTGATCTCGGGCGGCGTCGGAACGAGGTAGCGCTGGGCGAGGATGTCGGCGACCTGGGAGATCACCGCGACGGTGACCGTGATCGCCAGGACCGTGCGCCAGTAGGTGCGCATCGTCGACACCGCGCCGTCGAGGATCTCGCCCAGGCCCAGGGGGCGCAGGGGGATCACTCCGGGCTTGGCGGCCGGCGGCTTGCCCCAGCTCCCGTGCGGCGGCTGGCCGCCCCAGTTCTGGGCCGGTCCGGGGGCGGGCGGTCGGCCCTGTCCCGGGACGGGGGCGGTCGGCGGGGACCACTGGCCGGCGGGCGGCTGGTCCTTGGACCACTGGGGGGCGGAGCCGTTCGCGTCACCGGGCGTGGTGGGCCGGGGGACCCCGGAACCGTCCTGGCCGTCGGAGGGAGCAGATCCGGGCGAGGTCCAGCCCGGAGTGTCGTTCACGGTCGTCCACCTCGAGGAATGGTCGCGGGGCCGGCTCGGACAGCCGGCGCGGTCTCAGTGGCCGATCCCCGTGCGGGGTGGCGGGCCGTGAGTCATCGTGCCACGAGGGGCCCGCCGGTGGGCCGGGGCCGCTGCCACCTTCTGACCTTGGTTCTCGGCGGGGAGGGGCGCAGAAGGGGCGGATGGCCGCTCAGTACCGCAAACCGTGCGCGGAAGCGGCGCTTCGCCGGTGGTGAGGGGGCGGGGCCGGGTTCGGTCATGGGCCAGGGGCGGGTGCTCGGGGTACGGTTCAGGACGGCCGACGGGGGCTACGGGTCCATGTCCGACATCAGCGCCCACGCACAGGGGCGACGTGCGGTGGACGATCACCGACGTTGCCGCTGGTCAGTGAGGTATCTCACCAGCCGCCTTGAGACTGATACGGAAATGGGATGATGTCGATATGAAGGGACGCGTTCTCGTCGTCGACGACGACACCGCACTGGCCGAGATGCTCGGCATCGTGCTGCGGGGTGAAGGGTTCGAGCCGTCGTTCGTCGCGGACGGTGACAAGGCGCTCGCGGCATTCCGCGAGGCCAAGCCGGACCTGGTGCTGCTGGACCTGATGCTGCCCGGCAGGGACGGCATCGAGGTGTGCCGGCTGATCAGGGCCGAGTCCGGCGTGCCCATCGTCATGCTGACCGCCAAGAGCGACACCGTCGACGTGGTGGTGGGCCTCGAGTCCGGGGCCGACGACTACATCGTCAAGCCGTTCAAGCCGAAGGAGCTCGTCGCCCGTATCCGGGCGCGGCTGCGGAGGTCGGAGGAGCCCGCGCCCGAGCAGCTCGCCATCGGCGACCTGGTCATCGACGTGGCCGGTCACTCGGTGAAGCGGGACGGGCAGTCCATCGCCCTCACGCCGCTCGAGTTCGACCTGCTGGTCGCCCTGGCCCGAAAGCCGTGGCAGGTGTTCACCCGTGAGGTCCTGCTCGAGCAGGTCTGGGGCTACCGGCACGCTGCCGACACCCGACTGGTGAACGTGCACGTCCAGCGACTGCGCTCGAAGGTCGAGAAGGACCCGGAGCGGCCGGAGATCGTGGTGACCGTCCGTGGTGTCGGGTACAAGGCGGGGCCGAGCTGACATGAGCGTAGGCAGTACTGCTCCGAAGCCCGGGGACCCGGGAGTCCGGTCGGGGCGGGCTGCCGGACCGGGACGGGGGGGCTCGCGATTCGGCCGTCTGCTTCACAGCCGTACGCCGGGTGGATCGGCCCTCCGGCTCCTCGCCCGCTGGACGCGGCGTCCGCTGCTGCCCGCCGTACGGCTGTGGCGGCGGAACATCCAGCTCCGCGTCGTCGCGGGCACCCTGCTGATGTCGCTCGGCGTCGTGCTGCTGCTCGGCCTGGTCGTCATCGGCCAGGTGCGTAACGGTCTCCTCGACGCCAAGGAGAGGGCCGCCCAGAGCCAGGCCGCCGGCGGGTTCTCCGCCGCCCAGGACAAGGCGGCGACCACGCCGTCCGGGCCGGGCGGGCAGGACGGCGGACGCGCGGGTTCCTCGCTGACCTGGCGGTCCACGTTGGTCGAGCAGCTCGCCAGTGGTGGCCAGAGCGCGTTCAACGTGGTTGCGCTCTCCATGGAGGACTCCGACGGGCCCGCGAGCCGTGGCGCGCGTGCCTCCGGTGAGGTCAACCCGGACACCAGCATCCCCGGAAACCTGCGGCACTCCGTCGCGCAGGGCACGGGCACGTTCCAGAAGTACACGCGGATCCACTACACGAACGGCAAGGAAGCCGAGTCCGCGCTGGTGATCGGCAAGCGGCTCAACGACGCCGAGGGCACCCAGTACGAGCTGTACTACCTCTTCCCGCTGGCGCAGGAGGAGGACTCCCTGACTCTGGTCAAGGGCACCCTGGCGACCGCCGGGCTCTTCGTGGTCGTCCTGCTCGGGGCCATCGCCTGGCTCGTCGTCCGCCAGGTCGTCACCCCCGTGCGGATGGCCGCCGGGGTGGCCGAGCGGCTGTCAGCGGGCCGCCTTCAGGAGCGGATGAAGGTCACCGGCGAGGACGACATCGCCCGGCTCGGTGAGGCCTTCAACAAGATGGCGCAGAACCTCCAGCTCAAGATCCAGCAGCTGGAGGAGCTGTCCCGGATGCAGCGGCGGTTCGTCTCGGACGTGTCGCACGAGCTGCGTACGCCGCTGACCACGGTCCGGATGGCGGCCGACGTCATCCATGAGGCCCGCGTCGACTTCGATCCCGTCACGGCGCGCTCCGCCGAGCTCCTCGGCGACCAGCTGGACCGGTTTGAGTCGCTGCTGGCCGATCTGCTGGAGATCAGCCGATTCGACGCGGGGGCGGCGGCCCTGGAGGCCGAGCCGATAGACCTGCGCCAGGTGGTACGGCGGGTGATCGGCGGTGCCGAGCCGCTCGCCGAGCGCAAGGGCGGCCGGATCGTCGTCGTCGGCGACGAGCAGCCGGTCGTGGCCGAGGCCGACGCCCGGCGGGTCGAGCGGGTGCTGCGCAATCTGGTGGTCAACGCGGTCGAGCACGGCGAGGGCCGGGACGTGATCGTCAAGCTGGCCGCGGCCGGCGGGGCCGTCGCGGTGGCCGTGCGGGACTACGGGGTGGGACTCAAGCCGGGCGAGGCGACCCGGGTGTTCAACCGGTTCTGGCGGGCTGACCCGGCACGCGCGCGTACCACCGGTGGGACGGGCCTCGGCCTGTCGATCGCCGTGGAGGACGCGCGGCTGCACGGCGGCTGGCTCCAGGCCTGGGGCGAGCCCGGTGGCGGCTCGCAGTTCCGGCTCACCCTGCCGCGCACCGCGGACGAGCCGCTGCGCGGATCCCCGATTCCCCTGGAGCCGGAGGACTCGCGGCGCAACCGCGAGCAGGCTCAGGTCCGGACCCCCGCCCAGGGGCGGACGGAAGGGCGCACGGGGGACGGCGACCGGCGTCAGGTGGCGCTGCCGGTGCAGCCCGCGGGGGACCGCCCCGCCCTGCCCGTACCGCCGCGGATGCCGCCGGCGCCGCGGGCCACGGCGGATCCGACGGCGCTGCCGGGCAGTGGCGCCCGGGTCGTCGCGCGGGCGACGACCGAGGCGGACAGCAGCAGCGAGGCGAGGGCGTCGACGCACGCCGAGGGGGAGGACGGGACACGTGGGCGCTGACTTCCGAGGAGAGCGGAAGGCGGCCGTCGACAGCGGGACAGCCGCTGCCGCGCGCTCGTCCGCCCGACCGGTGCGGACGAGCCTGCTGCTGGCGTGCGGAGGGCTGCTGGTGGCCGGCTGCGCGACGATGCCCGACAGCGGGGACGTCCAGCAGGTGAAGGCGTCCAATCCGGGCGACTCGCAGGTCCGGGTCTACGCCGTGCAGCCGCGGGAGAACGCGCAGCCCGACGAGATCGTCGACGGCTTCCTGGAGGCGATGACCAGTGACGACCCGGGTTTCGCCACGGCCAGGAAGTATCTGACGAAGCAGGCGGCGCGGGCCTGGAAGCCGGAGCAGAGCATCACCGTGCTGACGACCGCGCCCGACCGTGAGCAGGCGGACCGGCTCGCCGACGCGGAGAACGAGGGCCGGTCCTATCCGATCCGCGGCCGGCAGATCGCGACCGTGGACGCCCGGCACGCCTACCAGCCGAGGAACCCGGCCGAGTACAAGGACTTCATCCACGTCGTGCAGCAGCCCGCCGCGGACGGCAAGGGCAGGGAGTGGCGCATCGACCACCTGCCGTCCGGGCTCGTGCTCAGTGAGGCCGACTTCCAGCGCAACTACCGCTCCGTCAACACGTACTACTTCGCCTCGGGGGAGGACTGGGTCGTCGCCGACCCGGTGTACATCCGGCAGCGGCAGGACCCGGTGACCCGGATGGATCCGGTGACCCAGACCGTGAAGGCGCTCCTGGAGGGGCCGACGAACTGGCTGAAGCCGGCCGTCGATTCACGGTTCCCGTCGGGTACGGAGCTGAAGGAGGGCGTCACCACGCTCGCGACGGACGACCAGTCCACGCTGAAGGTGCCGCTCAACGCCAAGGCGGACCGGGTGGGCGGGGAGGTGTGCCGGCGGATGGCGGCACAGCTGCTCTTCACGCTCGGTGATCTGACGTCCGTACGGGTCGAGCAGGTGGAGCTGCAGCGGGGTTCCGACGGCGGGCGGCTGTGCGTGCTCTCCAAGGCGCAGGCCGAGGAGTTCGCGCCGGTGCGCGACTCGGGCCTGGCCGAGAACCCGTTCTTCGTCGACGAACACGGCTCGCTGAAGACGCTGCCGGTCGGCGGCAAGGAGGACGCGCAGGCGGACGTGACGCCGGGGCCGTTCGGCAAGGGGGCGACGCCGCTGCGGTCGGTCGCGGTCGACCGGGACGAGAGCCGTGCGGCCGGGGTCGGCAAGGACGGGCGTGAGCTGCGCGTGGCGTCGATCCTCACCGACCACGAGCTGCGCCCGGCCCTGGTGACGAGTACCGCGGCCAGGCCCGAGGACCGGCTGTCCGCGCCGAGCTGGGACGGGCGCGGCGACCTGTGGGTCGCGGACCGCAACCCTGCGAAGCCGCGGCTGTGGATGGTGCCGGACGGCGAGGGCACGCCCGTGGAGGTACGGGCTCCCTGGCTGGCGGACGGGGCGCGCGTCCAGTCGCTGAGGGTCTCGGCGGACGGTGTGCGGATGGCCCTGGTCCTGAAGGAGAAGGACGGCAGCACCGCGCTGAAGATCGGGCGTGTGGAGCGCGCGGCCGACGGGGCGGGGGCGACCGTGTCGGTCGCGGACCTGCAGCCGGTGGCGCCGCGCATGGAGGCCGTGACGGCCGTGTCCTGGGCCGGTCCGAGCAGGCTCGTGGTGGTCGGCAAGGAGGCCGGCGGGGTCCAGCAGGTCCGGTACGTCCAGACGGACGGGGCGACCTCGGCGACCTCGGTGCTGCCGGGGCTCAACGGGGTGACGGCGGTGGCCGCGCCGAACGACGACAAGGCCCCGGTGGTGGCCGACTCCGGCAACGACGGCATCGTGCGGCTCGCGCCGGGCGCGAACTGGCAGCGACTGGTCAAGGTCGCGGGTTCCGCGCCGGTCTACCCGGGGTAGCCGACCGCCCGGGTGATCCCGGGGAAGCCGCTGCGTGCCGCCCGGGCCGCCCGTTGTCCACAGACAGGCCGGGGCCGCTGTCCACAGGGGTGGCCGGGCCGGTCGGTCAGGAGGACAGTGGGAGCCATGCGGGGGTGGTGGCGCGAGATCGCCGGACTGGTGCTGCCGGTCGCCTGCGGAGGCTGCGGCAGGCCCCGTACGGAGTTGTGCCCGTCCTGCCGGGCGGAGCTGACCGGAAGGGGGCCGCGGCTGGTCCGTCCGGTCCCCGAGCCGGCCGGGCTGCCGAGCGTGCATGCCGCCGCTCCGTACGCCGGCGCCGTGCGTTCCGTGCTGCTCGCGCACAAGGAACGCGGCGCGCTCTCCCTGGCCGGGCCACTCGGGTCCGCGCTCGCGGGCGCCGTGGAAGCCGCTGTCGGGCACTGTGACGGCCCGGGGGCCCTCCCCCTTCTCCTCGTACCGGTGCCCTCGTCCCGTCGCTCGGTGCGGGCGCGTGGCCACGATCCGACCCGCCGCATCGCGCTGGCCGCCGCCGGCCGGTTGCGCCGTCGGGGGCGGGCCGCTCGGGTGATTCCCGTACTGCGTCAGCGCCGCGGAGTCGCGGACCAGTCGGGGCTCTCCGCCCACGCGCGGTTCGCCAACCTGGCCGGGGCGCTCGAGATCGTGAAGGGCGGTGTGCGGCTCGTCGAGCGCGGGCAGGTGGTGCTGGTGGACGATCTGATGACGACGGGCGCCTCGTTGGCGGAGGCGGTGCGGGCACTCGGCGCCGTACACCCGCCGTTCATCTCGACCTCGGGCGGCGGCGGAACGGAGAGCCGATTCGTACGGCCCGCGGCCGCGGTGGTCGCCTGTTCGCCGTCGTCGTTCGATATAAACCGGAACGGACTGGTGAGTTGCATCGTTGCAGGTGATGAGAGGTGAAAACACCCGTACGGAGGTATGTGGCTGCAGCGGGTGCCGACACCCGACCGAACGAGCTATGTTCGGTTGTGAGGAACGGCGAATGCTACGCCTCACCGAATGCACGGGTGCGCCTACAGGACAGGAGTTCAGGGCGAATTAACCTCAGATTGGTGGGGTGGGGATCTCCCCGGCTGGGGAGGAGGAGGTGAACGTCGCCAAGTCCGAGACTCCGGCATTCACCGGAGTCTGGTGCAAAGGGAGAAGCTCAGCGGCCTAGGAGCCGAGCTGAGCGATCCGGGAACGGAGTTCTGCGTGGACATCGTCGTCAAGGGCCGCAAGACCGAGGTGCCCGAGCGGTTCCGCAAGCACGTGGCCGAGAAGCTGAAGCTGGAGAAGATCCAGAAGCTCGACGGCAAGGTGATCAGCCTCGACGTCGAGGTGTCCAAGGAGCACAACCCGCGGCAGGCCGACCGGTCCGACCGTGTGGAGATCACCGTCCATTCCCGAGGCCCGGTCATCCGGGCGGAAGCGGCGGCAGGCGACCCGTACGCAGCGCTCGACCTCGCCCACGGCAAGCTCGAGGCGCGACTGCGCAAGCAGCACGACAAGCGGTACACGCGCCGCGGCAACGGCAGGCTGTCCGCGGCCGAGGTGGCCGACGTGGTGCCGGGCGTGGCCCAGCTCAACGGGAACGGCCAGCTGGTCGCCGACGAGACCGGTGAAGTGCCCACCACGATGATGGGCTCGATCGAAGTGCAGGGCGAAGGCCCCCTGGTGGTCCGGGAGAAGACGCACAGGGCCGCCCCGATGACCCTCGACCAGGCGCTCTACGAGATGGAGCTCGTCGGTCACGACTTCTATCTGTTCGTCGACTCCGACACGAAGCAGCCGAGTGTCGTCTACCGGCGGCACGCGTACGACTACGGCGTCATCCATCTGGAGAGCGACCCGCTCGCCGAGGGTGGCGGCGCCGGTGGTGCCCTCGGCGGCTGACCCGCAGCCGCAGGACCACACCCATATCTGTCCGTCACGGTGCCCCTGGAGCGCCCCATGCGCCCCCAGGGGCACCCCCGTGCTCCCACGGGATCACCGCGTCGTCGCCCGGGCATGAAATCATGGCGTGCACGCCAACCTCTGGTCCGAGAGCAGAGGTTGAAGGACCGAACACGAATTCAGGCCACGGCCTTCAGGGGGAGGAACGATGGCGGACAGCTTCGGGCCGGTGCACAGCGGGCGGGAGTCCGATGGCGCGGCCATCACCGAGGGATCGGAATCGGACAGCGGGGAGTCCCGCAAAGAGCCGATCCGGGTCCTCGTGGTGGACGACCATGCCCTCTTCCGTCGGGGCCTGGAGATCGTCCTCGCCCAGGAGGAGGACATCCAGGTCGTCGGAGAGGCGGGCGACGGGGCCGAAGCCGTCGACAAGGCAGCGGATTTGCTGCCCGACATCGTCCTGATGGATGTCCGGATGCCGAAGCGGGGTGGCATCGAGGCGTGCACCTCCATCAAGGAGGTGGCTCCCAGTGCGAAGATCATCATGCTGACGATCAGCGACGAGGAGGCCGATCTCTACGACGCGATCAAAGCGGGGGCGACCGGATATCTCCTGAAGGAGATTTCCACCGACGAGGTCGCGACCGCGATTCGCGCGGTGGCCGACGGGCAGTCGCAGATCAGCCCTTCGATGGCGTCCAAGCTCCTCACCGAATTCAAGTCGATGATCCAGCGCACGGACGAGCGCCGCCTCGTCCCGGCCCCGCGGCTGACCGACCGCGAGCTGGAGGTCCTCAAGCTCGTCGCGACCGGGATGAACAACCGGGACATCGCGAAGGAGCTGTTCATCTCCGAGAACACGGTGAAGAACCACGTGCGGAACATCCTGGAGAAGTTGCAGCTGCACTCCAGGATGGAGGCCGTCGTCTATGCGATGCGGGAGAAGATCCTCGAGATCAGGTGAGGGCTTCGGTCAGGGCGGGGGTCAGGTCCGGGCGGTTGGTGCGTTCGATCCGTACGGCGTCGCAGCCCACCCATTCGGCCGCCTCGCGCAGGGCCTGCGCCATCGGGCCGACCGCCTTGGGGGTGTCCAGCGACACCTGGCGGGCCACCAGGGTGCTGCCCTCGCGCGCCGGGTCGACCCGGCCCAGCAGCTTGCCCCCCGCGAGCAGGGGCATCGCGAAGTAGCCGTGCACGCGCTTCTGCTTCGGCACGTACGCCTCCAGGCGGTGCGTGAAGCCGAAGATCCGCTCCGTCCGCGCCCGCTCCCAGATCAGCGAGTCGAACGGCGACAGCAGCGTCGTACGGTGCCTGCCCCGCGGCTCGCTCGCCAGCGCCGCCGGATCCGCCCAGGCCGGCTTGGACCAGCCCGCCACCGCGACCGGGACGAGGCCTGACGCCTCCACGACCCTGTCGAACTGCTCGGTCTTCAGCCGGTGGTAGTCGGCGATGTCCGCGCGCGTGCCCACGCCAAGCGCCTCGCCCGCCTGCCGCACCAGGCGCCGGAGGCACTCGGTGTCGTCCAGGTCGTCGTGGAGCACGGCGCCCGGGATCGCCCGTTCGGCCAGGTCGTAGACCCGCTTCCAGCCGCGCCGCTCGGTGCACACCACCTCGCCGTACATCAGCGCCCGCTCGACGGCGACCTTCGACTCGGACCAGTCCCACCACTCGCCCTTGTTCTTCGCGCCGCCGAGCTCCGTCGCGGTCTGCGGCCCCTCGGTCCGCAGCTGCTTGATCACCGCGTCGTACGCACCGTCCGCAAGGTGGTGGTACCACTGCGGGCGGGAGCGGTAGGCGCGGCGCCGGAAGGCGAAGAGCGGCCACTCCTCGACGGGCAGGACGCACGCCGCGTGCGACCAGTACTCGAAGGCGTGGGCGTCGGTCCAGTACGCCTTCTCGACCGTCGAACGGCCCACGGCGCCCAGCCGGGCGTACGGAATCAGCTCGTGCGAGCGCGCCAGGACGGAGATCGTGTCGAGCTGCACCTGGCCGAGGTGGCGCAGGACGCCCCGCACCCCCGCGCGGCGGTCGGGGGCGCCCAGGAATCCCTGGGCGCGCAGGGCGATCCGGCGGGCTTCGTCCGCGGACAGTTCGGCGACGGGCGGCGGCACAGTGGTCATGATCCGCACCCTAGAGGGCGGCACCGACAGTCGGGGCCCGGGCCGTGAAGCTCCGGACAGTTCCGGGCGGGCCAGGGCCGGAACAGGCCGGCGATCAGGCCTCGGGACGGGCGGCCGGCAGGTAGGGCACGGGGCCGGGGAGGCCCAGGTCCGAGGGGAGCAGGGCGCCGACCCAGCTGTCCCGGAGGGTGCCCTTGTTCGGCAGCGCGGCCCGCAGGACGCCCTCGATCCGGAACCCGGCCTTCTCGACCGTCGCCCGCGAGCCGACGTTGCCGACCTCGGCCCGCCACTCCAGGCGCGTACAGGCAAGGTCGGTGAAGGCCCAGCGGGCGAGGGCGAGGACGGCCTCCGTCATGTAGCCGCGGCCCCGGTGCTCCTTGGCCGTCCAGAAGCCGACCTCCCAGCACCCGGCGCGCGGGTGGTGCAGCGCGACGGCGGCCAGGATCGGGCCGCCCTCACGGAGCCGTACGGCGAACGCGTATTCGGTGTCGTCGCGCCAGCCGTCCGGGACGACGCGGTTCAGGAAGAACTCGGCGTCCTCGATCCCGTACGGCGACGGCACCGTCGTCCAGCGCTGGATGTCCGGGTCCTGGCAGATGGCGTGGACCTCGTCGACGTCCTCCGGGCCGAACAGGCCGAGGGTGAGGCGTTCCGTGGTGAGTGTCGTGGGCTCCATGGATGGAATTGTGGCGTCCGGACCGTGATGGGTCGAACACTTTTCGTATCCCGGAAGTCCGTGCTCCGGAGCGGAAACTTCCGGATGCTGGAAACCCGGACCCGTAAACGATCGCTTTTCGGGCCCGGCGGCACCTTCGGAGCGTCTCGTGCGTTCTCATTCCGGGCAGCGGTGACGCTCCGGCCCTTCGGGCCTCCCGGCGCGGCGGCGGTCTCGCTTACGATGGCCGTTGCGGTGGGGACCACCTGCCGTGCCCGCGCCCGAGTCCATCACACGACCCAGTGCCAGGCCCGACCGGCAAGGAGACCAGCCTCAGTGTCCGTCTTCAACAAGCTCATGCGTGCAGGCGAAGGCAAGATCCTGCGCAAACTGCACCGCATCGCGGACCAGGTCAACTCCATCGAAGAGGACTTCGTCAACCTCTCCGACGCCGAGTTGCGGGCGCTCACCGATGAGTACAAGCAGCGGTACGCCGACGGTGAGAGCCTCGACGACCTGCTCCCCGAGGCCTTCGCGACCGTCCGCGAGGCCGCCAAGCGCGTCCTCGGCCAGCGTCACTACGACGTGCAGCTGATGGGCGGCGCCGCCCTCCACCTCGGCTACGTGGCCGAGATGAAGACCGGTGAGGGCAAGACCCTCGTCGGCACGCTCCCCGCGTACCTGAACGCGCTGTCCGGCAAGGGCGTGCACCTCATCACGGTGAACGACTACCTGGCCGAGCGCGACTCCGAGATGATGGGCCGCGTCCACAAGTTCCTGGGCCTGCAGGTCGGCTGCATCCTGGCCAACATGACGCCGGCCCAGCGTCGCCAGCAGTACGCCTGCGACATCACGTACGGCACGAACAACGAGTTCGGCTTCGACTACCTGCGCGACAACATGGCGTGGTCCAAGGACGAGCTCGTCCAGCGCGGCCACAACTTCGCCTGTGTCGACGAGGTCGACTCCATCCTGGTCGACGAGGCCCGTACGCCGCTGATCATCTCCGGCCCGGCCGACCAGGCCACCAAGTGGTACGGCGACTTCGCCAAGCTGGTCACCCGCCTCTCCCGCGGCGAGGCCGGCAACCCGCTCAAGGGCATCGAGGAGACCGGCGACTACGAGGTCGACGAGAAGAAGCGGACCGTCGGCATCCACGAGTCCGGCGTCGCCAAGGTCGAGGACTGGCTGGGCATCGACAACCTCTACGAGTCGGTGAACACCCCGCTCGTCGGGTACCTGAACAACGCCATCAAGGCCAAGGAACTGTTCAAGAAGGACAAGGACTACGTCGTCATGGACGGCGAAGTCATGATCGTCGACGAGCACACCGGCCGTATCCTCGCCGGCCGCCGCTACAACGAGGGCATGCACCAGGCGATCGAGGCGAAGGAAGGGGTGGACATCAAGGACGAGAACCAGACGCTCGCCACGATCACCCTGCAGAACTTCTTCCGCCTCTACGACAAGCTCTCCGGCATGACCGGTACGGCCATGACCGAGGCCGCCGAGTTCCACCAGATCTACAAGCTGGGCGTCGTCCCGATCCCGACGAACAGGCCGATGATCCGCAAGGACCAGTCGGACCTGATCTACCGGACCGAGGTCGCCAAGTTCGCCGCCGTCGTCGACGACATCGCGGAGAAGCACGAGAAGGGCCAGCCGATCCTCGTCGGTACGACGTCGGTCGAGAAGTCCGAGTACCTCTCGCAGCAGCTCTCCAAGCGCGGCATCCAGCACGAGGTGCTCAACGCCAAGCAGCACGACCGTGAGGCGACGATCGTCGCCCAGGCCGGCCGCAAGGGCGCCGTCACCGTCGCCACGAACATGGCCGGCCGAGGCACCGACATCAAGCTCGGCGGCAACCCGGACGACCTCGCCGAGGCGGAGCTGCGCCAGGCCGGCCTGGACCCGGTCGAGCACGTCGAGGAGTGGGCCGCGGCCCTCCCCGGCGCCCTGGAGCGCGCGGAGAAGGCCGTGAAGGCGGAGTTCGAAGAGGTCAAGGAGCTCGGCGGGCTGTACGTGCTCGGCACCGAGCGCCACGAGTCGCGCCGGATCGACAACCAGCTGCGCGGCCGTTCCGGCCGTCAGGGCGACCCGGGCGAGTCCCGCTTCTACCTCTCCCTCGGCGACGACCTGATGCGCCTGTTCAAGGCCCAGATGGTCGAGCGCGTCATGGCCATGGCCAACGTGCCGGACGACGTGCCGATCGAGAACAAGATGGTCACGCGCGCCATCGCCTCCGCGCAGTCCCAGGTCGAGACCCAGAACTTCGAGACGCGTAAGAACGTCCTGAAGTACGACGAGGTCCTCAACCGCCAGCGTGAGGTCATCTACGGCGAGCGCCGCCGCGTCCTGGAGGGCGAGGACCTGCATGAGCAGATCCAGCACTTCATGGACGACACGATCGACGACTACATCCGCCAGGAGACCGCCGAGGGCTTCGCGGAGGAGTGGGACCTCGACCGGCTCTGGAACGCGTTCAAGCAGCTCTACCCGGTGAAGGCGACCGTGGAGGAGCTGGAGGACGCGGCCGGCGACCGCGCGGGCATCACGGCCGAGTTCATCGCCGAGTCCGTCAAGGACGACATCCACGAGCAGTACGACGCCCGGGAGAAGTCGCTCGGCTCGGACATCATGCGTGAGCTGGAGCGCCGCGTGGTGCTCTCCGTGCTCGACCGCAAGTGGCGCGAGCACCTCTACGAGATGGACTACCTCCAGGAGGGCATCGGCCTGCGCGCGATGGCGCAGAAGGACCCTCTGGTCGAGTACCAGCGCGAGGGCTTCGACATGTTCACCGCGATGATGGAGGGCATCAAGGAGGAGTCCGTCGGCTACCTGTTCAACCTGGAGGTCCAGGTCGAGCAGCAGGTCGAGGAGGTCCCGGTACAGGACGCGGCTCCCTCCCTCACCAAGGACGCGGTGCCGGCTCCGGCCGGACGCCCGGAGATCCGCGCCAAGGGCCTGGAGGCCCCGCAGCGGCCGGACCGGCTGCACTACACCGCGCCCAAGGTGGACGGTGACGGCAGCGTCGTCGAGGGCGACTTCGTCAGCGAGGACGCCGCGGCCGGCGGTGACGGGCTGACGCGCGCGGAGCGTCGCAAGGCGCAGAAGAGCAGCGGCGGGCGTCGCCGCAAGAAGTAACCCCCCGGGGGAGGAGGGGCCGGACACCTGGTGAGGTGGCCGGCCCCTTCGTCATGGCCGGGGCGCTCATCGGCGGGTCGGCCGGAGCTGGGCGGGCACGCGCGTGTGGAGGCCGTCAAGCTCGACGGCGGCGCAGCGCCAGCGGCGGTCGGCGCCGAGTTCGAGGCGGAAGGCCATGGCGCGTACGCCCCGGTCCGTGGCGACGCTGGCGAACGCCTCCAGGGCGTCCTGAGCGGGCTGGGCCCGGCAGCTGCGGAGTACGGGGCGGATGCCGGGACCTCCGAAGGGGGTGGTGGGGGCGAGCTGGACCAGCTGCTCGTACGCCTCTCCCACGGTCTGGCCCAGCATCCAGTGCACGGGCCGCTGACCGCTCAGGACGAGCAGCAGGCGCTCGGCGAAGTGGGCGTGGGTCGGGAGCACGCGCGGAGCCGTACGGGCGGGTGGGGATGCCGTCCCGGGGCGGGAGCCGGCGGCGCCGCGGGGGCGGGTTCCGGCGGGGCCGCGGGGGGCCGAGCGGGGGCGGGGGGTCCGGGGGCGGGTCGTGGCCATGGCCGTGGCTTCGGGCGTGCGCGTCGTCGTGGTTTCGGGCGTGCGCGTCGTCGTGGCTCCGGGCGTACGCGTCGTCGTGGTGGCGATGTCCATGAGTGGTCCCCGATCCCTCGCGTCCGGTGCTCTACCGGGCGGTAACTTCTGCTGGGGATCTTGTACGGGGGCGGCTCGCGGCCTCGCAAGGCGGCGGGGGCGTCCGCGCGGCCGTCCGGCGGATTCACCTATCAGAGTGAGGGAGCGGCTCTCCGGGTCTTCCGGAGCGGGGTGCGGGGATGCCTCGGGTGGACCGACGAGACGGCCTCCTGGGGACCCCGAAGGGGGACTCCGCACGTATCCTGAGGGCGTTTCCGACTACGAAAGCGGCCAGCCATGCGCGTGTACGTCCCCCTGACCCTCCCCGGTCTCGCACAGGCGCACAAGGCGGGCGAACTGGGCCCCGGCCCGCTGACCGCCTACGCGGTGACCCCCGCGCTGCGCGAGTGGTACGTCTCCGACGACATCGAGGAGCTCGAGTACGCGGCGCTGAGCCGGGCCGCGGCCGCGTCGCTGCGGCAGCTCGCCGGGGACCCGTCGGCCGCGCGCCGCCGGATCGTCGTCGCCGTCGACGTGCCGGACAAGGACGCGGTCGTGGACCCGGACCGAGGGCTGGACGCGAGCTCGCTGGGCGAGGTCCGCGTCGCCGGAGCCGTACCGCTGGCCAAGGCGGCCGCCGTGCACGCCGACGCGGACGACGCGGAGGCGGACGTCTCGGCGGCGGCGGACGCGCTGGGCGCGGCGGACCAGGGCGACGACGACGCGCAGTTCACGGTGGACGGGGCCGAGGACCACGAGCTGCTCTGGTTCGGGGTCCAGGAGATCCCGGGTCTGCTGGGCTGAGACCGGAAGCCGGGGGGCCGCGGGGCCGGAGGCTGCTGGTCGGGGGCCCGGGGGCCGGGGCTGCGGGCTCGCTGCTGGCCGGGGCCCGAGCCGAGGGCTCTGTCGGTGCGGACCGGTACCGTCTTGGCATGGGGAAGCACGGGAAGCACCTGGTCTGGGACTGGAACGGCACGCTGCTCGACGACATCGAGGCGGTCATCGGCGCGACGAACGCGGCCTTCGCCGAGCTGGGGCTCGAACCGATCACGCTGGCGCGGTACCGGGACCTTTACACCGTTCCCGTGCCGAAGTTCTACGAACGGCTGATGGGGCGGCTGCCCACGGACGCCGAGTGGGTGCTGATGGACGGTGCCTTCCACCGGCACTACTGGCAGCGGGCCGAGGCGTGCGTGCTGACGGCCGGGGCGGCGGAGCTGCTGGCCGCGCGGCAGGAGTCCGGGTTCACGCAGTCGCTGCTCTCGCTGGCGCCGCATGCTGAGCTGGTCCCGCTCGTGCGGAGGCACGGGATCGAGACGCGGTTCGTACGGGTGGACGGGCGGATCGGCTCGTCCACGGAGGGGAAGTCGGCGCACATGGTGCGGCACCTGGCGGCGCTCACGGGCGTTCCGCCGGAGCGGGTCGTCGTCATCGGTGACGCGGCCGACGACGCGCGGGCGGCGGCGCACGTGGGGGCGCGGGCGGTCCTGTACACCGGGGGGTCGCACAGCCGGGCGTCGCTGGAGGCGGCGGGGGTGCCGGTGGTGGACTCGCTGGCGGAGGCGGTCGCGGTGGCGGAGGAGCTTGTGTAGGGGCGCGTGCGGGTGCGGGTGCGGGTGCGGGTGCGGGTGCGGGTGCGCGTGCGGGCCGGTGGGGGTGCGGGCCGGTGGGGGTGCGCCCGGCCTTCGGCCGGGCTGATTGCTCCCACCCGCACCACCCGTACCACTGAGACGTCGGCTGCGGGTCTCCCTGTGGGTGGTCGACCGTCGTCGGCGGCTGCGGGGCGGTGGGAGGCCGCGCCGGCCCGTACCGCTGAGGGGCCGGCTGCGGGGCTCCCCTGTTGCGGGGCGCGTCGGGGGTCAGGTCGTCTCGCGGAGGACCTTCAGGAACTCTCGCATCCAGGCCGGGTGGTCCGGCCAGGCTCGGGAGGAGATCAGGGTGCCGTCCACCACCGCCTCCGTGTCCTGGAACGTGGCGCCCGCCGCCTGCATGTCCAGTTCGAGCGCGGGGTAGGACGTGACCCTGCGGCCCTCCAGGCCGCCGATCGCCGCCGTCAGGAGCGGGCCGTGGCAGATCTGGGCCACCGGCTTGTCCGCGTCGAAGAAGGACTTCAGGATCTTGCGGAGCTCCGGGTCGTTGCGGAGGTACTCCGGCGCCCGGCCGCCCGGGATCACCACGGCCACGTAGTCGCCCGGGTCCACCTCCGAGAACGCCAGGTCCGCGGGCCAGCTGTACCCCGGCTTCTCGGTGTACGTGTCGTAACCCGGCTCGAAGTCGTGCACCACGAACCGCAGCTGCTTGCGCGCCGGGGCCGCGATATGGACCTCGTACCCCTCCTCGAGGAGCCGCTGGTAGGGGTACATGACCTCCAGCGACTCCGCCGCGTCCCCGGTCACGATCAAGATCTTTGCCATGGCGACTCCCGGATCTCGGATCTCGGCTCCCTGCCACAGGACACTGTGTCGCTGTCCATAACGTCAAACTTCCACCCCCTCTTTTGTACACATACGGACCATGACGATCGGGGGGGCGGGAGCGATAGGCTTTTCCCGTGATCAGCGCGATACGCCGAGGGGGCAGCGAAGCCCCCGGCCATCGCCCGGAGCGCCACGGCGTCCGGGCGGACATGGCGTTCGCCGATTCTCCCGTCCTGGGCACGGCGCCAGAAATGGCCGATAACGGCTCGGACATCTCTCATCGCGGCATAACGTCGACTCCGACCGGTAACACCGCGTCGTGGCGTTGTGTCCTTTCTTCCACCGACGTCACGCAACGGCGCGCGACAGGAGCCAGAGGACATGCAGACCAAGCTGGACGAAGCCAAGGCCGAGCTGCTCGCACGGGCCGCCCGGGTAGCTGAGACCGGCCCGGTCGGGGGGCAACTTCCGACGGGGCCCGAGGACGGCAAGCGCCCGGACGGGGACACCGTGCTCGACTACCTCCAGCGCTACTACCTGCACACCGCGCCCGAGGACCTCACCGACCGCGACCCGGTGGACGTCTTCGGCGCCGCTCTCTCGCACTACCGGCTCGCGGAGACCCGCCCCCAGGGCACCGCGAACGTCCGCGTCCACACCCCGACGGTCGAGGAGAACGGCTGGACCTGCAGCCACTCCGTCGTCGAGGTCGTCACCGACGACATGCCCTTCCTCGTCGACTCCGTGACGAACGAGCTGTCCCGCCAGGGCCGGGGCATCCACGTCGTGATCCACCCGCAGGTCCTCGTCCGCCGTGACCTGACCGGCAAGCTCATCGAGGTCCTGACCACCGAGCCCAGGGGCGATCTCCCCCACGACGCGCTCGTCGAGTCCTGGATCCACGTCGAGATCGACCGCGAGACCGACCGCGCCGACCTCAAGCAGATCACCACCGACCTGCTCCGCGTCCTGAACGACGTCCGCGAGACCGTCGAGGACTGGGAGAAGATGCGCGACGCCGCGCTGCGCATCGCCGAGGAGCTCCCCGGCGAGCCCACCGCCGACGACCTGCGTCCCACCGAGGTCGAGGAGGCCCGCGAGCTGCTGCGCTGGCTCGCCGCCGACCACTTCACCTTCCTCGGCTACCGCGAGTACGAGCTGGTCAACGGGGACGCGCTGGCCGCCGTCCCGGGCACCGGCCTCGGCGTCCTGCGCTCCGACCCGCAGCACGGTGGCGACGAGGTGCACCACGCCCCCGTCTCGTCCTCCTTCAGCCGGCTGCCCGCCGACGCCCGCGCCAAGGCGCGCGAGCACAAGCTGCTGATCCTCACCAAGGCCAACAGCCGCTCCACCGTGCACCGCCCCTCGTACCTCGACTACGTGGGCGTGAAGAAGTTCGACGCCGACGGCAACGTGGTGGGCGAGCGCCGCTTCCTCGGCCTGTTCTCCTCGGCCGCGTACACCGAGTCCGTCCGTCGGGTTCCGGTCATCAGCCGCAAGGTCCAGGAGGTCCTGGACGGCGCCGGCTTCTCGCCGAACAGCCACGACGGCCGCGACCTGCTCCAGATCCTGGAGACGTACCCCCGCGACGAGCTCTTCCAGACGCCGCCCGACGAGCTGCGCGAGATCGTCACCAGCGTCCTGTACCTGCAGGAACGGCGCCGGCTGCGGCTCTACCTGCGCCAGGAGGAGTACGGCCGGTTCTACTCGGCCCTCGTCTACCTGCCGCGCGACCGCTTCAACACGACGGTCCGCGAGCGGCTGACGGACATCCTCAAGGAAGAGCTCCAGGGCACCAGCGTCGACTTCACGCTGATGAGCACCGAGTCGGTGCTCACCCGGCTGCACTTCGTCGTCCGTGTCGCCCCCGGCTCGGAGCTGACGCAGCTCACCGACGCCGACCGGGAGCGCGTCGAGGCGCGGCTCGTCGAGGCCGCCCGCTCCTGGGCCGACGGCTTCGCCGAGGCGCTCAACGCCGAGACCGGCGAGGAGCGCGCCGCCGAGCTGCTGCGCAAGTACGGCAACGCCTTCCCCGAGGGCTACAAGGCCGACCACTCGCCGCGCGCCGCCGTGGCCGACCTGGTCCACCTGGAGCAGCTGCGCCACTCCGGCAAGGAGTTCGCGCTCTCGCTGTACGAGCCCGTCGGCGCCCGTCCCGGCGAGCGGCGATTCAAGATCTACAAGTCCGGCGACCAGATCTCCCTCTCCGCCGTGCTGCCGGTGCTCAACCGGCTCGGTGTCGAGGTCATCGACGAGCGTCCGTACGAGCTGCGCTGCTCCGACCGTACGCACGCCTGGGTCTACGACTTCGGTATGCGCATGCCCGCCCCGACCGCCAACGGCGCCTCGTTCAGCGACGACGCCCGTGAGCGGTTCCAGGAGGCGTTCGCCGCGACCTGGACCGGAGACGCCGAGAACGACGGCTTCAACTCACTGGTCCTGAGCGCCGGGCTGACCTGGCGCCAGGCCATGGTGCTGCGCGCCTACGCGAAGTACCTGCGCCAGGCGGGCGCGACGTTCAGCCAGGACTACATGGAGGACACCCTCCGTAACAACGTCCACACCACCAGGCTGCTCGTCTCGCTCTTCGAGGCCCGGATGGCGCCGGAGCGCCAGCGCGCCGGCGTCGAGCTGATCGACGCCCTCCTGGAGGAGCTGGACGCCGCCCTCGACCAGGTCGCGAGCCTGGACGAGGACCGCATCCTGCGCTCCTTCCTCACCGTCATCAAGGCGACCCTGCGGACCAACTTCTTCCAGAACAACGAGGACGGCGGGCCGCACTCGTACGTCTCGATGAAGTTCGACCCGCAGGCCATCCCCGATCTCCCCGCGCCCCGTCCGGCGTACGAGATCTGGGTGTACTCCCCGCGTGTCGAGGGCGTGCACCTGCGGTTCGGCAAGGTCGCCCGAGGCGGCCTGCGCTGGTCCGACCGCCGTGAGGACTTCCGTACCGAGATCCTCGGCCTGGTCAAGGCGCAGATGGTGAAGAACACCGTCATCGTGCCCGTCGGCGCCAAGGGCGGCTTCGTCGCCAAGCAGCTCCCGGACCCGTCCGTGGACCGCGACGCCTGGCTGGCCGAGGGCATCGCCAGCTACCGGACCTTCATCTCGGCGCTGCTCGACATCACCGACAACCTGGTCGCGGGCGAGGTCGTCCCGCCGACCGACGTCGTCCGCCACGACGAGGACGACACCTACCTCGTCGTCGCCGCCGACAAGGGCACCGCGACCTTCTCCGACATCGCCAACGAGGTCGCCGTCTCCTACGGCTTCTGGCTCGGCGACGCCTTCGCCTCCGGCGGCTCGGCGGGCTACGACCACAAGGGCATGGGCATCACCGCCCGCGGCGCCTGGGAGTCCGTCAAGCGCCACTTCCGCGAGCTGGGCCACGACACCCAGACCGAGGACTTCACCGTCGTCGGGGTCGGCGACATGTCCGGCGACGTCTTCGGCAACGGCATGCTGCTCTCCGAGCACATCCGCCTCGTCGCGGCCTTCGACCACCGCCACATCTTCATCGACCCGACCCCGGACGCGGCCGTCTCGTACGCCGAGCGGCGCCGTCTCTTCGAGCTGCCCCGCAGCTCCTGGGCCGACTACAACACCGAGCTCCTCTCCGCGGGCGGCGGCATCCACCCCCGTACCGCGAAGTCGATCCCGGTCAACGCGCAGATGCGCGCGGCCCTCGGCATCGAGGCCGGCGTCACCAAGCTGACCCCGGCCGAGCTGATGCAGGCGATCCTCCACTCGCCCGTCGACCTGTTGTGGAACGGCGGCATCGGTACGTACGTCAAGGCGTCCACCGAGTCGAACGCGGACGTCGGCGACAAGGCGAACGACGCCATCCGCGTCAACGGCGAGGCTCTGCGGGTCAAGGTCGTCGGCGAGGGCGGCAACCTGGGTCTGACCCAGCTCGGCCGTATCGAGTTCGCCCGCAAGGGCGGCCCGGACGGCGAGGGCGGCAAGGTCAACACCGACGCGATCGACAACAGCGCCGGTGTGGACACCTCCGACCACGAGGTCAACATCAAGATCCTGCTCAACGGGCTCGTCACCGACGGCGACATGACCGTGAAGCAGCGCAACAAGATCCTCGCCGAGATGACCGACGAGGTCGGCGCGCTCGTCCTGCGCAACAACTACGCGCAGAACGTCGCCCTGGCCAACGCGGTCGCCCAGTCGCCGTCGCTGCTCCACGCCCACCAGCGCTTCATGCGCCGCCTGGGCCGTGACGGCGCCCTGGACCGCTCGCTCGAGTTCCTGCCCAACGACCGGCAGATCCGCGAGCTGCTCAACAACGGCAGGGGACTGAGCCAGCCGGAGATCGCGGTCCTCCTCGCGTACACCAAGATCACGGTGGCCGACGAGCTGATCGGCACCGAGCTGCCGGACGACCCGTACCTGTGCGGACTGCTCCACGCGTACTTCCCGACGCAGCTGCGCGAGAAGTTCATGGAGGCGGTGGACAGCCACCCGCTGCGCCGCGAGATCATCACCACGGTCCTGGTCAACGACACCGTCAACACCGGTGGTTCGACCTTCCTGCACCGTCTCCGCGAGGAGACCGGCGCGTCGATCGAGGAGATCGTCCGCGCGCAGACCGCCGCCCGCGCCATCTTCCGGCTGGGCGAGGTCTGGGACGCCGTCGAGGCCCTCGACAACCGGGTGCCGGCCGAGATCCAGACCCAGATGCGGCTGCACTCGCGCCGACTGGTCGAGCGCGGTACGCGCTGGCTGCTCGGCAACCGGCCGCAGCCGCTCCAGCTCGCCGAGACGATCGAGTTCTTCGCCGAGCGCGTGGAGGAGGTCTGGGGCGAGCTGCCGCAGCTGCTGCGCGGCGCGGACCTGGAGTGGTACCAGTCGATCCTGGAGGAGCTGACCTCCATGGGCGTGCCGGAGGAGCTCGCCCTGCGGGTCGCCGGCTTCTCCTCCGCCTTCCCGACGCTCGACATCGTCGCGATCGCGGACCGCACGGCCAAGGAGCCGATGGCGGTCGCCGAGGTCTACTACGACCTGGCCGACCGGCTGCGGATCACCCAGCTCATGGACCGCATCATCGAGCTGCCGCGCGCCGACCGGTGGCAGTCGATGGCCCGCGCCTCCATCCGCGAGGACCTGTTCGCCGCGCACGCCGCCCTCACGGCCGACGTGCTCGCGGCGGGCAACGGGACCTCGACGCCGGAGGAGCGGTTCAAGGCCTGGGAGGAGAAGAACGCGGCGATCCTGGGCCGCGCGCGCACCACGCTGGAGGAGATCCAGGGCTCGGAGACCTTCGACCTGGCGAACCTGTCGGTGGCGATGAGGACGATGCGCCAGCTGCTGCGCGCGCACAGCTAGCCGTCGTCGGTCGAACACGGGTGAAGGGCCCCGCCGGTCGTCCGGCGGGGCCCTTCGCTCATGAGTCGTGGGAGCGCGGCTGCGAGGTCGGGGGCGGTGCCGCCCGCGTCGTCGAGGCCCACAGCCGGCGCGCCGCCAGCAGGGCGCAGGCGAGCAGCAGCCCGTTGCGCACCACCATGACGGCGACGCCCGGGAAGGATCCGGCGACCACGTCGTCGTAGAGGACCGGGTACGCGAGCGAGCTCAGCGCGGCCGCGGGCAGGAGCAGCAGGGCGACGGGCCGCATGACGGTCCGGCGCGAGGTCAGGCAGACGGCGGCGAGGCCGAGCAGCCAGATCAGGTACTGCGGGCTGATCACCCGGCTCGTGACGGTGAAGAGCAGGACGGCGGCGAGCGCCGCGTCCAGCGGGGTCGCCTCCGTCCAGGTGCGTGCCCGCAGCCGCCAGACCAGCAGCCAGACGAAGGCGAGGACGGTCAGGAGCAGTGCGACCCGGCCCAGGGTGGAGACGTACGGGCCCACGTACTCGAAGGCGCCGTACCGGTACTGCGCCCGGCCCGGCCAGACGCCGGCCGACTGCGCGAGCGCGAGAGCGGTACCGCCCACCGACTCGATCTGGACGCCCCGGCTGCCCTGCTGGCGCAGGAAGCCGAGCGAGTCCGAGAAGAAGAGCGCGAGGGTCGCGAGGAGCACGGCGGCCGTGGCGGCGGCGGAGGTCCAGGCGTCGCGGGTGGTACGGCCCCGGGGCGTGCCGATCAGGGTGAGCGCCGGCCACACCTTGACGAGTGCGCCGAGTCCGGCGAGGACACCGCCGAGCACCCCGCCGAAGCGGGGGACGGCCGGCGTGCGGGAGGTCAGCGCGAGCAGGGCGAGGACGGCGAGGGCGGTGACCTGGACGTCGTACCGGGCCAGCGGGATGTGCAGGAGCAGCGGGAGTCCGCAGACCCAGATCCAGACGCCGTGGGTGACGCGGCGGCTGTCGGCGCGGGCGAGGGCGAGCGTGACGGCGGCGTCGGCGAGGAGCGTGAGGGCGACGAAGGCCTGGAAGTAGGTGAGCCAGGGCAGCAGGCCCGGGGACATGATCACCAGGCCGGCGCCGGGCGGATACTGCCAGGTCACGTCGTTCACGGGGAAGGTTCCGTGGCCGAACTGCCGGAACCAGTGGTGGTAGAGGACGTACACCTCGCGGCCGACCCCGCCGACGCCCAGGGCGTCGCGCGCCAGGAGCAGCAGCATGCCGGCGCGGGTGAGGGTCCAGACGACGGTGAGGGCGAGGGCGGGACCGCGGCCGACGTTGACGAAGCTGGCCGAGGTGAAGGTGTCCGAGTCGAAGGGGGAGCCGGTGAGGGAGGGGGGTGGCGGGGCGCAGGTGGCCTTGACGCCCGTGCCGGAGCTCCGTCCGGCCTCCGGGTCGGAGTTCAGCCCGGAGGCCGGGGCGGCGTCCGGGTCGGGCGGGGGCGGCGGGGTGCGGTCGCGATGCGTCGTCATCGAACCGCACTCTATTGCTGTCTGGGTGGATTTCAGATCTTTTGTCAGCCCTTCTTGGTGAACGCCTCGTACGCCGCCACCACCTCCTTCGCCGGACCGTCCATCCGCAGCGTGCCCGCCTCCAGCCACAGCGCTCGGTCGCAGGTCTGGGTGATGGTGGAGTTGGAGTGGGAGACCAGGAAGACGGTGCCCGCCTCGGCCCGCAGCTCGTCGATCCGCTCCTGGCTGCGGCGGCGGAACCGGGCGTCGCCCGTGGACAGCGCCTCGTCGATCAGCAGGACGTCGTGGCTCTTGGCCGCCGCGATGGAGAAGCGGAGCCGGGCGCCCATGCCGGAGGAGTACGTCCGCATCGGCAGCGAGATGAAGTCGCCCTTGTCGTTGATCCCGGAGAAGTCGACGATGCCGTCGTAGCGTTCGTCGACCTCCGCACGCGTCATGCCCATCGCGAGCCCGCCCAGGATCACGTTCCGCTCGCCGGTCAGGTCGTTCATCAGGGCCGCGTTCACCCCGAGGAGGGAGGGCTGGCCGCGGGTGTAGATCGTGCCGCGGTCGACCGGCAGCAGGCCCGCGACGGCCTTGAGGAGGGTGGACTTCCCCGAGCCGTTCGAACCGATCAGGCCGATCGCCTCGCCTCGGTACGCGGCGAAGCTGACGCCCTTCACCGCGTGGACCGTGCGGGCGCCGGGGGCGGTGCGGCGGGTGAGGATCCGGTTGAGCGCGGAGGTGGCGCTGCCTTTGCCGGTACGGGCGCCGTTGACGGTGTACATGATGTGGACGTCGTCGGCGACGACGGTGGGGATGCGCTCGGACGGCGCAGGCGCCGGGCCCGGGGCCGGGGTGGGGGCCGCCGCCGGTGTCGGGGCCTGGCTCGGGGGCGGGGTCGTCGTCAGGGTCTGTTCAGCCACGGCCGTACGTCTCCTCTGCCTTCCAGAAGTAGATGAACCCGCCCACGAAGGCCACCAGCGCCCAGCCGGCGCCGAGCGCCCAGATGTGCGGTGGCAGACGGTCGGCGGTGAAGCTCTCGATCAGCGCGAACCGCATCAGGTCGATGTAGACGCTCGCCGGGTTGCACTGCAGGACCGTGATCGCCAGGTCGGGGATCCGGCCGCTCCGCGCCAGATGGTCGAGGGACCACATGACCCCGGAGGCGTACATCCAGGTGCGCAGCAGGAACGGCATCAGCTGCGCGAGATCCGGTGTGCGGGCGGCGAGCCGGGCCATGACGAGCGCGACCCCGGCGTTGAAGAGCGCCTGGAGGAAGAGCGCGGGCACGGCGAGCAGCCAGCTCGCGCGGGGGAACTCGCCGAAGCAGAACAGGATCCCGACGAGCGCGCCGAGCGAGAGTACGAGCTGCTGGAGCTGTTGCAGCGCCAGGGCCAGCGGGAGGCTCGCGCGGGGGAAGTGCAGGGCCCGGACGAGTCCGAGGTTCCCGCTGATCGCCCGGGTGCCGGTCATGATCGACTGGGAGGTGAAGGTCCAGACGAAGACGCCGGTGATCAGGAACGGCACGTAGTCGGGGATGCCCTCCTGGACGTTCATCAGGATGCCGAAGATCAGGTAGTAGACCGCCGCGTTGAGCAGCGGGGTCATCACCTGCCAGAGCTGGCCGAGCTTCGCGTGGCTGTACTGGGCCGTCAGCCGGGCGGTCGCGAACGCGGAGATGAAGGCGCGGCGCGACCAGAGCTGTCCGACGTACGCGCGGAGTGGCGGGCGGGCGCCGCTGACGGACAGACCGTGGCGCTGGGCGAGCGCGCGCAGGTCCTCCGGAACCTGGGAGTCGGGTTTCGTGAGCGTCTCGGTGGTCACGAGGTCGCTTTCGACGAGGGGGCGGGGCAGGCTGACGACGGAACGGGTCCGTATCGTCGCTACGGCGAGAGTAGGACGTTCGGACGTCGCAACGCAACCGTTTCGTCGTGACGTGCAGGCGTGCGGTTGGTTAGGATCCGCCTATGACGACACGCCCCGGATCCCCCCGCCGCGCCCCCGCGGGAGCCGCCGTGCTCCGGGAGGACGTGACCGAGGCCATCCGCGCCGCCGTCTTCGAGGAGCTGGCCGCCGTCGGCTTCGCCCGTATGTCCATCGAGGGCATCGCGCGGCGCGCGGGCGTCGGCAAGACCGCCGTCTACCGCCGCTGGAAGTCGAAGCTCTCGCTCGTCCTCGACCTCCTCGGCGCGTTCGCCACGCAGGGGCTGCCGGCGCCGTCGACCGGTTCGCTGTACGGGGACGTGCGCGCGCTCCTGGAGGTCGGCTCGCACGCCCTGCGTCACCCCGTGGCCTCCCAGGTCATCCCGGACCTGCTGGTGGAGGCCGCCAGGCAGCCGGAGATCGCCGACGCGATCAAGGCCGCCCTGCTCGACGGCCAGCAGGGCGTCGTCGCGCAGATCGTCCGCGAGGCCGTGTCACGCGGCGAACTGCCGGACGGCACGGACCCGGAGCGCGCCCTCGACCTGATCGTCGGGCCGCTCTACTGGCGGCTCGTGGTGGTGCGCGGCGAGCTGCCGAAGGGATACGTCGACGACCTCGCGCGCTCGGCGGTGGCGGCGCTCGCGGTGTAGGGGCGGCTCCTGGGCGCGCACGTAGGGCCGGCTCCTGGGCTCGCGGCGTGGGAGCGGCTCCTGGGCCCGCGGCGTGGGAGCGGCTCCTGGGCTCGCGGTGTGGGAGCGGCTCCTGGGCTCGCGGCACAGCGACCGCTGCTCGACCGCCGGGCTACTTGACCGCCCCCGCCATCACCCCCGAGACGAACTGCCGCTGGAAGGCGAAGAAGACCGCCAGCGGGATCACCATCGACAGGAACGCGCCCGGTGCGAGCACGTCGATGTTGTTGCCGAACTGCCGGACCTGCTGCTGCAGCGCCACCGTGATCGGCGGCGATTCGGAGTCCGCGAAGATCAGCGCGATCAGCATGTCGTTCCAGACCCACAGGAACTGGAAGATGCCGAGCGAGGCGATCGCCGGCCCTCCGAGCGGCAGGACCACCCGCGTGAAGAGCCGGATCTCGCCCGCCCCGTCGAGCCGTGCCGCTTCGAGCAGCTCCTTCGGGATCTCGGCGAAGAAGTTCCGCAGCAGGAAGATCGCGAAGGGCAGTCCGAACGCCGTGTGGAAGAGGACGACCCCGAGCGTCGTCTCGAAGATGCCGATGGTGCCGAAGAGCTTCGACACGGGTACGAGGGCGACCTGCACCGGCACCACGAGCAGCCCGACGACCACCAGGAACCACCAGTCGCGGCCGGGGAAGTCCAGCCAGGCGAAGGCGTATCCGGCGAGCGAGCCGATGACGAGGACCAGGAGCGTGGCAGGGACGGTGATCTGGATCGTGGAGACGAGGGACCGGGTGATGGTCTCGTTGGAGAGAAGGGCCGAGTAGTTCTCGACGGTCAGCTGGGCAGGGGAGGCGAAGACCTGCCACCAGCCGCTCTCGCTGATGTCGGTGGGGCTGCGGAGCGAGGAGAGCAGCAGTCCGACCGTCGGCGTCAGCCAGAAGAGGCCGACGAGGACGAGGAAGATCCGCATCGCGCCGCCCGCCGCCCGCGCGGCCAGCCGGGCGCCGAGCGGGGCCGCCGGGCGCGTCGCGGGCGGGGTGCCCGGAGGGCCCCCGCCCCGGGCGGCGGCGGCCGACCGAGCCCCGCCCCGGGCCCTGCCCCGAGCCCCGCCCCGAGCCTCGGCCCGGATCCCGTCCCGGACTCCGCCCCGAGCTTCGCCCTCAGCCCCGCCCTCGGCGGCGTCCGGGGCCTTGCCGTTCTCGTTCGTCGCCGTCACCTGCGGGCCTCCCTTCGCATCCGGCGGATGTTGAACGCCATCACCGGGATCACCAGAAGGAGCAGCAGGACGGCGATCGCGGAGCCGATCCCGAGATCCGCGTCCGTGCCGAAGGACGAGCGGTACAGCTGGAGCGCCAGCACGTTCGCGTCGTCCTGCGCCGAGCCCGGCGCGATGATGAAGACCAGGTCGAAGATCTTCAGCACGTTGATCATCAGGGTGACGAGGACGACGGCGAGGACCGGCGCGAGGAGCGGGACGGTGATGCGGCGGAAGACCTGCCACTCGTTCGCCCCGTCGACGCGCGCCGCCTCCATCAGCTCCCGTGGCACGCTCGCCAGCCCGGCCGCGATCAGGACCATCGCGAACCCGGCCCACATCCACACGTAGCTGCCGATGACCGCCGGGGTCACGAGCGAAGGTCCCAGCCACTCCACGCCGTTGTACTGCTCGCGGAAGTTGCTCGCGGGCAGCCGCAGGAGGGCGCCGTCCGCGGAGGCGGGGAGCGTGAACGAGCCGTCGGCCGCCGCCCGTGTCGTGGCCACCACGGTCCCGTCCTTCACCGCCTCGATCCGCAGCCCCCTGAGGCCGACCTCCGTCGGGTCCACGGCGTTCGGCTTCCCGCCCCCGCCCTTGGTGAAGTCCAGCCACGCGATCCCCGTGATCCCGCCTTCCCGCGACGGCGGCGGCTCGTGCGCCGGGCGGGCGTCCTCCGGCATCTGCGCCGGCGCGACCCCGATCAGCGGGAGCCGCGCGGGCTCTCCCGCGCGGACCGGGCTCTCGGTGACGTACGCTCCGCCGCCCGCCGCCTTCAGCGGGTGGACCGGCAGCGGGCGGGCCCGCGGGAAGCCGGAGGACTCGGCGAAGGTGTCGTGGACGCCGACCCAGACGGCGTTGGCGACACCACGGTCGGGATCCTGCTCGTACACCAGCCGGAAGATGATCCCGGCGGCCAGCATCGAGATCGCCATGGGCATGAAGACGAGCAGCTTGAACGCCGTGCCCCAGCGGACCCGTTCGGTGAGCACCGCGAAGATCAGCCCGAGGGCGGTCGCCACGGCCGGGGCGACGACCGCCCAGATCGCGTTGTTCCGGACGGCCGTGAGGATGGTGTCGTCGGTGAAGAGGGCGATGTAGTTGTCGAGTCCGGCGAAGGAGTTGCCGGACGTGTCGAAGAACGAACGCTGGACGGAGTACCCGATGGGGTAGACGACGAGCGCGCCGAGCAGGACCAGCGCGGGGAGGAGGAACCCCGCCGCGACGGTCCTGCGCGTGCCCGTGACCGTGGGGGCCGTGGAGGCCCCGGGCGCCTTGGCAGCCCTGGACGCGGACGTCACGGCGTCAGTTCTTGTACGCCTTGGCCGCGTCGGCCTCCAGGCGCGCCTGGGTCCCCGCGATGTCCTTCGGGTTCTTCAGGAAGTCCTGCAGCGCCTTCCACTCACCCTTGCCGGGCGTGCCGCCGAACGACTGCGGCATCTGGTCCGACATGTCGAAGCGGAAGTCGTCCCCGGACTCCAGGAGCGCCTTGGCGATCTCGCGCTGGACGTCGTTCGGGTACGCGGCCGGGTCCATGTTCTTGTTCGGCGAGAGGAAGCCGCCCGCGCCCGCCCAGATCGTGGCCGCGTCGGGGGAGGCGAGGAAGGTCAGCAGGGCCTGGGCGCCCTTGGTGTCCTTCAGGGCCACCGCCGCGTCGCCGCCGGTGACGACCGGCGACGACGGGCCGACGGCCGGGAAGGGGAAGACCTTCGCGTCCGTACCGATCTTCGCGCTGGTCTGCGCGATGTTGACGGCCGAGAAGTCGCCCTCGAAGACCATCGCGCCCTTGGGCTGGTCGCCGCCGGTGAAGGTCTGGGTGACGGAGGCGGGGAACTCCGTCTGCAGCGCGCCGGACGCGCCGCCCGCGATCAGCTCGGGCTTGCCGAACAGCTCGGCGAGGGTGGTGAGCGCCTGGGTGACGGACGCGTCGGTCCACTTGATCTCGTGCTTGGCGAGCTGGTCGTACTTGGCCGGGCCCGCCTGGGAGAGGTAGACGTTCTCGAACCAGTCGGTGAGCGTCCAGCCGTCCGCGCCGCCGACGGAGACCGGCGTGACACCGGAGGCCGAGATCGTCTCCGCGGTGGTCAGGAACTCCTTCCAGGTCTTGGGCTCGGTGGCACCCGCGTTCTCGAAGGCGGCGTTGTTGTACCAGACCAGGGACTTGTTGGCGGCCTTGAAGTACACGCCGTACTGCGTGCCGTCGACGGCGCCGAGGTCCCGCCAGCCCTTGGAGTAGTTCGCGGCGAGCTGCGCCTGGGCGTCGGGGCCGACCGGCTTCAGCCACTTCTGTGCGGCGGCCTGCTGGATCGCGCCGACCTGGGGGAGCATCGCGACGTCGGGCGGGGAGCCGCCGGCGATCTTCGTACCGAGGAAGTTCACGATCGGGTCCTGTGCGGGCACGAAGGTGACGGTGGCGCCGGTGCGCTTCTCGAACTCCTTCAGGACCTTGGTGAAGTTCTCCTGCTCCGGGCCCGTCCAGACGGCGGCGACCTCGATCTCCTCGCCCTTGAGGGAGGGCAGTCCTAACGAGCCGCTCGACGCGGCCGGCGGGCCGGGTTCCTTGGTTCCCTCCCCGGTGTCCTCGCCGCCGCCACAGCCGGCGAGCGCGAGTGCGAGGGTGAGCGCGGTGGCCGTGACGACGGCCGGTGCGGCCCTGCGTGTACGAAGAGTTGTACGCATTTCTGCCCCGTCTCTCCTGTGCGCGGTGCGTGTCCCGTGCGCTCAGGTCTACGCCGGGGGCACCGGCCCCGCAATACCGCCTTCCGTGGCAAGCGGGCGATCGTGATCGGCTCGTGACGTCCCGTCAGGAGCGGGTCGCGGGCGTCAGGGGGGAGATCGGGCCGGCTTCCAGGGAGCGTGCGGCACGGTCGAGAGCGCTGGCGAGGAGGGCCAGATCGGTCGGGCCGTTGCCGAGTTCGCGGACGGGTCTGCGCGTGGGCGGGTCGCCCATCCGCTCCCACTCCAGCGGCACGACGGTCGGGCGCAGGGTCGCCGTACGCGGGATGCGGCCGGTGACCCGGCCGGACTGGAACGGGGTGACGCGGCCGTCCGGATGACCGAGCCGTCCCCGGCCGGGCGCGGGATCGTCCGGACCCGGCGCGACGGGCGGTGCGTCGAGCACGATCCGCAGGCGACCGCCCGGGCCGTGGGCCAGCTCGGTGTCCGCCGTCCGGTCGGGGCGCGCGGAGGTCGCGACCAGGTGCACCCCGAGGCGCGCGCCCCCGCGCGCCACTGCTTCGAGTGCCCGTACGACGGACCCGGCGGCGGGCCGCCCCGGCGAGCCGAGCGCGGGTGCGACGAGCGCGTCGAAGTCGTCGACGAGCACGACGAGCCGGGGCAGCGCGGCGGCCGTCTCGTCATCCGCCCCCGGATCCTGCTCCCGCCCGGGGCGCGGGACGCGGTGGTCGGCGCCCAGGCGTGTCGTACGCCCGCTGGGGTGGTACGTGAGGTCGTCGGCGCCCGCGCCGGTGCGGGACGTCCGCCCGCTCGGCAGGTACGTGAGGTCGTCGGCGCCCGTGCGGGGCGTTCGCCCGCGGGGCCGGTCGCCGGGGGTGCCGTCGCCGGTGCGCGCGGTCCGGCCGCTGGAGCGGTGGGTGAGGTCCTCGGCGCCCGAGCCGGTGGTCCGCTCGACCGGGCTTCGGTCGGGGGCGGTCCTGTCCGGGGTGTCCGAGCCCGGGCGGTCGCCGACCAGGCCCTCGCCCGTGCGCAGGGTGCGGCCGCTGGGACGGTCGGCGAGGTCGGCGGCGCGGGCGTCGGAGGCCCGGGCGTCGGGGATGCGGGCCGCCGCGCGGGCGCCCTGGGGCATCGACTCCGCCGCGCTCGGGCCGCGCTGGCCGATCATGCGCGCCGCCGCCTGACGGTCGGCGAAGTGCCCGTCGCCCAGGATCTCCGCCCGGCGCTTCAGCTCCGCGCCCAGCGCCTGGGCGAACTCCCGCATCCGTACCGGGTCGGAGGCGACCAGGTGCTCCGTGACGTGCGGCAGCTCCGTGCACGCCGCGAGACCCTCGCCGCGCTCACCGCCCGCGCCGTCGACGAGGAGCAGCCCCAGCCGGTCCGGGCGGCCGCCGGCGGCGAGCGACGCCGCGATCGAGCGCAGCAGCTCCGTGCGCCCGCTGCCCGCGGGCCCCTCGATGAGCAGATGGGGGCCTTCCTCCGTGAGGTCGACCGAGACCGGTCCGCGCGGCCCGGCCCCCAGGACGGCCGTCCCGTCGCCCGCCGCCGCCCACCGCGCCAGCAGCGAGGCGGGCGTGGCCCGGGCGAGACCCAGCTCGTCGAGGAGCCGGGCGGAGCGCGGCAGCGCCGTCGCCGCCGCCCTTCCGTGGGTGGCGGGGGCGTCCGTGCGCAGGGGTGCGACGGCCCGCCCGAACCGCTCGGCCCAGGCGACCGACACCGCGTCCACCACGCCGACGGTCCCGTGACCCGCGGCCCGGCCCCCCGCCGTACGCAGCAGCCGCAGCGCCGTCGCCACGTCACCGCTCAGCAGGGCGACCGCCCCGCACTCGCGGAAGGCGAGGGAGGCCGCGCACGCGCTCTCGTACGTCGCCGCCACCGGAGAGACCGGCGACGCGGCCGGCGCCTCGGCCAGACAGATCAGGTGGATGCCGGCGGCCGCCCCCGCCCCGGCGAGCCGCGCGGTGGTCTCGCGCAGCGCCGCCGACCCGGGGTCGCCGTCCACGACCACGACCGTGACCGGTCCTTCGTACCGCGCGGCGGCCTCCGTGACCGCCGCGCGGTCCGCGCTCGGCCAGCCGGGTCCGAGCGGGCCGTCGTCGAGCCGCCGCGTGAGCTCCGCCGTACGGGCGTGGGCCTGGTCGCGGTCGTACGCGAGGAGCAGGCGGCAGTCCTGGCCGTGTGCCGGGCGCAGATGCGGGAGCCAGCCGAGCCAGCCCCAGGCCCGGCGCCGCTCCTCCAGGGAGCGGCTCCGGTCCGCGCTGATCAGCACGATCTCCAGATCGGCGGGGGAGTGCAGGGCGGCGAGCTGGGCGACCACGGAGCGCGCGAGGCCGGCCAGCCGGTCGCCGGGGCCCGCGAGCCCCAGGGAACCGGCCTCGCGCAGCCCTACGGTGACCGGCACCCCGGACAGCTCGGCGCGGTCGGTCGTGCCGAGGCGGACGACGAGGGCTTCGGGATGGTCCTGGCCGCGCTCCCAGAGCCGGGGGCCGGGGCCGAGGGCGGTGAGCAGCACGGCGGCCGGGTCGGGCCAGGTCTCGGGGCTCGGCGCGGGACCGGCGGCGCGCTCGGCACCGGACCCGGCACCGAACGCGGCTCCCGATCCGGACGCGGTGTCGACGTCCGGGCCGGGGCCGGCGCCCGGCACCGGCACGTCCTCCCTGGCACCGGCGAACCGGCGCGCCCACGCTCCTATGCCCCGCTTGCCCCGCGAGGGGGCGGCCTGGCGCGGGGTCTGCCGGGTCCTGCTGTGCGCCTCGACCTCCGAGCCCTCGCCGTCCGGCGACTCCTCGGCACGCGCGTGTGCGGGCAGGCCGCCGTGCGTCGCGTCGGCGGAGAGGGAGAAGGCGCCGCCGCCGAGAGCCGTGCCGGGGCCGGAACCGGTGCCCGGCCCCGTACCGCCGGCGCCCGGGTCCGTACGCGTCCCGTGGAGCGCGGGTCCTGACGCTGATCCTGATCCGGCGGCGGAGCCGGACGCGGTCTCCCGCCCGTCCGCGCTCCCCGTCCCGAGGTTCACCCGCAGGTGGCCCTCGCCGTCCGGGGTCGTCGGCAGGGAGTCCGTACCGGGGTCGCCCGGGCCCGTCAGGCGGAGGGCCGACTCGCCGAGGCGCAGCAGCGCGCCGGGCGCAAGCCGGACGGGGCGGTCGCCGACCGCCACGCCGTCCAGCGTCGTCCCGTTCGTGGAGCCGAGGTCCGCGACCGTGACCCGGCCGTCGTCCCCGACCGTGACCGTGCAGTGCACCCGGGAGACGTCCGGGTCGTCGAGCGGTACGTCGGCGTCCAGGGAGCGGCCGATCCCGACCGGGCCGCGGTGCAGCAGGTGCACACCGCCCGCGTCGGGCCCCGCGACCACGTGGAGCCGGGCCGAGGCGACCTCGTCCGGCCGGTCGTCCTCGCCGGGGACGTGGAGCGACAGCACCGCCCCGTCGACCAGCGGGGGCTCGCCGAGCGAACAGCGCCGTGCGTCGAGCCGCTCCCGGCCCGCGTAGAGCACGGTCGAACCGGAGAGGGAGGTGTCGGGCCCGGAGACGGCCGCGGCCAGCTGGGAGGCCACGGCGGCAAGCGCCGTCCCCGCCGGAGCGGTGACGAGCACGTCGCAGGCGCGCCCGGCGCCGTGGCCGGCGTGCGGCGCGAGGACGGTCAGCCGGATCTGCATCGCCGTCAGCGGTCCCTTCTGCGCGTGGTGCCCGGCAGGGGGACCGCCCGGTGCCTCCCCCCACCCGGCACGGACACGTCGTCCGGTACAGGTCGGCACGGCGCGGGGCTCCCGACCCTCGACGCGCGTGCTGTGTGCATCCTCGCACCTGCCGCCGACAACCCGCCCGCGGGTCGCCTCGAAGTGATCTTGAATGGTCGGCTGTGGACCTAAAAGTGCCTGGTTGAGTACGCCTTCCGATCTCCGCGGCAACCACCCGCGCGCCATGAGCGTCTTGTTTTCGGACAAGTCCGGCGCGGGAATCAGCCGTCTTGTGATCGACCCCCGACCCGTTCGGCGGCACTAAAGTGGGTCGGACACCCGGACGGGTCACAACTGACGACAGGGACCCCGGGACCCCCAGGACCACGATCAGCAGGGAGCGCGTGACGTGCGGCCAATCGGCAGCAAGTACCTGCTCGAGGAGCCGCTCGGACGCGGCGCCACGGGCACCGTCTGGCGAGCCCGCCAGAGGGAGGCCGCGGGCGCCGAGGCGGCCGTGCAGGGCCAGCCCGGCGAGACCGTGGCGATCAAGGTCCTCAAGGAGGAGCTGGCCAACGACGCGGACATCGTGATGCGCTTCCTGCGCGAGCGGTCCGTGCTGCTCCGGCTCACCCACCCCAACATCGTCCGCACCCGCGACCTGGTCGTCGAGGGCGATGTCCTGGCGCTGGTCATGGACCTCGTCGAGGGCCCGGACCTGCACCGCTACATCCGCGAGAACGGCCCGCTCACCCCGGTCGCCGCCGCGCTCCTCACGGCCCAGATCGCCGACGCGCTCGCCGCCAGCCATGCGGACGGCGTCGTCCACCGGGACCTCAAGCCCGCCAACGTGCTGCTCGCCGAGCAGGGTGGCCAGATGCACCCGATGCTGACCGACTTCGGCATCGCGCGCCTCGCCGACTCCCCGGGCCTGACCCGTACCCACGAGTTCGTCGGCACGCCCGCGTACGTCGCGCCGGAGTCCGCCGAGGGCCGTCCGCAGACCTCCGCCGTGGACATCTACGGCGCGGGCATCCTGCTCTACGAGCTGGTCACCGGCCGTCCCCCGTTCGCCGGCGGCACGGCCCTCGAAGTGCTGCACCGCCACCTCAGCGAGGAGCCGCGGCGCCCCTCGACGGTCCCGGGCCCGCTCTGGACGGTCATAGAGCGCTGCCTGAGCAAGGACCCCGAGCGGCGCCCCAGCGCCCAGAACCTGGCCCGCGGACTGCGTGCGGTCGCGGCGGGCATCGGCGTGCACGCCACACCCGCGCAGATCGAGGCCGCCGACGGTGTCGGCGCGCTGCTCGCCCCCGATCCGGCGCCCGCGCCGGTCCCGGAGGCGCCGGGCGCCGCGGATCCGACCCAGGTGCTGCCCAGCGGCGCGGGCTCCCACTTCGACCCCGCCGCGCCGACCAGCGTCATGCCGACGAGCGGACCGCCCGGCGGCATGAACGGCGGCGCCGACCCGACCGCCGTGATGCCTCCCGTACCGCCGCAGCCGCCGCAGGGCGCCCCGGGCGAGGAGCAGCCGCATCCCTGGCAGAACCAGCTGCGCGCGGCCCGCGACCGCAACGAGCAGACGCAGGTCCAGTACCTGGACCCGAGCGAGGACCCGCTGCGCCGCCGTCCCCAGCGCCAGCCGCAGCACCCGCAGCGACCGCAGGGGGCTCCGCAGCAGTACCAGCAGCCGCAGCAGCCCCGGTATCAGCAGCCGCCGCAGCAGCAGTACGCGCCCCAGCAGCCCCAGCAGCGGTACGCGCCGCAGCAGCAGGCCTACAACCCGCCGCAGCAGCGCCCGCAGGCCCCGCAGCCGCCCGCTCCCCGCGAGCCGAGGCCGCCGCGTCAGCGCGGCGCCAACCCCATGCGGATCCCCGGGCTCGGCTGTCTGAAGGGCTGTCTCTTCTCGGTCCTGCTCTTCGTGGTCGCGGGCTGGCTCATCTGGGAGCTGACCCCGCTCCAGAGCTGGATCGCCGAGGGGAAGGGCTACTGGGAGGCGCTCGGCGACGGGATCTCGTCCTTCACCGACTGGGTCTCGGAGCTCGCCGACTCGGGCTCCGGCTCCGGGAGTGGTACTACTACCGGCGGTACGGGGCAGTAGTACTGCCGATTTATCGACTTCCGAGGGGTGATTTCCCTTCGGAAGTGACGACCGGCGGCTGCGGACGCGTAACTTTGACGCGTCCGCCAGCCGCTGAGGGAGCAGTCTTGGCACGGAATATCGGCAGCCGCTACACGGCCCACCAGATCCTCGGTCGGGGCAGCGCCGGCACGGTGTGGCTCGGCGAGGGCCCCGAGGGCCCCGTCGCCATCAAGCTGCTGCGCGAGGACCTGGCCTCGGACCAGGAGCTCGTCGGCCGCTTCGTCCAGGAGCGCACCGCCCTCCTCGGCCTCGACCACCCCCGGGTGGTCTCCGTCCGCGACCTCGTCGTCGACGGCAACGACCTGGCGCTCGTCATGGACCTGGTCCGCGGCACGGACCTGCGCACCCGCCTCGACCGCGAGCGCAGGCTCGCCCCCGAGGCGGCCGTCGCGATCATCGCCGACGTCGCGGACGGACTCGCCGCCGCGCACGCCGCCGGAGTCGTCCACCGGGACGTCAAGCCGGAGAACATCCTGCTCGACATGGAGGGGCCGCTCGGCCCCGCCGGCGCCCACCCGGCGCTCCTCACCGACTTCGGGGTCGCCAAGCTCATCGACACCCCGGGCCGCACCAAGGCGACCCGGATCATCGGTACGCCGGACTACCTGGCCCCGGAGATCGTCGAGGGCCTGCCGCCGCGTGCCGCGGTCGACATCTACGCCCTCGCGACCGTCCTGTACGAGCTCCTGGCAGGCTTCACGCCCTTCGGCGGCGGCCACCCGGGCGCCGTGCTGCGCCGCCACGTCACCGAGACGGTCGTCCCGCTGCCGGGTATCCCCGAGGAGCTGTGGCAGCTGATCGTCCAGTGCCTGGCCAAGGCCCCGGCCTCCCGGCTGCGCGCCTCCGAGCTGGCCTCCCGGCTGCGCGAGTGCCTGCCGCTGCTGGCCGGACTGCCCCCGCTGGACGTGGACGAGCCCGACGACGCGGAGCAGCAGGCGCCGGAGCAGCGCGAGGAGGACCCGTACCCCACGGGGGCCGCGGGCGCCGCCCCGCGCCGGGCCGCCGTCCCCCTGGTCCCCGGCGCCACCCCCGACTCCAACCGGGACACCCACACCTCCATGCGCGTCCCCGCCCCCGACGAGCTCGCGGGCGGCCCCCTTGGCACCGCCCGGGCCCCGCGCTCGGCGAGCGCCCGGCGGCCCGGCTCGGCCCGCCACAAGGCCGGGACGGTCCGCAAGCGCCGGATCACCCTCTCGATCGCGGCGGTCGTCGTCGCGGGCGCGCTGGGCGTGGGCGGGTATTTGGCGGCCGCCGAGGACGGCGACGTACCGCCCCAGGACTCGAAGACGTCGACGGAGCCGTAGCGGCCCCCGCCGCCGCTTCCCGCCGCCCCGCCGCCGCTCCCCGCCGCTCGTCACGGACGACCGTCGGGCCCTGGCATTTGCGGTGAGCCGTTAGGCTGGGACGCGTGGCAGTCGTCGATGTATCCGAAGAGCTGAAGTCCCTCTCCTCGACCATGGGGTCGATCGAGGCCGTACTGGACCTCGAACAGATGAGGGCAGACATCGCCGTGCTCGAAGAGCAGGCCGCGGCCCCGTCCCTCTGGGACGACCCGGAGGCGGCGCAGAAGATCACCAGCAAGCTTTCGCACCTCCAGGCCGAGGTCCGCAAGGCCGAGGCCCTGCGCGGCCGGATCGACGACCTCGGGGTGCTCTTCGAGCTCGCCGAGGAGATGGACGACCCGGACACGCGCACCGAGGCGGAGACGGAGCTGGTCGCCGTCCGCAAGGCGCTGGACGAGATGGAGGTCCGTACCCTCCTCTCCGGCGAGTACGACGAGCGCGAGGCGCTGGTCAACATCCGTGCCGAGGCGGGCGGCGTCGACGCGGCCGACTTCGCGGAGCAGCTCCAGCGCATGTACCTGCGCTGGGCCGAGCGGCACGGCTACGGCACGGAGGTCTACGAGACCTCGTACGCGGAAGAGGCCGGCATCAAGTCGACCACGTTCGTGGTCAAGGCGCCGTACGCCTACGGCACGCTCTCGGTCGAGCAGGGCACGCACCGCCTGGTCCGCATCTCCCCGTTCGACAACCAGGGTCGTCGCCAGACGTCGTTCGCGGGCGTCGAGATCCTGCCGGTCGTCGAGCAGTCCGACCACGTCGAGATCGACGAGTCCGAGCTGCGCGTGGACGTCTACCGCGCCTCGGGCCCGGGTGGCCAGGGCGTCAACACCACCGACTCGGCGGTGCGCATCACGCACCTCCCGACGGGCATCGTCGTCTCCTGCCAGAACGAGCGCTCCCAGATCCAGAACAAGGCGAGCGCCATGAACGTCCTCCAGGCCAAGCTCCTCGAGCGCCAGCGCCAGGAGGAGCGCGCCAGGATGGACGCCCTGAAGGGCGATGGCGGCAGCTCCTGGGGCAACCAGATGCGTTCGTACGTCCTGCACCCGTACCAGATGGTCAAGGACCTCCGTACGGAGTTCGAGGTCGGCAACCCGCAGTCCGTCCTTGACGGCGAGATCGACGGCTTCCTCGAGGCGGGCATCCGCTGGCGCAAGCAGCAGGAGAAGTAACCCGCACGCCGCATCACCGCGAGGGGCCCCGTACGCACGCGTACGGGGCCCCTCGTCGTACGCGTCGCCTCTGACGGGGCGCCATCCGGGCCGTGAGGCGGCCGCGTTGGACCGCGCGGCGGGCGCGTACGGCGACAGGTGACGGGAGTTGGGGCCGGATCTCCCTCGCAGGGCCCTCCCGGACGTTCGCGGGCGCAAGCGGAATCGGGGCTTGCGGGGCGCTTTGTCGACAAGGGAACTGGCCTTGGGGAGGCGGTAGTTCCACGTTTACGTCACAGTTGCATCCCCGCATGGCGGGCAACACGTGATCTTTCGGGCATCGCACGCGCAACGACCTTGACGCGTACTCGGAAACTCGGAAGGGTGGCACGCGGCATGCGTATCTATGGGGCGTGTGTGACCGGGGGCTGGTTGAGTGATCACGCCGTCCCCGTGCCCGTGGCCCCGAGCGCTGCTCCATGACGAGATTGAGCTACTGGGGGTAGCAGGCACATGACGAAGAAGACGCGGGTCCGTTTCGCGCGGATAGCCGCCGGTGCGGTGATCGCCGCCGGCGCGTCCCTGACCGCCGCGGGCGCCGCTCAGGCTGTGGGTGTGGAGCTGAACATCGGCGTCCAGGCCGAACTGCCGGAGGTCGACCCGACCTGTATCCCGGGCACGCCGGGCTGTGAAGAGAACCCGCCCACCACGCCGCCGGTGACCACGCCGCCGGTGACGACTCCGCCGGTGACCACGCCGCCGGTCACGACCCCGCCGGTGACGACTCCGCCGGTGACCACGCCGCCGGTCACGACCCCGCCGGTGACGACTCCGCCGGTGACCACGCCGCCGGTGACCACCCCGCCGACGACGCCGACGAAGCCTCCGACGACGCCGACCACCCCGGGTGAGACGCCTGCGCCGACCACGCCGGGTGACGACGGTTCGGACGACGCCGGCACCTGCACCGTCGACCTCGACGGCGCCGAGTGCGTCAACAACCCGGACACCGACAACGCCGGCTCGCAGCCCGTCGAGCAGGGCAAGGCCAAGGAGGAGCTGGCCGAGACCGGCGCCGCCGAGACCTCGTTCCTGATCATCGGCGCCGCGACCATGATCGCCGGTGGCATCGGCTTCCGGATGCTCCCGCGTCTGGTCGGCGGTGGCCGCGCCGCCGTCTGAGCGGTTCGGTGACCGTCAGGTCGTAGAAGCATGAAGAAGAGGGCCGGGGGGCGTACCCCCGGCCCTCGTTCGTCTCCGGCTCGTATGCGGAGCCGCGGAGCCCTACGCGCTCTGCAGTGCGGCGAGCAGCGCCACCATCGCCACCAGGGCGACCACGAGCGCCAGCAGCATCGCCGGCGTCAGGCCCGACGACGGCTCGAGACGTTCCCGGTTCGCGCGGCAGACGGGGCAGCGGCCCTCCGCGACGGGGGCCGCGCAGTTGGCGCACACCAGTCGGTCATAGGTCATGCGCTCTCCTCCTCCCGCACTCGGGTCCACACCAAGGACAACGCCCGGTGGTACCCGAGCGTTCCCCCTACCACTCTGCCAGTTCCGAGGCGTTTCGGCGCGCCCCGTCGGATTACACCCGGATCGCATCGCTTCCGCCCCGAAGGGCGAAAAGGATAAAGCGCGCAAGCCGGGACCGCGACTGCGCGCCCCATCTCCGGTCGCGTAAGGTCGCGCACACCTACTCCCGGCCGACCGTGGTGCATCCGTGATCCGATTCGACAACGTCTCCAAGTCCTATCCGAAGCAGAACCGCCCCGCGCTCCGGGATGTATCCCTGGAGATCGAGAAGGGGGAGTTCGTCTTCCTCGTCGGTTCCTCCGGCTCCGGAAAGTCGACTTTTCTCCGGCTGATCCTGCGCGAGGAGCGCTGCAGCCATGGCCAGGTGCACGTCCTCGGCAAGGACCTCGCCCGGCTGTCCAACTGGAAGGTGCCCCACATGCGGCGCCAGCTCGGAACCGTCTTCCAGGACTTCCGGCTGCTGCCCAACAAGACCGTGGCCGAGAACGTCGCCTTCGCCCAGGAGGTCATCGGCAAGCCGCGCGGCGAGATCCGCAAGGCCGTGCCCCAGGTCCTCGACCTCGTCGGCCTCGGCGGCAAGGAGGACCGGATGCCCGGCGAGCTCTCCGGCGGTGAGCAGCAGCGCGTCGCCATCGCCCGCGCCTTCGTCAACCGCCCGATGCTGCTGATCGCCGACGAGCCCACCGGCAACCTCGACCCGCAGACCTCCGTCGGCATCATGAAGCTGCTCGACCGCATCAACAGGACAGGGACCACCGTCGTCATGGCGACCCACGACCAGAACATCGTCGACCAGATGCGCAAGCGCGTCATCGAGCTCGAAAAGGGCCGCCTCGTCCGCGACCAGGCGCGCGGCGTCTACGGATACCAGCACTGAGCAGGTAGGGGATAGAACACCATGCGCGCTCAGTTCGTGCTCTCCGAGATCGGCGTCGGCCTCCGTCGCAATCTCACGATGACCTTCGCCGTCATCGTCTCCGTGGCCCTCTCGCTCGCCCTGTTCGGCGGTGCGCTGCTCATGCGCGAGCAGGTCAGCACGATGAAGGACTACTGGTACGACAAGGTCAACGTCTCCATCTTCCTCTGCAACAAGAACGACGCGGCCACCTCCACCAAGTGCGCCAAGGGCGCGGTGACCGCGCAGCAGAAGGAGCAGATCGAGGCCGATCTGAAGAAGATGGACATCGTCGAGACCGTGCACCACGAGTCCACCGACGAGGCCTACAAGCACTACAAGGAGCAGTACAGCGACACCGCCATCGCGTCGGTCATCACGCCCGACCAGATGCAGGAGTCGTTCCGGGTCAAGCTGGACGACCCGGAGAAGTACAAGGTCGTCGCCACGGCCTTCGCCGGGCGGGACGGCGTGGAGTCCGTCCAGGACCAGCGGGGCATCCTGCAGAACCTCTTCGACCTGATGAACGGCATGAACGTCGCCGCGCTCGGCGTCATGGCGCTGATGCTGGTCATCGCGCTGATGCTGATCGTCAACACGGTGCGCGTCTCGGCCTTCAGCCGGCGGCGTGAGACCGGCATCATGCGGCTGGTCGGCGCCTCCAGCTTCTACATCCAGATGCCGTTCATCATGGAGGCGGCCTTCGCCGGCCTCCTCGGCGGCGCCGTCGCCTGCATCATGCTGCTGGTCGGCCGGTACTTCCTCATCGACCACGGCATCGCGCTCGCCGAGAAGATGCAGCTCGTCAACTTCATCGGCTGGGACGCCGTCCTCTCGGTGCTGCCGCTCGTCCTCGTCATCGGCCTGCTGATGCCGTCCCTTGCGGCCTTCGTCGCGCTGCGCAAGTACCTCAAGGTGTGAGAAGAGACCCCTGAGTGCCCCGGGCGCCGTACGGCCAACCACCGTACGGCGCCTTTCGCTTGTCCTAGAGTGGGCGCCATGTCGGCCGTCGACCCGGGGTCCCGCCCCGACCTCTGTCTCCGGCCCCGCGGAGTTCTCCGCGGGGCTGCCCTGACGCTGGTCTTCGCCGGAGTGCTCGCCACGGCCGCGGCCACCGGTACCCTGCCCCGGCAGGAGGCCGCCTCCGTGAAGCGCGCCCCACAGGCCGCCGCGCACGACACCGTCGACCCCGCCGACCTCTCCCGCGCCGCCGCCGAGGCGATGGCCGACGGCAAGTCCGGCCAGCAGGCCGCCGAGGAGTTCGTCAGCCGCAGCGGCGACCGCTGGGGCGCGGTCTACGGCCCCGCCGAGTTCGAGGAGTTCGAGCAGGCCCTCGACGGCTCGTACACCGGCGTCGGCCTCTCGGCGCGGAAGGCGGACAGCGGCCGCATCGAGATCAGCCGCGTCCAGGCCGGAGGACCGGCCGCCCTGGCCGGGCTGCGCACCGGCGACCGGCTCGTCTCCGTCGACGGCCGCGACACCGCCGCCCTGTCCGTCTCCGAGGTCGTCTCCCTGCTGCGCGGCGACGGCGCCCCGGCCGGCTCCACCGTCGCCCTCGGCGTCGAGCGCGGCCGCTCCGCCTGGACGCAGACCCTCACCCGGGCCCGGCTCGCCACCGACGACGTCACCGTGCGCCGCCTCGACGACGGGACGGTACTCATCAAGGTGACGGCCTTCACCAAGGGTGCGGGCGAGCGGGTACGGAACGCGGTGCGGCGCGCCCCGGCCGGCGCCGGAGTCCTCCTCGACCTACGGGGCAACGCCGGCGGACTGGTCGCCGAGGCCACCGTCGCCGCCTCCGCCTTCCTCGACGGCGGACTCGTCGCCACGTACGACGTCGACGGCGAGCAGCGCGCGCTGTACGCGCAGAGCGGCGGCGACACCCGGCGGCCGGTGGTGGCGCTGGTCGACGGAGGCACGATGAGCGCCGCCGAGCTGCTCACCGGCGCGCTGAAGGACCGCGGCCGGGCCGTCACCGTCGGCTCGCGCACCTTCGGCAAGGGCTCGGTGCAGATGCCGAGCACGCTGCCCGACGGCTCCGTCGCCGAGCTGACCGTCGGCCACTACCGCACTCCCTCGGGGCACGGCGTGGACGGCCTGGGCATCACACCCGACCTGGTGGTCAGCGACACCACGGGCGAGCGGGCCGAGAAGCGGGCGAGGACGGTATTGAGTGGCCTCGGAGGGGGCTCGTAGTGCGAAAATGGCCGCACTATGGCAAAGGGACTCGTGAACGTGCAGGGCAAGCCTGCGAAGAAGAAGGACCCGGAGAAGGGTCCTGAGCGCAAGATCATCGCGCAGAACAAGAAGGCGCGCCACGACTACCACATCATCGACACCTACGAGTGCGGTGTGGTGCTCATGGGCACCGAGGTGAAGTCGCTCCGGATGGGCCGGGCGTCGCTGGTGGACGGCTTCGTGCAGATCGACCGGCACGAGGCGTGGCTGCACAACATCCATGTGCCCGAGTACATGCAGGGCAGCTGGACCAACCACTCGGCGAAGCGGAAGCGCAAGCTGCTCCTGCACCGCGCCGAGATCGACAAGCTGGAGGCGAAGTCCCAGGAGACGGGTCACACGATCGTGCCCCTCGCCCTGTACTTCCTGAAGGGACGCGTCAAGGTCGAGATCGCGCTCGCCAAGGGCAAGAAGGAGTACGACAAGCGGCAGACGCTGCGGGAGAAGCAGGACACCCGCGAGACGAACCGGGCGATCGCGGCGGCGAAGCGCCGCCAGCGGGCGGCGGCCGGCTAGCAGACGCCGGCGGCCGCGCGGAACCCGTCCGGCCAGGGCCCCTTAATACGCTGGCAACCGTACGCGGTCGTCACGTACCATGGGACCCGCACCTCACAGCGGGTGCACGTTTGAAAAATCAACATGGGGATGATCGGTTTCGACAGCGGATGTCGAAGCAGGGGAAGCGTGTCGAGGAAGCGGCAATGATCTCGTAAACCACATGTCGCAACCAATAATCGCCAACTCCAAGAGCGATAACTCCCGCTTCGCCCTCGCTGCCTAATTTTAGGTAACGAGCAGAAGCCTCTGTGAGGAGCGTCAGCCCGGGGATGGTCCCGACCCGGATCCTGGCGTCATCAAGGGATCTAAACCTCTAGCCCCGGTCACGGGGGCCTGAGGGAAATCAAACAGTGACTGAGCCCGTCGGAGACTTGTCCGCGTGATCTCCGGGGCTGAGAAACTCCTAGCGGACTGCACACGGAGAAGCCCTGATTCTGCACCGTTGGACGCGGGTTCGATTCCCGCCATCTCCACTCATCCCATGTGGGCAGAGGCCCGGCAGTCGTCACGACGACCGCCGGGCCTCCGTCATTCCCCGGGCCTCCGTCATTCCCCGGGCGGTCTCGCCCGCGAGGGCCAGCGCCGCGGCGGCCGCCGGGATCAGGAACGCGTACACCGTCGACGGGGCGTGCTCCGCCGCCCAGCCGCCGGTCGCCGAGCCGACCGCGACACCGGCGAGCAGGGCGGTCACCGCGAGCGTCATACCCTCGTTGAGCCGGCCCGAGGGGGTCAGTCGCTGGACCAGGGCCATGCCCGTGACCATCGTCGGAGCGGTCGCCATGCCCGCCACCAGCAGCCCGGCCGCCAGGGCGAGCAGGGATCCGGTCGCGGCGCCCAGGAACGGCATCGCCATCAGACAGGTCATCGCCACGAGGCAGGTGCGCAGCCGGCCCGAGCGTCCGGTACGGCCGTAGACCAGCCCCGCCGCACAGGAGCCGGCGGCCTGCAGGGCCAGGATCGGTCCGGCTGCGGGTCCGTCCACGTGCGCGAGCGTCACGACCTCCATCGCACCGAAGACCGCGCCCATGGTGAGGAAGACGCCGAGCAGCGGCCGTGTGCCGGACCCGCGCAGGAGGGAGCCGGGCGCGGTGGCGGAGCGGGGCGTGGCCGGGGGCTCGGTGGAGCGCTGGGCGGTGAAGACGAGCACTCCGGTGAGCAGCAGGACGGCGCCGGTCAGGGTGCCCGCCTCCGGGAAGAGCGCCGTGCACAGGAAGGCGGCCAGGACCGGACCCAGCATGAAGCACAGTTCGTCGACGGCCTGTTCGAAGGCGTTGGCCGTGTGCAGGGCGGAGGGCTCGTGGCGCAGGAGATGTGCCCAGCGGGCCCGGGACATCCCGCCCGTGTTGGGGCTGGTCGCGGTCGCCGCGTACGCGACGAACAGCGTCCATTCCGGCGCCCGGTGGTGCACGCACAGCAGCAGGGCCAGCGAGCCGAGCGCGGCCAGCGCCGCGGCCGGGACGGCGACCCGCCTCTGCCCGTGCCGGTCGACGAGCCGCGCGGTCCAGGGGGCGACGACGGCGGTGGCGGCCATGCCGGTCGCGGTGACGGCTCCGGCGAGCGCGTACGAGCCGTACGCCCCCGCGATCATGATCACCGCGCTCACGGTGAGCATCCCCATCGGGAGCCGCGCGACGAGGTTCCCGAGGGTGAAAGCGCGGGCGCCGGGAACGGCGAAGAGCCGCCGGTACGAGCCGGAGACAGGGGTGGCGGCCGGGGCGGTGACGGAGCTGAGGGGCGTGACGGCGGGGCTCTTCGGCTCGCGGTAGCGCGGGGCGAGCGCCGGGCCCGCCGGGGTGAGCATGAGGTCGTGATGCGGCATGCACTCAGCCTCCGGGGAGCCCCCGGCCCCGGTCCAACACCTGATCCGTGGCCATTCACGCGCCCGTGTTGTTAAATGCCGCGTGGTCACTTCGTACGACATCGAGCCCCGGCTGCTGCGGGCCTTCACCGCCGTCGCCGACGAGTTGCACTTCACGCGCGCCGCCGCCCGCCTGTACGTCGCCCAGCAGGCCCTCTCCCGCGACATCCGGCGGCTGGAACGGGACCTGGGCACGGACCTGTTCGTACGGACGACCCGTCAGGTCACGCTCACCCCGGACGGCACGCGGCTCCTGCCGTACGCCCGCAAGGTGCTGGCCGCCTGCGACGAGCTCGCCGACGCCTTCCGGGCGGTCGCGAGGCCGCTGCTCGTCGACCTCAACAGCACCGGTCTCCCCGCCCAGGGCGACGTCATGGAGCGGGCCCGTGAACTCGCCCCCGAGCAGGAGCTGATGGCCCGCTACGAGAACGGGCTGACGTGGGCCGCCGCCGAGATCCTCGCCGGGCGCCTCGACGTGTCCTTCGGACGGTACGGCGGGCTCGACGCGACCACGCGGAGCCGGCTCGCCTCGCAGTTCGTCCGGTACGAGGCGATGGCGGTCCTGCTCCCCGACGACCACCGGCTCGCGGAGCTGACGGAGGTGCCGCTGGCCGCGCTTGCGGGCGAGAGCGTCTACGCGGGCGCGGGAAACGACCGCACCCCGGAGTGGACCGACCTCGCCGCCCGGCTCTTCGAGGGGCGCGGCATCTCCGTCGCGCCGCCCGCGCCGATGGCGGTGGGAAGGGAGGAGTTCCGGCGGATCATGGCCAAACTCCGTACCCCCGTCCTCGCGGTGGTCGGCTTTCCGCCGATGGAGGGCTCTGTGCTGCGGCCCCTCGTCGAGCCCGTGCCGCTCTCCCCGGTGAGCATGGTGTGGCGCAAGGGGCTGCGGCATCCCGGCCTGGACGCGCTGCGCACCGCCGCGGCCGAGATCGGCGCGCGGGAAGGGTGGCTGGACCGGCCCGCGGACTCCTGGCTCCCGGAGGGCGAACCGGGCGTGCCGGGGGAGCGGAGTCCCGTACTCACACCGGGGCCGCACGGCGGGTGAGAGCAAGGTTCCGTACCCGTCACCTTCGGCCACCGGCCCGAAACGCGGCCTGCCTAGGGTCATGGAGCAAGAGGTCCAGAGCATCTGGACGCTCGGGACCCGAACCGTGGAGGTACGTGATGGGCGGCCGATGGATCGAACGGTGGGAGCCGGAGGACGAGACCTTCTGGCGTGACCAGGGAGAGCGGATCGCCCGGCGCAATCTCGTCTTCTCCGTCATCTCCGAGCACATCGGGTTCTCCGTCTGGAGCCTGTGGTCGGTCATGGTCCTGTTCATGGGGCCGGAGTACGGCATCGACCCGGCGGGGAAGTTCTTCCTGATCGCGACCGCCACCTTCGTCGGCGCGCTGATCCGCGTCCCGTACACCTTCGCCGTCGCCCGCTTCGGCGGCCGGAACTGGACGGTCTTCAGCGCGCTGCTGCTCCTCCTGCCGACGGGCGTCGCCTACGCGGTGATGGAGCCGGGCACCTCGTACCAGACCTTCCTGCTGGTCGCCGCGCTCACCGGGGTGGGCGGCGGCAACTTCGCCTCCTCCATGACCAACATCAACGCCTTCTTCCCGCTGCGGAAGAAGGGCTGGGCGCTCGGTCTCAACGCGGGCGGCGGCAACATCGGCGTCCCCGTCGTCCAGCTCGTCGGTCTGCTGGTCATCGGCACCGCCGGAGCCGTCCACCCGAGGATCGTCCTCGGCGTCTACATCCCGCTCGTCGTCGTCGCGGCCGTCTGCGCCGCGCTCTTCATGGACAACCTCGCCCCGGTGAAGAACGACACCGGCGCCGCGAAGGAGGCCGTCAGGTCCGGCCACACCTGGATCATGGCCTTCCTCTACATCGGCACCTTCGGTTCCTTCATCGGCTACAGCTTCGCCTTCGGGCTCGTCCTGCAGACCCAGTTCGGGCGCACCCCTCTCCAGGCCGCGTCGCTCACCTTCATCGGCCCGCTCCTCGGCTCCCTGATCCGGCCGCTCGGCGGCTCGCTCGCCGACCGGCACGGCGGTGCCCGCATCACGCTCGCGAACTTCGGCGGGATGGCCGTGGCGACCGGCGTGGTCGTCTACGCCTCCGTCATCGAGTCGCTGACCGTCTTCCTCGTCGGCTTCATCGCCCTCTTCGTCCTCAGCGGACTCGGCAACGGCTCGACGTACAAGATGATCCCGGCGATCTTCCTCGCGCAGGGGCACCGCAAGGGGCTGTCGGGCGACGCGGCGGAGGCGTACGGGCGCAGGCTCTCCGGGGCCGCCATGGGGCTGATCGGAGCCGTCGGCGCGCTCGGGGGGCTCGGCATCAACCTCGCCTTCCGTCAGTCGTTCCAGACCGCGGGGACCGGCACCGCTGCCTTCGTCGCCTTCCTGCTCTTCTACGCGGCCTGCATGGTCGTCACCTGGGCGGTATACCTTCGCCGGCCGGCGGCCGTCCCGGACACGGCAGAGGGCGCGGACGCCGACGGCGAGACGGCGTCGCGGCTCGGATACGCCGAGGTGTGAGCGGACATGGTCCGTAACGGCCAGGAAATACCGGCGAACCGAGCCTGTCACGGATCCACGTCAGGCTCGGTCGTCATGAACGAGCAAGAGCAGGGGCCCCTCGCGGGGTTCACCGTCGGGGTCACCGCGGCCCGGCGCGCCGACGAGCTGAGCACGCTTCTCCGTCGCCGGGGCGCGGCCGTGGTCCACGGCCCGGCGCTGCGGATCGTGCCGCTGGCGGACGACACGGAACTGCTCGCCGCGACGAAGGACATCCTCGACCACGCCCCGGACGTCGTCGTCGCCACGACGGCGATCGGCTTCCGCGGCTGGATCGAGGCGGCGGACGGCTGGGGCCACGGCGAGGCGCTCCTCGACCGGCTGCGGGGCGTGGAGCTGCTCGCCCGGGGCCCCAAGGTCAAGGGCGCGGTACGGGCGGCGGGGCTCACGGAGTCGTGGTCGCCGTCCTCCGAGTCCATGGCCGAGGTGCTCGACCGGCTCCTCGCCGAGGGGGTGACGGGGCGCCGGATCGCGATCCAGCTGCACGGGGAGCCGCTGCCGGGATTCGTGGAGGCGCTGACGGCGGGCGGCGCGGAGGTCGTCGGCGTACCGGTCTACCGGTGGATGCCGCCGGAGGACATCGGCCCCCTCGACCGGCTCCTGGACGGGATCCTGGCCGGCACCCTGGACGCGGTGACCTTCACCAGCGCCCCGGCCGCGGCCTCGCTGCTGACGCGGGCCGAGGACCGGGGAGCGCTGGAAAAGCTCCTCGAAGCGCTGCGCCACGACGTGCTCGCGGTCTGCGTCGGGCCGGTGACGGCGCTGCCGCTCCAGGCGCACGGCATCGACACGGCGCAGCCCGAGCGCTTCCGGCTCGGGCCGCTGGTGCAACTGCTCTGCCAGGAACTGCCGTCCCGGGCCCGTGCGCTCCCGGTGGCGGGCCACCGGATCGAGATCCGGGGGCACGCGGTCCTCGTCGACGGCTCCCTGCGGCCGGTCCCGCCGGCCGGGATGGCGCTCCTCACCACGCTGGCACGGCGCCCCGGCTGGGTCGTCTCCCGCGCCGACCTGCTGCGCGCCCTGCCGGGCGCGGGACGCGACGAGCACGCGGTGGAGACGGCGATGGCCCGGCTGCGGACGGCGCTCGGCGCGCCGAAACTGATCCAGACCGTGGTCAAGCGCGGGTACCGTCTTGCCCTCGACCCCGTGGCGGACACGAAGTACGACGAGTAGGGCGACCGGCCGGTCCGGCCCGTCCGGCCGGGCGCGGTCACCTCGCCCGGCGGACGGCGAGCGCGCGCAGCAGGCAGACGAAGCCCGCCGTGGTCAGGACCGCGCGGACGAGGTTCCAGGCCACCCACGGGGCCTCGAAGTCCGCGCGGGCCCGTACCGGATCCGTCGCCGCGGCGAGGGCGTCGTTGAGCGGGACGTTCACCGCCGAGGTGACCGCGAGGACCGCGACGTACAGGACGAGCGCCGCGGTCCCCCAGACCCGTGCCGGTGTGGCGCGCAGCTGCCAGGCGGCTACCGCAGTCAGGATCAGCGCGCCGAAGAACGGCGTGAAGAAGGCCGGGTTCTGGATCACGTCGTTGATGTTCCGCATCACCTCCACGAAGACCCGGTCGTCGCTGCGCGCGAGCGCCGGCATCACCGAGCACACGTACGCGAACCACACCCCCGCGATCATTCCCGTCGCCACCGTCGCCGCGCCGAGTACCGCCCCGGCCACCGTCCCACCCCTGTTGTCCGTCATGACACCCAGTCAAGCGGCCACGTCCGGACGGAACCATGGACGCGCGTCCAGCCTCCATACGCGAGCGTCCACGGCGCCACCAGATCTCCCGTCCGCCCGGCCGCTGCCCACCCGGCCGCCGTCCGTCCGACCCCGTCCGTCCGCGACGCCCTCTAGCCGGACCGGAGGTTCGGGAGCACTCTGGTCGGGCGCCCGCATCCGATCGCGAGGTGGTGACAGGGGCATGACCGTACGGTTCGACTCCGGCCGCATCTGCCTTGATCTGGCCGATCAGCCGCTCGCCCATTGCCAGGCGCTCGACCGCTTCCTGCGCACCACCGGGCTCGTCCCCGCCGCCGTGCCGCTGCGCGCCCTCGACGCCGCCTGGGTCGTGCGCTTCCGCGAACTGCGCGACTGCGTGGTCGAGCTGGTCCACGCCCAGCTCGACGGGCGGCGCGCCGGGCCCGCCCTGGAGCGGCTCAACGCCCTCGCCGCCGCCTCCGCGCCCCCCGCGCCCCGCGCCGTGCGCACCGAAACCGGCGGGCTCGTACGGGCCTTGAGCGTCGAACCCGACTGCCGCGCGCTGCTCGCCGCCGTGGCCCGCGACGCCGTCGACCTGCTCACCGACCCGAACGCCCGCGCCCTGCTGCGCCGTTGCGAGAGCGACGACTGCCGTCGCTGCTACCTCGACACCTCCCGCGGGCGCCGCCGCCGCTGGTGCTCCAGCGAGGCGTGCGGAAACCGGGAGCGCGTTGCCCGGCATCGGGCAGCCCGGCGGGCGAAGGCCACCGTCTGAAGAAACCCGTGAAAAAGTCCGCGTGGCGTTGAGTCGAACCCGCCCGCGCTCCGTACCTCTCCACGACAGACAGGGTCTCGACCGGGAGGTTCGTGGTGCGCAAGGATGCGGCCGTGGCCGATGAACGTCCGCATCGGGCCCGGCATCGCAGCGAGGTGTCACGCCACCGACCCGACGTCCCTGACGAGGAGTTGATGCGTGCTCTCTACCGCGAACATGCCGGGCCCCTGCTCGCCTACGTACTTCGCCTCGTCGCCGGCGACCGCCAGCGTGCCGAGGACGTCGTGCAGGAGACGCTCATCCGTGCCTGGAAGAACGCCGGCCAGCTCAACCGGGCTACCGGCTCCGTCAGACCTTGGCTGGTGACGGTTGCCCGGCGCATCGTCATCGACGGCCACCGAAGCCGGCAGGCCCGGCCCCAGGAGGTCGATCCGTCACCGCTCGAGGTCCTGCCCGCGGAGGACGAGATCGACAAGGCGCTGTGGCTGATGACGCTCTCTGACGCTCTCGACGATTTGACGCCCGCCCACCGGGAAGTGTTGGTCGAGACCTACTTCAAGGGGCGTACGGTCAATGAGGCGGCCGAGACACTCGGCATACCTGCCGGGACCGTGCGTTCCCGAGTGTTCTACGCACTTCGTTCCATGAAAATCGCGCTGGAGGAGAGGGGGGTTTCGGCATGAGCAGCGGCATGACACCGCCGCACGACGCCGCGGGTGCGTACGTACTCGGCATCCTGGACGATGCCGACGCCGCCGCCTTCGAGGCGCACCTGGCGGGTTGCGAGCTCTGCGCCGCGCACGTGGAGGAGTTCGCCGGCATGGAGCCGATGCTCGCCCTGCTGGCGGACGCGGGCAGCGCACCGGCCGCCTTCGGCCCGACGTCGATCGATCCGTACGCCGACAAGGCCTTCGACGACTTCGCGCCCCGGCCGCCCGCCCCGCCCGGCCCCCGCCGCGCCCAGAGCGCGCCCGTCGCACTCCACGCCGTCGGCGCCCAGCCCGGACCCGAGCTGCTCGACCGGCTCATCGACGAGGTCGGCGCCAAGCGCGCGAACCGGCGCCGCCGCTCCTTCTACCTCGTCGCGGCCGCAGCCGTGCTCGTCATCGGCGGCCCCGCCGTCGCCGTCGTCGCCACCTCCGGCGGCGAGCGGGAGAACAGAGCCGTCGAACCGCACCCCACCAGCCCGGCCGAGGACGCCTTCTTCCACCACATGGACGAGAAGATCCAGGCCACCGACCCGACGACCAAGGTCAGCGCGACCGTCGGCCTGGAGAAGAAGGGCTGGGGCACCCACACCGTCCTGGAGCTCAAGAACGTCAAGGGACCCCTGAAGTGCCGGCTCGTCGCCGTCTCCAAGAGCGGTGAGGAGGAGACCGTGACCTCCTGGGCCGTCCCGAAGTGGGGGTACGGCATCCCCGGAGCGACCATGGAGAGTGCCAAGAACCCGCTGTACGTCCACGGCGGCGCGGCGATGGACCGCAACGACATCGACCACTTCGAGGTCAGGACCTTCGACGGCGAACGCCTCGTGGAGGTCGAGGCCTGACATTCCGCCCCCCTGTGGCGTACGCTCGACGGCTGCCCAGTGCACGTCAGAAGGGGGCCTCAGTGGCCGCGCAGGAAGCCGTGGAGGCCATGGCCGCCACCGACACGGTCCGGGACCGTGAGATCGGTGTCGAGCAGGAACATCTGGACAAGGTCTACCGCCGCCTCGAGGAGAAGATCCACGAGGCGGAGTTCCTGATGAACGACGCCGCCAAACGCGGCCAGGTCGGCACCCCCGGCGCGCTCGCCGAGCGGGACGCCCAGGTCTTCCGGGCCGGCGTGCACCTCAACCGGCTCAACAACGAGTTCGAGGACTTCCTCTTCGGGCGCATCGACCTGCTGTACGGCAAGGACGGCAAGAAGGGTCCCGACGGCGCGTACACCTCCGTCGAACCCGCCGAGGACGCCGTACGGCCCGACAACACGGCCGAGATCGCGGAGACCCTCCACATCGGCCGGATCGGCGTCCTCGACTCCGACTACGCGCCGCTCGTCATCGACTGGCGCGCCCCCGCCGCCGCGCCCTTCTACCGCTCCACCCCGGTCGACCCCGGCCGCGTGGTGCGCCGCCGCGTCATCCGCTCCAAGGGCCGCAAGGTCCTCGGCGTCGAGGACGACCTGATGCGCCCCGAGCTGACGGCGACCCTCGACGGACGCGAGCTGCCGGTGATCGGCGACGGCGCCCTGATGGCCGCGCTCGGGCAGGCCCGCAGCCACACCATGCGCGACATCGTCTCCTCCATCCAGGCCGAGCAGGACCTGGTCATCCGCGCGCCCGCCGCCTCCATCACGTACGTCGAGGGCGGCCCGGGCACCGGCAAGACGGCGGTCGCCCTGCACCGGGCGGCCTACCTGCTCTACCAGGACCGGCGCCGGTACGCGGGCGGCATCCTGATCGTCTCCCCGACACCGCTGCTCGTCTCGTACACCGAGGGCGTCCTGCCCTCGCTCGGCGAGGAGGGCCAGGTCGCGATCCGCGCGCTCGGCTCGCTGGTCGACGGCGTCGAGGCCACCACGTACGACGAGCCGGCCGTCGCCCGGATCAAGGGCTCCTCCCGCATGCTCGCCGTCCTGCGCAAGGCGGCCCGCGGCGCCCTGGAGACCCCGGCTCCGCAGCACCGGGCCCAGCCGACCCTGGACGAGGACGAGGCCGCCCCGACCCCCGCGAGCACCCCGACGCGCCTCCGGGTCGTCGCCTTCGGCCGCCGACTGGAGCTGGAGGCGGACGAGCTCCAGCGCATCCGCCACAACGTGCTCGGCGGCTCCGCGCCCGTCAACCTGCTGCGCCCGCGCGCCCGCAAGCTGCTGCTCGACGCCCTGTACGCCAAGTCCGGCGCGGCGGGCCGGCACAGCGACCCCGAGCTCGCCGCGGAGCTGCGCTCCTCCTTCGACGAGGACGTCTCCACCGAGGACTCCTTCCTCGGCTTCCTCGACGCCTGGTGGCCCGAGCTCACCCCGCGCCAGGTCCTCGGCGCGATGGCCGACGAGAAGCGCCTCGGCCGCTGGGCCCGGCGCGTCCTCAACCAGGGCGAGGTCCGGCGGCTCGCCCGCTCGCTGCGCCGCGACGGTCTCTCCGTGCACGACGTGGCGCTCCTCGACGAGCTGAACACCCTCCTGGGTGCTCCGGTCAGACCGCGAAGAAGGCGGGAGTACGACCCGCTGGACCAGCTCACGGGCCTGGAGGAGCTCATGCCCGTACGCGAGGAGACGCAGCGCGAGCGGGCCGAACGCCTGGCGGCGGAGCGCACCGAGTACGCGCACGTCATCGTCGACGAGGCCCAGGACCTCACGCCCATGCAGTGGCGGATGGTGGGACGGCGCGGCCGCACCGCCACCTGGACGGTCGTCGGCGACCCGGCGCAGTCCTCCTGGTCGACCCCGGACGAGGCCGCCGAGGCCCGCGACGAGGCGCTCGGCTCCCGCCCGCGACGCCGTTTCGAGCTGACCGTGAACTACCGCAACCCCGCCGAGATCGCCGAACTGGCCGCCAAGGTGCTCGCCCTCGCCATGCCCGGCAAGGAGTCGCCCCGCGCGGTCCGGTCGACCGGTGTGGAGCCCCGCTTCGTGGCGGTGTCCGGCAAGGACGATCTGGCCGGAACCGTACGGGCCGAGGCTCAGCGGCTGCTCGAACGGGTGGACGGCACCGTCGGTGTCGTGGTCGCCATGAACCGCCGTGAGCAGGCCGCCGGCTGGCTCGCGGACCTCGGCGACCGGGTCGTGGCGCTGGGCTCGCTGGAGGCCAAGGGCCTGGAGTACGACGCCACCGTGGTCGCCTCGCCCGCGGAGATCGCGGACGAGTCCCCGGCCGGTCTGCGGGTCCTGTACGTGGCGCTCACCCGCGCCACGCAGCAGCTCACCGTGGTCTCCGGCGCCCGTGACGTACCGGACGCGGACGGTGTTCCGGACCTGCTCAGAGACTGATTTCAGGTCAACCTGCGTCGCAGGAATCACTTACCAGGGTGGTTTGTTAGCCTGTCTATGGCACCGGCTCGATCCAAGCCCCCGGGCCCAACCTTCGTCCCTTAGAGGGACCACTTGCCGCGAGGCGAGCATGGCGGGTCGGTGCCATCTTGTACGTACATACAGAAGAGGTCCGCGTCACCCACGGGTGATCGCGGACCTCTTCTGTTTCCCCACGGCTTCTCGTATGGTGGAAACTACTTTCCGAAAACAAAATGACCGCATTACCTGCTACCGGCTGGTAGGTGCGACGATCGGAGGGCGCCGCCGGGCAACCAGCCGGGGCGGCGTAGCAACGAAGCTCAGGGAAAGCAGAGGAACTCGGCCATGGCAACGGCGCCCAGCGTCTCGTACTCGATGACGGTCCGGCTGGAGGTTCCCGCCAGCGGAACCGCGGTCTCCCAGCTCACCACGGCGGTGGAGTCCCACGGCGGTTCCGTCACCGGCCTCGACGTGACCGCCTCCGGCCACGAGAAGCTCCGGATCGACGTCACCATCGCCGCGACCTCGACCGCGCACGCCGACGAGATCGTCGCGCAGCTGCGCACCATCGAGGGCGTCGTCCTCGGCAAGGTCTCCGACCGTACGTTCCTGATGCACCTCGGCGGCAAGATCGAGATGGCGTCCAAGCACCCCATCCGCAACCGTGACGACCTCTCCATGATCTACACCCCGGGCGTGGCCCGGGTCTGCATGGCGATCGCCGAGAACCCCGAGGACGCCCGCCGCCTCACCATCAAGCGCAACTCCGTCGCAGTCGTGACGGACGGCTCCGCCGTCCTCGGCCTCGGCAACATCGGCCCCAAGGCCGCCCTGCCCGTCATGGAGGGCAAGGCGGCCCTCTTCAAGCGCTTCGCGGGCATCGACGCCTGGCCGATCTGCCTGGACACCCAGGACAGCGACGCCATCGTCGAGATCGTCAAGGCCATCGCCCCCGGCTTCGCGGGCATCAACCTCGAGGACATCTCCGCCCCCCGCTGCTTCGAGATCGAGGCACGGCTGCGCGAGGCCCTCGACATCCCCGTCTTCCACGACGACCAGCACGGCACCGCCATCGTCGTGCTCGCCGCGCTGACCAACGCGCTGCGCGTGGTCGGCAAGGGCATCGGAGACGTACGGGTCGTCATGTCCGGCGCCGGCGCCGCCGGTACGGCCATCCTGAAGCTCCTCATCGCCGCGGGCGTCAAGCACGCCGTCGTCGCCGACATCCACGGTGTCGTCCACGCCGGCCGGGAGGACCTCGTCGAGGCCGCGCCCGGCACCCCGCTGCGCTGGATCGCCGACAACACCAACCCCGAGGGCGTCACCGGCACCCTCAAGCAGGCCGTCGTCGGCGCGGACGTCTTCATCGGCGTGTCGGCCCCGAACGTGCTCGGCGCGGACGACGTCGCCGCCATGGCGGACGACGCGATCGTGTTCGCGCTCGCGAACCCGGACCCCGAGGTCGACCCGGCAATCGCCCGTCAGACGGCGGCCGTTGTGGCCACGGGCCGCTCCGACTTCCCGAACCAGATCAACAACGTGCTCGTCTTCCCCGGTGTCTTCCGCGGTCTGCTGGACGCCCAGTCCCGCACCGTCAACACGGAGATGATGCTCGCGGCCGCCTCCGCGCTCGCCGACGTCGTCACCGAGGACGAGCTCAACCCGAACTACATCATCCCGTCGGTCTTCAACGACAAGGTCGCCGGCGCCGTCGCGGGCGCCGTCCGCACCGCCGCCAAGGCGGCCGGCGCGGGTGCCGGCAGCGGGACGAACGGGCTCTGAGAGAGCCCGGACACCACGTGCGGCGGGCCGGAACGGGGCCTGGAAAGGTCCCGGGCCCGCCGTCGGAACGGCGCGTCGGAAGGCGCCGCGCCGTAGATCCGCCGTAGGGTGGCGCCTCGGCTCCAAAGAGTTTCGGCGGAGTCGACGGAACGTCACCACGCCAGAGCCCGTGGCGCTTTTCGTGTGACCCCAGAGGGTGCCGGATTGGCGTTCCCGCCGCTGGTGGGGGCAGGATGCCTATTCGGGCGCGAGGGTCTGTCACCAGACCCGGGTCCGGGGACTGTCCGAGGGCCCTGGCAGCATCGGCTTCGCTGTGCCCATACATGCGGCTCCGCCGCATGGCACGCCTCACAGGCAAGAAGAACACGGGAGTAACAACATGAACCGCAGTGAGCTGGTGGCCGCCCTGGCCGACCGCGCCGAGGTGACCCGCAAGGACGCCGACGCCGTGCTGGCCGCTCTCGCCGAGACCGTCGGCGAGGTCGTCGCCAAGGGCGACGAGAAGGTCACCATCCCCGGCTTCCTGACCTTCGAGCGCACCCACCGTGCCGCTCGCACCGCTCGTAACCCGCAGACCGGCGACCCGATCAACATCCCGGCCGGCTACAGCGTGAAGGTCTCCGCGGGCTCGAAGCTCAAGGAAGCCGCCAAGGGCAAGTAAGCCTGCAGGCACACCGCCGAAGCCGCCCAGGCGGGCTTCTAGGCGACAGAGAGGGCGGCCACCCTTCAGGGGGTGGCCGCCCTCTTGTGCGCCCGTCTGAGCGCCGCACACGGGCGCGGAGCCGCAGGGGCGCCGTCCGGCAGCTCGCGCGCTGGGCGCCGGCGCGCGGCGTGGCCCCCGCACCCCTGTGGCGAGGCCCCCGCACCCCTTACGGGGGTACGGGGGCCTCGCGCCGTTCAGGCGTCGCGCGTCGCGCTTCAGACGAGCGCGCTGCCCGGCAGCTCGACCTTCGCGCCCAGCTCGACGAGCTTCTCCATGAAGTTCTCGTAGCCGCGGTTGATCAGGTCGATGCCGTGGACCCGGGAGGTGCCCTGGGCCGCCAGCGCCGCGATCAGGTACGAGAAGCCGCCCCGGAGGTCCGGGATGACCAGGTCGGCGCCCTGGAGCTTCGTCGGGCCCGACACGACCGCCGAGTGGAGGAAGTTCCGCTGGCCGAAGCGGCAGTCCGAGCCGCCCAGGCACTCCCGGTACAGCTGGATGTGCGCACCCATCTGGTTCAGCGCCGAGGTGAAGCCGAGCCGCGACTCGTACACCGTCTCGTGGACGATGGAGAGCCCCGCGGCCTGCGTCAGCGCCACCACCAGCGGCTGCTGCCAGTCGGTCTGGAAACCGGGGTGCACGTCCGTCTCCAGGGCGATCGCGTTGAGCGAGCCGCCCGGGTGCCAGAAGCGGATGCCCTCGTCGTCGATCTCGAAGGCGCCACCCACCTTCCGGTACGTGTTGAGGAAGGTCATCATCGACCGCTGCTGCGCGCCGCGGACGTAGATGTTGCCCTCGGTCGCCAGCGCCGCCGACGCCCAGGACGCGGCCTCGAGACGGTCCGGGAGCGCGCGGTGCGTGTAGCCGTCGAGCTTGTCGACACCGGTGATCCGGATCGTCCGGTCCGTGTCCATGGAGATGATCGCGCCCATCTTCTGCAGGACGCAGATCAGGTCCTCGATCTCGGGCTCCACGGCCGCGTTGGAGAGCTCGGTGACGCCCTCCGCCAGGACGGCGGTCAGCAGCACCTGCTCGGTCGAGCCGACCGAGGGGTACGGCAGCCGGATCTTGGTGCCGCGCAGCCGCTGCGGGGCCTCCAGGTACTGGCCGTCGGCCCGCTTCTCGATCGTGGCGCCGAACTGACGCAGCACGTCGAAGTGGAAGTCGATCGGCCGGCCGCCGATGTCGCAGCCGCCGAGGCCCGGGATGAAGGCGTGGCCGAGGCGGTGCAGCAGCGGGCCGCAGAAGAGGATCGGGATGCGCGACGAACCGGCGTGGGCATCGATGTCAGCCACGTTGGCGGACTCGACGTGCGTCGGGTCGAGGACCAGCTCGCCCGGCTCCTCGCCGGGGCGGACCGTCACCCCGTGCAGCTGGAGGAGTCCGCGGACCACGCGGACGTCACGGATGTCGGGCACATTGCGCAGCCGGCTCGGCCCGCTGCCGAGCAGGGCGGCGACCATCGCCTTGGGCACGAGGTTCTTCGCGCCGCGGACGCGGATCTCGCCCTCCAGCGGGGTTCCGCCGTGGACAAGCAGTACATCGTCTGTGCCGGTCATGAATCTCGCGTTCCGGAGAGGTCGGGCAGGGGGCCAGGGAAAAGGGTAAGGGTCATAGTCCCCCCGCTTGGAAGCCTGAGGGCCCCTCACAGATGTAATGAATTCGGCACAACACCCTCCGTTCACGCGATCTTGCGGAGTGTCACCGTCCGTTTGTCGCTCCGGACGCCCGGCGCGGCCCCTCTGAACTGCACGGGTCGCCGGTCTGTCCGTACTCTGCCGGTCGACCCCCGCGCAGGGCGAAGATGCGGGATCATGTGTCGCATGACCGAGGTGTCCTCGCTCACAGGACGGCTGCTCGTCGCCACCCCCGCCCTGGCCGACCCCAACTTCGACCGCGCGGTGGTGCTCCTCCTCGACCACGACGACGAGGGCTCCCTCGGCGTGGTCCTCAACCGACCCACCCCGGTCGCGGTCGGCGACATCCTCGCTCCCTGGGCCGATCTGGCCGGCGAGCCGGACGTGGTCTTCCAGGGCGGTCCGGTCTCCCTGGACGCGGCGCTCGGCCTCGCGGTGATCCCCGGCGACGAGGGCCCCCTCGGCTGGCGCCGGGTCTTCGGCGCGATCGGCCTGGTCGACCTGGAGACCCCGCCCGAACTGCTCGGACCCGCGCTCGGCTCCCTGAGGATCTTCGCCGGCTACGCGGGCTGGGGTCCTGGCCAGCTGGAGACGGAGCTGGGCGACGGCGCCTGGTACGTGGTCGAGTCCGAACCGGGCGACGTCTCCTCCCCGCGCCCCGAGACCCTCTGGCGCGAGGTCCTCCGCCGCCAGCGGAGCGACCTCGCGATGGTGGCGACGTACCCGGACGACCCGTCGCTCAACTGACCCGTCCGGTCCCCAGTACCCTTGGTACTCATGAGCACTCTCGAGCCCGAGCGCGGGGCAGGTACGGGAACCCTCGTCGAGCCGACGCCGCAGGTGTCCCACGGCGACGGTGACCACGAGCGCTACGCCCATTACGTCCAGAAGGACAAGATCATGGCGAGCGCCCTCGACGGCACTCCCGTGGTGGCACTGTGCGGGAAGGTCTGGGTGCCGGGGCGTGACCCCAAGAAGTACCCCGTCTGTCCCATGTGCAAGGAGATCTACGAGTCCATGGGCTCCGGCGGCGGAGACAAGGACAAGGGCGGCAAGGACAAGAAGTAGGACGGTCCTGGCGGTCGGGACGGCCCCCGGCGCGCGCACTTCGGTGCGTGTGCCGGGGGCCGTCCGCGTTCGGGGTTCCGGTCGCGCGTTGCACGGGTTGCTTCGGCCGGTCACAGAGTGGTTGAGACCACTTGTCCGGGCGTTGGTCCACCCCTAACCTCTCGCGTGTTGTGCAGCACGAAACGCCCGTTGCGTATGTTGCAACACCATCGGAGGGGACCCGTCATGAAGCTTCCTGCCCGAATCGCCGCCCCCGTCACCGCACTTGTGCTCGCCGCCCTCACCGCCACCGCCTGCGCCCCGCAGACCTCCGACGGCGGCGCCACGGCGGACGACAAGACCGGCACCCTGCGCGTCTGGCTCTTCCAGGAGGTCGACAACACCCCGAAGAAGCAGGTCGTCGACGCCGCGATCGCCGCGTTCGAGAAGCGCCACTCGGGGGCGCGCGTCGAGGTCGAGTACATCCCCGTCGAGACCCGCGCCCAGCGCGTCAAGGCCGCCTTCAACGACCCGAAGTCCGCCCCCGACGTCATCGAGTACGGCAACACCGACACCGCCGGCTACGTGAAGGACGGCGGACTCGCCGACGTCAGCGCCGAGTTCGGCGCCTGGGCCGAGGCCGAGGACACCGACCCCACCGCCAGGTCCTCCGTCACCGTGGGCGGAAAGATCTACGGCGCGCCCCTCTTCGTCGGCGTCCGCGCGCTCTACTACCGCACCGACGTCTTCAAGGACCTCGGTCTCACCCCGCCCAAGACGCAGGACGAACTGATCTCCACAGCGAAGAAGATCCGCAAGGCCAGGCCCGAGCTGTACGGGATGGCGGTCGGCGGCGCCAACACCTACGGCGCGATGCCGTTCCTCTGGGCCAACGGCGGCGAACTCGCCACCCAGGACGGCGCCGCGTACCGCGCCGCCGTCGACTCCGAGGCCGCCCGCAAGGGCATCACCTCGTACACCTCGCTCTTCGGCGACGACAACTGCCCGGCCGCCAAGTGCGCCCAGATGGGCGGCAACGCGACCGTCGCCGCCTTCGCCTCGGGCAAGGCCGCGATGGTGATCGGCGGCGACTTCGTACGCGCCGCGGTCGACGCGGGCGAGGCGAAGGGCAGGTACGCCGTGGTCCCGCTGCCCGGCCTGACGCCCGGCTCGATCGCCCCGGCGTTCGCGGGCGGCAACAACATCGGTGTGATGAAGAGCAGTTCCCACCGCACCCTCGCCGTCGACCTGATGAAGTCACTCGCCGGCAAGGAGACGCAGGGCAGGCTCTTCGACGCCATGGGCTTCCTGCCGACCTTCACCGACGTGCGGACGCAGGCGGCGCGGAAGGAGCCCTTCGCGCAGCCGTTCATCGACACGCTCGGCGCCGGCACCAGGTTCGTCCCCGCGTCCCCCGGCTGGGGACAGATCGACGCCTCGCAGGTGCTGCCGACGATGTTCCAGGAGATCGTCAGCGGCCGTAAGGACGTGAAGGCGGCCTCGGAGGCCGCGGCGACCAAGATGGACGCGGCGTTCGCGGCCGCGGGCTGACCGGCATGACCCTGACCGCCACCACGAAGGCCGGGGCGGTGGAGACGCCGCACGCCCCGCGCGCGTCCCGCCGCCCCCGCGGCCGGTCCGGCTGGACGCCCTGGCTCTATCTGCTCCCCGCCCTCGTCGTCCTCGGCGGGCTCCTCGTCTACCCGATCTACCAGCTCGGGCTCATCTCCTTCCTGGAGTACACCCAGGCGCAGGTCAGCGGCGGCGAGCCCACCTCCTTCCAGGGCTTCGGCAACTACACCGCGCTCTTCTCCGACCCGCAGTTCTGGCAGGTCCTCCTCGCCACGGTCCTGTTCGCCGCCGCCTGCGTCGTCGCCACGCTCGCCGTGGGCTGCGCGCTCGCGGTGCTCCTGACCCGCGTACGGGCCGTGCCCCGGCTCGCGCTCATGCTCGCCGCGCTCGCCGCCTGGGCCACCCCGGCGGTCACCGGCTCCACGGTCTGGGTCTTCCTCTTCGACCCCGACCACGGCCCGGTCAACCGGCTGCTCGGGCTCGGCGACTTCTCATGGACGTACGGCCGCTACAGCGCCTTCGCCCTGGTCCTCTTCGAGGTCGTCTGGTGCTCGTTCCCGTTCGTGATGGTCACCGTCTACGCGGGAGTCAAGGCCATCCCGTCGGAGGTCCTGGAGGCCGCGGCGCTCGACGGCGCCTCGCAGTGGCGGATCTGGCGCTCGGTCATGGCGCCGATGCTCCGGCCGATCCTGGTCGTCGTCACGATCCAGTCGATCATCTGGGACTTCAAGCTCTTCACCCAGATCTACGTGATGACGGCCGGCGGCGGGATCGCCGGTCAGAACCTCGTCCTCAACGTGTACGCGTACCAGAAGGCCTTCGCCTCCTCCCAGTACAGCCTGGGTTCGGCGATCGGCGTCGTCATGCTGCTGATCCTGCTGGCGGTGACGCTCGTCCACCTCCGTCTGCTCCGCCGTCAGGGAGAGGAACTGTGACCTCCATACGCATCCGCCGTCCCGGCCGGCTCGCGGCCGAGGCCGCCGCCCTCCTCGTCGCGGCCGTGGTCGCCTTCCCCGTGTACTGGATGGTCCTCTCGGCCTTCAAGCCGGCCGGCGAGGTCCAGTCGGCGCACCCGCGGCCGTGGACCCTGTCCCCGTCCCTCGACTCCTTCCGGCGCGTATTCGAGCAGCAGGAGTTCGGCCGGTACTTCCTCAACTCGCTGATCGTCGCCTGCACGGTCGTCGTCGCCTCCGCGCTGATCGCGTTCCTGGCGGCGACGGCGGTGACCCGCTTCCGCTTCCGTTTCCGGACGACGCTGCTGGTCATGTTCCTGGTGGCGCAGATGGTGCCGATCGAGGCGCTGACGATCCCGCTCTTCTTCCTGATGCGGGACCTCGGCCAGCTCAACACGCTGGGCTCGCTGGTCCTGCCGCACATCGCCTTCTCGCTCCCGTTCGCGATCTGGATGCTGCGCGGCTTCGTGAAGGCGGTGCCCGAGGCGCTGGAGGAGCAGGCGGCGCTCGACGGCGCGAGCCGCACGCGGTTCCTGTGGCAGATCCTCTTCCCGCTGGTCTTCCCGGGGCTCGTGGCGACGAGCGTGTTCTCGTTCATCTCGACCTGGAACGACTTCCTGTTCGCGAAGTCGTTCCTCATCAGCGACACCTCGCAGTCGACCCTCCCGATGGCGCTGCTGGTCTTCTTCAAGCCGGACGAGAACGACTGGGGCGGCATCATGGCGGGGTCGACCGTGATGACGGTTCCGGTGCTCGTCTTCTTCGTCCTCGTGCAGCGCCGCCTGGTCTCGGGACTCGGCGGGGCGGTGAAGGACTGATCTCCCTGACCTCCGTCACCCTTTCCGAAAGGCCGATGCCATGCATGGCGACCGTCACGAGCCGCTGATCCCCGCGCCGCGCGCGCTCGACGTCCGCGCGCCGGGCGCCGGCCACGTCACGCTGGACGAGGACACCACCCTGGACGCCGGGCCCGGCACCGAGGGCGCGGCGCGCTGGCTGCGCCAGGCCCTCGGCGCGGCCACCGGGCTGCCCTTCGCGCCGGGCGGCGGCCCGCGGGCGATCCGGCTGCGCGTCAGCGCCGAGGTCGAGAAGGAGTACGGCCCGGAGGGCTACCGGCTCTCGACCGACGGCTCCCGCAACCGAGGCGCCGCCGTCCTCCTGGAGGGGGGCGGCGCGGCCGGGGTGTTCTGGGGCCTCCAGACGCTCCGTCAGCTCCTCGGGCCCGACGCGTACCGGAAGGCGCCCGTCGGCCCGGCCGCCCGCGGCTGGGACCTTCCCCGTCTCAGCGTCGAGGACGCCCCGCGCTTCGGGTGGCGCGGGCTCATGCTCGACGTCGCCCGGCACTTCATGCCCAAGGACGACGTCCTGCGCCAACTGGACCTGATGGCCGCGCACAAGCTCAACGTCCTCCACCTCCACCTGACCGACGACCAGGGCTGGCGCCTGGAGGTCAGGCGCCACCCGCGGCTCACCGAGGTCGGCGCCTGGCGTGCCCGTACGAAGTGGGGGCACCGGGCCTCGCCGCTGTGGAACGAGACGCCGCACGGCGGGTTCTACACCCAGGACGACATCCGCGAGATCGTCGCGTACGCCGCCGAGCGGCACATCACCGTGGTCCCGGAGATCGACGTCCCGGGCCACTCGCAGGCCGCCGTCGCCGCCTACCCGGAACTCGGCAACACCGACGTCGTCGACACGGCGGCGCTCACCGTCTGGGACACCTGGGGCGTCAACCCGAACGTCCTCGCGCCCACCGAGGCGACCCTCCGCTTCTACGAGGGCGTCTTCGAGGAGGTCCTGGAGCTGTTCCCGTCGACCTTCGTGCACATCGGCGGCGACGAGTGCCCGAAGGACCAGTGGAAGGCGTCCCCGACGGCCCAGGCCCGCATCAAGGAGCTGGGGCTGGCCGACGAGGACGAGCTGCAGTCCTGGTTCGTCCGCCACTTCGACCGCTGGCTCGCCGACCGGGGCCGCCGGCTGATCGGCTGGGACGAGATCCTGGAGGGGGGCCTCGCGCAGGGGGCGGCCGTGTCGTCGTGGCGGGGGTACGGGGGAGGGGTCACCGCCGCCGAGGCCGGGCACGACGTCGTGATGTGCCCCGAGCAGCAGGTGTACCTGGACCACCGTCAGGCACCCGGCGAGGACGAGCCGGTGCCCATCGGGTACGTACGGACCCTGGAGGACGTCTACCGCTTCGACCCGCTGCCGCCCGGCCTGAGCCCCGAGGCCGCCGCCCACGTCCTGGGCGCCCAGGCCAACGTCTGGACCGAGGTCATGGAGAACCGCTCCCGCGTCGACTACCAGGTCTTCCCGCGCCTCGTCGCCTTCGCCGAGGTCGCCTGGTCCGCGCTGCCCGCACCGCGGGAGCGGGACTTCGCCGGCTTCGAGGACCGGATGACCGCCCACTACCGGCGCCTGGACGCCCTCGGCGTCGGCTACCGGCCGTCCACCGGGCCGCACCCCTGGCAGCAGCGCCCCGGGGTGCTCGGGCGGCCCCTGGAGGGAGCGCCCCCGAACGTGTGAGGCAGGTCGCGTCCCCACGTCACCCAAGAGCGGCAAAACGGAAGTTACCGTCGCCGGTACGGCTTCCCGGACGGAACCGTCCTTCGCGGACCCTCGCGTCGGACGGCTCGGAAGATGTGCCAGAGTTGCCACGTCCGGGCTGTGAGCACGTACGGTACGGCCACACAGGCGTGACAGCCGGGGACGAGTCGGGGACCGCCGGGGACACCGGGAAGGGGCAGCGGGTTGACCACGCACGCACCACAGACGGCGCAGTCCGTGACGCTGCCCGCCTCGCTCGACGAGGCCGTGGCGGCACTCGCCGCCATGCCCGCCGCCGTACCGGTCGCGGGCGGCACGGACCTGATGGCCGCCGTCAACAAGGGGCAGCTCAGGCCCGCCGGCCTGGTCGGCCTCGGCCGGATCAACGAGATCCGCGGCTGGCAGTACCAGGACGGCCACGCGCTCCTCGGCGCCGGTCTGACCCACGCCCGGATGGGCCGCCCCGACTTCGCGGCCCTCATCCCCGCCCTCGCCGCCGCCGCGCGCGCCGCCGGGCCGCCCCAGATCCGCAACGCCGGCACCCTCGGCGGCAACGTGGTCACCGCGGCCCCCACGGGCGACTCCCTGCCCGTCCTGGCGGCCCTGGAGGCCGACCTCGTCGTGATGGGCCCGCTCGGCACGCGTGAGATCCCCGTCTCCCATCTGCTGGCGGGCCGCGACCTGCTGGCCCCCGGCGAGCTGGTCGCGTTCGTCCGCGTACCCCTCCTGCACGCCCCGCAGGTCTTCCTCAAGGCGACCGGCCGCACCGGCCCGGCGCGCGCCACCGCCTCCGTCGCGGTCGTCCTCGACCCGGCGCGGCGCGGGGTGCGCTGCGCGGTCGGCGCGATCGCGCCGATGCCGCTGCGGCCGCTGGAGGCGGAGCACTGGATCGCCTCGCTGGTCGACTGGGACAACGACCGGGGGCTCGCGCCGGAGGCGCTGACGGCGTTCGGCGAGTACGTGGCGGCCGCGTGCATCCCGGACCCGCCGGGCGACGAGCAGCTGCCACCGGCCGTACTGCACCTGCGGCGCACGGTCGCCGCGCTGGCTCGACGGGCACTGGGGAGGGCGCTGTCGTGAGCGACGAACCGAACGGAAACGCGGGCGGGGGCGGCTGGGAGCCGATCCCGCAGAGCGAGGGGTACGACGGCGACGCCACGGCGTTCGTGCAGCTGCCCCCCGAGTTCATGCTCGACGGCGTCCCGCTGGAGGCGCCGGGGCACGGCTACGTACCGCCGATGATCATGCCGCTGACTCCGCTCACCCCGGCGGCGGGGACGGATCCGGCGGCGACGGGCCAGTGGGTGGTACAGGTCCCGACGGCCGGGGAGACGACGGCTCCGGACGGGCCGGAGTACCCCGGGGACCCGGACCCGCACGCGACGGGGCAGTGGAACTTCGCGGAGAGTGCGGAACCCGATCCGCACGCGACCGGCCAGTGGCGCTTCGACGCGGGGGAGACGCCCGACCCCGCGCCGACCGGGCAGTGGAAGATCCCGGTGGTGACGGACGGTTCGGACACCTCGGACGAATCCGGCGAGTACACGACGTCGATGCTGGCGCAGTACGCGAGCAGCGCCCCGGCGACCCTGCCGGGCGGCGCGCCGGCGCCGTGGGCGGTCCAGGAACCTGCCGCGGAGCCGACGGAGACGGACGGAGCGGCTCCGGCCGCGGACGGCGAGCCGGAGGCGTTCACGGACGGCCTGGAGGCCCCTGAGACCGCCGAGGCCGCTGAGGCCGTGGACGCCCCCGCAGCCCCCGAGGCTCTGGAGACGCACGAGGCGCTGGAGACCTACGCGGCTCCGGAGACCCACGAGGCGCCTCAGGCCCCCGATGTCCCTTACGTCTCCGACGTCTCCGACGTCGCCGAGGTCCCTGCCGTCTCGACCGGCACCAGCGCGGACAGCGACGAGCACCCGCACATCTCGTACGTCCTGCGGGTGAACGGCGCCGACCGCCCCGTGACGGAGTCCTGGATCGGCGAGTCGCTGCTCTACGTCCTGCGCGAGCGGCTCGGCCTGGCCGGTGCCAAGGACGGCTGCTCGCAGGGCGAGTGCGGCGCGTGCAACGTGCAGGTCGACGGCCGGCTCGTCGCCTCCTGCCTGGTGCCCGCCGCGACGGCCGCCGGCAGTGAGGTGCGTACGGTCGAAGGCCTGGCGACCGACGGTGAACCGTCCGACGTCCAGCGCGCCCTCGCCCGCTGCGGGGCCGTCCAGTGCGGCTTCTGCGTACCGGGCATGGCCATGACCGTCCACGACCTGCTGGAGGGGAACCACGCTCCGACCGAGCTGGAGACCCGCCAGGCGCTCTGCGGCAACCTCTGCCGCTGCTCGGGCTACCGGGGCGTGCTCGACGCCGTCCGGGAGGTCGTCGCCGAGCGCGACGCGCAGGCGGCCGCGTCGGCCGACGAAGCCCGCATCCCGCACCAGATTCCCCACCCGCACGACGGAGGCACGGCGTGACCGGCGACGCGACCACCGCCACCACTCCCGCGGCGGCGCTCGACGTCGAGCAGGAGCCCGTGGCGCACGGCCTGGGAACCTCCCTCGCGTCGGCCGACTCCCGGGCCAAGACCGAGGGCACCTTCCCGTACGCCTCCGACCTGTGGGCCGAAGGCCTGCTGTGGGCGGCGATCCTGCGCTCGCCGCACCCCCACGCCCGGATCGTGTCGATCGACACGGCGGCGGCGGCCGACATGCCCGGCGTGCGAGCCGTGGTGACCCACGCCGACCTGCCCGGGGCCGCGACGTACGGCCGGACCGTGGCCGACCGCCCGGTCTTCGCGGCGGAGCTCGTCCGCCACCACGGCGAGGCGATCGCCGCCGTGGCTGCGGACCACCCGGACACCGCCAGGCTCGCGGCGGCGGCGATCGCCGTCGAGTACGAGGTCCTGGAGCCGGTCACGGACCCGGAGAAGGCCTTCGCCGCGGAGGCGCTGCACCCGGACGGGAACCTGATCCGCCACATCCCGCTGCGGTTCGGCGACGCCGAGGCGACGGGCGAGGTCGTGGTCGAGGGCCTGTACCGGATCGGACGCCAGGACCCGGCCCCCATCGGAGCGGAGGCCGGACTCGCCGTCCCGCGCCCCGACGGCGGGGTCGAGATCTACACCGCGTCCACCGACCCGCACACCGACCGCGACCTGGCGGCTGCCTGCTTCGGCCTCACGCCGGACCAGGTCAAGGTCGTCGTGACGGGCGTGCCCGGGGCGACGGGCGACCGTGACGACCCGGGCTTCCAGATCCCGCTGGGCCTGCTCGCGCTCCGCACCGGCTGCCCGGTCAAGCTGACCGCCACGCGCGAGGAGTCCTTCCTCGGCCACGCCCACCGTCACCCGACGCTGCTGCGCTACCGCCACCACGCGGACGCGGAGGGCCGGCTGGTGAAGGTGGAGGCGCAGATCCTGCTGGACGCCGGTGCCTACGCGGACGCGTCCTCGGAGTCCCTCGCCGCCGCCGTCTCCTTCGCCTGTGGTCCGTACGTCGTCCCGCACGCCTTCATCGAGGGCTGGGCGGTCCGTACGAACAACCCGCCGTCCGGCCATGTGCGGGGCGAGGGCGCGATGCAGGTCTGCGCGGCGTACGAGGCGCAGATGGACAAGCTGGCGGCGAAGCTGGGCGTGGACCCGGTCGACGTACGGCTGCGCAACGTCCTGGCCACCGGGGACATCCTCCCGACGGGCCAGACGGTGACGTGCCCGGCGCCGGTGGCGGAACTCCTCGCTGCTGTGAGGGACTTCCCCCTCCCCTCCCTCCCGATGGACACCCCGGAGGAGGACTGGCTGCTGCCGGGCGGACCGGAGGGCGCGGGCGAACCGGGCGCGGTGCGCCGGGGCGTCGGCTACGCGCTCGGCATGGTCCACATGCTCGGCGCGGAGGGCGCCGACGAGGTCTCGACGGCGACGGTGAAGGTCCAGGACGGCGTGGCCACGGTCATCTGCGCCGCCGTGGACACGGGTTCGGGCTTCTCGACGCTGGCCCGCCAGATCGTCCAGGAGACGCTGGGCCTGGAGGAGGTCCACGTCGCCTCGGTCGACACCGACCAGCCGCCGGCCGGTCCGGCGACGCACGGCCGTCACACGTGGGTGTCGGGCGGGGCGGTGGAGCGCGCGGCGAAGATGGTCCGTACGCAGCTGCTGCAGCCCCTGGCGCACAAGTTCGGCATGTCCACGGAGCTGCTCCAGATCACCGACGGCAAGATCACGTCGTACGACGGCGTCCTGTCGACCACGGTCACGGAGGCGATGGACGGCAAGGAGCTCTGGGCGACCGCCCAGTGCCGGCCGCACCCGACCGAGCCCCTGGACGAGTCGGGCCAGGGCGACGCCTTCGTGGGCCTCGCCTTCTGCGCGATCCGCGCGGTGGTGGACGTCGACATCGAGCTGGGCGCTGTCCGCGTGGTGGAGATGGCCGTCGCCCAGGACGTCGGCCGCGTCCTCAACCCGGCGCAGCTGGCCACCCGGATCGAGGCCGGTGTCACCCAGGGCGTCGGCGCGGCCCTCACGGAGAACCTCCGCACGGCCCGCGGCCTGCTGCGGCACCCGGATCTGACGGGCTACGCGCTCCCGACGGCCCTGGACGCCCCTGACATCCGCATCGTGAAGCTCGTCGAGGAGCGCGACGTGGTGGCCCCCTTCGGGGCGAAGGCGGCGAGCGCGGTCCCGGTCGTCACCTCCCCGGCGGCGGTCGCCTCGGCGGTCCGCGCGGCGACGGGCCGCCCGGTCAACCGCCTCCCGATCCGCCCGCAGGCGGCGGTGGGAGCGGTGACGGCGTAGGCCAGGTTCCTCGGCACGGGGGTCAGTCCGCGACCGCGTCCTCCGTGCCGCGCCGGGCGCCGAGGAGGGAGAGGGCGAGGATCGACGCGCGGGTGATCAGGGCGGCCAGCAGGATCGTGCCGAAGCCCTCCACGCGCATCATGCCGCTCTCGTCGCCCAGCCAGGACAGCAGCCACCAGATCAGGGCGTCCTGGACGAAGCCCGCCGCCGCGAAGGCCAGCAGGGGGAGGGCGGGGACGGGCTCGGACGGACCGATGTGGATCAGCTGAGTGAGGACGGCGATCACGAGCCCGGCCAGCAGCGTGCCGAGCACCGCGTCCGCGGTGTCGCCCTGGAGGGTGATCCCCGGCAGCACCGCGCCGGATACGGCAGCTCCGACGAGCGCGCCCAGTCTGCGTCTCACACCGATGTCGGTCATGAGCGGACTCTGACACGGGCGACGTACCGATGTGAAGATCGTATGGAGGCCGTGATCGGAATCGAACCCGGAACCACGTGAGTGCCGATCCTCCTTCGCCCTCTCCTGCTCTCCTGGCGGACGCCAGGGTGAACCGCTCGTGATGCCAGGTCCAAGCGCCGTCAGCTCAATTGGCTTTGTAAGTGCGGACGTTCACCGGAAGCGCGATCAGATCCGGCGCTGCGCCGTTACGCTGCGATGACCATGCAGGTGCTGGGGGACCGGAGGGGCGATGCAGGCCGGCGACGTCAAGCTGGGGAAGGTCTTCGCGAACGACCACCAGAGCGTGATCCCGATCTTCCAGAGGCCCTATGTATGGGATCAGGAGGACAATTGGGAACCCCTGTGGATGGACGTCCGGACGGCGGCGGAGGAGGTGGAGGCGGAGACAGAGCTCCAGAGCGGTACGGGGCAGTCGAAGCCGCGCACCTACTTCCTAGGCGCCGTGGTCGTACAGGAGCGGTACCGGCCGCCTCGGCGCCTCGGTTCGTCCCACATCATCGACGGACAGCAGCGCATGACCACGCTGCAGATCCTCTTCGCGGCAGCTCGGGCTGTCGCCCACGACATTGCCGCCGACAGCGTCGTCGGGCGTTTCACGAGTCTGCTGGAGAACCGGGCGGAGACGGTTCACGAGGCGTTCCCGGACGACCGCTACAAGGTCTGGCCGCTTCCTCAGGATCGTGCGGCATTCCTCTGGGCCGTACGTGGGAGCGACGACGACGGTACGGCGCCCGCCCCCGACCACCGGCTGGTCCGTGCCCGCGTATGGTTCGAGCAGGAGATCGGCGACTGGGCCAAGGCCGCGCCCAACCCGGCCCAGCGGCTCGATGACCTGTTCTACACGCTTCAAGAGCGCATGCAGCTCGTCGAGATCGTCCTGGACGCGGGTGACGATCCGCAGGTGATCTTCGAGGCGCTGAACCACCGTGGAGTGCGCCTCGACGCTGCGGACCTCGTGAAGAACCTCCTTTTCCAGACCGTCGAGTCGCAGGGGGAGCATCAGCACTCCGAGGAGCTGTTGATGAACGCCTGGCTGCCTCTGGATGCCGAACCCTGGCGCGGTCAGGTAACCACCGGACGCATCAGGCGGGCCCGGATCGACCTGCTCCTGGCCTATTGGCTGACTGTTCAAAAGCGTCAAGACGTCCTGGTGGAGCACCTGTTCGCCGACGTCAAGAAGTGGCTACCGGAAAGTGGCCGGCAGGCTTCGGACGTGATCCGGGACATCAGGCATTATGCCGAGACGTATCAGCGGGTTCGGGGATTGCCGCTGACCGATCCCACCGGCCGTTTGCTCGACCGCATGCAGACCATGACGACGACGCCGTGGCCTGTGCTGCTCTATCTGCACGCGACAGACGACGTACCGAACGGCCAGCGAGCGATCGCGGCCCGCGCCATCGACTCCTTTCTCATGCGGCGAGCCGTCTGCCTGATGACGACGAAGGACTACAACCGACTCTTCGTCCAGGTACTGGCCGATGCTCAGCAGAGCGATCCCGCCCGGGCCGGTCACGCCGTCGTGCGCAGCCTGCGGAATCAAACGGCCGACGCCCGGCTGTGGCCTGACGACCGGACGTTCCTTGCGGCCCTGATCGCGAACGATCTCTACCGTCGTTCCTACCGTGCCCGGTTGAAGGCTCTGCTGGTCGGACTGGAGAATCACCTGCGGACGCCGAAGACCGAGCACGCGCCGGCACTTTCCAGTGCGGACCCCCGGCTGAACATCGAGCATGTTCTGCCGCAGAAATGGGAGACGCACTGGCCGCTGAACGACGTTGAGAGCGAGGAGGCCTTGAAGAAACGACATGAGGCGGTTCATCAGCTCGGCAATCTCACGCTCACCACCACGAAGCTCAACCCGTCGTTGAGTAACCGGGAATGGCCTCATAAGAAGGACAGCCTGGGTGCTCACAGCCTTTTGCGGCTGACGACCTCGTCAGTACTCTCCGCGCCGGAGGGGCTTCAGGACAAGTGGAGCAACGAGCGTTGGGCCGAGTGCTGGGACGAGGACCGGATTCAGCTGCGCACCTTGTGGCTTGCCCACATCGCCCTACAGGCATGGCCGAAGCCCAAGGGCGACACCGACTGACGAACTGGGCTCGTTCTGCGCCTCACGGGCCGCGCCCGGTGGTGCGCTTCGGCTCGGCCGGGTGGTTCGGTGGTCGGGCGTTCGCCTCGGCCACCAGGGCGCTCGTCGACTGGCCAAATTGACCACCGAAGAGTTCCCGCTGTCCTTATACCTGCGGTGCGGGGCACCACAGGTCCCTCTCGCGTATCCGTAAGCTGAGACGGGAACTGAGACGGACAGCCGGAAAGGGCTACACCCCCGACGGGGTGTCGCCCTTTCGTTTCTCCTGGTCAGACAGGTAGAGGCCGTGGCGGGAATTGAACCCGCGTAACTCGCTTTGCAGGCGAGCCCCTGAACCACTCGGGCACACGGCCGTGTTGGTGACGAGTTCGAACCTAGGGCGGGGGCGGGCGTGGCTCAAGGGGTTCCCGGGTGCCGCAACACGACTGCCATACCGCGTTCACGGTCGCCGGTCCGACGCCGGTCCGACGCCGGTCCGACGCCGGTCCGACGCCGGTCCGACGACCGGTTCGGCGATACGTCCCCGGCCCGGTCCGCCGCCCGCTCCGCCGCCCGGTCCGCCGGTCGGCCGTCGGGGCGGTCCTACGACCAAGGGACCAGGCGGGACCCTGCTTCCGGACAGGGTCCATTCCGAGTTATGCCCCTTACGCTGGCTCCATGAGCGCCCTCGAACCCCGCGACGCCGACTCCGGCGTCGCGCCGGACATCTCCGCCGCCGTCCTCGCCCCGGACGGCGGTTCCGTGCTCGACCGCGAGCACCGGGCGCTCAGCATCGGCATCGTCTCCGTCGTCCTGCTCATCGCCTTCGAGGCGACCGCCGTCGGGACGGCCATGCCGGTCGCGGCGCGCGAGCTGAACGGGATTCCCCTCTACGCCTTCGCCTTCTCCGCCTACTTCACCACCAGCCTCTTCGCCATGGTCCTCTCCGGGCAGTGGTCCGACCGCAGCGGGCCCCTCGCCCCGCTCACCGTCGGCATCAGCGCCTTCGCCGCCGGGCTGCTGCTCTCCGGGACCGCCGGCACGATGTGGCTCTTCATCGCCGGACGGGCCGTCCAGGGCCTCGGCGGCGGGCTGGTGATCGTCGCGCTGTACGTCATCGTCAGCCGCGCCTACTCCGAACAGCTACGGCCCGCGATCATGGCCGCCTTCGCGGCGAGCTGGGTCATCCCGTCCGTCGTCGGCCCGCTCGCCTCCGGGACGATCACCGAGCACCTGGGCTGGCGCTGGGTCTTCGTCGGGATCCCCGTTCTCGTCGTCCCCGCCCTCGCCCTCGCCCTGCCCGCCATCCGCCGCACCGCCTCCGGTCCCGCCGACCCGGCCGCGCCCCTCCTGCCGTACGACCGCCGGCGGATCCGGCTCGCGCTCGGCATCTCGGCCGGCGCGGGACTGCTCCAGTACGCCGGTCAGGAGCTGCGCTGGCTCTCGCTCCTCCCGGCGGTGGCGGGCGCGGCGCTGCTCGTGCCGGCGGTGCTCGGGCTGCTGCCGCGCGGAACCTACCGGGCCGCGCGGGGGCTGCCGTCGGTGGTGCTGCTCCGGGGGATCGCGGCGGGCTCCTTCATCGCCGCGGAGTCCTTCGTACCGCTCATGCTCGTCACCCAGCGGGGGATGAGCCCCACGCTCGCGGGCCTGTCGCTCGCGGTCGGCGGGGCGACCTGGGCGCTCGGGTCGTGGATCCAGTCGCGGCCGTGGACGGAGCCGTACCGCGAACGGCTCGTCGTGATCGGGATGCTGCTCGTCGCGGCGGCGATCGGCACCGCGCCGACCGTCCTGATCGAGGCGGTCCCGGTCTGGGTGGTGGCGGTCGCGTGGGGCTACGGCTGCCTCGGCATGGGCATGGTCATCGCCTCGACGAGTGTGCTGCTCCTGAAGCTCTCCGCGCCGGAGGAGGCGGGCGCGAACTCCGCGGCGCTGCAGATCTCGGACGGTCTGTCGAACGTGCTGCTGCTCGCCGTGGGCGGCGCGGCGTTCGCGGCGCTGGGCGGGGGAGCGGTCGGCCACGCGGTCACCGCGGGCGGAGCGGGCCACCCGGTGGCCTTCGCGGCCGTCTTCGTCCCGATGGCGGCGGTGGCTCTGGCGGGGGCGTGGGTCGCGACCCGACTGCGGGTGGACGAAACTCGATGACACCGCATGGTACCGAGCGGTACCATGCGGTACATGGCTGGTCTTAACGTCCGATTCACCGAAGAAGAGCTGGACGCGCTGCGCGAGCGCGCCGAGGCGGAGGGCCGCAGCATGCAGTCCTTCGCGCATGACGCCGTCATCAAGGCCATAAACGAGCACTCGCGGCTGTTCAACGAGGCGGCCGAGCACGTTCTGAAGGCCAGCGAGGAGCTGAACCGGAGGCTCGCGTGACGCACTTCCTCACGCTGCCCGAGCTCCTGAACCTCGCGGAGCGGCTCGGGGCGAGCGAGGTGCGTGACTACGGGCTGCTCGACTCCGCACTCGCCCGTCCGCAGTCGAGCGTGTTCGGCCAGGACGCCTACCCGGACGTATGGGAGAAGGCGGCGGCCCTGATGGAGTCGTTGGCCCGTAATCACGGTCTCGTGGACGGCAACAAGCGCATCGCCTGGTACGCGACCTGGGTGTTCCTGCACATGAACGGGCACCCGCTGGACGCGGCGTTCGACGTCGACGAGGCGGAGGCCTTCGTCCTGGACGTCTGCCAAGGCGTGCTGGACGTACCCAAGATCGCCGCGCTGCTGCCGCGATTCGCGCGCTGACCGCCTTGCAGCGGAGGGGAGGCTGTGACACTCGCCGCACCGCGCGAGGTCACAGCCTCGTCCGCGACGCCCGACGCGAGCCACACCGGTAGGGTGGCCCGGTTGTCATATCTGGACGAGCGTCGAACCGGAGACCGTGACTACCACCGCCACCTCCTCCCACCACCTCTCTCCCGCCTTCCCGGGGCGGGCCCCCTGGGGCACCGCCAACAAGCTGCGAGCCTGGCAGCAGGGCGCCATGGAGAAGTACATCCAGGAGCAGCCCCGCGACTTCCTCGCGGTCGCGACGCCCGGCGCCGGAAAGACCACCTTCGCGCTGACCCTCGCGTCCTGGCTGCTGCACCACCACGTCGTACAGCAGGTCACGGTCGTCGCCCCCACGGAGCACCTGAAGAAGCAGTGGGCGGCCGCCGCCGCACGGATAGGGATCAAGCTCGACCCCGACTACAGCGCCGGGCCGCTCAGCAAGGAGTACCACGGCGTCGCGATCACCTACGCGGGTGTCGGCGTACGCCCCATGCTCCACCGCAACCGCTGCGAGCAGCGCAAGACCCTCGTCATCCTCGACGAGATCCACCACGCCGGTGACTCCAAGTCCTGGGGCGAGGCCTGCCTGGAGGCGTTCGACCCGGCGACCCGCCGCCTCGCCCTGACCGGTACGCCCTTCCGGTCCGACACCAACCCCATCCCCTTCGTCACGTACGAGGAGGGGAACGACGGGATCCGACGGTCGTCCGCCGACTACACGTACGGCTACGGCAACGCCCTCGGCGACGGTGTCGTCCGGCCCGTGATCTTCCTCTCCTACAGCGGCAACATGCGCTGGCGCACCAAGGCCGGCGACGAGATCGCCGCCCGCCTCGGCGAGCCGATGACCAAGGACGCCATCTCCCAGGCCTGGCGCACCGCGCTCGACCCCCGCGGCGACTGGATGCCGAACGTCCTGCGCGCCGCCGACCAGCGCCTCACCGAGGTCCGCAAGGGCATTCCCGACGCCGGTGGCCTGGTCATCGCCTCCGACCAGGACTCCGCCCGCGCCTACGCCAAGCTCATCCGCGAGATCACCGGTACGAAGGCCACCGTCGTGCTCTCCGACGAGGCCGCCGCCTCCAAGCGGATCGACGAGTTCAGCGAGAACAACGAACGCTGGATGGTCGCCGTCCGCATGGTGTCCGAGGGCGTCGACGTCCCCCGCCTCGCCGTGGGCGTGTACGCGACGACCATCTCGACCCCGCTCTTCTTCGCCCAGGCCGTCGGACGTTTCGTACGTTCCCGCAGGCGCGGCGAGACGGCCTCCGTGTTCCTTCCCACGATCCCCAACCTCCTCGGCTTCGCCAACGAGATGGAGGTCGAGCGCGACCACGTCCTCGACAAGCCGAAGAAGGACGGCGAGGAGGACCCGTACGCCGAGTCCGAGAAGGAGATGGCGGAGGCCGAGAAGCAGCAGGACGAGGACACCGGCGAGCAGGACATGCTGCCCTTCGAGGCGCTGGAGTCCGACGCCGTCTTCGACCGCGTGCTCTACGACGGCGCCGAGTTCGGCATGCAGGCCCACCCGGGCAGCGAGGAGGAGCAGGACTACCTCGGCATCCCCGGCCTCCTCGAACCCGACCAGGTGCAGCTGCTCCTCCAGAAGAGGCAGGCCCGGCAGATCGCGCACAGCCGCAAGAAGCCGGACACCGAGGCGGACCTGTTGGAGCTTCCGGCCGAGCGGCGGCCCGTCGTTTCCCACAAGGAGCTTCTCGAGCTGAGGAAACAGCTCAACACGATGGTCGGTGCGTACGTTCACCAGAGCGGCAAGCCCCATGGGGTGATCCACACCGAGCTGCGGCGGGTGTGCGGCGGGCCCCCGAGCGCCGAGGCGACCGCCGGGCAGATCCGCGAGCGGATCAAGAAGGTCCAGGAGTGGGCCACCCGGATGCGCTGAACCCGCGGACGCCGGCTCTCGTACGAAGGTGAGCGGAGGGGCGGCCGCGTGCCGCTCGGGCGGGCCCGTGTGCCGCTGAGCGGACGGTCCCGCGTCGCTCAGGACGGTCGTGCACCGCTGAGCGGACGGGGCCGCACGCCACCACGCGCCGACCGGCGGTATCCAGCCGCTCGCGCCCGGATTCTGGACGAGGTCTTCCGCTGAGCGGAGTGGCTCGCTAATGTCCCCGCAATGCAAACGCCCCGTGGCAGCGCCGCCGCGGAGCGCAGCCGGTGCGCATGGCCTGCCGGCGGCCTCTGACGTGCGTCGCCGCGGGACCGGCGCCGCTGCTCTCGTTTGAAGGTCCGCCGTCACTCACTCCGAAGGAGAGGGCGTCGTGACCGCGGAAACCTCCCAGACGCTCGACCGGGGACTCAGGGTCCTCAAACTGCTCGCCGACACCGACCACGGCCTGACCGTCACCGAGTTGTCCAACCGACTCGGGGTCAACAGGACCGTCGTCTACCGTCTGCTCGCCACACTCGAACAGCACGCGCTCGTCCGCCGCGACCTGGGCGGTCGCGCCCGGGTGGGCCTCGGCGTGCTCCGCCTCGGCCGCCAGGTCCATCCGCTCGTACGGGAGGCGGCGCTGCCCGCGCTGCGTTCCCTGGCCGAGGACATAGGCGCGACGGCCCATCTCACCCTCGTGGACGGGGCGGAGGCGCTGGCGGTCGCCGTCGTCGAACCGACCTGGACCGACTACCACGTGGCCTACCGGGCCGGGTTCCGGCACCCGCTGGACCGGGGCGCGGCGGGCCGCGCCATCCTCGCGGCCCGGCAGGGCAGCCTGATCGAGCCGGGGTTCACGCTGACCCACGGCGAGCTGGAGGCGGGCGCGAGCGGCGCCGCGGCCCCGCTGGTCGGCATCACGGGCATCGAGGGCAGCGTGGGCGTCGTGATGCTCGCGGACGCGGTCCCGGAACGCGTGGGCCCGAGGGTGGTCGACGCGGCCCGCGAGGTCGCCGACGCACTGCGCTAGGACGCGGCAGCGTCGGGTCGCGTCCGCGCCAGGACGCGCCTGCGCTCGGACGTACCTGCGCTTGGGCGCGCCTGCGCTTGGAGGTACCTGCGCTTGGAGGTACCTGCGCTTGTGCGCGCCTGCGCTCGGGCGCGCCTGCGCTTGGACTACCTGCGCTTGGGCGCGCCTGCGGTCGGACGCGCCTGCGGTGGGGCGCTCCTGTGCGTCAGGACGCGTCCGCGCCAGGGCGCTCCCGCACTAGGGAGCGCCTGGCCCGTGCCCGTCGTGGGGAGCCAGCAGCAGGTCGCCCAGTGCCGTTCTGCGGTGCGCCACCGCTCGGCCCGCCCGTGTCGTCGTGATGAGGCCCGCCCCACGCAGCGCCGAGGCGTGGGCCGACGCCGTCGCGTTGCTGACGCCCAGGCGGCGGGCCAGCGATGTCGTCGTGTGCGGGGCGGTGAGGGCCCGGAGGAGTTCGAGGCGGGTGCGGCCCAGGACGGTCGCCAGGGACTCCTCCGGGCCGGGTGCGAGGTCCGGGGTGAGCGGCAGGCCGGGTCCCGCCGCGTACGTCACCACCAACGGCCGGCCCGGCCGGTCCTGGACGAGCGGTCGGCCGGTCCAGTGGAAGGTCGGCAGGAGGACGAGGCCACGCCCGCGGAGGCGGATCTCCCGCTCGGCCGCCGGAGAGGCGGACACCGCCGGCCACTCCCAGACGCCGTCACGCAGCCGGGTGCCGGGGACCAGGGCCTCCAGGGCCGCGCCGGTCCCGTGCTCGGCGACCGTCAGCGCATGCTGGGTGAACTCCGCACGGTGCAGGTCCTGCACCAGCGGCCACACCGGTGTCACCACCGTCTCGTACGCCGCCTGCTGGGCCCGGCGCAGCACCCGCCCGGCGTCCTTCTCGCCCGCGTGGAGCTCGCGGATCCAGCGCGGGACGGGACGACCGGCGTAGACCCGCTCCAGCTCGGATCGCACCAGCTCCGCCGGAGCCGCCTCCACCAGGTCCAGGCCCTCGGCCGGAGTCTCGCCGAGCACGTCGAGGAAGAGCGGGGGGTCGCCGCCGGGGACGAGGTCCGCGAGCGGTGCCACGGCGTCCGGCAGGGACCGCAGCACCCGCCGCCGCCAGCGGCCGTGGAGCAGCTCGCCGCCGCCCGCGAACAGCATCATGAAGGCCGCGTTCAGCTCCGGCAGCGGGGCCGGCCGGGCGGCGAACCGCACCCGGGCCAGGTCCTCCGCCGTGAACCGGATCCGTGTCAACGCCGTCGCCTCATTCCGCACTCCCCGCAAGCCTTTCGATCACAGCCTCAACCTTCGTCCGAAGCCCCCTCACCACGCCAGCCTGTCCGCATGACCTCTTCCCGAGCGACCTCTCCGACCCGACGGACCGTCACCCGAGCGGGCATCCTCGCCGCCGCGCTCGCACTCGCGCCGGGCACCGCCCGCGCGTCCGGCTCCGTGTCCGCCGGCTCCGTGTCCGCCGCCTCCGCGCTCGCGCTTCGGCTGCCCGCGCCCACCGGCCCGTACCGGATCGGCGCCACGACCCTCCACCTCGTCGACCCCTCGCGCAACGACCCCTGGGAGCCCGCGATCGGTGTACGGGAGGTCATGGTCACCGTCCTCCACCCCGCCCGTACCGTCCGCGGATGCCCGCGCGCGCCGCAGCTGACCTCGGGCGAGGCCGAGATCTTCGCCTTCCTCGCCCACGCCGTCCACGGGCTGCCCCCGGCCGGCGTGGACTGGGCGGCCACCCGTACGCACTCCCACGTCGGCGCCCCCGTCCTGCCCGGCCGATGGCCCGTGCTGCTCTACAGCCCCGGTGGCGGCGAGGCCCGCTCCATGGGCACCTCGCTCGCGGAGGAGCTGGCCAGCCACGGCTGGGTGGTCGTCACCGTCGACCACCCCGGCGACGCCGGCCAGGTGGAGTTCCCCGGCCCGCGGCCGGGGCGTGACCGGGTGCGGCAGACGGTCCTCCTCGGACCGCCCACCGCCGAGCAGTTCCGCACGATGATCGACACCCGGCTCGCGGACCTCCGTCTCGTCCTCGACCGGCTCGAAGCCCTGGAAGGGCCCCTCGGCCGCGCGCTCGACCTGGAACGGGTCGGCGTCTACGGGCACTCCGCGGGCGGCACCGCCGCCGCGCAGGCCCTCTGCGACGACCCGCGGCTCGCCGCCGCCGTGAACCTGGAGGGGTATCTGGACCAGATGGACGGCACGCTCTTTCCCGTGGCCCGGTACGGCGTCGACCGGCCGCTGCTCCTGTTCGGCACCGACGGGTACCGCGACGCCCGGCTCGACCGCTCCTGGGACGCGGTGCTCGACCGGTCCGGGGCGCTGGTCCGCCGACGGCAGCTCGACGACGCGGCGCACGGGGTGTTCACCGACTACGCGGCGCTCGTGCCCCAGCTCCAGGCCGCCGGGCTGATCGGCGCCGCGGACCGGATCCGGCTCGTCGGTGCGATCGGGGCGTGGGAGGCCGTGCGTGCCGTGCGTCACCGGGTGCGGGGGTTCTTCGGCCGTCGGGTGCCGGTGGGCGCCCAGTAGATTGGGGGCGTGCTCACCAGTCTCACGCGTACCCGTGCGCTCGCCCTCTGCGCCCTGCCCGTCGCCGCGCTCCTCGCCGCCGTCGGGCTCGCGCCGCTGCCGTACGCCATCGCCTCGCCCGGAACGACCGCCGACGTGCTCGGGTCGGTCGACGGGCGTCAGGTGATCACGATCAGCGGGGCACCCGTCCGGGACACCGAGGGCGAGCTGCTGATGACCACGATCGTGGCCACCGGACCGAGCGTCGACAACGACTTCGCCGACATCGCCGACGCCTGGTTCCGTACGGACCAGGCCGTGCTGCCGCGCGACTCCGTCTACCCGCCGGGCAAGTCGGACGCCGAGGTGGAGGAGCACAACCTGGGTGAGATGAAGGAGTCGCAGGACGCCGCCACCCTGGCCGCCCTCGGCTATCTGAAGCTCGACCCGAAGGACGTGAAGGTCACGCTCCACCTCGCCGACATCGGCGGGCCGAGCGCCGGATTCCTCTTCTCCCTCGGGATCGTGGACAAGCTCGACGGCGACGGCGCCGACGGAGACCTCACCGGCGGCCGGACCATCGCCGGTACGGGCACGATCGAGCCGGACGGCACGGTCGGCGCCGTCGGCGGGGTGTCGCTGAAGACCCAGGCCGCGGCGCGCGACGGGGCGAGCGTCTTCCTCGTGCCCGAGGCGGAGTGCTCCGACGCCCAGGCCGAGCTGCCGGAGGGGATGCGGCTGATCCCCGTCTCGACGCTCACCGACGCCGTGGCGTCGCTCCGGGCGCTGGAGCAGGGCCAGGAAGCGAAGGTTCGGAGCTGCTGACCCGTCCGTCCTTCGCCGGTGCCTCCATCGTGCGCCAGGACGGGAAGACCATCGGCGCGAGCGTGGCAAGGAAGTAGACCCCGGCGAGCGTGAGCAGCGCCGCCACCAGACCGGTCCGCTCGACGAGCTGACCGGCGGCGAGGCCGCCGAGCGGCGTCGCCAGGAGCACCCCCGCCGTGGTCACGCCGGCGACCCGGCTGCGCAGCCCGTCCGGGATCACCTCGTACATCACCGTCGTCAGGATCGGGTTCAGCACACCGGCCCCGAACCCGCCCGCCGCCATGGTGACGAGCAGCGGCGGCGTGGTGTCGGTGAGCGCGGCCACGGTGAACGGCGGTGCGCCGCAGAGCAGGAAGCCCGCGACGAGGACCGCCCGGCGCGGGAAGCGGTGGCCGACCGCCCCGTACGCCAGTGCCCCGAGCAGCGCGCAGCCGCCGAAGACGGAGACGAGCAGGCCGAGGACGGCGGGGCCGCCGAGGTTGTCGCGGGCGTGGACGGGCAGCAGCACCGCGATCCAGCCCTGGCCGAGACCGTTGGTGACCATCACCATCAGGACGATGCCGAGGAGCAGCCGGGACCGGAGGACGAAGGTGTAGCCCTCGCGCAGATCGGCCCGGTAGCGGGCGGGCGAGAAGGGGGCCGGGTCCCGCAGCGGGGCCGCGGCCGGCAGTCCCCGGAGGCCGACGAGGATCAGCAGGGCGGAGAGCCCGAACGTGGCGGCGTCGAGGACCAGGACGGTGTCGGCGCCGAGGAGCGCGACGAGCACGCCGGCGAGGGCGGCTCCGGCCATCCGGGCGCCCCGCGAGACGGCGTCGAAGAGGCTCGCGGCGCGCGAGAGCGGGGTACCGGCGTGGTCCGCGAGATCGGGGATGAGGACGGAGCGGGCGGTCTCGCCCGGAGCGTGGAAGAGGCCGGTCACGGCCATCAGCGCGCACAGCATCCAGAACTGGAGCGCACCCGCTCGGTGCAGGAGCGGGATCGCGGCGAGCGCGAGGGCGCAGACGAGGTCGGAGGCGACGCTGATCCGGCGGCGGCCGACGCGGTCGACGAGCGGGCCGCCGACGATCGCGGAGACGACGACGGGCAGGGCCGCGCAGAACGCGACGAGTCCCGCCTTTCCGGGGCTTCCCGTGGTGTCGAGCGCGAACCACGGGACGCCGATGAGGGTGAGCGAATTGCCGGTGACGGAGATGGCGTTGGCGGCCAGGACGGTGGCCAGTGGAGCACGTCCCCCCGGGGTGCTCATACGGCGAGCGGTATCCGGCGGGGGGTGGCGGCCCGGGAGGGAACGGCGAGACGGAGCCCCAACGTGACCAGGGCCCAGCCCAGTTGCGAGCGGACCGGGACGCGGGGGAGGGAGTCGGCGGCGGCCCTGTGGAGTTCGGCGGCGTCGAGCTGGTGGAGCCGGAGGTGGATGTCGGAGTGCATGGTCTCGTGGTCCCTTTCTCAGTGCTCGTACTGGGGGAACGCGTGCAGGTGCATCCGTACGCGGGCGGCGCCCGGGGTGTCGGTGCCGGCGGCCTCGCTGTAGGAGCCGATCAACTCGTGGATCTTCTCGCTGAGTTCGCGCAGCCGCTCCGGCGGCAGGCGGAGGGTGAAGTCGCTCATGTCGGAGGCGCCGAGCCAGCTCTCGTCCCATTCCTGCCGGGTGCCGAGCCAGGTGTTGAGCTCCTGGGTGTGGATGGTCGCGATCTCGTGGAGGTAGACCTCCACGGCGCCCCTGACCTCGGGGTCGGGGTCGTGGTAGAGCGACTCGTCGAACGTCGTGCCCTGCACGGCCGCCTTCCACCACCGCTCCCGCCCCTTGCCGCGCGTCGGGTCGTCCTCGACGAAGCCGTGCGCCGCGAGCTGGCGGAGGTGGTAGCTGGTCGCGCCGCTGGACTCGCCGAGCCGCTCGGCGAGTTGCGAGGCGGTGGCGGGGCCGTGGTGACGCAGGGCGCGCAGCAGCTGGATCCGGAGCGGGTGGGCCAGCCCGCGCAGCGAGCGCGGGTCGAGTGTGCGGCTCTCGGGCTTCCTGGGCTTCTCGGGCTCGGGCATGGCTCCACAGTAGAGTTGCAAAGGAAGGCTTGCAAGGGTTTCTTTGCAACTACTTCTTCGGAAGTCGGGGAGGGGCAGGAGGCGGCTACAGCGGCCCGTCCTCCGCAGCCTGTTCCACCAGCGGGATGATCCGCAGCGGTACGGGGTTCTCCATCACGATCGCCGTGGAGGCCCGCACGATCCCCTCGATGCCGACGACCCGGTCGATCACCCGCTGGAGGTCCGCGTTGGAGCGCGCCACCAGTCGGCAGAGCATGTCGCCGTGCCCGGTCGTCGTGTGCAGCTCCAGGACCTCGGGCACGGTCGCCAGGTGCTCCCGTACGTCCGGCCCCTGCCCCTGCTTGATCTCCAGCGTCGCGAACGCGGTCACCGGATAGCCGAGCGCCGCCGGATCGACCTGCGGGCCGAAGCCGCGGATCACCCCCTGCGCCTGAAGACGGTCCAGACGCGCCTGCACCGTGCCGCGCGCCACGCCCAGCCGGCGCGACGCCTCCAGCACCCCGATCCGCGGCTCTCGTGCGAGAAGCACGATCAACCGGCCGTCCAGATGATCGATCGCCACAGAGGCCTCCTCATGGTCATCCTGTACAAGTCTCCCGGCCATACTGGCCTGCGGCTGTACAGGTTGCCCAGCCGCTCGGCGAACTATTGCGCAGCTTGCCGATCGGCGGGACTCTGCCGTCATGACTGAGACCATCGATCACACCCCTTCCACGGCGCGGCAGGCCGATCCCTTCCCCGTGAAGGGAATGGACGCGGTCGTCTTCGCCGTCGGCAACGCCAAGCAGGCCGCGCACTACTACTCCACGGCCTTCGGCATGAAGCTCGTCGCCTACTCCGGACCGGAGAACGGCAGCCGCGAGACCGCCAGCTACGTCCTGACGAACGGCGCCGCCCGCTTCGTGTTCACCTCCGTCATCAAGGCCTCCACCGACTGGGGCCGCTTCCTCGTCGAGCACGTCGCCGAGCACGGTGACGGCGTCGTCGACCTGGCGATCGAGGTGCCCGACGCGCGCGCCGCGTACGCCTACGCCGTCGAGCACGGCGCCACCGGGATCACCGAGCCGTATGAGGTGAAGGACGAGAACGGCACCGTCGTCCTCGCCGCCATCGCGACGTACGGCCAGACCCGCCACACCCTCGTCGAGCGCTCCGGCTACGACGGCCCCTACCTGCCGGGCTTCGTCGCCGCCTCCCCCATCGTCGAGCCGCCGGCCAAGCGCACCTTCCAGGCCATCGACCACTGCGTCGGCAACGTCGAGCTCGGCAAGATGAACGACTGGGTCGGCTTCTACAACAAGGTCATGGGCTTCACGAACATGAAGGAGTTCGTGGGCGACGACATCGCGACCGAGTACTCGGCCCTGATGTCGAAGGTCGTCGCGGACGGCACCCTCAAGGTGAAGTTCCCGATCAACGAGCCGGCGATCGCCAAGAAGAAGTCGCAGATCGACGAGTACCTGGAGTTCTACGGCGGTGCGGGCGTCCAGCACATCGCGCTGGCCACCAACGACATCGTCGCGACGGTCCGCTCCATGCGCGCCGCCGGTGTCCAGTTCCTCGACACCCCGGACTCGTACTACGACACGCTCGGCGAGTGGGCCGGCGAGACGCGCGTGCCGGTGGAGACCCTGCGTGAGCTGAAGATCCTCGTCGACCGCGACGAGGACGGGTACCTGCTGCAGATCTTCACGAAGCCGGTCCAGGACCGTCCGACCGTCTTCTTCGAGATGATCGAGCGTCACGGCTCGATGGGCTTCGGCAAGGGCAACTTCAAGGCCCTCTTCGAGGCGATCGAGCGGGAGCAGGAGAAGCGCGGGAACCTGTAGTCCGCGAAGACCGGCGGGCCCGGGCGGGTGTCTGCCCCGGGCCCGTCTTTCGCGCTCCGGCGCCCGCGGGGGAGGCGCCGGAGCGCGGTGGTACCTGCGTGCCCCCCCGTGTGGGTAATCGTCCCGCCGGGGCGTGGGGGCTCCGCACTGCCCGCGGTCCGCGCCGTCCCGGTCGCGGGTCCCCCCCGGACGGAGTCTGGGGGAGGGTGGGCACACGGGACGGTGCCCTTGCCGGGCCCAGGCTCCCCGTGCCTGCGGTGCCTACGGGTGCGGCGCCGTCGTGGGTTGTGCCCACCCTTCCCCGGACTCCGTCCGAGGCGACCCCCCTGCCGCCCCGGCGGAACGATTACCCGCAACGGGTGTAGCCGGTGCCTTCGCCGTCGGCGGCGCTTCCGAGGCGTTCGGGGGCTCAGGAGGGGACTCGCGGAGTTCTTCCGGGAGGGTGTCCGGGGGGTCGCCCAGTTCGCGGACCGACTGCCTCGCCCTCGGTGCCAGCAGCGGCGAGAACTCCGGATTGATCCGCAGCGCCTCCGCCAGATGCCGGCGCGCCGGCCCGTACTCCGCCACCGCCCGCTCGATCTCCCCCCGGTGGTACGCGAAGAGCGCGCTGCGCAGCCCCTCGTCCGTCGCCCTCTTCGCGTACTCCAGCGCCTCCTTCGGCTTCCCGGCCCGGAAGAGCGCCCACCCCAGCGCGTCCGCCATCTGCACCGACCGGTGCCCGCGCGCCCACTCCGCCCGCAGCGTCCGCACCGCCGCCGCCGGGTCGCCGTGGTCCGCCTCGAACAGGCCGAGGGCGACCTCCCCGCCGGGCCAGGACCCCGACCGCAACAGCTCGTACTGCGCGTGCGCCTCGCCGTCCAGGCCCAGCGACTCGTACAGCTCGCCCGCCTCCAGGACGTACTCGGGCCGGGGCAGCCGCGCGAGCGCCGCCCGGTAGTCGAGCATCGCCTCGTCCGTGCGGTGCAGCGCCGCGAGTGCCCGGCCCCGTCCGGCGAGCGACGGCCCGTGGTCCCTCACGAGACGCAGGGCCGACCCGTACTGGGTCACCGCCTCCTCCGGCTCGCCCCGTTCCCACGCCAGATCCCCGAGCCGCGCGTACGCCGCCGCCTTCTCCGCGCCGGTCTCCGCCCGCGCCACCGCGTCGAGCGCCGCCACCGCCGCGTCCTCGCGCCAGCCCCGGTTGCGGTACCCCTGCGCGACCCTCGTGCTCACCGCCGCACCCGAGTGCAGCTCCTCCAGGGCCGAAAGGGCCTGCTGGGCGGACTTGTAGTCGCCGAGCCCGTTGTACGCGTCGATCAGCACCGGGTACACCGGCCAGCGCTTCGGGGCCTTCGCGCGCACCGCCTCGCCCCAGGTCCTGGCCGTCCGCCAGTCGCCCCGAGCGTTGGCCAGGGCGCCGAGCCCCAGCTGCGCGTCGAGGTTCCCGCGTGAGGCGGGCCGTACCTCCAGGGAACGGTTCAGGGCCCGCTCGGCCCGCGGGTAGTACGTCACGTCGCCGAGCCGCACGCCCCGCTCGGTGTACGCCGCCCCGAGCACGGCCCACGACACCTCGTCCGCCGGATGGTCCTTCAGCCACTTCTCACGGTCGCCGATCAGCGCTCCCAGGTCGGGCAGCGAGGCCTGCGCCCCGGCGTTCGCCGCGATCACCGCGCGCTCCGCGGGACCGGGGGCGGGCCGCTTCCCGTCGCCGAACAGACCGGGTGCGAGATCGGGGGCGTACAGCAGCGCCGTCGCCGCGAGCACCGCACCCACCCCCGCGGCCAGGACCGCTCTCGACACGTTCTCCGTCTTCATGCCGCTCACTGTGCGCCTGTACGAAGAGCACACGAAGGACCACGACGGCGGGTTCACACCGATGGCCCCGGGTGCCAGGCTGGACGCATGGACGATCTTCTGACGCGGCTCCACGCGGACCTGCGCGCGGGTCTGCCCGCAGAGGCGCTGATCACCGACCCGGACGTCACCGCCTCCTACACCCACGACATGGCGAGCTTCTGCACGGCCGGCACCCCCGCTGCCGTCGTCCTCCCGCGCACGGTCGAGCAGGTCCAGCACGTCATGCGCACCGCGACCGCGCTGCGCGTCCCGGTCGTCCCCCAGGGCGCGCGCACCGGCCTGTCCGGGGCCGCCAACGCCTCAGAGGGCTGCATCGTGCTCTCGCTGGTCAGGATGGACCGGATCCTGGAGGTCAACCCGGTCGACCGGATCGCGGTCGTGGAACCCGGCGTGGTCAACGCCGTCCTGTCCCGCGCGGTCAACGAGCACGGCCTCTCCTACCCGCCGGACCCCTCCAGCTGGGAGACGTGCACCATCGGCGGGAACATCGGCACCGCGTCCGGCGGCCTGTGCTGTGTGAAGTACGGGGTGACGGCCGAGTACGTCCTCGGCCTCGACGTCGTCCTCGCCGACGGGCGGCTGCTCTCCACCGGCCGCCGCACCGCCAAGGGCGTCGCCGGATACGACCTGACCCGGCTCTTCGTCGGCTCGGAGGGCAGCCTCGGCATCATCGTCGGCGCGACCCTCGCGCTCCGCCCGCAGCCGCCCCAGCAGCTCGCGCTCGCCGCCGAGTTCCCCTCATCGGCGGCCGCCTGCGAGGCCGTCTGCGCGATCATGGAGCGCGGCCATACGCCGTCTCTGCTGGAGCTGATGGACGGCACCACCATCCGCGCCGTCAACGCGATGGCGAACATGGGGCTGCCCAACACCACCGAAGCGCTCCTCCTGTGTGCCTTCGACACCCCCGACCCCGCGGCCGATCTGGCCGCCGTCGGCGAGCTGTGCAGGGCGGCCGGGGCCACCGAGGTCGTACCGGCCGAGTCCGCGGCCGAGTCCGATCTCCTCCTCCAGGCGCGCCGGCTCTCCCTGACCGCCCTGGAGACGATCAAGTCCGCGACGATGATCGACGACGTCTGCGTACCGCGGACGAAACTGGCCGCGATGCTCGACGGGACGGCCGCCATCGCCGCGAAGTACGACCTGACCATCGGTGTCTGCGCGCACGCGGGCGACGGGAACACCCACCCCGTGGTCTGCTTCGACCACGCGGACGAGGACGAGTCGCGGCGGGCGCGGGAGTCCTTCGACGAGATCATGGCGCTCGGACTCGAACTCGGCGGCACGATCACCGGCGAGCACGGCGTGGGCACCCTGAAGAAGGACTGGCTGGCGCAGGAGTTGGGACCGGTGGGCGTGGAGCTGCAGCAGGGCATCAAGCGGACCTTCGACCCGCTCGGGATCCTGAACCCCGGAAAGCTCTTCTGATCTCTTCGCCGCTCCGTTCACGCCGTACCTCACGCCGTACCTCACTGCTCCCCTCACGCCTCACCGTCCTGCGACTCGTCCGACGGCCACGGGTCGTGCAGCCAGAGGTCGTCGGCGACCGAGGTGGTGGCCAGCAGCTCGACGAGCCCCTCGTCGATGCCGAGCTGCTCGGACTCGGTGCCCGGCGGGACGGCGCGCAGGGTCCGCTCCAGCCAGGCGGAGACCTGCGCGGACGGCGCCTCCAGCAGCGCGTCGCCGTCGGGGGAGGAGAGCGCCATGAGGACGACGTCGCGGCCGTCGACCTTGGTGGGCCAGATCCGGACGTCGCCGTGGCCGCAGGGCCGGAAGACACCCTCGACGAGCAACTCGCGGGCGAACGTCCAGTTGACGGGGTACTCCGAACCGACGTGGAACGTGATGTGCACGGCGTAAGGGTCGTCGGTGCGGTAGGCGAGCCGCGCGGGGACGGGGATGGAGCGCTCGGGCGACAGCACCAGCTTCAGCTCCAGCTCGCGCTCGACGACGGTGTTCTCGGTGTTCTGCATGGCTGACGTCCTCTCCCTGTACGGGGCCCGGGGCGGGCCCGCACCCGGAGAGAGCGCGACGGCGGCCCGCCATTACGCGACTTCGGAGAAGTTTTTTCGGGAGTTCTCCGAGGGGACCGTCGGCCCGAGCGTGACGGTGAGTGGCGGGTTCTGTGGGTATGTCGCTCGAAGGCAGGTTTCTCGCGGCCTCTTTCTTCTTGTGGCGCCGTTCTTCGTTACTGTCCTCCTTGGGCCCGTGGGCCCGAGGTCGTAGAAGCGTCGTCACGGAACGGAGTCGGGGCAGTGGCTACTCCTCCTGGAGCCGGCGGGGAGGTACCGCAGGCCGGGTACTACCCGGACCCCTCCATTCCCGGATACATCCGGTACTGGAACGGGGGCGCCTGGGTGCCCGGGACGAGCAGGCCGGCCCCCCGTGAGGGTGAACTCCCTCCGGCGGCCCCGGTCTCGGCGATGCCGCCGGGTCCGGCCCTGGCCCCGAACCCCTCGCCCGCGCCCGTGGTCTCCTCGCCGGCGCCCGTCGTCTCGTCGCCGGCCCCCGTGCCCGCCGTGGAGGAGACGGGACCCGTCTTCCTCGACGAGGAGCCCGCCGCCGCGCCCGAGCCCGAGCCGGCCTCGGCATGGCAGGCGGACGTCTCGCGGCAGACCGGGTTCGGCGGCGACCGGGACCGCAGGGTCTCCTGGGGCTCGCCCGAGGCCGAGCAGGCGGCGCAGGATCCCCGGGTCGCCGCCGCCCGCGCCGCGGACCCCGAGCCCAAGCCGGCCGGGCCGTCCGGTCCGCAGGCCCGGCTGGGCGGGATGCCGGTCACTCCGGCGTCCGCCGCCGACCCGACGGGCGGCGCGCTGCCCGGCGTGCGGCAGACGAAGACGGACGGTCAGGCGCCCGTGCCGGAGGGCACGATGACGATCCGGGCGCTCCCACCGCAGGGCGCACCGGCCTCCCCGCAGAACGCCCAGAGCCCGCAGGGCCCCCAGAGCCCGCAGGGTACGCGTGACGCGCACGTGCCGCAGGGACCGCAGGCCCTCAGGGCCCCTCAGGGAGGCGGGGCGCAGCCCTCCCCGGCTCCCCTCCCGCACGTGCCCGGCCAGCCCCAGCCCCAGCCCCAGGCGCAGAACCCCGCCCCCTCCCCAGCGGCCTCCGCACCCGCCCCCGTCACCGCGGGTCCCGGCGGCGGGGCCCCCTCGTGGCCCCAGCAGGTCCACCAGCTGGCGCAGCCCGCGGCGGCCGCGGCCCCGGCGGCACACCAGCAGACCCCGCAGGCCCAGCAGACCCCGCAGGCCCAGCAGACCCCGCAGGCCCAGCACTCCCCGCAGGCCCAGCAGACCCCGCAGGCCCAGCACCCGCAGACCGCCGACCAGGAGCAGCCGGTCCTGCCCTGGAAGCCGCCCGTCGAGGACCCGTTCCTCCAGGCCGCCCGTGCCCAGGCCGCCGCCCGCCCGGCCGGGCTCGGCAAGCGCCTGGTCGCCCGGTTCATCGACACCCTCGTCCTCGGCGCGCTCGCCGGCGGCGCGTCCTTCCCCTTCGTCATGGCGGCGCTCGACCACATCGACGCCAAGATCGAGGCGGCCAAGCAGTCCGGTGTCACCGTCCAGGTCTGGCTCCTGGACGGCACCACCTCGCTCAACTTCGGGATCGCGCTCGGCGCACTCCTCGTCCTCGGCGTGCTGTACGAGGCGCTGCCCACGGCCAAGTGGGGCCGTACGCTCGGCAAGAAGCTCTGCGGTCTCCAGGTGCGGGACATCGAGGCGCACGAGCCGCCGACGTTCGGCGCGGCCCTGCGCCGCTGGCTCGTCTACAGCGTGCTCGGACTCCTCGTCCTCGGTGTCCTGAACGTCCTGTGGTGTCTCTTCGACCGCCCCTGGCGTCAGTGCTGGCACGACAAGGCGGCCCACACCTTCGTGGCCGGCTAACGGCCGCCCCCGGGGGACCCGTACGGCGGTCCCCCGAACGGTCGGCGATCGATTGCGGGGCCCTGCCACGCGGGATGCACTGCCCCCATGAGCAACGACCAGCCGACGTCCGGCCAGCCGCCCGAGGACGACCCGTTCGTCAAGAAGCCGCAGGAGCCCTCGCCGCCGTCGGGGGGCTCTCCGTACGGGAGCGGGAGTCAGCCGCCACCCCCCGAGGGGACGCCGCCGCCGGGCGGCCCTCCTCCCGAGGGTCCGCCGCCGGGGGGTCCTCCTCCCGGGGGTCCGCCGCCCGGTTCTCCGTACGACAACATGCCGCCGCCGCCCCCGCCGTACGGCTCCCAGCCCTACGGCGGCGGGGGCGGTTACGGGGGTGTGGATCCGCTGGCCGGGATGCCGCCGCTCGCCGACTCCGGCAAGCGCATCCTCGCCCGGATCATCGACTGGCTGATCGTCGCCATCCCGCTCGCCCTCATCGGCATCCCGTTCAACATCTACGACCGGGCGACCGACGGCGACGACTTCGGTGACACCATCACGGCGACCAGCACGGGCAGCGGTCTCGTCTTCCAGCTCATCACCATCGTGGCGTATGTCGCCTACGACACCCTGATGGTGGCGAACAGCGGCCAGACGCTCGGCAAGAAGTGGCTGAAGCTGCGCGTCGCGATGCTCAACGACGGCTCCACACCGCCGACGAACGCCTCGCTGATCCGCGCGGTCGTGCTCTGGCTGCCCGCGCTGATCTGCTGTGCCTGCCTGTGGCCGCTGCTCCTGCTCATCCTGATCCTGGTCGACAAGCCCTACAAGCAGGGCCTGCACGACAAGGCGGCCAAGACCGTGGTGGTGTCGGTCCCGCAGTAGCCGGGGCGGCTACGGCGCCGGCGTCACGTGCCGATCCGGGAATCGGCCCCCGCACCGACGCGGGCGGCCGGTACCCGGATCTCGTCCGTCCGGGGGAGTGGTGGCACGGGTGCCGGGGCGGCGGGCCTGCGGTGGACCGGCATGGTCACCGTGACCAGCAGCCCGAGCAGCAGTCCGGCGGCGCTGATGACGACGATCCCCAGCGCGTTCGTGGTGCGGGACAGCAGCAGCAGGGCGACGGTCGAGAAGACGACGGTGGCCGAACCGTAGGCGAGCTGTGCGGCGTTCGGACGCGGCATGACGGGTTCCGTCCCTCGAAGCATCGGCTCGTCGCTCCCCCTGGCTGGCGCCGGAGGACCCCCGGCGAGCGACTCTACGATGCTGGATGCCCGAGCGAAACGGGTAGTAAGCGTGACCTAACCCACGGTGTGGATGCACGGGGGGCGCATGGAGTCATCGTTTCTTCCAACGACCTCTTCGGGTGCGCCCGGTTGCCGTCCGGATAACGGAAAACGACTCCTGCATAGTGCAGTTGGCCTGTTCAAGTCAAGGTCTGTCTTTTCTCTCGTAACTCCGGTCGAATGTCGTCACTTGTGACGCGCGACCCCGCCCGCGGACACCCCACCCTCGGTCCGCGCGGTCGCGGGCGCCGGGGAGGAATCATCAAGTGACCAACAGACGACGGGCGATCAGAGCGTCCGCAGTCGTCGTGGCGCTCGCGGCCACCGCCGCGAGCGCCTCGACCTTCGCTTTCGCCGACGACAGGGGACCGGGCGCACCGGCCTCGATCGAGCGCCACGACCCGGCTCCGGGTGCAGGTGTCGACAAGACGGCGGTCGACCACGATCTCGAGGGACCGTACAGCAAGCAGCAGGAGCAGCAGCGCAAGGCTGCTCTGGAGCAGGTGCTGAGCGGCGAGAGCAAGGTCGAGCGCCGCGGGGGCTCCCAGGTCGTCAAGCTCGACAGCAAGAAGTACGTCGAGCTGGGCCGTGAGAAGACGGACAAGATCTTCACGATCCTCGTGGAGTTCGGCGACAAGGTGGACAACACCACCCTGGTCGACCGCGCCGACGACGAGACGGACGAGCCGAAGCCGAAGTTCGGCGGCACGCCCGGCCCGCTGCACAACCAGATAGCCCAGCCGGACCGCTCGAAGGACAACTCGACGGCCTGGCAGAAGGACTACAACCAGCAGCACTTCCAGGACCTGTACTTCGGCACCGGCAAGGACAAGAAGGGCCAGCCGAAGGAGTCCCTGAAGACGTACTACGAGAAGACCTCCTCCGGCCGGTACTCGGTCGAGGGCGGTGTCTCGGACTGGGTCAAGGTCGAGTACAACGAGGCCCGTTACGGCTCGAACTACTGCGGCAACAGCAACTGCGCCAACGTCTGGGACGCCGTCCGCGACGGTGTCACCGCCTGGACCGCGGACCAGAAGGCCAAGGGCCGCACCGACGCCCAGATCAAGGCCGACATCGCGCAGTACGACCAGTGGGACCGGTACGACTTCGACGCCGACGGCAACTTCAACGAGGCCGACGGCTACATCGACCACTTCCAGATCGTCCACGCGGGCGAGGACGAGTCGGCGGGCGGCGGCGTCCAGGGCGGCGACGCCCTGTGGGCCCACCGCTGGTACGCGTACGGCACGGACGCGGGCAAGACCGGACCGTCGAACAACAAGTCCGGCGGCACGCAGGTCGGCAACACCGGCGTCTGGGTCGGCGACTACACGATGCAGCCCGAGAACGGCGGCCTCGGCGTCTTCGCCCACGAGTACGGTCACGACCTCGGTCTGCCCGACCTGTACGACACCTCGGGCAAGGCCGGCGCCGAGAACTCGACCGGTTTCTGGTCCCTGATGTCCTCCGGCTCCTGGCTCGGCCGGGGCAAGGACTCCATCGGCGACCTGCCCGGCGACATGAACGCCTGGGACAAGCTGCAGCTCGGCTGGCTCAACTACACCAAGGTGAGCAACGAGCAGCGTGGTACGAAGTCCACCCACAAGCTGGGCGTGGCCGAGTACAACACCAAGAACCCCCAGGCGCTCGTCGTCGAGCTGCCGAAGAAGAAGGTCACCACCGATGTCGTCGCGCCCGCCGAGGGTGCCACGCAGTGGTGGAGCGACATGGGTGACGACCTCAAGAACACCCTGACCCGCTCCGTCGACCTGACCGGCAAGTCGAAGGCCACCCTGGAGCTCAAGGGCTGGTACGACATCGAGCTGGACTACGACTACCTCTACACCGAGGTGTCCACCGACGGCGGCGCCAACTGGACCGCCCTGGACGGCACGGTGGACGGCAAGCCGCTGCCCCGCGACGCGAGTGGCGCCCCGGCGCTGACCGACGTCTCCGGTGCGTACAAGCCGCTCGTCTTCCCGCTCGACGCCTACGCGGGCAAGAAGTTCGACCTCCGCTTCCGCTACCAGACGGACGGCGGCGCCGGCGGCAAGGGCTTCGCGGCCGACGCCATCACGCTGACCGCCGACGGTGCCACCGTCTTCTCGGACAACGTCGAGAACGGCGACAACGGCTGGACGGCGAAGGGCTTCTCGCGGATCGGCAAGGGCTTCACGAAGGAGTACGAGCAGTACTACATCGCGGAGAACCGCCAGTACGTCTCGTACGACGCGACCCTCAAGGTCGGCCCGTACAACTTCGGGTTCACGGGTGACAAGGCGAGCTGGGTCGAGCACTACCCGTACCAGAACGGTCTGCTCATCTGGCAGTGGGACACGTCGCAGAAGGACAACAACACGGCCGTCCACCCCGGCCAGGGTCTGATCCTTCCGATCGACGCGCACCCGACGCCGCTGAAGAACGCCGACGGCACCCTGATGCGCAACCGTGTCCAGGCGTACGACTCGACGTTCGGCACCTACCGCACCGACGCGATCCGGCTGCACAAGGCGGGCGTGCCGGCGTGGGTGAAGTCGCAGCCCGGCGTCCCGGTCTTCGACGACCGACGGGGCACGTACTGGTACACCCAGACCGAGCGCGCCGGTGTCCAGGTAACTGACACCAACACCAAGATCGCGGTCGTCAAGGAGCCGAAGGACGGCCAGACGATGACCGTCCAGGTGGGTCCGTCGCAGAAGTAGATCTGCATCACCGCAGGTCAAAGCATGATCGGCCGTCGCCCTCTAGCGGGCGGCGGCCGATCGTGTTTAGGTGCCTCTGACCAAGTTCTTATTGACAGTAAACGCACAGGGGGAGTGGTTCCGGCATGCCCGGTGGAGGTTTCTGCAAGTTGCCAGGTGGGAGCGTCGTCGTCGCGATAGGGCTCCCGAGCCCGGCGGGCGACGGGGTCACGGTCCGCTTCCTGGTCCACGCCGCCAACCGCGCCCGCGCCCTGACCCGGCTGCGGAACCTGGGCCTGCGGGCGGTCTACCTCCGGGGCAACGCGGAGCCGCCGACGCCCGACGAGATCACCGCCGTCCTGCACCACCCGGACGGCCTCCTGTGGCGCTCCACGACGAGCACGACCCAGGAGCTGTGGCACTCGATACGGACCCTGCCCACGGCCTCCTAGGGCGTCCGGCCGCCCGCGCGCCCGCGGGACGTCCGGCTAGACGACGGGCTTGCCCGTGAGCTCGACACCCGCGCCGCGCAGCTCCTCCAGGGCCCGTTCCGTCGTCTCCTTCGCGACGCCCGCCGTGAGGTCGAGGAGGACCTGCGTACGGAAGCCCTCGCGCGCCGAGTCCAGCGCCGTCGCCCGTACGCAGTGGTCCGTCGCGATGCCCACCACGTCGACCTCGGTCACCTCGTGCGCGCGCAGCCACTCGGCGAGCGGGACGCCGTTCTCGTCGCGCCCCTCGAAGCCGCTGTACGCCGCGTCGTACGCCCCCTTGTCGAAGACGGCGTCGATCGCGCCGGAGGCGACGGCGGGCGCGAAGTTCGGGTGGAAGCCCACGCCCTCCGTACCGGCGACGCAGTGCACGGGCCAGGACGTCACGTAGTCGGGGGTGTCGGAGAAGTGGTCCCCCGGGGCGACGTGGTGGTCACGGGTGGCCACCACGTGCTGGTACGCCGCGCCCGCCGCCTCGCCGACCAGGTCGGTGATGGCGGCGGCGACGTCCGCTCCCCCCGCCACCGCGAGGCTGCCGCCCTCGCAGAAGTCGTTCTGAACGTCCACGACGATCAATGCGCGGTGCATGGCGGGTGTCCTTCGGTGGGCCGGCGGGGGGAACGGTGGGGTGTCGACACGGGGAACGGCATCGAGCCTAGAGACTTCCCCCTCCCTTCGGGAGGGGGCCTCGCAGGGTGTTACACGTACTCGGTGGGCAGCACCGGCTCGCCGCGGGAGAGCTGGATCGCCGACATCGGCAGCGCGGCCCGTGCCGTGAAGTGCCGCGCCCGCGCCGCCTCCAGCGGCTCCCGTGCCACTACGTCGCCGCCCTTGACCAGCTCCACGAGGAGCTGACGGTCGGCGAGTCCGGCGGGCACCGGTCCGGTGCCGAGGACCTCCGCCTCGGCCACGCCCTCCGCGTCCACCCGCCGCGCCGCCCACTTGCGGCCGCCGACCGACGCCTTGCCCGCGACCGACTTCTTCGCCACCGCCGTCAGCGGAGCCTTCGGGTCCGCCGACCGGGCGCGGGCGACGAGCTTGTAGACCATCGAGCAGGTCGGGTGGCCGCTGCCGGTGACGAGCTGCGTGCCCACGCCGTACGCGTCGACCGGCGCGGCCGCCAGCGACGCGATGGCGTACTCGTCCAGGTCCGAGGTGACCACGATCTTGGTGTCCGTGGCGCCCAGCTCGTCGAGCTGCGCCCGGACCCGGTGGGCCACGAGCAGCAGGTCCCCGGAGTCGATCCGTACGGCCCCGAGCTCCGGGCCGGCCACCTCGACGGCGGTACGGACGGCCTCGGCCACGTCGTAGGTGTCGACGAGCAGCGTCGTGCCGCGCCCCAGCGAGGTGACCTGTGCCTGGAAGGCGTCCCGCTCGCTGTCGTGCAGAAGGGTGAAGGCGTGCGCGGAGGTGCCGACGGTCGGGATGTTGTAGCGGAAGCCGGCCGCGAGGTCCGAGGTGGAGTCGAAGCCGCCGACGTAGGCCGCCCGCGCCGAGGCGACGGCCGCCAGCTCGTGGGTGCGCCGGGCGCCCATCTCGATCAGCCGCCGGCCGCCGGCCGCGCCCGACATCCGGGAGGCCGCCGCCGCGATGGCCGAGTCGTGGTTGAGGATCGACAGGATCACGGTCTCCAGGAGCACGCACTCGGCGAAGGAGCCCTCGACCCGCAGGATCGGGGAGCCGGGGAAGTACACCTCGCCCTCCGGGTAGCCCCAGATGTCGCCCGAGAAGCGGTAGCCGGCCAGGTAGGCCAGCGTCGGCTCGTCGACGATGCCCTGCTCCCGCAGGAATCCGAGCACGTCCGTGTCGAAGCGGAAGTTCTCCACCGCGTCGAGGACCCGTCCGGTGCCGGCCACCACTCCGTAGCGCCGCCCCTCGGGCAGCCGGCGGGTGAAGACCTCGAAGACGGAGCGCCGGTCGGCGGTGCCGGCCCTGAGGGCCGCCTGCAGCATGGTCAGCTCGTACTGATCGGTGAAGAGCGCGGTCGACGGTACGTCCACCGGGAGCCCAAGGTCCGCAGCGTTCATGTCAGCGATGCTACCGCAGAAATCGTCACTCTGACGATTTCTCGGCTCGCGGGCTGACCCGTTTGTGCGACGCCCCACCTGAGGTGGCAGCATGGGGTAAGTGAGCGTCGCGCCTATTGAGATCGAACGCACCGAATCGGCCGAAGAGACCTTCGCCGTCGTCGAGCCCGACGTGCCGTGGGTGACTCTCGTCCACAACGATCCGGTCAATCTGATGAGCTATGTGACCTACGTCTTCCAGGCGTACTTCGGTTACTCCAAGGACAAGGCGCACAAGCTGATGCTCGACGTGCACAACAAGGGCCGCGCGGTGGTCTCCAGCGGGACGCGCGAGGAGATGGAGCGCGACGTGCAGGCGATGCACGGATACGGGCTGTGGGCGACCCTCACCCAGGACCGCGGCTGATGGCCGGACGCTTCGCGGCCCTGCCCGGCGGCGGTGCCGCCGTCGCGCTCGACGAGGTCGAGATCTCCATCCTGCGCTCCCTCGCCGTCCAGCTCATGGAGCTGCTCGGGCCGGGCGACGAACCCGTCGAGGGCGAGGACCCGCTCGCCGCGCTCTTCGCCGAGGGTCCGAGCGAGCCCCCGAGCGACCCGGCGCTCAAGCGCCTCTTCCCCGACGCGTACGGGGACGAGGACGAGGAGCTGCGCGCGGCCGCCGCCGACTTCCGCCGCTACACCGAGAACGACCTGCGCGCCCGCAAGCGGCAGGACGCCCTCGCGGTGATCCGCAGCCTCGACGGGCTCGCCTCGGACGACGAGGGCGGGGTCGTCCTCAAGCTCACCCCCGACGAGTCCCGCTCGTGGCTGGGTGCGCTCAACGACCTCCGGCTGACCATCGGGACCCGTCTGGAGGTCACCGACGAGGACGAGAGCGGCGAGCTGTACCGGCTGCCCGACTCCGATCCGCGCAAGCCGATGGTGATGGCATACCTCTGGCTCGGCGCGCTTCAGGAGTCACTCGTCGAGACGCTGATGTCCGGGGCCTGATACTCGCCGCCCCGATACCGGCCGGTAGTGCGTCGTTCGCTCAGCGGACACTCAAATCCGCATAACGAATACGTCAAAGAAGTCTTCTCACTGGTCCTCTTGAGTGGCCTTTGTCCGCTTTTTCATGTGGTGTGCGCCACATTCCCCCTCCTCGATCACTGTTTCCCCCGTGATAAATCTTCACGACCGCCCGGGGACGCCACCCCTGTTCCCGGGGGCGCTTCGGCCGGCTGACCGCCGGTAGCACTCCATCCATATCCGGGGGGATCAGGACCTGATCCGCAGTCAGACGCAGTCGGCGCGGAACAGCATGGAGAAAGGCGCACCACCATGACCTCAGTGCAGGTCGACAAGCAGCACGACGGCAGTGAGGCCGCGGACTCCGCCGACGGCGAGGGTTATCACCGGGCACTCGGCGCCCGCCAGATCCAGATGATCGCGATCGGCGGCGCCATCGGCACGGGCCTCTTCCTGGGCGCGGGCAAGGGCATCTCCAAAGCGGGGCCCAGCCTGATCCTCGCGTACGCCATCGCGGGCCTCGTCATCTTCTTCATCATGCGGGCGCTCGGCGAGCTCCTCATGTACCGCCCCGTGTCCGGCTCCTTCTCGGAGTACGCGCGGGAGTTCATCGGCCCCTTCGCGGGCTTCGTGACCGGCTGGACGTACTGGCTCTTCTGGGTCGTCACCGGCATCACCGAAGTGACCGCCGCCTCCGAGTACATGCAGTACTGGACCAAGAACACCGACGGCGTGCTCAATCAGCCGCAATGGGTGTTCGCCCTGATCTTCACGGTCGTGCTGTTCCTCGCGAACCTGATCTCCGTCAAGCTCTTCGGCGAGCTCGAGTTCTGGTTCTCGATGGTCAAGGTCACCGCGATCGTCGGCATGATCCTCATCTGCGCCGGCATCCTCACCATCGGCTTCTCCGACGCCGGTGACACCGCCTCCATGACCCTGCTGTGGTCCGAGGGCGGCTTCTTCCCCAAGGGCATCGGCTCCACCCTGATGACCCTGCAGATGGTCATGTTCGCCTTCCTCGCCGTCGAGCTGGTCGGCGTCACGGCGGGCGAGTCCAAGGACCCGAAGACCGTCCTGCCCAAGGCCATCAACACCGTGCCGTGGCGCATCGCCGTCTTCTACGTCGGCGCGCTGATCATGATCCTGTCGGTCGTCCCGTGGACCCACTTCCAGCCGGGCGTATCCCCGTTCGTCGCGGCCTTCGAGAAGATGGGCCTCGGCGTCGGCGCCGCGATCGTGAACTTCGTCGTCCTGACCGCCGCGCTCTCCTCCTGCAACTCGGGCATGTACTCCACCGGCCGCATGCTGCGCGACCTCGCGCTCAACGGCCAGGGCCCGAAGTTCTTCACCAAGCTCACCAAGAACGGTCTGCCGCTGGTCGGCACCTCGTTCTCGGCCGGCCTGATGATGGTGGGCGTCTGGATCAACTACCAGTGGCCCGGCGACGCCTTCAACTACGTCGTCTCCTTCGCCACCATCTCCGGCATGTGGGCCTGGATCATGATCCTGGTCTGCCAGGTCCGCTTCCGTCGCAAGGCCGACCGCGGCGAGCTGCCCCAGTCGTCCTTCAAGGCGCCCGGCGGCATCTGGTGCAGCCTCTTCGCCCTCGCCTTCATCGGCATGGTCATCGTGCTGATGGGCATCGACAAGGACGCCCGGATCTCGCTCTACTGCGCGCCGCTGTGGGGCCTGATCCTCGGGGTCTCCTACCTGGTCCTGAAGGCCCGCAACCCGGAGGGCGCGGCCTTCGCCAAGCGCTCCTGACCCGGCCTGTCCAGCATTCGGGCCGCTCCGTACCACTCCTCGGTACGGAGCGGCCCCTCTGCTTATCCTGTCGGACATGCTGACCATCACCCGGGCCCTGTACGACCAGATCGTGGAACACTCCCGCGCGGACCACCCCGACGAGGCCTGCGGCGTGGTCGCGGGTCCCGCCGGCAGCGGCCGCCCCGAGCGGTTCATCCCGATGCTGAACGCGGCGCGCTCGCCCACGTTCTACGAGTTCGACTCCGCCGACCTCCTCAAGCTCTACCGCGAGATGGACGACCGGGACGAGGAGCCCGTGATCGTCTACCACTCGCACACCGCCACCGAGGCCTACCCGTCCCGTACCGACATCACGTACGCCAACGAGCCCGGCGCGCACTACGTCCTCGTCTCCACCGCCGACACCGACGGCGCGGGCCCCTTCCAGTTCCGCTCCTACCGGATCGTCGAGGGCGTCGTGACCGAGGAGGACGTGAAGGTCGTCGAGGAGTACGGCGTCTGAGACACTGACGCGACCATCAGGGCGGCAGGACCCAGGAAGCCGGTGCGAATCCGGCACGGTCCCGCCACTGTGACCGGCCCCTCCGGGGGCCGGAAGCCAGGAACTGACCTGCCGCCTCTCACCACCGACTGGGGACGTGGAAATCCCCGGAGGAGGCTCGTCCGCCATGACCTGGCCCCGTCGTACCCTGCTGCCCGCCGCCGCCCTCGTCCCGCTGCTCGCGGCCTGCGCGGCCCCCGCTGAGAAGGACGCCCCCGCCGCCAAGGCCGCACCGGGGTTCCCGTACACCGTCTCCAACTGCGGTGTGAAGACGACCTACCAGGCACCGCCGCAGCGGGTCGTCACCATGAACCAGCACGTCACCGAGGTGATGCTCGCCCTCGGCCTGGAGAAGTCCCTCGTCGGCACGGCCTACCTCGACGACCGGATCCTGCCCGCGTACAAGAAGGCGTACGACTCATTGCCGGTCCTCGCCAAGGAGTACCCCTCCAAGGAGGCCCTGCTCGCCGCGAACCCCGACTTCGTCTACGGCGGCTACTCCAGCGCCTTCGACGCGAAGGCCGGACGCGCCCGGGACGACCTGAAGGCGGCGGGCGTCAACACCCGCCTGAACATGGAGTACTGCCCCTCCGGCGCCTCCTCCCTCGCCGACCTGTACCGCGAGGTCGACGAGGTGGCCCGGACCTTCGGCGTCCCCGAACGCGGCACGGAGTGGACGGCCGGGGCGAAGAAGACGGTCACGGCGACCGGGCAGAGGCTCGACGGGGTCACCCCTGTCCCGGTGTTCGTCTACGACAGCGGCGACAAGACCGCGTTCACCGCCGGAGGCAAGGGAATCGGCAACGAGCTGATCTCCCTCGCGGGCGGCCGGAACGTCTTCGCCGACCTCGGCAAGCCCTTCGGGGACGCGACCTGGGAGCAGGTCGTCGCCCGCAAGCCGGAGGTGATCGTCATCTACGACTACGGCTCCACGACCGTCGAACAGAAGAAGAAGCGCCTCCTCGACGACCCGGCCCTCCAGGACGTCCCGGCGGTCAAGAACCGCCGCTTCGCCGTCCTGCCGCTCTCCGACGCCGTCCTCGGTGTCCGGGTCCCCGCGGCGATCGAGAAGCTCGCCACCCAGCTCCACCCGACCCGATGACCGCCACCTCGTCCCCGCCCCCGTCCCCGGCCGCCGGAGCGGAACGGGACACGGCCCCCGAGGGCCGGGCCCCGGCCGCTCCGGCGCCGGCCGGGCGCGGGCGGTTCGCACTCGTCCTCGGGGGGCTGGTCGCCGCGCTCGCGGCAGCCGTCGTCGCCGGGGTCGCACTCGGGTCGGTACGGATACCCGTGGGCGCGGTCACCGAGATCCTCACCGGCCGCGCCGCCCCCTCCCCGTACCGCACGATCGTGCTCGACGTCCGGCTGCCGCGCGTCCTGCTCGGCGCGGTCGTCGGCGCCGGGCTCGCCGTCGTCGGCGCCGTCCTCCAGGCCCTCGTCCGCAACCGCCTCGCCGACCCCTTCCTCCTGGGCATCTCCTCGGGAGCGTCCACCGGGGCCGTCCTCGTGCTCGTCCTCGGCGTCGGCGGCGGGATCACCACCACCGTCGCCATGCCCGCCGGGGCCTTCGCCGGCGCCCTGCTCGCCCTGGTCCTCGTCTACGCGCTCGCCCGCCGCGGCTCCACGATGACCGGCTCCCGGCTCGTCCTCGCCGGCGTCGCCGTCTCGTACATCCTCTCCGCGCTGACCACCCTGCTCCTCGTCCTCGCGGGCCGCCCCGAACACTTCCAGGAGGCGATGTTCTGGTCCCTCGGCGGCCTCGGCAGCGCCCGCTGGGACACCCTCGCCCTGCCCGCCGCCGTCCTCGTCCTCGGCGTCGCCGCCCTGCTCACCCTCGCCCGCCCCCTGGACCTGCTCCTCGTCGGCGAGGAGGGCGCGACCGTCCTCGGCCTGGACACCGCCCGCTTCCGCGCCGTCGTCTTCGTCCTGGCCTCCCTCGTCACCGCCGTCATGGTCTCCGTCAGCGGAGCCGTCGGCTTCGTCGGCCTGATGGTCCCGCACGCCGCCCGCATGGCCGTCGGCGCGCCGCACCGCCGCCTCCTGCCGGTCGCCGCGCTCGGCGGCGCGCTCGCCCTGATCCTCGCCGACCTCGCCGCCCGTACCGTCGCCGCGCCCCAGGACATCCCCGTCGGCGTCCTCACCGCCCTCACCGGCGGTCCGTTCTTCCTCTGGCTCATGCGCCGCCGCGCGGAAGGGAGCCCGGTATGACCGAACTGCGCCTCCAGCGACTCTCGTACGGGACGCGACTGCGCGACGCCGACCTCACCGCCCGCCCCGGCGAGACCGTCGGGCTCGTCGGCCCCAACGGCAGCGGCAAGACCACCCTCCTGCGCTGCGTCTACGGCACCCTCACCCCCACCGCGGGCCGCGCCCTCCTCGACGGCGACGACCTGACCGCCCTCGGCCCCAGGGCGCGCGCCCGCCGGATCGGAGTCGTCCCGCAGGAGGGCGCCACCGAGTTCGAGCTGACCGTCCGCGAGCTCGTCGCCCTCGGCCGCTCCCCGCACAAGCGCTTCTGGGAGGGCGACGACGCCTCCGACCTGGCCCGCGCCGAGAGCGCCCTGGCCCGGGTCGGCATCGCCGAGCTGGCCGACCGGCCCTACCCCACCCTTTCCGGCGGCGAACGCCAGCGCGCCCTCGTCGCCCGTACCCTCGTCCAGGAGCCGGCGCTGCTCGTCCTGGACGAGCCCACCAACCACCTCGACATCCGCTACCAGCTCGAAGTCCTGCGTCTCGTAAGGGACTTGGGAACCACCAACCTCCTCGCCCTGCACGACCTCAACCTCGCGGCCGCCTACTGCGACCGCCTCTACGTCCTGGAGCGCGGCCGCGTCGTCGCCGAGGGGACGCCCGCCGGCGTTCTCACCCCGGCCCTGTTCAGGGCGGTGTACGGCGTGGAAGCCGAGGTCATCCCGCATCCGCGGACCGGCACACCGACCGTCTTCTACCTGCCAGGTCCGCCAGTCGAGCACGAACCGTCCGTCATGTGAGATCACATTCCGAAACCCGGACCGGGAATCGATACGATGACCGCATGGTTTCCCACGACGTGAGCGAAGTGACGACGCCGGGCAGCGCGCTGCTCGTGGCGCGACTGCACGTCGACCTGTGCCGTTTCGCCAGCGCGATGTGAGCAGGTGCGCCCACGGCGCACCCAGCAGCACCACCCCGCGCGGGGGCCGACAGCCGCGCGCCTTCCACGCCACTCCCGACTCCCGAAAACAGGAGCCCACGCCATGGCCATCGAGGTCCGCATCCCGACCATCCTCCGCACCTACACCGACGGCCAGAAGGCCGTCGAGGGCACCGGTGAGACGCTCGCCCAGCTCTTCGCCGACCTGGAGACGCGCCACGCCGGGATCGAGGCCCGCATCGTGGACAACGGCCAGCTGCGCCGCTTCGTCAACGTGTACCTCAACGACGAGGACGTCCGCTTCCTCGACGGCATCGACACCAAGCTGGCCGACGGCGACAACGTCACGATCCTGCCGGCCGTGGCCGGCGGCATGGTCTGATCCACATGCGTTACGACTCCCCGCTCGCGGCGGTCGGCAACACGCCCCTGGTCCGCCTGCCCCGGCTCTCCCCGTCGGACGACGTCCGCATCTGGGCCAAGCTGGAGGACCGCAACCCGACCGGCTCGGTCAAGGACCGCCCCGCGCTCCACATGATCGAGCAGGCCGAGAAGGACGGCCGGCTCACCCCCGGCTGCACCATCCTGGAGCCGACCAGCGGCAACACCGGCATCTCGCTGGCGATGGCGGCCAAGCTCAAGGGCTACCGCATCGTCTGCGTCATGCCGGAGAACACCAGTGAGGAGCGTCGCCAGCTGCTCGCCATGTGGGGCGCCGAGATCATCTCGTCCCCCGCGGCCGGCGGGTCGAACACGGCCGTACGGGTCGCCAAGGAGATCGCGGCGGAGAACCCCTCCTGGGTGATGCTCTACCAGTACGGCAACCCCGACAACGCGGGCGCCCACTACGCCACCACCGGCCCCGAGATCCTCGCCGACCTGCCCTCCATCACCCACTTCGTGGCGGGCCTCGGCACCACCGGCACCCTCATGGGCGTCGGCCGCTACCTGCGCGAGCACAAGCCCGACGTCAAGATCGTCGCCGCCGAGCCGCGGTACGACGACCTCGTCTACGGGCTGCGCAACCTCGACGAGGGCTTCGTCCCCGAGCTGTACGACGCCTCGGTCCTCACCACCCGCTTCTCGGTCGGCTCCGCCGACGCGGTCACCCGCACCCGGGAACTCCTCCAGCAGGAGGGCATCTTCGCCGGCGTCTCCACGGGCGCGGCGCTCCACGCGGCCATCGGCGTCGGCGCGAAGGCGCTGAAGGCGGGGGAGAGCGCGGACATCGCCTTCGTCGTCGCGGACGGCGGCTGGAAGTACCTCTCGACCGGCCTCTACACGGCGGCGACGACCGAAGAGGCGATCGAGACGGTCCAGGGCCAGCTCTGGGCCTAGGGCGTGTTCAGGTCGCCACCCGTTCAGGTGGCCAGATGGCGGACCTGGTCCCATACGACCGGGTCCGCCGTTCCTACTCTGCGGCGGAACTCCGCCACCGGGACCTCCCGCAGCTCGTCCGTCTCCAGGAAGCTCGGCCGTCCCTGCGCGTCTCCCACGGACCCCGGCGGCAGCGCGATGACCCCCTGCCGCTCGTCGTGGTACCTGCTCGTGATCTTGGCGACCAGCGCGGAGTTCCTGCGCAGCGCCAGCACCAGGCAGGGCCGGTCCTTGGATCCCGGCCCGTCCTCGTAGGGCACGTCCGCCCACCAGATCTCGCCCGCACGGGGGAGCCGCGCGGGCGCCTTCGACGGTGCTTTCGCGGGCGCGCCCGGCCGCGCGGGCGGCCGCGTACGGCCTCCCGGCGCGCGACCGCGGCCTCCCGGCGTACGGCTCCGGCCTCCCGAAGCGCCCGTACGGCCGTCGGGCCGCCGCCTGCCCGAGCGCTTCCGGCCGTCCACCACCGCCGCGACCAGCGCGATCACCACGACCGCGACGAGCGCCGGCCACCAGGACGTGTCCATAGCCCACGACGTTACCGTCCGCACGTACCCCGCGCCCTCTCGCCCCAGTTCCATCCGAACCGGTGACAGAGCCCGTGAGTTCGCCCACAACGGGCCGCCACGGAGGAGCGACGGAGCGCGACGCGCCTTACGCTCGACGCATCGCAAGACCTCCCCCGCCGCTCTCCGCCCTCGGAGGTTCACGCTCCATGAAGCTCACCGTCGTCGGCTGCTCCGGGTCGTTCCCGTCCGCGGACTCGGCCTGCTCGAGCTACCTCGTAGAGGCCGACGGCTTCCGGCTGCTCCTCGACATGGGCAACGGCGCCCTCGGCGAGCTGCAGCGCCACATCGGTCTGTACGACCTCGACGCCATCTTCCTCAGCCACCTCCACGCCGACCACTGCATCGACATGTGCGGATACTTCGTGGCCCGCTACTACCGCCACGAGGGCGGACGCTGCGACGCGATCCCGGTCTTCGCCCCGGAGGGCGCCGAACAGCGCCTGACCACGGCGTACGCCGACACCCCCTCGGACAAGTCGATGAGTGAGGTGTTCGACTTCCGGACCCTGAGGTCCGGGACCTTCGAGCTGGGCCCGTTCTCCGTCCGGACGGAGAAGGTGTGCCACCCGGTGGAGGCGTACGGCATCCGCATCGAGCACGGCGGCCGGACGCTCACGTACTCCGGCGACACGGGGGTCTGCGCATCCCTGCACCAACTCGCGGACGGTGCGGACCTCTTCCTGTGCGAGGCGTCCTTCACGCACGGCAAGGAGGACATCCCGGCCCTCCACCTCAACGGCCGCGAGGCGGGCGCGGAGGCGGCCCGCTCCTCGGTGGGCAGGCTGGTGCTCACGCACATCCCGCCGTGGACGGACGGCCGGCAGAACCTGGCGGACGCCCGGGCGGTGTACGACGGGCCGTCGGAGCTGGCGTACGCGGGCGCGGTCTACGAGGTCTGAGCACCTGAGGGATACCGCGCGTACGGGAAGGGCCCCGGAACCGTGTCTCGGTTCCGGGGCCCTTCCGTCGTTCGGGTGAGGCTCACGCCTTGGTGAGGTCCTCGATCTCCTCGTCGGACTCGCGGCCCGGGGTCGGGAGGTTGAACTTGGTGATCGCGAAGCGGAAGACGCCGTAGTAGATCGCGGCGAAGACCAGACCGATCGGAATGATCATCCAGGGCTTGGTCGCCAGGTTCCAGTTCAGCGCGTAGTCGATGAAGCCCGCGGAGAAGGTGAAGCCCGCGTGGACACCGAGCGCCCAGGTCACGGCCATCGAGATGGCGGTGAGGACCGCGTGGATCGCGTACAGCAGCGGCGCGATGAACATGAACGTGAACTCGATCGGCTCGGTGATACCGGTGACGAAGGAGGTCAGCGCGAGGGAGAGCATCATGCCCATGACGGCCTTGCGGCGCTCGGGGCGGGCGGCGTGCGCGATGGCGAGCGCGGCGGCCGGCAGGCCGAACATCATGATCGGGAAGAAGCCCGACATGAAGATTCCGGCGCTCGGGTCACCTGCGAAGAAGCGGTTCAGGTCACCGTGGACGACCTCGCCGGCCGCGTTGGTGAAGTCACCGATCTGGAACCAGGAGACGGTGTTCACGAACTGGTGCATGCCGACCGGGATCAGCGCGCGGTTGATCAGGCCGAAGAGGCCGGCGCCACCGGCGCCGAGGCCGGTCATCCACTCGCCGAAGCTGGAGATGCCGTTGCCGATGGGCTCCCAGACGAGGCCGAATACGACGCCGACGAGCGTGCCGACGAAGGCCATGATGATCGGGACGAGACGGCGGCCGTTGAAGAAGCCGAGCCAGTCGACCAGCTTGGTGCGGTGGAACTTCTGCCACAGGACCGCGGAGAGCAGACCCATCAGGATGCCGCCGAGGACGCCCGGGTTGTTGTACGTCGCGGCGACGTCGACACCCTTGTTGGCGGTGGTGTTGACCACGGCGTCGGTGACCGGGAACGCCTTGAGGACGTTGCTGTAGACCAGGAAGCCCACGAGGGCGGCCAGGGCGGTGGAGCCGTCGGCCTTCTTGGCGAAGCCGATGGCCACGCCTATGCAGAACAGCAGCGGCAGGTTGGCGAAGACTGCGTCACCGGCCGTGGCGAACACGGAGGCGACCTTGTCCCATCCGAGGCCGTCCTTGCCGAAGACGTCAGGCTGGCCGAGACGGAGCAAGATACCCGCGGCCGGCAGAACGGCGATCGGCAGCTGCAGGCTGCGACCGACCTTCTGCAGGCCCTGGAACAGGCCGGATCCGCGCTTCTTCGCGGGAGCGGCGGCCTGGGCGGTGGCCGTACTCATCAACTTCCTCCAGTAAGGCAAGGCGCCGCCAGAGGTCAGAAAAAGGGGGTGACGGCGGCGTCTCGTGGAACGCGGTGGACTGGACCGCGTGGTCTACACCAATGAGTGGTGTAGACCAGTTTTAGCACGTGAGACTTAGATAAGGAACCTGCGAATTCTCCGTGCCCGAGCCATAGCTGGGTGTGAACGGCGGAAGGCCCCAGGACCGTGCGGTCCTGGGGCCTTCCGTCTCACGGCAACGGGGCGAAAGCCCCGAATCACGCCGCCTCGCGCTACGCCTTGGTGGTGTCCCGGTCCATCTCCTCCTCCAGCTCGTCCGGCTCGCGGCCGGGCGTCGGAAGATCGAACCTGGTGATCGCGAACCGGAAGATCACGTAATAGACGAGAGCGAAGCCCAGGCCGATCGGAATGATCAGCCACGGCTTCGTCGCCAGGTTCCAGTTGATGACGTAGTCGATCAGGCCCGCGGAGAAACTGAAGCCGTCCTTGACCCCGAGCGCCCAGGTCACGGCCATCGACACACCCGTGAGCAGCGCGTGGATCGCGTACAGCAGGGGGGCGATGAAGAGGAACGAGTACTCGATCGGCTCCGTGATGCCGGTGACGAACGAGGTCAGCGCGACCGACAGCATCATGCCGCCCACCTCCTTGCGCCGGCGCGGCTTGGCGCAGTGGGTGATCGCCAGGGCGGCCGCAGGGAGGGCGAACATCATGATCGGGAAGAAGCCGGTCAGGAACTGGCCGGCCTCCGGGTCGCCCGCGAGGAACATCGGGATGTCGCCGTGGACCGTCGTGCCGTCCGGCCTCTCGTACGTGCCGAACTGGAACCAGATGGGCACGTTCAGGAACTGGTGCAGGCCGATCACCAGCAGCGCGCGGTTGGCGACACCGAAGATGCCCGAACCCCAGGCGCCCAGGCCCACCAGCCAGTCGCTGAAGTTCTCCAGCGCGTCGCCGATCGGCGGCCAGACCCAGAGGCACAGGGACGCGAAGGCGATCGCGACGAAGGTCATGATGATCGGCACGAGCCGCCGGCCGTTGAAGAAGCCCAGCCAGTCCACCAGCCGCACCCGGTGGTACCGCTGCCAGAACCAGGCCGCCAGCAGACCGATGACGATGCCACCGAAGACGCCCGGGTTCTGGTACGTGTACCCGGTGAAGGCCTGCTCGGGCGCGAGGCAGCCCCCGTTGATGTCCACCGTGCCCTCGGGGCACGTCTCGGGGAACTGGCGCAGCACGTTGTAGTAGACGAGGAAGCCGACCGTCGCCGCCAGCGCGGTCGAGCCGTCCGCCTTCTTGGCCAGGCCGATCGCCACACCGATGCAGAACAGCAGGGGCAGACCCAGATTGCCGTCGAGCAGCGCCCCGCCCGCCCCTGCCATCACCTTGGCGACGTTGTCCCAGCCCAGACCCTCGGCGCCGAAGACGTCGGGCTGACCGAGGCGGTTGAGGATGCCGGCCGCCGGGAGGACGGCGATGGGGAGCTGGAGGCTGCGCCCCATCTTCTGCAGCCCCTGGAACAGGCCGCCCCACATCGACTTCCTCGGCGCGGCCGCGGCGCTGTCCGTACTCATCGGCGTCCTCCCTGAACCCGGAACATGCCGAGCCCTGCTGACGTTGCCACTGGCGGAGTAGAGGTGGTGTAGACCAGTTGCGATAGGCTCCCGTAGCCCGCCGAGGGCAGGCCGCCGGTGATCGTCATCATTCGGCAGAACGAGGGCACTCGCTCGCGAAGTTGGGCCAACCGTGGGTTACCGTGACAAAGCGGACCAACGGTGCGCCGGGACTCACGTTCTTTGAACAGGAACGGACAGGGAGAAAACATGGCCAGCAAGGCTGAGAAGATCGTCGCCGGGCTCGGCGGCATCGACAACATCGAAGAGGTCGAGGGCTGCATCACCCGCCTGCGCACCGAGGTCGTCGACCCCTCCAAGGTCGACGAAGCCGCCCTCAAGGCCGCCGGCGCCCACGGCGTCGTCAAGATGGGCACCGCGATCCAGGTCGTCATCGGCACCGACGCCGACCCGATCGCCGCCGACATCGAAGACATGATGTAACCAGCCCCATCGGCCGCAGGGGCCCGGTCCGGCAGGGGACCGGGCCCCTCCGCGTACGGCTACGCTCGGAGCATGTCTCGTATCGACGGCCGTACCCCCGAACAGCTCCGCCCCGTCACCATCGAACGCGGATGGAGCAAGCACGCCGAGGGCTCCGTCCTCATCTCCTTCGGCGACACCAAGGTCTTCTGCACCGCCTCCGTCACCGAAGGCGTCCCGCGCTGGCGCAAGGGCAGCGGCGAAGGCTGGGTCACCGGCGAGTACTCCATGCTCCCGCGCGCCACCAACACCCGCGGCGACCGCGAATCCGTCCGCGGCAAGATCGGCGGCCGCACACACGAGATCTCCCGCCTCATCGGCCGCTCCCTGCGCGCCGTCATCGACTACAAGGCCCTCGGCGAGAACACCATCGTCCTCGACTGCGACGTCCTCCAGGCCGACGGCGGCACCCGCACCGCCGCCATCACCGGCGCCTACGTCGCCCTCGCCGACGCCGTCACCTGGGCCCAGGGCAAGAAGCTCGTCAAGGCCGGCCGCAAGCCCCTCACCGGCACCGTCGGCGCCGTCTCCGTCGGCATCGTCGACGGCACCCCCCTCCTCGACCTCTGCTACGAGGAGGACGTCCGCGCCGAGACCGACATGAACGTCGTCTGCACCGGCGACGGCCGCTTCGTCGAGGTCCAGGGCACCGCCGAGGCGGAGCCCTTCGACCGCAAGGAGCTCAACGCCCTCCTCGACCTCGCCTCCGGCGGCTGCGCCGAACTCGCCGAGATCCAGCGCCAGGCCCTCGAAGGAACTCTGTAGGCCCCAACGGCGTCTTCATGGACACGGGCGTACGGCAGGACCGTACGCCCGTCATCCATATCCCTCGGGGAGGACCCGTCTTGAAGCGCCGACTCGCACTCGCCATGGCCTCGGCAGCCGTACTCACCACCACCCTCGTCGGCTGCGGAGCACTCGACAAGGCGATGGACTGTGTCGCCACCGCCGACGCGATCGCCACCAGCGTCGACAAGCTCTCGCAGGCGGTCTCCAACGCCTCCAACGACCCGACACAGCTCAACGAGGCCCTGAACGAGATATCCACGGAGCTCGGCAAGCTCCAGGACACCACCGACAACGCGGACCTCTCCAAGGCCGTCGACGACCTGACCAAGGGCGTCGAATCCGTGAAGACCGCCGTCAACAACGGCGACACCACCCCGGACATCAAGCCGATCACCGACGCGGCCACCGAGATCGGGAAGGTCTGCACCCCGGGATAATCGGGAGCATGACCCGTCTGATCCTCGCCACCCGCAACGCCGGGAAGATCACCGAACTCCACGCGATCCTCGCCGACGCAGGCCTCACCCACGAGCTCGTCGGCGCGGACGCGTACCCGGAGATCCCCGACGTCAAGGAGACCGGCGTCACCTTCGCCGAGAACGCCCTCCTCAAGGCCCACGCCCTGGCCCAGGCCACCGGCCTGCCGGCCGTCGCCGACGACTCCGGCCTCTGCGTCGACGTCCTCAACGGCGCCCCGGGCATCTTCTCGGCCCGCTGGTCCGGCACCCACGGCAACGACCGCGCCAACCTGGACCTGCTCCTGGCCCAGCTCTCCGACATCGACGACACCCACCGCGGCGCCCACTTCTTCTGCGCGGCGGCCCTGGCCCTCCCCGACGGCACGGAGCGCGTGGTCGAAGGCCGCATGCGAGGGGTGTTGCGCCACACCCCGACCGGCACGAACGGCTTCGGCTACGACCCGATCCTCCAGCCGGACGGCTACGACGTGACGTGCGCCGAGCTGACCCCGGACGAGAAGAACGCGATCAGCCACCGGGGGAAGGCCTTCAGGGCGCTGGTACCGGTGGTCAGGGAGCTGCTGGGCTGAGACGGACAAGAAGGGCGCGACACCCCGTGGGTGACGCGCCCTTCACAGTGCGGCCGGAGGGACTCGAACCCTCAAGGGATTTCTCCCACAACTACCTAAAAGTTGCGTGTAGGCCAATTCCACCACGGCCGCTAGCCGCTTGCCATGGTAGCGGGCAAGCGGCAGCGTAGACACGGATGTCGCTACGTAGGCCTCTGGCGCTTGCCCCCTCGGCACCAGCTATCGGTGATCGCATGGCAGTTGGGGCACAGTAGTCGAAGGTTGTCGGCGCGATCGTCACGCCAGTCGCCGTTGATGTGGTCGATCTCCAGCGTCATGGGTCGTCCGCCCCATTCGGGGCCGGTGCCGCATTCCATGCACGCTTCCGGTACGCCGATCTCCGAGAGGGCTCGGCGCAGAATCACGGTCTTGGTGCGTCGATGGCCATCGTGCTGAACCAGAACGTCTGAGGCTCGGCGGATCGGCGTGGCGCCAGCCCTGCCCCGCTGGTGAGCCTGCCCCAGAAAATGACGAGTGGATACGCCGTCGTCGATGATCCACTGCTTCAGAAGCGCCCTCTGACTACCGCTGTCCGGTCGGCCCAGGGCTCGTAAAGCGCCGGCCAAAGAGATGGCCGCGTCCACGGCCGCAGCGAGCTCTGCAGCCGTCGGCCGGGTGCCAGACATGCGATAGGCCCTTCGCGGGATATGTGAGACGTCGATGCCGTAGTGATCGAACCGGCCCCACAAGTAGCGACGCAGGCGGCCGTAGGGGGCAGTCCCGAAGAAGGAGACGACCTCCTCGATGGTGCGGCACCGCTCGGCAGCCTCGATCAAGCGCTCCCGCGTGTAGCGGACTTTCTCGCTCACGAGCGACGCCCCTTGCCTCGTCCGCGGTATGTGTCTGTCGTCGAGTGGCAGTTGGGGCAGAGGAACCGCAGGTTCTCGATCCGATTGTTGCGCCAATTTCCATCGATGTGGTCGACCTCGAGGGGGAGCGGACGCCCTCTCCATGTCGCTTCGATGCTGCAGCGTGCGCAGCGCTCCGTAACGCCCTTGGCGGCCATCGCCCGCTTGAGGCGGTCGCTCGGGATGCGCCGCGCCTGGCTTGGGTCCTGCTCGACGAGAAGGGCCTCGGGGGATCGTCGGCGGAGTTCACCTGCGCGGGAAGGCGGCCTGAAGTGGGACGTGTCGATGCCGTACGCCTTGATCCGCCGGCTGAGGTGCGCATGGTGGCCGCCGACCACTTCGAGCCCGAGCCGTCGTAGAACCTCGCACACACTCGTCGACACCGCCACCACCGGCTCCAGCACCTCCCGCGTCCACCTCGCCCCCTCCCGCTCGAAGTGCGACGTGTCCACCCCCAGCCTCCGCATCCGGTCGCGCAGATACCGTCGCGTCCCGCTCCGCGGATCCACCCCCAACCGCTCCAACGCCTCCGACAGCGTCCTCGACGCGCTCGCCGCCTTCGCGAGGCGTTCCCTCGTGTACGGACTCCCCGGCATCCTTGCCGCCCCTCCGTCCCGGCCACCTGTTCGTGGTCTCGTACGGAGTAACGAGCCGAATATCGGACGGTCACGTCATCGTCCGTCCGAAATGCGGAACGGCCCGCGCCGCTTCGGGAAGCGTGCGGGCCGTTCCGTGGGTGCCGGGGCCTCGGGTGGGGTGCCGGGTGTCAGATCCCCAGGTCCTTGATGACCTTGGCGACGTGGCCCGTCGCCTTCACGTTGTAGAGCGCGCGCTCCACCTTGCCGTCCTCGTCGACGATCACCGTCGAGCGGATCACGCCCGTCACCGTCTTGCCGTACAGCTTCTTCTCGCCGAAGGCGCCGTACGCCTCCAGCGTCTCCTTCGACGGGTCGCCGACCAGCGTCACCTTCAGGTGCTCCTGCTCGCGGAACTTCGCCAGCTTCTCCGGCTTGTCCGGCGACACGCCGATCACGTCGTAGCCCGCGCCCGCCAGCAGCTCCAGGTTGTCCGTGAAGTCGCAGGCCTGCTTGGTGCAGCCGGGGGTAAGCGCTGCCGGGTAGAAGTAGACGATGACCTTGCGGCCCTTGTGGTCCGCGAGCGAGACCTCGTTGCCGTCCGCGTCGGGCAGGGTGAAGGCGGGGGCGGTGTCGCCGGGCTGAAGTCGCTCGCTCATGGCTCTCCTCGGGGTGTCTGCGCGTACACGACCGAGCCTAATGGGGGCCTGAGACAGACCGCGGACCGAGAAACTGAGAGACTGTCCGTCAACGACCGATTACGACTACGGAGGCAGCGCGGTGTCGGAGGCCAGGACCCCTGCACAGATCGAGGCGGACATCGTCCGCCGGCGCGAGCAGCTTGCCGAGACTCTCGACGAGATCGGCATTCGGATGCATCCGAAGACGATCATCGGTGACGCGAAGGCGAAGGTCGCCTCCACGGTCGACCAGACCGCCGGGCGGGCGTTCGTCGCCGTGAACCGGACGGTGTCCGACGTGAAGGCACGGTTCACCGGCGAGGACGGCGCGCCCCGCCTGGAGCGTGTGGTTCCGGTGGCCCTCGTCGCCGTCGCGCTCGTCGGGCTGCTCGCGGTGTCGACGCGCAAGCGCAAGGGATGACCCCTCCCGAGTACGTCCGACACGCCGGGGCAGGTAGGTTCGAGCCGTGAGCGAGAACACCCACGACAAGCTGCCCATCCGGATGCTCCACGACCGTGTCCTGGTCCGGACCGACTCCCCGGAGGGGGAGCGGCGCTCGGGCGGCGGCATCCTCATTCCGGCGACCGCCGCCGTCGGCCGCCGGCTGGCCTGGGCCGAGGTCGTCGCGGTCGGCCAGAACGTCCGTACGGTCGAGACCGGTGACCGGGTGCTGTACGACCCGGAGGACCGTGCCGAGGTCGAGGTGCGGGGCGTCGCGTACGTCCTGATGCGGGAGCGCGACCTGCACGCGGTGGCCGCGGACCGGTTCGAGGGTTCGAAGGACACCACCGGGCTGTACCTGTAGGACGACGTAGGACTCCGCAGCACTCCGTGCTGAGGCCTGGTGACCGGTGTCACCAGGCCTTTCGGCTTCTCCTTGCTACTCTGGACACACCCGACGAGACGCGCCGTACCGGGCCCGCTGCACCGCAGTACGCAAAGACGACGCACCCCTGTTGTTCCGTCTCGCGGAGGTGTTCGCCGTCATGGCCTGGGTTCTTCTCATCGTCGCCGGTCTGCTCGAGGTCGGCTGGTCCATCGGCATGAAGTACACGGACGGGTTCACCCGTCTCTGGCCGAGCGTCTTCACGGGCGCCGGGATCGTCGCCTCGATGCTGCTGCTGTCGCAGGCCGCCAAGACGCTGCCGATCGGTACGGCGTACGGCGTGTGGGTCGGGATCGGCGCGGCCGGCGCGGCGGTGCTCGGCATGGTGGTGCTCGGTGAGCCGGCGACCGCCGCGCGGATCTTCTTCGTCTGTCTGCTGCTCGTGGCCGTGGTGGGGCTGAAGGCGACCTCGGGTCACTGACCCGGCGGTCGCGGGGCCGGCTGGAACGTCTCCGGTCGCGGCGGCCGCGGCGGCCCCTGTTCCGGCGTCCCCGCTCCCATCCCCATCCCCGTTCCCGTCGCTGTCGCCGTTCCCGTTCCCGTCTCGGGTCGCGGTGGCTGCTGGTCCGGCTGGATGGTCTCGGGCCGGGCCGGCGGCTCCGCCTCCTGCCGCGGCAGCTGAGGTGCCTGAGGTGCCTGGGGCGGCTCGGGCTGTCGCGGCTGGCGCGGTGCCTTCGGACCCGCCTGGCCCAGCTGCTCGTCCTCCTCCGGTCCCTCCTCGGCCGGCCCTTCCGGCTGAGGGGGATCCAGCGGCTCCAGCCACTCCTCCGCCCCTTCGCCCAGCTCGAGTTCGAACTCGCGCGCCTCCGTCCCGGCCAGCGCCTCCCGGGTGAAGTGGCCCCAGATCTCGGCGGGCGTGCCGCCCCCGTTGATCCGGTTCTGGCCGAGCGCGCCGTACAGCGGCTTCTGCTCGCCCGTGTCGGGGTCCTGGCCCATGACGGTGACGACGGTCGCGAGGTCCGGGGTGTAGCCCGCGAACCAGGCGGCCTTGTCGTCCTCGGCGGTGCCCGTCTTGCCGGCGGCCGGGCGTCCGGCGGCCAGCGCCGCTGTTCCCGTACCGCTCTCCACGACGCTCCGCAGGACGTGCGTCGTCGTGTCGGCGGCCTCCCTGCTGACCACCTGCCGGGCGTCGGATGACGGGAGGTTCAGGTCCTGGCCGTCCTTGGTGACGCGCTCGACGAGCGTGTACGTGCCGTGGCGGCCGTGGTTGGCGAGGGTGGCGTAGGCCTCGGCCATGTCGAGTGCGCTCGCGGTGGCGGGGCCCAGCGCGATGGAGGGGGAGCCGTTGAGGTCGGGGGTGCGGGCGGGCAGGCCGAGGGCGACGGCCGTCTCCTTGACCCTCGCGGGCCCGACGTCCACGGCCATCTGCGCGTACACGGCGTTGACCGAGTCGTCGGTGGCGGTGCGGACGGTGATGGCGCCGTACGAGGCGTCGTCCTCGTTGGCGGGGGCGTAGTGGGCGCCGGGCCAGCCCTCCACGGGGCGCTTGTCGGCGCCGTCGTAGTAGGTGTTCGGGGTGATCGGCTCGCCGTCCTGGGTGAGCGAGGTGTGTTCGATCGCGGCGGTGAGGACGAAGGGCTTGAAGGTGGAGCCGACCTGGTAGTCGCGCCGGGTGGCGTTGTTGACGTACTGCCGGGTGTAGTCGATGCCGCCGTACATGGCGACGACGCGGCCGGTGGAGGGTTCGATCGCCGCGCCGCCGACCCGTACGTACCGGTCGACGGGGTTGTTCGCGGGGTCGATCCGGGAGGTGACCTTGTCGTCGACGGCGGTGACGAAGGCGTCCTGCTTCTCCTTCTCCAGGGTGGTGGTGATGCGGTAGCCGCCGCCGGCGAGGGTCTTCTCGTCGAGGACGCCGTTGGCGGTGAGGTAGTCCTCGACGGCCTGGACGATGTAGCCGCGCTGTCCGGAGAGCCCGGTGGCGGGGCGGGCGGTCTGGGGCGTGGGGAAGGAGGCGGTGGCGCGGTCGGCGCGGGAGAGCCACCGCTCCTTGACCATGCCGTCCAGGACGTAGTTCCAGCGGGCGAGCGCGCGGGGCCGGTTCTCCGGGTGGGTGGCGACGTCGTAGGCGCTGGGCGCGTTGAGGAGCGAGGCGAGGTAGGCCCCTTCGCCGGTGTCGAGTTCGGCGGCCTCCTTGCCGTAGTAGGCGCGGGCGGCGGCCTGGATCCCGTAGGCGTTGCGGCCGAAGTAACTGGTGTTCAGGTATCCCTCGAGGATCTCGTCCTTGCTCTTCTCGCGGTTGAGCTTGATCGCGATGAAGAACTCCTTCACCTTGCGGGTGACGGTCTGTTCCTGGCCGAGGTAGTAGTTCTTGACGTACTGCTGGGTGATGGTGGAGCCGGACTGGCGGCCCTTGCCGGTGAGGGTGTTCCAGGCGGCGCGGACCATGGCCTTGGGGTCGACGGCGCGTGCGGAGGAGAAGTCGCGGTCCTCGGCGGCGAGTACGGCGTGCTGGACGGTGAGGGGGACGTGCGCGAGGCGTACGTTCTCGCGGTTGACCTCGCCGTCGCGGGCGATCTGGCTGCCGTCGCGGTAGAGGTACACGTTGGACTGGGCGGTGGCCGTGGCGTTGGCGGGCGGGATGTCGACGAGCAGGTACCCGGCGACGAACGCGGCGGCCAGCAGCAGCGTGCCGAAGAGGGCGGTGCGGAACAGCGCCCGCAGGATGCGCCGGGGGCGCGAGCGCCGTGCGCGCCCGGAGGCGCCGGGGGGCGCGGCGGGCGCGGGTGGGGGTGTGGTGGGGACGGTGGGGTCTCTCGGCGTCCAGCCGGGCCGGTGTGGAGGGGCTGGCTGGTCGTCGCGCATGTCTGGAACTCCCGTACCGGATGAAGGAGGCATGGCCTTCCCCATAGTGCACGTAACGGGACAGAACCTGAGGAATGCGACTCGAAAAGGAGTCGCGGTGGCGGAGCGCGCGCCACTAGGGTCGTGCGCTTTGGTGTGGTCGGTGCCAGGAGGAAGGGAGCGCGCGACATGCTGCGGCTGTACGCGACGGTGGCCGCGGGTGGCTTCCGGCGCCATGCCACGTACCGGATGGCGACGGCGGCGGGGCTGTTCACCAACACCGTCTTCGGATTCATCCTGGCGTACACCTATATGGCCCTGTGGGACGAGCGGCCCCACCTGGGCGGCTACGACATGGCGGACGCGCTCGCCTATGTGTGGATCGGCCAGGGGCTGATCGCGGTGTGCGGGATGATGGGCGGCGGGTTCGAGGACGAGCTGATCGAGCGCATCCGTACGGGTGACATCGCCGTCGACCTCTACCGTCCGGCGGACCTCCAGGCCTGGTGGTTCTCGGCCAACGCGGGCCGCTGCGCCTATCAGCTGCTGGGCCGCGGGGTGGTGCCGATGGCGGTCGGGGCGCTCGCCTTCGACTTCCGGCTTCCGACGCGGCCCTCGACCTGGCTCGCGTTCCTGCTGGCGATCGCGCTGGGGGCGACGGTCGGTTTCGCGATCTGGTACCTGGTCGCGATGTCCGCGTTCTGGCTGATGGACGGTCAGGGCGTGGTGCAGGTGGCGTGGCTGGGCGGGCTGTTCTTCTCCGGGATGCTGCTGCCGCTGAACGTCTTCCCGGGCGCGCTGGGCGAGGTGGCGCGGATGCTGCCGTGGGCGTCGATGCTCCAGATCCCGGCGGACGTGTACCTGGAGCGGTACGAGGGGTGGGGGCTTCTCGGGGCGTACGGCTTCCAGCTCTGCTGGGCGGTGGCGCTCCTGCTCATGGGGCGGCTGGCGCAGTCGCTGGCGACGCGGAAGGTGGTGGTCCAGGGTGGCTGAGCCCAGGACGGCCGAGTGCGGGGTGGGTGCGCCCGCGACGGCCGAGTGCGGGGTGGGTGCGCCCGCGACGGGCGAGGGGCCGTCCGCGCCGCGGGAGGCCTGGCGTACGTACCGGATGGTCGCCGGGATGTGGATCCGCTCGACGATGACCTACCGCGCGTCCTTCGCCCTGACCCTCTTCACCTCCTTCTGCGTCACGTTCTTCGACTTCGTCGTCATCCTGCTGATGTTCGGTCAGGTGCGGGGCCTCGGCGGCTTCTCCTTCGCCGAGGTCGCGTTCCTGTACGGGACGGCCGGCACCTCCTTCGGGATCGCGGACCTGACGATGGGCTCGCTCCAGCGGATGGGACGGCGGGTGCGGGACGGCTCGCTCGACATGTTCCTGATGCGGCCGGCGCCGGTGCTCGCCCAGGTGGCGGCGGACAAGTTCGCGCTGCGGCGGCTCGGCCGGGTGGCGCAGGGGCTGTTCGTGCTGGTCTGGGCGCTGGTCGTGCTGGACGTGGAGTGGACGGCGGTGAAGGTGCTGCTCCTGCCCGTGATGGTGGTGAGCGGCGCGGTGATCTTCGCGGCGGTGATGGTGGTGGGGGCGTCGGTGCTGTTCTGGGCGCAGGACGCTGCGGAGGTGACCAACGCGTTCACGTACGGCGGCAACACGCTCCTTCAGTACCCGCCGGTGATCTTCGCGCAGGAGCTGGTGCGGGGTGTCGTGTACGTCGTGCCGCTGGCGTTCGTGAGCTGGCTGCCGGCGCTGTACGTGCTGGGGCGGCCCGCTCCGGCCGGTGTGCCGTCCTGGCTGGCGTTCGCGTCGCCGCTGGTGGCGCTCGTGGCGTGCGTCCTCGCGGGCTGGGCGTGGCGCGTCGGACTCCGTTCGTATCGAAGCACAGGGAGCTGAGGCATGGCCTTCATCGAGCTGGACGGTCTGGAGAAGGTCTTCACCGTCCGCAGACGGGCGGGGCTGCTGCGCCGCGAGAAGCGTGAGGTGCGGGCGGTCGACGGGATCTCCTTCGGCGTGGAGCGCGGCGAGATGGTCGGCTACATCGGCCCGAACGGCGCGGGGAAGTCGACGACGATCAAGATGCTGACGGGCATCCTGACGCCGAGCGGGGGCCGGCTGCGGGTCGCGGGGATCGACCCGGCGCGGGAGCGGACTCGGCTGGCGCAGCGGATAGGGGTGGTGTTCGGGCAGCGGACGACGCTCTGGTGGGACCTGCCGCTGATGGACTCGTACCGGCTGATGCACCGGATGTACCGGATCCCGGACGATCGGTTCGCCGCCAATCTCGCCCGCTGCGTGGAGCTGCTCGAACTGGGCGAGCTGCTCGACGTACCCGTACGGCAGCTCTCCCTCGGGCAGCGGATGCGCGGCGACATCGCGGCGGCCCTGCTGCACGACCCGGACGTGCTGTACCTGGACGAGCCGACGATCGGCCTCGACGTGGTGTCGAAGGCGCGGGTACGGGAGTTCCTGCGCGAGCTCAACGCCTCGCGCGGCACGACCGTCCTGCTGACCACCCACGACCTGACGGACATCGAGCAGCTGTGCCGGCGCGTGATGGTGATCGACCACGGGCGGCTGATGTACGACGGGGAGCTGGCGGGGCTGCACGGGATAGGTGCGAGCGAGCGCCAGCTGGTGGTGGACCTCGCGCGGGAGCTGCCGCCGATCGAGGTGCCGGGCGCGCGGTTCGTACGGTCGGAGGGCGGCGGGGTGCGGCAGGTCCTCGCCTTCCCCGCCTCGGCGTCGGCGGCGCCGCTGGTGGCCGCGGTGGCGCAGGCGTACCCCCTGGTGGATCTGTCGGTGCGGGAACCGGACATCGAGGCCGTGATCGCGAAGATGTACGGGGATCGGGAACTTGAGGTGCGCCCGGGAAGTCCCTGATGTAGGGAGGTGGGGTGATGAGCGACATGAGGCGCGAACCCGGCAGCGGGACGGGGGGCGAGCCCGGCAGCGGGACGCCGGGCGGGACGCCGGGCGGACCTGCGGGCGCGGGGCCGGGCGGCTCGGGCGCTTCGGGCACGGCGCCGAGCGGCTCGGGCGCGGCATCGGGCGGCTCGGGCACGGCGCCGAGCGGCGCGGGCACGGCATCGGGCGGCACGGGCGCGGCGACGGGCGGCACGGCTGTTCGACGCGAGGCGGTGCGACGGCCGCTGGTGGCGTTCGCGTACACGGCGGCGGACGCGGAGCGGCACCGCGGGGTCCGCCGTATGAAGGCCCTCGCGACAGGCCTCCTCCTCCTGGTCGCGGTGATCTACGCCCTGGCGACCTGGGCGGAGAACGCGGGGTGGGGCGCCTGGGCCGGGTACGTGGCGGCGGCGGCGGAGGCCGGCATGGTGGGCGCGCTGGCGGACTGGTTCGCGGTGACGGCGCTGTTCCGGCGCCCCCTGGGGCTGCCGATCCCGCACACGGCGATCATCCCGACGAAGAAGGACCAGCTGGGGACGACGCTGGGCTCGTTCGTCGGCGAGAACTTCCTGTCGGCGGATGTCGTACGGGGACGGCTGCAGGCGCTGGGCATCGCGGGCCGCCTGGGGGCGTGGCTGGCGGAGCCGGACCACGCGGACCGGGTGACGCGCGAACTGTCGACGGCGCTCCGGGGCGCCCTGACGGTGCTTCGGGACGCGGACGTCCAGGCGGTGGTCGGCGAGGCGATCACGCGGCGGGCGGAGGCGGCGGAGGTCGCGCCGGGCATCGGCAAGACGCTGGAGAAGATCGTCACGGACGGGGCGCACCGCCGGGCGGTGGACCTGGTGTGCACGCGGGCGCACGACTGGCTCGTCTTCCACGCGGACTCCGTGATGGACGCGGTCCAGGGCGGTGCGCCGGGCTGGACGCCGCGGTTCGTGGACCGCAAGGTGGGCGAGCGGGTGTACAAGGAGCTGCTGCGCTTCGTCACGGAGATGCGGGACATGCCGGGGCACCCGGCGCGCGGCGCGATCGACCGCTTCCTGACGGACTTCGCGGCCGACCTCCAGGGCGACACGGAGACCAGGGCGCGGGTGGAGCGTCTGAAGGGCGAGCTCCTCGCGCGTCCGGAGGTGCAGGACATCATCGCCTCGGCGTGGGCGTCGGTACGCGGAATGATCATCGCGGCGGCCGAGGACGAGCGCAGCCAGCTCCGGCTGCGGGCGCGGGCGTCGCTGATCTCCCTGGGCGGCAGGCTGGTGACGGACAGCCGTCTGCAGACGAAGGTCGAAGGGTGGGCGGAGGACGCGGCGGCCTATGTGGTCACGACGTACCGCACGGAGATCACGTCGCTGATCAGCGACACGGTGGCGAGCTGGGACGCGGACCAGACCTCGAAGAAGATCGAGGCGAACATCGGCCGGGACCTCCAGTTCATCCGCATCAACGGCACGGTGGTGGGCGCGCTGGCGGGCCTGCTGATCTACACGGTGAGCCACGCACTGGGCGGCTGAGTCCGCCGCCTGTGGACGGCACCGGTGGCCCCGCTGTGAGTGAGGGTTCGGGGCGCACCGGTGGGCCACGCGCTGGGCGGGCCAGGGGGTAGGGGACCCGCCCGCCCAGCGCTCATGGGGAGGGCACCGTCCAATACGGACGGGACGGGCGGGGCGTTCAACGCCCCCGGGTTTCTTCCCTTGTTGCGATACGGCCGGGGCCGACGGCCCACGTGTCTCGGGGGCTCAGCCCCTGCGATCACGGGTGACGGTTCGCTGGCCGCCGGGCTCAGCCCTTGCTGTTACGGGTGGCGGCCCAGGAGGCGCCGGCCATGGCCCCGGCGACGGAGAACACGGCAGGCCAGGCGCCGACCTTCTTCGCGAGCGGGTGCGACCCGGCGAAGGCGGCGACATACGCCCCGGTAAGCGCGGCGGCGGCCTTCCCGCCGGCCACCTGCTGCCACTCCCGCGCGGCAAGCCCCCCGGCGGCGGCGAGCACGACGCCCCCGAGCGGCCGCTTCTTGGTCCATCGGGCGACGGCGTACCCACCGACGAGCCCGGCGGCGGCTATGGCGGGGGCGGGGATGCGGGGCATGAGGAAGCCTCTCTCACGACTGACGGTCCAGGCTGACGAGCCTAACCTCACCCCTCACCCCTCACCCCTCACCCCTCACCCCTCACCCCTCACCCCTCACCCCTCACACCCGACCCCGTCCCCGTCCCGGTCGAGGTGCCGCCCGTACCCGGGATCCCCACGGCGCACGGGCGCGGCACCGGCGTCCCGGGCGGCGCTGCAGTTGGCGTAGTACGTGCTGCTGCCGCCCCCTCCACCGCTGCTGCCGCCGGTGGACCCTCCGGAGCCTCCGGATCCACCGGAGTACGGCTCGCACCCCACCCCGTCCCCGTCACGGTCGAGATGGCTCCCGTACCCGACATCACCCCGCCGCACGGGCGCCGCGCCGGCGGCACGTGCGGCGTCGCAGTTCGGATAGATGACCGGTGGCGCCACCTTCTTCGTACGGGCCGGCGTCGGCACCGACGTGGGCGTGGGCGTGGGGGTGGGGCTGGGGGTGACGACGGGAGCGGCGACGGTGATGCGCACGACGGCGGTACCCCGAGCCGTTCCCGGGGAGCTCTGGGCGACCCGGTAGGTGAACTCGTCCTCACCCACGTACCCCGCGGCCGGCGTGTAGCTGATGAAGGAGCCGTCGACCGTGGCGGTGCCCTGAGCGGGCGGCGAGTCGACGGTCAGCCGGTACCCGCCCCCGTCGAACACACCGCCCAGCGGCTTCGCCGCACTCCCGGACGCCTCGGTCACGGTGTCGTTGCCGAGCACGTCCACGACGATCTGGTCGCCCTCGGCACTCTCCTCGTCATCGACGAGCTTCAACACGATCTTCGGCGCAGCAGCAGTCGCACTGACCTCCGCAGCCGCCACCCGCTTGCCGTCACCGGCCCCACCACCCCCACACCCCGAGAGAACCCCGACAGCCAACGCCGCCACCCCAACGATCGCTCTGGCACGCACAACAGGCCCCCACGCCATTTCCGCAGACGAAGAAGCCACCGATGCTGCCACGCCCGCGGGCGCGATGTGGTGGAATCGTGAACCTTAGGTGAAGATCACCTTCTGTTGCTTCCGGTCGGCGCGTTGGCTGCCGCTGAAGATCAGGGCGTAGTCGTGACGTCAGAGCACTTGGTGGAGTCCACCGGCTGCGGCTGCCGATACAACGGCCTGCCAGGCATTCGCTCCGATGGCAAGAGCGTGGTCCTCCGGACGCTTCGAGTCCCGCACAAGTGCCCCCTCGCCGGTCCTCGCGCACTCCACACACTCGCCTCCCGAGCCGTTGCTGTAGGAGGACTTGAACCACTGGAGGTTCGGCGGGCTCGGCGAATACGGGGCGTAGGTCATTTTGCGTATTCCTTTAGCAGCATCTCAATCAGCTGGGCGGAGTGATGGGGCTGGCCGCAGCGGCTCGCAGGTTGTCGCACGCTCGTGTGTATTCACGGACGTCCTCGGCACCCTCCAGGTACAGGGCATCGGTGATGCCATCCCTATCGAATCCAGCCTGTGAGTGAGGTGCCACCGTGGCTCATTGGCTCTGTCGATACCCATGCACGCCAGCGGGCGCCTGATCTAGATTCTCCGCATGGGGATCCGAGACTTGCTCAGTGACGTCGCTAGCACATACGACCGCACCGCCGGCTCGACCCGTGAGGTGGAGGGGCAGAAGGTACTGCGGGGGGTGGCCAGGCGGACGGATCTCGCCCTTCCGTCGGGGTTTAAAGCTAAGGGGCATGGCGGACAGACGACTCCTGCGGCGACCCCATGGATCGGGATATTCGATGAGGAAGGCGAGAGAGACCCCAAGAAGGGGCTGTACCTCGCCTACATCTTCAGCGCCGATCTGAAGAACGTGACTCTGACCTTGCAGCAAGGGATTACGTGGCTGGAAGAACGGTTGGGGAGGGGTGCCGCACGCGAGGTGCACCTCCGCCACCACGCGGAGCGGCTGCGCCGCGCAGTGAGGCGGCAGGAGCGGCAGGGGTGGGTAGACGAGCCTGAACTTCGGGACAAGGCAGCGCGCCCCCGGGCTTACGAGGCGGCCAGCGTCATCGCAAAGTCATACGACACAGCTGCTCTGCCTAGCGATGTCGTGCTGATGGAGGACTTGCTGCTCGCCATCGAGTCGCTGCGCCGGGCTGAAGAGGCGGACCGCGTCTGGTGGATGAGTGACGCCACCGACGCGCTGGAGATGTCCTACGAGGTCGGTCACGCCCGACCGCTTCCCGACCCGCTCGCTGGCTTTCGACCGAAGGACAGCAGCGACTATGTGGCTGAGATCAAGGCCAGACAGCAGGTCAAGAAGCGACACCACGAGAAGCTCATCAAGGACTTCGGTGACTACATCCGCGAGCGCGGATACGACCCTTTCACCGAGCAGCAGCACCCGAGGGACCTAGTGCTTCGGCGACAGGGCGCCGACAGGGAGCAGAGTGAGGAGTGGCTGGTTGAAGCGAAGGCTGTCCGTAATGGCAACCCGACCAACGCGGTTCGTGAAGTTGTAGGACAGCTATACGAGTACCGGCACTTCCTCTACTTGAAGCGTCCTGCGCCCTTCCTCATAGGGCTTTTCTCCGAGGAAATCGGAGCGTACGCACCGTACTTGGAGGAGCAGGGCATCGCCTCGATATGGCGAGACGGCGCCAGTTGGGGTGGCTCCTCCAAAGCACGGGAGTGGGGGATGGCCTCGGAGTAGGCCGGCTCCGTCACTCCGCCCCGTGGCAGTCCCCGTAAGCCCTTGCCGAGCCGCACCAGCAGGGTGCGCCCTGGGCCGGGGGCCAGGTGGCTGCGCGGCCTCGGGCTGCGAGGGTGGTGGCGTATTGGGGGAGCAGGTCTGCGTTGGCCGGGGAGGAGGCTTCCGAGGCGGCGAAGGCTTCGTAGGAGGGGACCGTCGCCGGGACGATGCCCAGGTTGGGGGTGCCCGCCGCGGCGAGTTCTCGGAGTGAGGCCTCGATGTCCGTGAGGTGGGCGCGGTACGTGGGGTACTCGGATTCCAGTTCCGGGTACGAGGAGAGGAGCTCGTCCAGTTCCGCTTCCGGCCAGTGGAGGACCGCCACCGGGAAGGGGCGGGAGAGGGCCGTGCGGTAGGAGCCCAGTTCGCTGCGGAGGCGGGTGATCTCCGCCTGGAGTTCCGCCGGGTCCGAGGAGCCCAGCGACCACAGGCGCTTCGGGTCGTGCAGCTCGTCCAGGGGGACCTCCGCCGTGTGGAGCGTGTCCGCCAGGGTGTCCCAGTCGTCGTGCGGGAGCGCCAGCATGCGGCGGACCCGGTGGCGGGTCACCAGGAGCGATCGGGTGGGGTGGGGGAGGTCCCCCGGAACGGCGGCAGGGGACAGGAGGGTCGCCCCCTCCGTCGCGACCGTCTCCGCCAGTTCCAGTTCGTCGTGGGTCTCCAGGGTCTCCACCACGATCTCCCACGGCGCCGCCTCCGACGGTGCCGAGACGCGCAGGCCCTCGATGATCGCCCGCGCCTCCGCCTCGTGGCCGTACTCCCACAGGTTCGCCGCCTTCAGGGCGCGGATCAGATGGGGGTCCGCCGGGTCCGGCGACAGCAGGTCGTCGTACAGGGACGTCGCCGCCGCGCGGTCGCCCGCCAGTTCCAGGTGCGCCGCCGCCCGCAGGAGCAGGGCCTCCCTGTCCTCGGGGTACAGCGCGGCGGTGCGCAGCAGGCGCTCGGCTTCGGTGGCGTGGGCGGCAGGCGTGTCGGGGCGCATGCTGAACACCGTACTGCTGTACGGCCCTGGAGAGTTGGCGCGTCAGCGCTTATCGTGCCCCGCGTGCGGGACAGGGTGCGTGAGCGGGTGCCGGTCGTCGTCCAGACGCGCGGGGTGCGGAGCACGCCCGCGCGGGTGCTGTGGGTGTGCGCCGAGGCCGTCGTCACCTGCGGTGTCGTCCTCATGCTCCTCGTCGTCCACCAGCTCTGGTGGACCAACCAGCAGGCCCGTGCCCAGGCCGGTGAGCAGGTCCGGGTGCTGGAGCGGGAGTGGGCGGGATCACCGGCAGTCGTCCCCGCGCCGTCCGTCACCGGATCGCCGTCCGTCGCGCCCGACGTGCCGGTCGGGGAGACGGAAGGGGCCGCCGCGGCACCGCCGGCCGCCCCGCCGGGCGAGAGCCCGCCCTCCTCCGCGTACGCCATCATCCGCATCCCCCGCATCGGCCTCACCGCCCCCATCGCCCGCGGCGTCTCCAAGCGGTCCGTCCTCGACCGCGGGTACGTCGGCCACTACCCGGAGACCGCCGGGCCCGGGCGGACCGGCAACTTCGCCCTCGCCGGGCACCGCAACACCCACGGCGAGCCCTTCCGGTACATCAACAGGCTCCGTAAGGGCGACGTCATCCGTGTCCAGACCCGCGAGCGGGAGTACGCGTACGTCGTCGACCAGGTGCTGGCACAGACCGCACCCCGCGACACCGGTGTGATCCAGCCCATACCCCGCTCCCTCGTCAAGCCCTCCTACGGCTACTCCGACCCTGGTTCCTACCTGACCCTCACCACCTGCACCCCGGAGTTCAGCTCCCGGTACCGGCTCGTCGTCTGGGCCAAGCGTGTATAACGGCTGGAGACAGCGGTAAAGGGAGGAGGGGCGATGGTCAGGGACGCGGCGTTGCGCATGCTCGCTCCGGTCTTCTTCCTGCTCGCCCTCGCCGACCTCCTGCTCTCCGACGGCGCCGGCGTCTCCGCCGCCGTCGCCCTCGCCGCGACCACCGTCGTCTGCGCCCTCATCGGCGCCCCGGCCGCCCCGCCCGTACCCCGTACGCGGGTACGCACCGCGCTCCGCGACCGTGAACGGCGTACCGCCTTCCTGCCCCAGCGCGATCCCGACGCCTCCGGGCGCCGCAGGCCCCGGGCACCCGGCCGTCCCCTCCCGACGGCCGCGTAGCGAGCAGCGAGACCAGAGAACTCCTGCGCGGTTCCGTCATGCCGACGTTTCCTCTTCCGGCACGACGAGACCCTTCGGAGGGCTCCCATGTCCGTTTTCGCCTCCCTGGTCGAGCAGCTCGCCGACCTGCTCCAGCCCCTCTTCGCCACCGCCTCCGCCGCCGCCGCGATCGTGCTGTTCACGATGGTCGTACGGCTCGCCGTCCACCCCCTCTCGCGGGCCGCCGCCCGCGGTCAGAAGGCCCGCACCCGGATCGCACCGCAACTCGCCGAGCTGCGCGCCAAGCACGCCAAGGACCCCGAGCGGCTCAAGAAGGCCGTCATGGAGCTGCACGCGAAGGAGAAGGTCTCGCCCTTCGCCGGCTGCCTGCCGAGCCTCCTCCAGGCGCCTGCCTTCTTCCTCATGTACCACCTGTTCTCCGGCGACCGCATGGCCGGGCACGCCCTCTTCGCCGCCCCGCTCGGCGACCACTGGGCCGACGCGCTCGCCCACGGCGGTGTCTTCGGGCCCGCCGGGCAGGTCTATCTCGTCCTGTTCGCGATCGTCACCGCCGTCGCGGCCTTCAACTTCCGGCGTACGAAGCGGCAGCTCGCCACGCAGCCGCTCGACACCGGCATGGCGGACACCCCCGGCGCCGGATCGATCCAGAAGGTGATGCCGCTGCTCTCCTTCGCCACGCTGATCACCGTCGCCGTCGTCCCGCTCGCCGCCGCGCTCTATGTCGTCACCAGCACCACCTGGACCGTCGTCGAGCGCGCCCTCCTCTTCCGTGAGCCGCGCCCCGCGGAGGTCCTCGCCGCCGGTGCGTAGGGGGTCTCACCTCCGGTACGCAGGGGGTCTCACCTCCGGTGCGCAAGGGGTCTCACCGCCGGTGTGCGGGAGCCCTTGCTACCGGCGCGTAAGGGTCCAGTCCGTGAACGGGGTCTTGCCGAGTGGTCGAAACTCTTGGAGGATCGACCAATCCTCCGATATCTCCGATGGCCGCACTCCATCGGCCGGGGCTCTTCCGGGCCCGCCCCCGGGCCCACCTCGACCACAGGGAGAAGACCATGAAGCTGCTGCGAGTCGGTCCGGCGGGAGCCGAGCGTCCCGCCCTGCTCGACGGGGACGGAACGCTGCGTGACCTGTCGGCCCTCGTCGACGACGTCGACGGCAGCCTGCTGGCCGACGCCTCCACGCTCGACCGGATCCGGGCCGCCGTCGGCGCCGGCGTACTGCCCGCCCTCGACGCGACCGGGCTACGGATCGGCCCGCCCGTCGGCCGGATCGGCAAGGTCGTGTGCATCGGGCTGAACTACCACGGGCACGCGGCCGAGACCGGCGCGGCGACCCCGGCCGAGCCCGTCGTCTTCCTCAAGTCCGCCGACACGGTCGTCGGGCCCGACGACACCGTGCTCGTACCGCGGCGCAGCACCAAGACGGACTGGGAGGTCGAGCTGGCCATCGTCATCGGCCGGACCGCCCGCTACCTGGAGACCGACGAGCAGGCCCTCGCGCACGTCGCCGGGTACGCCGTCGCCCACGACGTCTCGGAGCGCGAGTTCCAGATCGAGCGCGGCGGGACCTGGGACAAGGGCAAGAACTGCGAGACGTTCAACCCGCTCGGTCCGTGGCTGGTCACCGCCGACGAGGTGCCGGACCCGCAGTCGCTCGCGCTCAGGCTCTGGGTCAACGGCGAGCTGAAGCAGGACGGCAACACGTCGGACCAGATCTTCGGCGTCGCGGAGGTCGTACGGTACGTGAGCCAGTTCATGACCTTGTACCCCGGCGACATCATCAACACCGGCACCCCGGCGGGCGTCGCGATGGGGCAGCCGGAGCCGAAGCCGTACCTGCGGGCGGGCGACGTGGTGGAGCTGGAGATCGAGGGGCTCGGACGTCAGCGGCAGGAGCTGAAGGACGCGTAGCCGGTCGGCTGGGTGGTGGGGTCGGCCGGCAACCGTGTCGCCGGTCGGCTGGGTGGTGGGGTCGGCCGGCAACCGCGTCGCCGGTCGGCTAGGTGGCGAGGTCGGCCAGAACTCGGGCCAGCGCCTCCACGACCATCGCGTGGTCCTCGGCCTGCGGCAGGCCCGACACCGTCACCGAGCCGATCACCCCCGCGCCCTCGACCGCGACCGGGAACGAACCGCCATGGGCGGCGTACCGGTCGGGGGCGAGGCGCGAGGACTCCTCGAACGTCGTCCCCTTGGCGCGGAAGCGGGCGCCGACCAGGTACGAACTCTCCCCGTACCGCTCGACGACCCGCCGTTTGCGGTCGATCCAGGCGTCGTTGTCCGCGCTCGAACCCGGCAGCGCGCAGTGGAAGAGCTGCTGCGCCCCGCGCCGGATGTCGATCGCGACCGGCGCGCGGCGCTCGCGCGCCAGCTCCACGAGGAGGGAGCCGAGGGCCCAGGCGTCCTCGTACGTGAAGCGGGGCAGGACCAGGCGCGCCTCCTGGGCCTCCAGCGTGGCCACCTCGTTCACAGCGTCACCGTGATTCCCTCGCGGGCGGAACGCCTCGCCGCCTCCAGTACGTCCAGCGCGGCAGCGGCCTCGTGGGCGGTGACCGGGTTCGTACCGGTGCCGCGGACGGCGGCGGCGACGGCCGCGTAGTACGCCGGGTAGTCGCCCGGCGCCGACTCGACGGGGACTCCGCCGCCGGTCAGCGGGGACTCCCCGGCGCCCAGGCGGCCCCACAGCGACTCCGACTCCACGCCCCACGGCGTACCGGGCTCCGGCAGACGGCCCTCGCGCAGGTCGGCCTCCTGGGGGTCGAGGCCGTACTTCACGAATCCGGCGTTCGAACCGAGGACGCGGAAGCGGGGGCCGAGCTGGGCCGTGGTGGCGCTCACGTACAGATGTGAGCGCACCCCGTTCGCGTGCGTGATCGCGATGAACGTGTCGTCGTCCGCCTCGGCCGCGGGGCGGCGGACGTCGGACTCCGCGTACACCCGGACGGCCGGGCCGAAGAGCACGAGCGCCTGGTCGACGACATGGCTGCCGAGGTCGAAGAGGAGACCGCCGATCTCCTCCGGGGCGCCGGACTCGCGCCAGCCCCCCTTGAGCTGGGGGCGCCAGCGCTCGAACCGGGACTCGAAGCGCTGGACGTCACCGAGGGCGCCTTCCGCGAGGAGCCGGCGCAGGGTGAGGAAGTCGTTGTCCCAGCGGCGGTTCTGGAAGACCGACAGGAGCAGGCCCCGCTCCTCGGCGAGGGCGGCCAGCTCGCGCGCCTCGGCGGCCGTGCCCGCGACCGGCTTGTCCACGACGACCGGGAGGCCGGCGGCCAGGGCGGCGGTGGCGATCGGGACGTGCGTCTTGTTGGGGGTCGCGACGACGATCAGATCGAGCTCGCCCGCCCGCGCCCAGAGCTCCTCGGGGGAGTCCGCGACCCGTACGCCGGGGTGCGCGGCACGGGCCTGTGCCTGACGCTCCGGGTTGCCGGTCGTGACCGTGTCGAGGACGAGGCCCTCGGTGGCGGCGATCAGCGGGGCGTGGAAGACGGAGCCCGCGAGGCCGTAGCCGACGAGTCCGACGCGGAGGGGGGCGGTGGCGGTCATGCCACCCACTTAAGCAACGCTGTTGCCAAAGTGCAAGCGAGGGGGACAATGGTGTGGTGAACAGGAGTGTCGGGATGGTCGGGAGTGTCAGCGGTGTCGGGAGCCCGTGGGGGGCGGGGGGTGTGGGGAGCGCGGCCGGTGTGGCCGGTGTGGCCGGTGTGGCGAGCGAGGCGGGTGCCAATCTGCCGGCCCTGCGCAGCCACAACGCGGCGCTCGTCCTCGACCTGTTGCGGACGGCGGGGGAGGCCGGGATCAGCCGTCTCGAACTGGCCGAGCGCACCGGGCTCACCCCGCAGGCGGTCAGCAAGATCACCGCGCGGCTGCGTGCGGAGGGGCTTGCCCGCGAGGCCGGTCACCGCGCCTCGACCGGCGGGAAGCCGCGTACCGTCCTGCGACTCGTCCCCACGGCCGCGTACGCGGTGGGGGTCCACCTGGACCGCGACGAACTGACCGCCGTCCTGGTGGACCTGGCGGGGGTACGGGTCGCGGTACGGCGGACGCCGCTCGATCTGGGCGCGGGCACGGAGGCCGTCTTCGGCGCGGTGGACCGCGAGGTCCGCGCCGTACGCGACGAGGCGCCGGGAGTGGTGGGTGAGGTAAGGGAGTTCGGCGGCGAGGGCGAGGCGCCGCCCCCGGTTGCGGGGTCGGCCGGAAACGCCGGAGACGCCGGTTCGGCCGAGCCCGCCAGAGACGCCGGAGACGCCGGAGACGCCAGAGACGCCGGAGACGCCGGTTCGGCCGTCCTCGTCGGGTCGGCCCCGTCGGCCGGGTCCACCGAGCCCGCCGGGTCCCCCGGAGACGCCGGGTCGGCCGGCCTCGCCGTTCTCGGTGTCGGGGTCGCCATGCCCGGGCCGCTCGATCACCTCGCCGGTACGCCCGGGCGCGTCACCGGCCATCCCTCGTGGGAGGGCGTTCCGCTGCGGGACGAGCTCTCGCGCCGGCTCGGGCTGCCCGTCGCCCTCGACAAGGACACCAACGCCGCCGCCCTCGGTCTGGCTCTCCGTCCCGACGCCCCCGCCGCCGACTCCTTCGCCTACCTCCACCTCGGTACGGGGCTCGGTTCCGGGCTCGTCCTCGGCGGCGCCCTCCACCGGGGGGCCAGGACCGGCGCCGGCGAGTTCGGGCACCAGACCGTCCTGCTCGACGGGCCGCCGTGCGGCTGCGGCGGTCGTGGCTGCCTGGAGGTCCTCTGCCTGGCGGCCGTCGCTCGCGGTGACGTGCCCGAGGCGGCGCGCGTCCTCGGTACCGGCGCCGTGAACCTCGTACGGCTCCTCGACATCGACCGCGTCGTCCTCGGCGGCCGGGCCGTGGCCGCCGAACCCGAGGCCTTCGTCGGCGGCGTCGGCGCGGTCCTCGCCGGGGCGGGCCTCGGCACGCCGGTCTCCGGCGCCTGCTCGCCGTACGCCGTAGCCGAGGGGGCCGCGCAGCTGATCCTCGCTCCGATCTTCGGAAAATAGGCTGATTGGGCGGAACGGGTGGGCCGCCCGGGGGTCACGCGCGGCGTCGCTCCCCTGTGCCGCCGCCCCCGCCTGGCAGCGTCGCGGCCGTCCCGTACGCCCGCGAGCAGCAAAGGCACCCGCCCATGCGACTGCGCAACGCCCTCGCCCTCGGTCTGACCGCGGCGACGACCGGAACCGCCGTCCTCGCGCTCGCCGTGGGCCCGTCCTCGGCGGAGCCCGGCCCGAGTCAGGCCTCCGGTTCCGGTTCCGGTTCCGGCTCCGAGTCCGGTGCGCGTACCGGAGCCGGGGCCGGAGCCTCGCGTTCGGAGGACGAGGCCGGTTCCGGCTCCGAGGCAGGGTCGGTCCTGAACCCCGGCTCGGGCCTGGGCACCGGGCCGGGTGTCGGGCTCAGGGCCGATGCCGATGCCGATTCCGGCTTCCGGCTGCGGAAGGACACCGGCGCCGGAACCGGGTCCCAGCCCGGTGCCGGAACGGGCAACGGAACCGACGCCGGTACGGTGGCCCGCCCCGATGCACGCCCCGACGCGGAATCCGACGGCCGCCCCGACGCGGAATCCGGCGCGGAATCCGGCGCGGAATCCGCCGCGGAATCCGGCACGGTGACGACGCCACGGCGAGAGCCGTCCCCCTGCGGCGAGGTAACCGACCCCGAGTTCCCGATCGACACCCGGATCCACCGCCGTCCCGGCGTCTTCGTCCCCGGTGCCGACTTCCGCACCCTCGACGTCGACCTCACCAACACCACCGCCGAGGCCTGCCAGGGCATCCACCCGGTCCTGGTCCTCACCGACCGCGACCGGGCGCTCCGGCCCGAGCAGATCCGGCTGGAGTTCTACGACTCCGAGAGCCGCCGCTGGCTCCCCGTCGCGTTCGAGGCGACCGAGGAGGACGAGAACGTCGGTGCGTTCATCGGCCCATCCGCCCCCTCCGCCCCTTCCGGCCCCGCCGGCTTCTCCGGCTTCACCGTCCCCGCGGGCGGCACGGTCACCGTCTCCGTCCGCCTCGCGTTCCGCGAGGGCACCGAGCCCAACGCGGTCGTGGTCAACGCGGCGATCGTCCAGCGCCATGGGGCCGACGGCGAGTGGGTCGGGGAGTCCGACGACGTCGCCCTGACCATCGGACCCGAGGGCACGGAAGAGAACCCCGAGCCGAACCCCGACGCGAACTCCGAGGGGCACCCCCAGGCGAACCCGCGGCCCGTGCCCGACGGGACCAGCCCGCCGAAGGGCGGCGACACAGGCCTCCCGCCCGCCCCCCTGCCCCCCGAACTCGCCCACACCGGACCCGAGTCGATCGCCCTCCTCGCCCCGGCCTCGGGAGCGCTGCTCCTCACGGGCGCGTCACTCCTCGTCGCCTCCCGGCGCCTCCGCCGACGTCCGGACCAGGCACCCGCCTAGGGCGTGTTGCGAAAGTAGCGCCGTCCGCCCGAAGGGCGGGCCCCGCGGCGTCTGGTGCGTGCGATCGCAAGGCGGAGGGTCGTCCTCGTACCGGGTGTACTCGGACGATCCCGACAACGCAGCGAGCGTGCGTGCCAGGCGTCGCGGGGCAGTCGGGACTTTCGCAACACGCCCTAGAGGCCGCCGCGTACCTCCGAACCCGCGAGTCACTCTCCGTACACCCTCCCGTTCATTCCCATCTGCGAGCATCCCCCAGTGGACTACCCGAACGACCAGGCACCTGGCGCACCCATCCGCTCCGGCATCCCCGAGCACGGCCGCATCCCCAAGTACTACGCGGTGAAGGCGAAAGTCGCCTCGCTGATAGACGAGTTGGGTGAGGGCGGACTGCTGCCGACCGAGCGGGACCTCGCCGTCCGTTACGAGGTCTCGCGCGAGACGGTCCGTCAGGCTCTTCGCGAGCTGCTCCTCGAAGGACGGCTGCGCCGCCAGGGGCGCGGGACCGTGGTCGCCGGGCCCAAGCTGGAGCAGCCGCTCTCGCTCGCCAGCTACACCGAGGGCGTACGGAGGCAGGGGCGCCGGCCCGGCCGTAGCCTCATCTCGCTCGACCGCTTCCCCTGCCCCGACGCGCTCGCGCCAGAGATCGGCGTCGAACGCGGCGAGCCCGTCTGGCACATGGAGCGCGTGCTGCTCGCCGACGACGAGCGGGTCGGGCTGGAGAGCACATACGTGTCGGTGGCCCGTGTCCCCGGTCTGGACGGCGAGTTCGACCCCGACTCCTCCTTCTACCGCTACCTCAGCGAGAAGCTCGGCATCGGCTTCGGCGACGCCGACGAGCGGATCGAGACCGTGCTCGCCACCCCGCGCGAGGCCCTGCTCATCGGCACCCCGCCCGCGCTCCCGATGCTGCTCATCCACCGTCTCTCCCGCGACACGGCCGGCCGGCCGCTGGAGCGCGTCCGCACCCTCTACCGCGGCGACCGCTTCAGCTTCACCGCGCACCTGGGGCAGCAGGACTGAGCTGATCCGAGCCGATCCGAGCCGATCCGAGCTGATCGTGATCCGGGTACAGCTCCGACCCCACCTTCGATAACGAGAAGATAACGGGTCTAGGCCAACTTTGTCGCCCCGTTCACCGTCCCGTTGCCACGCGGATCGCTCCGGGCCATTCACCGCCAGGACCGTGAACGGCATGAAGGTGATCGTCGTAGGAGCCGGCGTGGTGGGAACCATGCACGCCTGGCACGCAGTGGAACGCGGCCACGAGGTCGTACACATCGAGCGCGAGGCCGAGGCGCGCGGGGCCTCGCTCCGCAACTTCGGCCAGATATGGGTGAGCGGCCGCGCGGGCGGAGAGGAGCTGGACACCGCGCTGCGCGCCCGCGAGCTCTGGGAGGGCATCGGCGCCCGCGTGCCCGAGCTCGGCTTCCGGGCCATCGGTTCGCTCACCCCCGTACGGGGCGACCTGGAGCTGGCCGTCGCCGAGGCCGCCCTCGCCCGGCCGGACGCGGCGGCCCGCGGCTACAAGCTGCTCACCGCCGACGAGGCGCGCCAGGTCAACCCCGCGCTGCGCGGAGAGTTCCAGGCCGCGCTGTTCTGCGAGCGCGACGCGGCCGTCGAGCCGCGCACCGCGCAACTCGCCCTGCGCAAGGCCCTGCTGGCCTCCGGGAGGTACACCTTCCTGCCGAACCGCGAGGTCCGTGACGTCTCCTGTGCCGAGGGCATGGGCACCTGTGCGGTACGCGACGACCGCGGCGACGTCCACACCGGCGACGCCGTCGTCCTCTGTACCGGCGCCGCGCTCAGCGGCCTCGTCCGCGAGCTCGCCGGCGACATCCCGGTCCGCCGCGTGCGGCTGCAGATGATGCAGACCGACCCGCTCGGCGAGCCGCTGACCACCTCCGTCGCCGACGCCGACTCCTTCCGCTACTACCCGGCGTACCGGTCGGAGGCCCTGGACGCACTCAACGCGGGCCAGGCGCAGGATCCGACCGCCGCCGCGCACAAGATGCAGCTCCTGATGGTGCAGCGTCTCGACGGCGGGCTGACCATCGGCGACACCCACGAGTACGAGCACCCCTTCGCCTTCGACACCCTCGAAGACCCCTACGAGCACCTCGTCCGCGTCGTTGAGTCCTTCCTCGGCCGCCCCCTGCCGAAGATCCGGCGCCGCTGGGCGGGCGTGTACGCGCAGTGCACGGACACCAGCCGGGTCGTGCACCGGCAGAAGGTCCGCGAAGGCGTGTGGCTGGTGACGGGACCCGGCGGACGCGGCATGACCTGCTCGCCCGCCGTCGCAGAGACGACCGCGAACGAACTGGGCTGGTGAACGACATGACCGAGAACCACACGTTCGACCTCGTCGTACTGGACATGGCCGGTACCACCGTCGCCGACGGCGGCCTCGTCGAGCAGGCGTTCAGCGCCGCCGCCGAGCGCCTCGGCGAGGACCCGGCCACGATGATCGACTACGTCCGCGCCACCATGGGCGAGTCCAAGATCTCCGTCTTCCGCCACCTCTTCGGCGGCGTCGAGACCCGCGCCCAGCAGGCCAACGTCGCCTTCGAGGAGGCGTACGGAGAGCTGGTCGCCGGCGGCCTGATCGCCCCGCTCCCCGGCGCGGCCGAGGCGATCGAGCGGCTGAAGGCGGAGGGCCGGACGGTCGTCCTGACCACCGGCTTCGCCCGGGTCACCCAGGACGCCATCCTCGACGCGCTCGGCTGGCGGCACCTGGTCGGGCTGACCCTCTGCCCGGCGGACGCGGGCGGCCGGGGGCGTCCGTACCCGGACATGGTCCTCGGTGCCTTCCTCCGTACGGGAGCCGTCGACGACGTCCGTCGGATCGTGGTCGCGGGCGATACCTCGTACGACATGCTCAGCGGGGTCCGCTCCGGCGCCGGGATCGTGGCGGGCGTGCTGACGGGGGCGCACGACGAGGCCGCGCTCGAGGAGCACGGCGCCACCCACGTCCTCGCGTCGGTCGCGGATCTGCCGGCGGCGATAGCCCGGGCGGAGGCGGACCGGTGACGGCGCCCGGCGCCGTCGTCGAGACGCGCGGGGCCGGCAGGGCCGGCCCGGCCGGACCCGCCTCCGCAGCCACGCGCAGCGGTATCCGTTTCCAGTCCGTCTCCGTCGCGTACGGCGGGAACACCGTCCTCGACGCCCTCGACCTGACCGTCGAGCCCGGCGAGGTCATGGCCCTCCTCGGGCCCTCCGGTTCCGGCAAGACCACCGCCCTGCGCGCCGTCGCCGGGTTCGTGCAGCCGGTCTCCGGGCGGGTGTTCATCGGCGACCGCGACGTCACGGCCCTTCCGCCGCACAAGCGGGGGATCGGCATGGTCGTCCAGCAGTACGCCCTCTTCCCGCACATGCGGGTCGAGGACAACGTGGCCTTCGGCCTGAAGGCGCAGAAGGCGCCCAAGGCCGAGATCCCTGGACGGGTCGCCGAGGCCCTGGAGATGACCGGGATGGCGGCCTACGCCAAGCGCTACCCGCGTGAGCTGTCCGGCGGCCAGCAGCAGCGCGTCGCGATCGCGCGGGCGCTCGCCATCCGCCCGAACGTGCTGCTCCTCGACGAGCCGCTGTCGGCGCTCGACGCACAGCTGCGCTCCGGGATGCTCGCCGAACTCGCGCGACTGCACCGGGAGTTGCCGGACGTCTCGATCCTGTACGTGACCCACGACCAGGTGGAGGCGCTGACCCTCGCCGACCGGATCGCCGTCATGGACAGGGCCAGGCTCCAGGACTGCGGCACGCCGCGGGACCTGTACCGCCGTCCGCGCACGGAGTTCACGGCGTCCTTCGTCGGCAACGCGAACCTGCTGCCGGTGACGGTCGGGACGGGGACCGTGGCCTTCGGGGGCGCCCGACTCACGGTCGCCATCGACGGCGTGGCCCCGGGAGCAGCCGCCACCCTGTGCGTACGGCCGCACCTCGTCGGACTCGGCGAAGGCCCGAACGCGCTGCGGGGGCGGGTCGCGGAGGTGCAGTGGCGCGGGTCGACGCACCGCCTGTACGTCGACGTGGAAGGGCACCGGGTCAAGGCGGACGTGCGGGAACTCCGTGAGACGCCCGCCCTCGGGGACGAGGTGGTCCTTCACTTCGCGGCCGAGGACGGGGTGCTGCTGGGGGCCGGGGTGTCCGATGGGTGACACCGCCGGACCCGTCATGGCAGCCGAGCGCAGTCGTGGGACCGTGCCCGCCCTCCCCGGGACTCCGTCCGGCGGGACCCCCGCCCCCGGCCCCGCGAGGCGTGTGCCCATCACGGTTCTCTGGGCCCTGCCCCCCGTCGCCGTGCTGGCGCTCGTCTTCCTCTACCCGCTCGCCCTCGTCGTCCAGGCGTCCCTCGCTCCCGGTGCCTACGTCGACGTCTTCGCGTCCGGGGCCTTCCAGGAGGCGCTCGTCACCACCGTGTGGCTGGCCGTCGGGGCCACCGTCGGGTGTCTCGTCCTGGGGTTCGTGCTCGCGCTCGTCATCGCGTTCGTGCCGTTCCCCGGCGGGAAGGCGGTGTCGAAGTTCATCGACGTCTTCCTCTCCTTCCCGTCCTTCCTGATCACGCTCGCGCTCCTCTTCCTCTACGGCACGGTCGGCGTGGCCAACGGTCTGTGGACGGACGTCACCGGTGCCGAGGCCGGGCCCTTCCAGTTCCTGACCACGCCCTGGGGCGTCCTCCTCGCCGAGATCACGTACTTCACGCCCTTCGTGATGCGTCCGCTCCTGGCGGCGTTCTCGCAGATGGAGACCGCGCAGCTGGAGGTCGCCTCCTCCCTGGGCGCGAAGCCGCTGCGGATCGTCCGGCAGGTGATCCTGCCCGAGGCGCTGCCCGCGCTCGCCGCCGGCGGGAGCCTCGTCCTGGTCATGTGCCTGAACGAGTTCGGGATCGTCCTCTTCACCGGCGCCAAGGGCGTCACGACCCTCCCGATGCTCGTCTACGGCAAGGCCATCCTCGAATCCGACTACGCCGCCGCCTGCGTCGTCGCCGTCGTCAACGTCGCGATCTCCGTGGGCCTCTACGGCCTGTACCGGGTGGTGAGTCGTCGTGTTGGTGCATAGCCGTACGGGGAAGTGGACGGCCTGGACCCTCTTCGCGGTCCTCTTCGTCCCGCTCTTCGCCCTCCCGCTGCTCGTGATCGTCGCCGCGTCGTTCTCCACGAACTGGTCCGGGGTCTTCCCCTCCGGGCCCACCGCCGAGCACTACACGGCCGCGGTGCGGGGAGAGTCGCTCCAGGCGCTGACCACCAGCCTGGTCACCGCCGTGACCGCCAGCCTGCTCGCGCTGACCGTCGGCACATGGGCGGCGCTCGCCGCCGGCTCCCTCCGGAAGAACGGCCGCCGGTTCCTCGACGCGCTGTTCATGCTGCCGGTCGCCGTGCCCTCGGTCGTCGTCGGCCTGGCCGTCCTGGTCGCGTTCTCACAGCCGCCCGTGCTGCTGAACGGCACGCGCTGGATCGTGATCCTGGCGCACACCATTCTTGTCACGGCGTTCGCCTACCAGTCGGTCTCGGCGGCCATCCTCCGTCTCGACCCGATGTACGAGCAGGCGGCGGCCAGCCTCGGCGCCCGCCCCGCGTACGTCCTGCTCCGGGTGAAGCTGCCGCTCCTGCTGCCGTCGCTCAACGCGGCCGCCGGGCTCTGCTTCGCCCTCTCCATGGGCGAGCTGAGCGCCACGATGATGCTCTACCCGCCGGACTGGCTGCCGCTGCCGGTGCTCATCTTCACCGCCACCGACCGGGGCTCCCTCTTCACCGGCTCGGCGCTCGCCGTGGTCCTCATGGCCACGACCCTGCTCGTCCTGCTCGCCGTCTCCCGTGTCCGTACCAGGGCGTCCTACCGCTAATTCCCTCAGGAGAGAACGACGTTATGCGTACCTCGTCCACGTTCGTCAAGCCGATCGCCGCCGTCACCGGCAGCCTCGCCCTCGCCGCCACCCTCACCGCCTGCGGAGGTTCCTCCGCGGCCTCCGACGAGAAGGTCGTCACCGTCTACAGCGCGGACGGCCTGAAGGGGGAGAAGGGTGACGGCTGGTACGACAAGGTCTTCGCCGACTTCGAGAAGGAGACCGGCATCAAGGTCAAGTACGTCGAGGGAGGTTCGGGCGAGATGGTGCAGCGCGCCGTCCGCGAGAAGAACAACACCCAGGCCGACGTCATCGTGACCCTGCCGCCCTTCATCCAGCAGGCCGACTCCAAGGGGCTGCTCCAGGCGTACACCCCCAAGGGATCGGAGCAGGTCGACGGCGCCGACAAGGCCGACGACGGCAAGTGGACCTCCGTCGTCAACAACTACTTCGGCTTCATCTACAACAAGCAGCAGCTGAAGGAGGCCCCCCGGACCTGGGAGGAGCTCCTCGACGGGAAGTACAGGAACAAGCTGCAGTACTCGACCCCCGGTGTCGCCGGTGACGGCACGGCCGTCATCATCAAGGCGATGAACGACTTCGGCGGCCAGGAGCCGGCGATGGAGTACCTGAAGAAGCTTCAGGCCAACAACGTCGGCCCGTCGTCGTCCACCTCCAAGCTCGCCCCCAAGGTCGACAAGGGTGAGATCCTCGTCGCCAACGGCGACGTCCAGATGAACTTCGCGCAGTCGAAGTCGATGCCGAACCTCGGCATCTGGTTCCCGGCGAAGGACGGCGCCAAGCCGACCACCTTCGCCCTGCCGTACGCCGCCGGCCTGGTCGACGAGGCCCCGCACACCGAGAACGGCAAGAAGCTGCTCGACTTCATGCTCGGCGAGCAGGCCCAGCGCGACGTCAGCTCCATCGGCGGCGGCTTCCCGGCCCGCAAGGACATCAAGGCGACCGACGTCAACGCGATCGAGCTGGCCAAACTGGTCGAGGGCGTCGAGATCTTCGAGCCCGACTGGGCCGGCATCGACAAGAACCTGACCACCTACGTCGACGCCTGGAAGACGGCCACCGGAAGCTAACCGCGGGCTTCCAAGAGTTCACCGCACGGCCCTGGAATCCCTCCGCATGTAGCGGAAAGATAACGGGTACGGACCAACGCCCCCGAGGAATCGGGGGCGTTGGCGCGTCCTCGCCCGCTTCTCCCTCTCCACGGAGGATCCAGATGCCGATCACCGGCATGTCCACGGACCCGTCCACCGGCGTCCCCCGCCGCAGCGTGCTCGCCGCCGCCGCCGGCGCCGCCGCCCTCGCCGCCGCGGGCACCGTCGCCGCCGCGCCGGCCGCCCGAGCCGCCACCGCCGCCCCCACGCTCCCGAACGGCACCAGCAAGGACAAGGTGCTCGTCGTCGGCATGGACGGACTGCGGTACGACCGGATCGACGCCGCCGACGCGCCGACGATGAAGTCCCTGATGGCCAACGGCACGTACGGCCTGTCGCTGCTCTACGCCAACCCGATGGCCGCCACGTCCTCCGGCCCCGGCTGGTCGACCATCTCCACCGGCGTCTGGCCCGACAAGCACGGCGTCAGGGACAACACCTTCACCGGCAAGAACTACGCCAAGTACCCGGGGTTCCTCGCCCGGTTGAACCAGGTCCGCCCCGACCTCTCGCTCTTCGCCGCCGTCGACTGGCCCGAGCTCGACACGCACGGCACGGTCACCCCCGGCGCCGACGCGAAGCTGGTCTACAACAACGACTACGCCGTCAACGACAAGATCATCACCGACATCACCGAGGACGTCCTCCGCAACCAGAACCCGGACGTCCTCTTCGTCTACTTCGGCGAGACCGACGAGATGGGCCACTCCTACGGCGCCGCCAGCCAGAAGTACCTCGACGCCATCGCCGTCCAGGACGGCTACCTCGGCCGCCTCCTCGCCGCGATCAAGGCCCGCCCCGCGTACGCCACCGAGCGCTGGACCGTCATCGTCACCACCGACCACGGCCACACCGACGGCGGCGGCCACGGCGGCTCCGCCATCGAGGAGCGCCGCACGTTCGTCCTCGCCCAGGGTCCCGGCATCGCGGCCGGCGCCCGCCCCATCGACACCCGGCTCGTGGACGTCGCCGCGACCGTCTTCCACCAGCTCGGCATCGTTCCCGACGCCTCCTGGGGCCTGGACGGCAAGCCGGTCCAGCAGCGCTCCACCGACCCCTTCGACGCCCTGCACTCCTCCCTCACCGGCCGCGTGGACGAGTCCGGGATCCCCGCCGGCGTCCTCGGCTTCACCCACACCGCGCCCGCCGGCTGGTCCGTGATCAACAACGCCATGGGCACCGGCGGCATGACCGAGTGGCGCGGCTGGGCCTTCGCGACGGACGAGTTCTGGTCCCGCACCCAGCGCGACCAGTCCCGCGAGCTGAACGTCCGCGCCCGGGGCGTCTTCGCCGTCGCCGACTCCGACGAGTGGTCCGACAGGTCCTTCTCCGGTACGTACGACTCGACGCTGGTCACCCCCGCGTACAGCGTCTCCGGCAGGACGCGGGCGACCCTCGACTTCACCACCTTCTACCGCCAGGAGGGCAGCCAGACCGCCCAGGTCCAGGCCGTCTTCAACGGCGGTACGCCGACGGTCGTCAAGAACTACACCGCCGACGTGATCTCGCAGCCCCAGTCCCTCACTGTGAACGTCCCCTCCGGTGCGTCCAGCGTGAGCTTCCGCTTCCGCTACACCGGCTCCAACAACTGGTACTGGGTGATCGACGGGGTCAGGGTCACGACCTCTTGATTAGGGTGGGGGCGTCGCCACAGCGCTGTCGCGGCGCCCCCAGCACACCGCACGATTTCTGTACGGCAGGAGTCCCCGCACATGGCAGAGCGCAAGCCGATCGAATCCTGGCTCACGGACATGGACGGAGTCCTCATCCATGAGGGCGTGCCGATCCCCGGTGCCGACGCGTTCATCACGAAGCTGCGGGACACCGGGAAGCCGTTCCTGGTCCTCACGAACAACTCGATCTACACCGCCCGTGACCTGCACGCCCGCCTCGCCCGCATGGGCCTCCAGGTGCCGGTGGACAACATCTGGACCTCGGCGCTCGCCACCGCGAAGTTCCTCGACGACCAGCGCCCCGGCGGCACCGCCTACGTCATCGGCGAGGCGGGCCTGACCACCGCGCTGCACGACATCGGCTACGTCCTCACCGACCACGACCCGGACTACGTGGTCCTCGGCGAGACCCGGACGTACTCCTTCGAGGCCATGACCAAGGCCGTCCGGCTCATCAACGCCGGCGCCCGCTTCATCTGCACCAACCCCGACGAGACCGGCCCCTCCCTGGAGGGCCCGCTGCCGGCCACCGGCTCCGTCGCGGCGCTGATCACCAGGGCCACCGGCAAGGACCCGTACTTCGCGGGCAAGCCCAACCCGCTGATGATGCGTACCGGCCTGAACGCCATCGGCGCCCACTCCGAGACGAGCGCCATGATCGGCGACCGGATGGACACCGACATCCTGGCCGGCCTCGAAGCCGGCATGCAGACGTTCCTGGTCCTCACCGGTCTGACGACGCAGGCGGAGATCGACCGCTTCCCGTTCCGCCCCTCCAAGATCGTCAAGTCGATCGCGGACCTCGTGGACCGGGTGTAACGGCTCCGCCGGGGGTCCGGCCGGACGCCCGACCGGACCCCCTGCGGATGCGGGAGCGGGCGAAACAGGTGACCCTGCCTGTATCAGGAGGTCACGATGCGTTCAGGTCCCATTGCTCTCCGTGCCGCAGGCGCGGCCGCCATCCTGGTGCTGGCGCCCGCGGCCGGTACCGCCTTCGCCGGAGACGGCGTCAAGGCCGCGGTCACCCCGGCCACGGCCAAGCCCGGCGCCGATGTCGAGGTCCGCGTCCAGGGCTGCAAGGGCACCACCGGAGCCGCCTCGTCCAAGGCGTTCGTCGCCGCCGCCGACCTCACCGGCGCCTACGGAGGCGGCCATGGCCTCTCCGGCGACACCACGATCAGGTCGGGACTGGTGAGCGGAACGTACAAGGTCAGCGTGACCTGCGACGGTCGCGAGCACCGTGACGTCGGCGTGGTCCACGTCGAGAAGCACAAGCCGCAGCCCACGCACAGGCCCACCCACGAGCCCACGTACGAGCCGACCCACGAGCCCACGCACCACTCCACCCCGTACGCCCCGGTGCGGGCCGGGGGCGGCGGCGCGGCCCTCGCGGTCCCGGCCGCACCCCCCGTGGCGCCGGGTGTCGCCCAGACCACCAGCGAGAACGGCCTCGGCACGCCGTACACCCTGGTCGGCCTGGGGATGGCCGCGATCGCCTCGGTGGCCGTCGCCGTCCGCAGCGCGCGCCGGCGCGGGGCGGGCGACTGAGGTGTCCGCCGGGTCCACGGGATCCGCCGGCCCTGCCGGGTCCGGCGGCGGGCGGATGCTGACCGGGGCGACCTGGGCGGTCCTCCTCCTCGGGCTCTGGCTCTGGGGCCGAGAGGCCACCGACGGACCGGGCGGCACCTCCGCCCCCACGACGGGCGACATGGCCGCGGTCGGCCGGCCGGCCGGTGCCGCCCTTCCCCCGGCGCACAGGCCCATCGCGCCCGCCGCGCCGCGCCGCGTCGAGATCCCGTCGCTCGGGATCGCGGCGCCGGTGGTCGGGCGCGGCCTGGACCGTACGGGGGCGGTGGACCCGCCGCCGTACGAGATGCCCGAATCCGTCGGCTGGTTCCGTACGGGTACGCGCCCCGGAGCGGAGGGCGCGGCGCTCTTCGTCGGCCACGTCGACACCGAGACCAGGCCCGCCGTCTTCTACGGGCTGAGCGCCGCCCGCCCGGGTGCCACGGTCAGAGTGATCCGCACCGACGGCTCGGTCGCCGAGTTCACCGTCGACGACGTACGGGTCTTCCCCCGGGAGGGCTTCGACGCGGGGAAGGTGTACGGGCAGCGGGAGGACGGCCGGGCGGAGCTGCGCCTGATCACCTGCGGCGGGACGTTCGACCGCGAGTCCGGTACGTACACGGCGAACGTCGTCGTCTCGGCGTACCTCACGGGAGCGAGCGGGGCGTGACCGCCGACGGGTGAGCCGGTCGGCGAAGGGGGCGGGGGGCGGCCCGGGCCCGGCCGGCGGGCATCTGATCGTCGGGTCCATCTGGCGGACCACGCGCCCGGCGGCCGGGCCGGTCCTCGACCGCGGGCGCACGGGCTGCGGGAGAAGCCCGGCGCCGCCGCGGGAGGTTCGGGTTCCGCAACTCTAGAACGGGCGTCCGTCACGAGGGCGGACATCCTCCGGGACGCCCTGAGATCGGCCGGTTCCGTACGGTCCAACCCGGCGTCCGCGGCGCGCGGTTGAGGGCGTGAGAGTACGGGGGATCGCGCGCTGGAACGATCAAGGCCCCCTCACCGATGGTGAGGGGGCCTTGACTCTGCGTGCGCCGCCAGGGACTCGAACCCCGGACCCGCTGATTAAGAGTCAGCTGCTCTAACCAACTGAGCTAGCGGCGCCTGCTGACCTGCGTAACTCTACCCGACGTCCGAGGGTGCTCCCGACCATTACCGGTTCTTCCGGCCTGTCGGATGGTCGTATCGGGCCTTCGATCCGTCAAAATGCGATATGTCCGGACAGTTGAGACACTGGCGCCCGTGCACCACGCCAGAAGATCTTGACGAGTGTGGAGGGGATTCGCATGAGCGTGCCGGTCTTCGAGGAGTACGAGCCCGCGGCCGACTGCGGCTGCGCGGGCTGCGCCCGGCAGCGGCGCGATCTCGCCCTTGGCCTGCCCGTCCGGGCGGGCGGTCATCCGGCGGCGCACGGTGCGCGCCGCGCGCTGGTCATGGTGACCGCCGCGGGAGTGGTCCTCGGCGGCGGGGGAGCGAGCGCGCTCGCCCGCCAGTCGGTCTCCACGACGCCCGTCACTCCGGCGGACGCGACGGCGGGGGCGGCTGGGGCGGCGGGGGGCGTCGCCGCGCCCGGGCCCGACACGCCGCAGGGCAGCGCGGGACCCCTGCACGGAGCGGCGGGTCCGGGGCCGCAGCAGCCGTCGCCGGCCGCGACCCCGACGACCAGTCAGATCTCTGCCCAGTCCCTGCGGAAGACCACCCGCACCGAGATCATCAACCGCGCCAAGCGGTGGGTGAACGCCAAGGTCCCGTACTCGATGGAGCGGTACTGGTCCGACGGCTACCGCCAGGACTGCTCGGGCTACGTCTCGATGGTGTGGAACCTGCGCGCCAACGAGTGGACGGGCAGCCTGGACCGCTTCGGGGACCGGATCGACCGGGCGGACCTCCAGGCCGGCGACATCCTGCTCTTCCACAACCCGGCCGATCCGACGAAGGGGTCGCACGTCACGGTCTTCGGCGGCTGGACGGACTACACGCACACGTCGTACCTCGCGTACGAGCAGACCAAGCCGCGCACCAGGCGGCAGGCGACGCCGCTGGCGTACTGGAAGAACTCGGCCCGCTACGTGGCCTACCGCTACAAGGGCGTGGTCGGCGGTGGGAGTGCCGTCGGGGGCGGTGGTGCCGCCGGCCCGGCCGCCACGTCGACGGCGTACCCGGGCTCGGAGATGTTCGGCCCCGGCGCGAACAACGCTCACGTCACGAGGCTCGGACGGCTGCTCGTCGAGCGCGGAGGCAAGCGGTACTACCGCCAGGGCCCGGGCCCGCGCTGGAGCGAGGCGGACCGCCAGGCGACGGCGGCGTTCCAGCGGGCGCAGGGCTGGAAGGGCAAGGAGGCGGACGGGATGCCCGGGCCGCACACCTGGCGTCTGCTGGTGACGGCCAAGGGGCGGAGCATCGGCGGTTCGAGTGGTTCGGGGGGTCCGAGCGCGAATGCGGCGGGGTTCCCCGGGCGTGGCTACTTCCGTCCGGGCCAATCCAACGCATATGTGGAGAAGCTGGGCAAACAGCTGGTGAAGCGGGGCTACGGCAAGCACTACCTGTCGGGTCCCGGTCCGCGCTGGAGCGAGGCGGACCGTCGCAATGTCGAGGCGTTCCAGCGGGCACAGGGATGGCGCGGCGGCGCGGCCGACGGCTACCCGGGCCCGGAGACCTGGCGGCGCTTGTTCCGATGACCCCGAGAGCATGAGGTGGACCCCATGACCGCATCGACGCCACACCCCGACTCGGGCGCGGCGGCCAGCCGTGACGCGGCCCGCACGGCCCGCCGCCTGACGGCGGAACCGCGCGGCCCGAGACCGTCGGTCCGCTCGCCGGAGCCGACGGGCGAGGCGGGCGCGGCATCGGAGACGCCCACCCCGTCCGCGCCGCAGCCTTCGGCCGCCTCGACCCCGGGCGCCGGAAGCGCGGCGACGCCGGGAGGGCCCGTGGGCGGTTCGGCCCCGGGCTCCGGGCCGTCGGCCCCGGAGGGCCAGGCCCGGGCCGCCGGAAGCCCGGCACCGGACGGCGCGGTCGCACCGGACCGCCCGGCCCCGGCCGCCGGAGGACCAGAGACCCCGGGCGCGGCGCCGTCGGGCGGCGCGACGCCGTGCGCCGGAGCGCAGGCCCCGCAGGTCCATGTCGCGTCGCACGGTTCGGCCTCGGGTGCCGGAGGTGCGGCGACGCCGGGGACGGTGGCTTCGGATCACGCGGTCCCGGGGACGGCGCCGTCGGGCGGCGCGACGCCGGGCGCCGGTGGGTCGGTGTCGCAGGGCCCGGTGGCTCCGGGCCACGCGGCCGCGAGTGCCGGTGGGTCGGTGTCCCAGGGCACGGGCCTCTCCGCCGCCGTGGATCCCGCCGGTCCCTCCAGCGCGCCAGGCGATCACGCCGCGAAGGCTTCTGAGGGGGCGTCGGCGGGGCCGGTCGCCACCGGTGGCCCGCCGAACGCCGTCAACGGCTCCGCCCCCGGCGCGGCCGTGGTCACCGAGCCGCGCACGTCGGCGACGCCGGGCACGGTGCCCGGCGCGGCCGATGCGGCCGACGCCGCGGCGACCGCTCTGCCGGTGGCCGACGCGGGCGCCCCGACCGCTGCCGACGCCGTGGCCGATACGCGCACACCGGGCCGTTCGCCGGCCTCAGCCGCCGGCCCCACGGCACCGGGCGGCGATGCCGGGCTCGGCACGCCGGCCGGTGGGACCGGCCTGACCGCCGCCCGCCCTACGCCCGATCTGCCCGGCGCTCCGGGCGCCTCGGCGGCGGGCCCGCGCGCACCGGGCGTCCTGTGGCCCGAGGTTTCTGCCGGTGCCGGTGCCGGTGCCGGTGCCGGTGCCGGTGCCGGTGTCAGGGCTTCGGCCGCCCGCCCTACGCCCGATCTGCCCGGCGCCCCGGGCGCCTCGGCGGCGGGCCCGCGCGCACCGGGCGTCGTGGGGACCGTGGCTTCTGCCGACCCGGGCGCTCTCGGTGCCAAGGCCTCAGCCGCCGACCCTGCGGCGACGGTCGGCGATGCGCGGTCCTCCACGCCGGTCGGTGCGACCGGTTCGACCGCTGCCCGCTCGGCGGCCGATGCGCCCAGTGCTCCGGCCGCCTCCGCCGTCGGCCCGCGCACGCCGGGCATCCCCGACCCTGAAGTCTCTGCCGGTCCGGCCATTCTCGGCGCCACGTCCGGCGCAGCCCGCCCCGTGGCTCCGGGCGCGACCGGCCCGCGTACGCCCGGCGGTTCGTCGGCCGACCGCGGCGCGGCCGGTGCGCTCGCTGCCGCGACCGCGTCCGGTGCGTCGCAGGGCGCCCCCGGGCCCGATGCGAACCGTTCCCGTCCTTCGGGCGCCGGTGGCGCGGCTTCGGCCGCTCGTCCCGCTGCCGGTGGGCCCGCAGCGGCGACCGGCCCGCGTGCGCAGGGCGCCCCTGAGTCCGACGTCTCCGCCGACCCGGGGGGTGCCGCACACCCCGCCGCGACCGGCCCTCGTACGCCGGTGGGGGCGACCGGCCTGACCGCCGCACGCCCCGCCGCGAACGGCACCCGCGCACCCGGCGCCGCCCCTGCCGCCTCCGCCGCCCCTGCCGCCTCCGCCGCCCCCGCCGCCAAGGACCCCGACGCGCCCGCGCCCCGCAGCGGCGACGCGCGGGTCGATCCTCGGCGGATCGTCCGTGGTGACGTCGGGGTCGTCGCCGTGCCCGTCGTCGCCGAGCCGCACGTGGCCGTGCGCCCCGGGGGGCGGCGGAAGAACGTGATCGGGGCCGAGACCACCGGCTCCATCCCCGTACACCTGCTCTTCCGGAAGGAGCCCGACGCCGACGACGACGGCGGGCCCGCCACCGTCGCCATGGCCGCCCCCGTCCCCGCGCACATCCCCAAGGCCGTCATCCCCGCCCCCACCCGTCCCGAGCCGTCCCGCCCGGCCCCCAGCGCCGACCCCAGACTCGTCGAGCGGGACGGGGCCGTGCTGCCCGGGTGGACCGGGGTCGTCGCCGGGGCGCTCGCGCTCACCGGGTGCGCCGCCGTCCTGTGGTGGGTCGGGGCCGTGCCCGAGCAGCTCACGCGCATGCTCCGGCTGCCCCCGCGTCCGTACCACGGCATCCACCTCGGCCAGTGGGCCCTCCTCGCCCTCGGGGTCCTGCTGACCCTCTTCTCCTTCGGCGGTCTCGGCCGCGGCCGCGTCGGCTACGCCTGGGTCCTCACCCTCTTCGGCGACTACCGCGGGACCGTCCGCCGTACCGGGCTCGTCTGGGTCAGCCCGCTGCTCCTGCGCCGCCGCGTGGACATCCGTCTCCGCCACTGGCGCAGCGAGCCGCTCTCCGCGGTCGACGCCAAGGGCACCGCGCTCCGGGTCGTCGTCCTCGTCGTCTGGCGCATCCGTGACACCGTCCGCGCCGCGCTCGGCGTCGACGGCCACGAGGACTACCTGCGCGAGCAGGTCGAGGCGGCGATGGCCCGGGTCCTGTCCCAGCTTCCGGCCGACGCCTTCCACGAGGACGCCCCGACCCTGCGCGACGCGGAGGCGGTCGGGGAGGCCCTCACCCGGATGCTCTCCGCGGAGTGCGCGCCGGTGGGGATCGACGTGTTCTCGGCGCAGCCGACCCGTATCGAGTACGCCCCCGAGATCGCGGCGGCGATGCAGCGCCGCCGGATCGCCGCGATCGACGCCAAGCACCGTGACAGCGTGCTGACCTCCGTCGTGGACGCCGTGGACGACGTGGTCCACCGGCTGACCACGCGTGGTCTCGTCGAGCTGGACGACTACGAGCGCAAGGCGCTGGTCAAGGACCTGACGGTGGCGTTCTACACCGGCCGGACCGGGCCCGTGGAGGGCGCGTGACGGGGTGCGTGGCCGGTATGGACATGTTCAACTTCCGTCAATACCTTGGTACTTGGTCTAGACCGGAATAGGCACTACCGCACAAGCGCGCCAGCGCAGGCGCACCAGCATCAGAACCACCCGCACCACCCGCACGCGTGCAGCACGGCTCGGAACTCCCCCACGTTCACCAGGAGCGACAGCATGCGCAAAAAGATAGGCGTGGCGGCGGTGGCGCTCGGCGTCGCCGGCGCCTCCCTCTTCGCCACCAGCAGCGCCAGCGGCCACGGGTACACCGACTCCCCGATCAGTCGTCAGAAGCTCTGCGCCAACGGCACCGTGACCAACTGCGGCGACATCCAGTGGGAGCCGCAGTCGGTCGAGGGCCTCAAGGGCTTCCCGTCCGCCGGACCCGCCGACGGCACGATCTGCGCCGGCGGGAACTCGCGGTTCGCCCAGCTCGACGACCCCCGGGGCGGCGCCTGGCCCACCACGCGGCTCACCGCGGGCCAGAGCCACACCTTCCGCTGGCAGTTCACCGCCCGCCACAGCACCACCGACTTCAAGTACTACATCACCAAGAACGGCTGGAACGGCAGCCAGAAGCTCACCAGGGCGGCGCTCGATCCCCAGCCGTTCCTGACCGTCCCCTACAACAACGCACAGCCCCCGGCCACGCTCTCGCACTCCGGGACCGTCCCGGCGGGCAAGTCCGGGCGGCATCTCATCCTCGCGGTCTGGACGATCGCGGACACCGGGAACGCGTTCTACGCGTGCTCGGATGTTCAGTTCTGACGGAGCGTCAGTTACCGTCCGGTGCATGACCGAACCCACCGTGGCGGAGCTCGTGCGTCGGCAATGGGGCGACCACAGGGTCGGGCTGAGGACGGAGGGCACGGTCCTCACCCACCACCAGGTCGCCGCCGGAGCCGCCGCACGGGCGGCGCTCCTCGTCGATCTGCTGCCCCGGGGTGCCGAGCCGCACCTCGGGGTACTGCTCGACAACACGCCGGAATTCCCGCTCTGGCTGAGCGCGGCGGCCCTCGCCGGGGCCGCCGTCGCCGGCATCAACCCCACCCGGCGCGGCGCCGAACTGGCTCGCGACATCGTCCACACGGACTGCCGCGTCCTGGTCACCCAGCGCGCCCACCTCCCCCTCCTCGACGGCCTTCCCCTGCCGGGCGTACGCGTCCTGGTGACCGACACGGACGCCTACCGGAAGCTGCTGGCCCTCTTCGAGGGCGCCGAGCCCGGAGAGGCCACCGTCCGCCCCGTGCGCCCCGACAGCCGGATGCTGCTCTACTTCACCTCCGGCTCGACGGGAGCGCCCAAGGCGGCGATCTGCAGCCAGGGCCGGCTCGCCGCCGCCGGCCGCTCGCTCGTCGACCACTTCGGCGTACGGCCCGAGGACGTCCACTACGTCTGCATGCCCATGTTCCACGGCAACGCGGTCATCGCGGACTGGGCCCCGGCGCTCGCCGCCGGGGCGGGCGTGGCGCTGCGGGACCGTTTCTCGGCCTCCCGTTTCCTGCCGGACGTACGGGAGTTCGGCGCGACCTACTTCACGTACGTCGGCCGTGCGGTCCAGTACCTGCTGGCCACCCCTGCGCGTCCGGACGACCGTGAGCACCGGCTGCGTCTCGGCTTCGGTACGGAGGCGGGGGCCGTGGACGCGGCCCGCTTCCAGGCACGGTTCGGGGCGCGGCTCGTCGAGGGCTACGGCTCCTCGGAGGGCGGCGCGGCGATCCAGCGGACTGCGGACACCCCGACCGGAGCCATCGGGCGGGCGGCGCCGGGGGACGACCTGGCGGTGGTGGACCCGGCGACCGGCGAGGAGTGTCCGCCCGCCGTCCTCTCGCCCGACGGCCGGCTCCTCAACGCCTCCGCGGCGATCGGCGAACTCGTCAACCGCGGCCGGAACCCCTTCGAGGGCTACTGGCGCAACCCCGAGGCGGACGCCGCCCGGACGCGCGGCGGCTGGTACTGGACCGGCGACCTCTTCTACCGGACCGCCGACGGCTTCCTCTGGTTCGCGGGCCGGGACGACGACCGGCTGCGCGTCGACAGCGAGAACCTCGCGGCCGCGGTGATCGAGCGGATCCTGTCCCGTTGGGAGCGTGCGGCCGGTGTCGCCGTGTACGCGATACCCGACCCGGTCGCGGGCGACCAGGTGATGACGGCGATCGCCCTGCGCGAGGACCCGGCCGGGGCCGCCGACTTCGATCCGGTCGCGTTCGAGGCGTTCCTCGCCGCCCAGCCGGACCTGGGCACCAAGATGCCCCCGCGGTTCGTGCGCGTCGTCCCGAGGCTCCCGCTGACCGCCACGAACAAGATCCACCGCGTGGCCCTGCGCCGGGACTCCTTCCTCTGCGGGGACCCGGTCTGGTGGCGCCCCGCGCCGGCGAGCCCGTACGAACCCCTGACGCCGGACGCCCTCGCCGGGCTCCGGTCCGTCTACGCCGCCCACGACCGCTCGCCCCGAGGGCCGGGCGCCGCCGAACAGCCTGCCGCGCCGCAGAGGTAGCGCCCGCCCACTTGCCGGCACGGGGGTAGGGCCAGGCCTACCCCCGTACACCCCCCAGACCCATGGCCCCGCCCGGCGGCCGGCCCCTACGGTGAACCCCATGTCGCCCCCCATCTCCCGGCAGGCCCTCACTCCCTGGCAGGCCCTCACGCGGGCCCGGTATCCGCGGACCGTCTGGCCCTGGCGGTCCGCGGGCTATCTGGCGACCGGGGTGCTCACCGGTGCGCTCGCGCTGCTCGTCCTGCTGGTGCTCGTCCTCTTCTCCTTCGTGCTCGTCGGGCTTCCGCTGCTCCTCCTCGCCGGCGTCGCCCTCGGCGGCATCGAGCGCCGCCGGCTCCGGCTCGTCGACCTCGACCCCGCCGCCGACCCGCACCGCGTCCCGGACGCGCCCGGACTCGCCGCCTGGCTCCGCGTCCGCGTCCGGGAACAGGCCACCTGGCGGGAGCTCGCGTACGCCGTCCTGCACGCCACCGTCCTGTGGCCGCTCGACCTGATCGTCCTCGCCGTCGCCCTCGGGCTGCCCGCCGCCCTGATCAGCGCCCCCCTCCAGCTGGCCGTCGACGGCGAGGAGGCCAAGGTGGTCAAGGCGTACCTGGTCACCTCCTATCCGCAGGCGTTCGCCGCCGCCCTCCTCGGATGCGTCCTCCTCGTCGCCCTGCTCTACCCGCTGGGCGCGCTCGCCGGCGCCCGCGCCGCCCTCGGCCGGGCACTGCTCGCACCCCGTGAGACCGAGCTGCGCGAGCGCATCGGCGAGGTCACCGCCTCCCGCGCGCGGCTCGTCGACGCCTTCGAGGCCGAACGGCGACGGATCGAGCGCGATCTCCACGACGGCGCCCAACAGCGCCTGGTCGCCCTCACCATGACCCTCGGCCTGGCCCGCCTCGACGCCCCGCCCGGCCCGCTCGCCGACCTGCTCACCGAGGCCCACGCGGAGGCCGGCCGGGTCCTGACCGAACTGCGCGAACTCATCCACGGCATCCATCCGCAGGTGCTCGCCGACTACGGCCTCGGCGCGGCCCTCAGCGACGCCGCCGACCGCTCCGCCGTACCCGTCGACACCGACGTCGACCTGCCACGGCTGCCCACCGCCGTGGAGAGCGCCGGCTACTTCGCCGTCTGCGAGGCCCTGGCCAACATCGGCAAGCACAGCGGTGCCACCCAGGCCCGCCTCACCGCCCGGTACGAGGACGGGCGGCTGCGGGTCGGCGTCGAGGACGACGGGCGTGGCGGCGCCGACCCGGCCCGCGGCTCCGGACTCACCGGACTGGCCGACCGGCTCGCCGTCCTCGATGGCACACTGACGATCATGAGCCCGCCGGGCGGGCCGACCGTTCTAGGAGTGGAGATCCCGTGCCGACCGCCGTCCGAGCCCTCCGTGTCGTCCTCGCCGAGGACAGCGTCCTCCTCCGCGAGGGCCTGATCGGGCTGCTGGCCCGTTTCGGCCACGAGGTCGTGGCCGCCGTCGGCGACGCGGACGCGCTGCGCGCGGCGGTCGCGGAGCACGATCCGGACATCGTCGTCACCGACGTGCGGATGCCGCCCGGCTTCCAGGACGAGGGGCTGCGCGCCGCCGTGGCGCTGCGCGCCGAGCGTCCGCGGCTGCCCGTCCTCGTCCTCAGCCAGTACGTGCAGCGCACCTACGCCGCCGATCTCCTGGACGCGGGCGACGGCACCGGCGTCGGGTACCTCCTCAAGGACCGGGTCGGCCAGGTCGAGGAGTTCCTGGACGCACTCGGCCGGGTAGCCGACGGCGGCACGGTCGTGGACCCCGAGGTGGTCCGGCAGCTGCTGCGCCGCCGCCGCGATCCGCTGGAGGCGCTGACCCCGCGCGAGCGGGAGGTCCTCGGTCTGGTCGCCGAGGGGCACTCGAACGGGGAGATCGCGCGTCGGCTCGTCGTCACCGAGGCGGCCGTCGGCAAGCACATCGGCAACATCCTGGGGAAGCTGGACCTGCCGCCCGCGGAGGAGACCCACCGCCGGGTGCTGGCCGTCCTGACGTACCTGAGGGCGTGACGACGTACGGGGGCTGACGGAAGCGGGGGACACGAAGAAGCCCCCCGCTTCCGCGAGGGGCTTCTTCCGTCTGTGCGCCGCCAGGGACTCGAACCCCGGACCCGCTGATTAAGAGTCAGCTGCTCTAACCAACTGAGCTAGCGGCGCCTGCTGACAGAGAAAATACTACCTGGTCCTCGGAGGTGGTTCCGACCACGATCCGGCGAGGACCAGGTCACATCCGGGGACGAGTCGGTCCGTACCGACTCAGATCGCCAGCGACAGGACCACCGGAGCCGCCCTGCGGTTCAGCGTGTCGGCCGCCGAGCGCAGCCGGTGGGCGTGCTCGATCGGCAGCGAGAGGGCCAGGCAGCCCACGGCCGCGCCGGCCGTCAGCGGCACCGCCGCGCAGACCGTGCCCACCGCGTACTCCTGGAGGTCGAGCACCGGGACGGTCGGCGGCTGGCTGTCCAGCTTGGAGAAGAGCACCTTCTCGTTGGTGATCGTCCGGGAGGTCAGCCGGGCGATCTTGTGGCGCGAGAGGTGGTCCCGGCGGCCGTTCTGATCGAGCTGGGTCAGCAGGCACTTGCCGACCGCGCTGGCGTGCGCGGCCGAGCGGAAGTCCACCCATTCGTTGACCGCGGGCGTGCGAGGGCCGTCGGCGAACTGGGTGATCTTCACCTCGCCGTCGATGTACCGGCTGATGTACACCGCGGCGCCCACGGAGTCGCGCAGCTCGGTCAGCGTCTCCTGGAGCTTGCCCTCCAGCGCCTCGCGCCGGGTCAGCCCGGAGCCCAGCAGGACCAGGGAGTCGCCGATCACATAGGCGCCGTCGGCGACCTGCTCGACGTACCCCTCGCGGCGGAGCATCAGCAGCAGGGACGACAGGTGGGCGACGGGCAGACCGGTCTCACGAGCGATCTGGACGTCCGTCACCCCGCCACCGTGCCGTGAGACCGTCTCAAGGACGCGCAGGGCGTATTGCACCGAGTGGAACGGCGCGGTGGGCTCGGGCTTCAGCGCCACGGTTTCCCCCTACCAGGTTGTGACCGCAAGCTTCCGTACCACGATAGCCGTCAAGCTCCCTTTTCGGGGCGGCTGTTGGCGATTGATGCGGCGCCCCAGCCTCATACGCTGGGGCGCACCACCCTGGCATATGCCATGGTCACAGCACCTTAAGAGAGTCTGAGGTCAGAGCACCGCGCCGAGAAACTCGCGAGTACGCGCGTGCTCCGGATCCGAGAAGATTTTTTCCGGAGAACCGGACTCGATCACCCGTCCCGCGTCGAACATCAGGACCTCGTCCGAGATGTCACGGGCGAAGTTCATCTCGTGCGTCACACAGATCATGGTGATGTCCGTCGTCGCCGCGATCTCCCGGAGCAGGTCCAGGACGCCCGCCACGAGCTCGGGGTCGAGCGCGGAGGTCACCTCGTCCAGCAGGAGCACCTTCGGCTCCATGGCGAGCGCCCGCGCGATCGCGACCCGCTGCTGCTGTCCGCCGGACAACTGTGCGGGCCTGGCCTCGCACTTGTCGGCGAGGCCGACCATGTCGAGCAGCTCGCGGCCGCGTGCCTCGGCCTCCTCCCGGCTCTTGCCCAGGCTCCGTACCGGCGCCTCGGTGATGTTGCGCAGCACGGACATGTGGGGGAAGAGGTTGAAGTGCTGGAAGACCATCCCGATCTTCCGCCGCACCTCCCGGCGGTGCTTCTCGTCGGCCGGGTACAGCTTCCCGCCGTTGACCCGGATGGTCCCCGCGTCGGGCTTCTCCAAGGTCATCAGCAGCCGCAGGATCGTCGTCTTGCCGGAACCGGAGGGTCCGATCAGGGTGACGTGCTTGCCCGGACTGACCGAGAAGCTGAGGTCGTCGAGGACCGTCTGGTCCCCGAAGCGCTTGGTGACGTTCTCGAATCGAATGAGCTGGTCAGTGGGCAAGGCGGCGCTCCAGGGTGCGGAGAAGAAGAGACGCGGGATACGCGATCAGGACAAAGGCCACACCGACCACCGTGAGCGGCTCGGTGTACTGGAAGGTCGCGGCGGATTCCAGCCGCGACTGCTGCAGGAGTTCGAGCACACCGATTCCGGCCAGGATCGGGGTGTCCTTCAGCATCGCGATGACGTAGTTGCCGAGCGCGGGAGTGATCCGGCGCAGCGCCTGCGGCAGGATCACCGTCAGCCACGTCCGGTGGCGCGGCAGGCTGAGCGCCTTCGCCGCCTCCCACTGCCCGACGGGTACGGCGTCGATGCCGGCCCGGTAGACCTGCGCGGTGTACGTCGAGTAGTGCAGCCCGATCGCGAGCGTGCCGGTGGCCAGGGCGGAGAGCTGCACGCCCCACTCCGGCAGCACGAAGAAGAGGAAGAAGAGCTGGACGAGCAGGGGTGTCGTCCGGATGAACTCGGTCACGGCGTGCACCGGCCAGCGCACCCACCTGCTCGGGGCCCGGAAACCGAGCGCCCAGACCAGGCCGAGCGTGAACGAGATCAGTGAGCCGAGCGCCAGCACCTGCAGGGTGAGGAGCACGCCGTCCCAGAACCTCGGAAGGAAGTCCGCCACCGCGGACCAGTCCCAGTTCACTTGGCCACCACCCCCAGGTTCGCCTTGGTGCGCCGTTCCAGCGCCTTCATCGAGCGGGTGATCACCAGCGCGATCACGAAGTACACGACCAGCGTCACGGTGTAGATCCCGCCACTCTCCTGGGTCGCGAGCCGGACCAGATAGGCGGCGAACGACACGTCCCCCACTCCGAGCAGCGAGACCAGGGCGGTGCCCTTGAGCAGCTCGATCAGGAGGTTGCAGAAGGACGGGATCATCTCGGGCACGGCCTGCGGGAGCAGGACGAGCCGCAGCCGCTGCCAGGGCGTCAGGCTGAGCGCGACCCCCGCCTCGCGCTGCGCCTCCGGTACGGCGTTCAGGCCGCCCCGCACGATCTCGGCGCCGTACGCCCCGTAGGAGAGGCCGAGCGCGAGGATCGCCGCCCACATCGGCACGAGCTGCCAGCCGGCCAGCGGCGGCAGCACGAAGAACAGCCAGAACATGAGGATCAGCGCGGAGGTGCCGCGGAAGACCTCGGTGTACAGCGCGGCCAGGAAGCGGACGACGCGGGAGCGATGCGTACGGGCGGTCCCGACGGTGAACGCGACCAGCGCGGCGAGCGCGGCGGAGGCGACCAGGAGCTGAAGGGTGATCCAGATGCCGGGCAGGACCCAGTTCTGCCAGAGTCCCGCGGTCATCGGCACAGCTCCTCGGCGGTCAGGGTGGTCATCTCGGCCTCGGTGAAGCCGAAGCGCCGCATGATCCGGAAGAGTTCGCCACTCTTCTTCATGCGGTGCAGCTCGGTGTTGAAGGCGTCCCGCAGGGCCGTGTCGGTGGGGCGGAAGGCGAAGCCTCCCCCGTCGACCGTCCGCTTCCCGTCGACGACGGCGGCGAAGGGCTCGGTGGCCTCGGCCCTGGCGGACTTGCCCACCACCAGGCGGGTCGTCAGCGCGGTGGCGGCGAAGACGTCGACACGGCCGGACTCGACCGCGTTCAGGCCGGCGACCTGGTCCTGGAGGATGACGATGTCCTTCTCCGGGTACCCGGCGGCCACGGCATGGGCGATCTGGGCGTAGCCGCCGCCGGTCGCGAAGCGCGCCTCGGAGCGCACCACGTCGTCGTACGAGCGGAGGTTCTTCGGGTTGCCCTTGCGGACGACGAAGCCGTCGAGCATCTGGTATTCGGGGTCGGCGAAGAGCACCTGCGCGCAGCGCTCCTTGTTGATGTACATCCCGGCCGCGACGGCGTCGAACTGCTGGGAGCCGAGCCCGGGTATGAGCGAGCCGAAGTCGGTGGCGACGGGCTGGACGTCCCGTATGCCCAGTCGCCCGAAGATCACCCGGGCGAGTTCGGGGGCCTCGCCGGTGAACGCGCCCTGCTCGTCGACGTAGCCGTACGGCACCTCGCCGGCGATGCCGAGGCGGACGGTGCCCTGGGATCTGAGCCGGCCGAGCGTGTCACCGGAGGCGACACGGGCACAGCCGGCGGCCGCGGTCGTCGCGGCGGCCGCTGTCCCCCACAGCACCGTGCGTCGCCGTATCTGGTTCTTTGTTCGAGGCATGGGCGCGCGGCTACCCGAAGCTGAACCGGTCATTCCTTCGGAATAACCGGAGACAGCCTCCTGTTCTCCTCTCGGTACATACGTCTATGGGCAGAGGGGTCGTCAACGGTGAGCGACGCGATTCGGGGCACGGCACACGGGGACTCGCCCGCGCCGCTGTCCGTACTGGACCTGGTGACCGTCGGCAGCGGGCGGACCGCGAGCCAGGCGCTGACCACCAGCGTCGAGATCAGCAAGCTCGCCGAGCGGCGCGGCTACCACCGCCACTGGGTGGCCGAGCACCATTCGATGCCCGGCGTCGCCTCCTCCTCGCCCGCCGTGATCCTGGCGCACCTCGCCGCCCACACCCGCCGTATCCGGCTCGGCTCGGGCGGCGTGATGCTGCCCAACCACGCCCCGCTGGTGATCGCCGAGCAGTTCGGCACGCTGGAGGCCTTCGCCCCCGGCCGCGTCGACCTCGGTCTCGGCCGCGCCCCCGGCACGGACGGCGCCACGGCCGCGGCGCTGCGCCGGACCCAGACCCTGAACGAGGGTGCGGACGACTTCCCGCAGCAGCTGGCCGAGCTGACCCGGTTCCTGGACGACGACTTCCCCGACGGACACCCCTACGCCCGGATCCACGCCGTGCCCGGACCCGTGCAGGGGCCTTCCGGGCGCCCGCCGATCTGGCTCCTCGGCTCCTCCGGCTTCAGCGCGCGCCTCGCCGGGATGCTCGGCCTGCCCTTCGCCTTCGCCCACCACTTCTCCGCGCAGAACACGGTTCCGGCGCTCGACCTCTACCGGGACTCCTTCCGTCCCTCCGAGGTCCTCGACGCCCCCTACGCGCTCATCGGCGTCGGCGCGCTCGCCGCCGACGACGCGAAGGAGGCCCGCCGGCAGGTCATGACGGGCGCCCTGTCGATGCTGCGGCTGCGCACGGGCCGGCCCAGTCTCATCCCGACGCCGGAGGAGGCGGAGGCGTACCCGTTCAGTCCGACGGAGCGGGAGTTCGTGGAGAGCTGGCTCGTGAACATCGTCCACGGCACCGCGGACGAGGTCCGGACAGGTCTGGACGATCTGCGCAAGCGGACCGGGGCCGACGAGCTGATGATCACGGCCAACGCGCACGGCGGCGATGTCCGGCTGCGGAGCTACGAGTTGATCGCGGACGCCTACGGCATGCCGGAACTCGGCTGAGAAAGTAGGGGGTTGGTTCAGTCCGGAACGTGAGGCTCCGGCACCCCTAAGTGAACCTTAAACCGCTCGTCACCCATGGTGGCGGGCGGTTCGCTTCTGTGCTGCACCGCTCTGACGAGGGGTTTCACCTGCCAATTGGTCTAGTCCTCAATCTGGTTCAGACCATTGACGTGCTGTTTGCGCAGGGGTTATCACTTCACCAACTCCCGTCTCGCGTCACCCCCTCGGAGGCCGAACGTGCACCCCCGTAAGCCATTGATCGCCGCGCTCCTGAGCACGGCCCTCGCCGCAGGCGCGCTCGCCGCGACCGTCGGCATCGGCTCCGCCCAGGCGGCCGACACCGTGACCACCGCCGCTGCCGCCGCCGACGGCAACGTGCGCATCGCGTACTACGACCAGTGGAGCGTGTACGGGAACGCCTTCTATCCCAAGCACCTCGACACCCGGGGCATCGCGAGCAAGCTGGACGTCATCAACTACTCGTTCGGCAACATCCACCCCACCAACCTCACCTGTTTCATGGCCAACAAGGCCGCGGGGGACGACAACAACCCCAACGCGGGCGACGGCGCGGGCGACTCCTACGCCGACTACCAGAAGTCCTTCGGCGCGGCGGACAGCGTGGACGGCGTGGCCGACACCTGGAACCAGCCGATCGTGGGCGTCTTCAACCAGTTCAAGGAGCTGAAGGCGAAGTACCCCCACCTGAAGATCAACATCTCGCTCGGCGGCTGGACCTACTCCAAGTACTTCCACGACGCCGCGAAGACGGACGCCAGCCGCAAGAAGCTGGTCTCCTCCTGTATAGACCAGTACCTCAAGGGCAACCTCCCGGTCGAGGGCGGCTTCGGCGGCGCCGGCACCGCCGCGGGCATCTTCGACGGCATCGACATCGACTGGGAGTACCCCGGCTCCGAGGGCGGCCACCTCGGCAACCACTACGGACCCGAGGACAAGCAGAACTTCACCCTCCTGCTCGCCGAGTTCCGCAAGCAGCTCGACGAGTACGGCGCGGCCAACGGCGGCAAGAAATACATGCTGACCGCGGCCCTCCCGGCCGGCCAGGACAAGATCAAGCACATCGAGACGGACAAGATCGGCGCGTACCTCGACTACGCGAACATCATGACGTACGACATGCACGGCGCCTGGGACGGCGACGGGCCGACGTACCACCAGTCCCCGCTCTACTCCGGCTCGAACGACCCGACCGACCCCATCGCGCCGGGCACCGAGAAGTACTCGATCGACAACGCGATCGACTCCTGGATCGACGGCAAGCCGGCCTACGGCATCGCCGGCGGCTTCCCGGCCGACAAACTGACGCTGGGCTACGAGTTCTACTACCGCGGCTGGAAGGGCGTCCCCGCGGGCAGCGCCAACGGCCTCGCCCAGTCCGCCACCGGCGGTTCCGCCGCCCGTCCGCTCAGCCAGCAGGCCGGCATCGCCCACTACAAGGAGCTCGGCGGCGTCGTCGACAACGCGGCGACCACCTTCTGGGACGACCAGGCCAAGTCCTCGTACTTCTACAAGGACGGCGAGTTCTTCACCGGCCTGAACCAGAAGTCCATCCAGGCCCGGGTGGACTACGGCAAGCAGCGCGGCCTGGCCGGCGCGATGATGTACTCGCTCCTCGGCCTGGACAACAACATCACGCTGCTGAACCAGATCAGCGACGCCCTCGGCGGCACCACCGTCCCGCCGACCACGCCGCCCACCACCCCGCCCACGACGCCTCCGACCACCCCGCCCACGACCCCGCCGACCACCCCGCCCACCGGCTGCGGCTCGGTCCCGGCGTACGTGGCCGGCACGGTCTACACCGGCGGCTCGGTCGTCTCCCACAACGGCCGCAAGTGGCTCGCCCAGTGGTGGACCCAGAACGAGACGCCGGGCACGACCGGCGAGTGGGGCGTCTGGAAGGACCAGGGCGCCTGCTAGGTCCCACCCCCCGCCGCTCAGCGGGGCGCCGTGCCCGGCGGCACCCCGCTGAGCCCCCATGACCACTGCCCCCGCCCGGATGTCCCTCCGGCCGGGGGCAGTTCCATGCCCGTACGCGTCCGCCGCCTCCCTCACACGGCAGGCGGCGCGCAGCTCTCACACGGCCAGCGGCGCCGCCCCGATCAACTCCGCGATACGGTCCGCGGCCACCGCGCGGGAGTACAGCCAGCCCTGCCCGGTGTCGCAGCCGATGCGCCGCAGCCGGGTCGCCTGACCCGAGGTCTCCACGCACTCGGCGGTGACCGTCAGGCCCAGCCGGTGCGCCAACTGCACCAGCGCCTCCACGATCAGCTCGTCCGCCGGATTGGCGTGCGCCTCGTCCTGGAAGCCGCGGACGAACGATCCGTCGAGCTTCAGCACCGACACCGGGAGCCGGCTCAGATACGCCAGGTTCGAGTACCCGGTGCCGAAGTCGTCGATGGCAATCCGTACACCCATGTCGCTCAGCGCCTGCAGCGCCTGGAGCGGGCGGCCCGCCGAGCCCATCACCGCGGACTCGGTCAGCTCCAGCTGGAGCAGATGCGGCGCGAGACCGGTCTCCGTCAGGATCCCCGCCACGTCCGCCACCAGGTCGGAGTCCCAGACCTGCCGCACGGCCACGTTGACGCTCACGAACAGCGGCCGCTCGCGCGGATGGTCCTTCTGCCACTGCCGGGCCTGCGTGCACGCCGTGCGCAGCACCCACCGCCCCAGCTCGACGATCGAGCCGTCCTCCTCGGCGATCCCGACGAACCGATTCGGCGCGAGCGTGCCGAACTGCGGATGGTTCCAGCGCACCAGCGCCTCCACCCCGTGCACCGCGCCGTCCGCGAGCCCGACGAGCGGCTGGTACTCCAGCGCGAACTCCCCGCGCTCCACCGCCGGCCGGAGGGTGGAGGAGAGGGCCTGACGGGTCATCCGGTGTGCGTTGCGCTCGGGGTCGAAAAGGGTCCAGCGCGCCTTGCCGTCGGCCTTCGCCCAGTACAGCGTGGTGTCGGCGGCCTGCATCAGCCCGGTCGCGGTCGTTCCGCGGGCGCCGCGCTCCACCACCCCGATCGACGCCGAGACGGAGAGCCGCTGCCCGGCCAGGTCGAAGGGCCGCTGGAGCGCGCAGAGGACGGACTGCGCCAGATCCGCGAGCTGTTCCGTGCCCGCGGAGTCCTCGACGAGGATGGCGAACTCGTCGCCGCCGAGCCGCGCGACCAGATGTCCGCCGCTCCTCGTGTATCCGTCGTTGTCCGCACACTCCGTCAGCCGGGCGGCCACGGCGGCGAGAAGCCGGTCGCCGACCCGGTGCCCGAGCGTGTCGTTCACGGCCTTGAAGCCGTCGAGATCGAGGTAGCAGAGACCGATCCGCCCTGTTCCGCCATCCCCGTACGACTTGTGTGACCGATGTGACTCGTAGGACTCGTACGACGGGTGTGACGGGTGGGCGCGGAACTCCGAGGACTCCTCGTCCAGGCAGGCCGCCGCCTCCAGAGCCGCCGAGAGCCGCTCGAAGAACAGCGTGCGGTTGGGGAGCCGGGTGACCGGGTCGTGCATCTGGAGGTGGCGCAGTCGCGCCTGCAGTTCGCGCCGGTCGCTGATGTCGGCGACGGAGAGCAGGACCCGCGGGCTGTCGGGCACGGGGGCGACGGTGACCTCGGCCCAGAGCGAGCGCCCGTCGGGGTGCTTGAGCCGGCGCGTGCAGCGGAAGCGGGAGCGGCGGCCGCGCAGCACCTCGCGGTACGCGTGCCAGGTGCGGCCGTCCGAGGCGAGGTCGACGAGGTCGGCGGCGGCCTGCTCGCGCAGCGCGCCGGCCTCCGTGCCGAAGAGGGTGCCGAGGGCGTCGTTCGCGGAGACGACCAGCCCGTCCTCGTCGACGACGGCCATCGCGAGCTGCGCGGCGCGGAAGGCGGCGCGGTGGTCGCTGAGCTCTGCCAGTGCCGTGGCCTCCGCGTCAGACGGGAGCTTGTCGTGACGCTCCGTGATCGGAGGCGCGGGCTCCCGTGCGGGCGAGAGCTGGGTGTGCACCGGTCCTTCGGGGGTTCCGCTCACCGCTCGCTCCCGTAATGCAGTCGGGCCGTAAGAGACGTGGTCGGGGTGGGTCGGCCAAGGAAAGTGTGCCGATCATAGAGGCTGGCCCCGGGGCCGTTCCAGCTTCATCGGCGCCCTCCGGCCCCGCGGAGGCCCCGAGCCTCCGCCGGAGACCATCCGGCCGATCGTTTCTGCGCGGGTCTGACGCGGGACGTAGGGGGCCTGACCGATTGTGACGTTCCGTGAGCCGTTGAGGGCGCGTGTCGTGTCGACGCCATGGCGCGCGCTCACCCGACTGGGGCAGCGGAAAAGTGCGAAACACCACAAACCGTCACAAGGTGGGTGGGGTGTCCCGCATTCGGAAGCCGGAGGTCCACGTGAGGGGTCAGCAGCCACCCGGGGGAGTGGAACGCGCGCGGCTTCGTGCCTCCGCCGCGGCCTTCACCTCGCTCGTGGCACTCGCCGCGACCGGGCTCGTCGCGGGCCCGGCGGTGGGCGCCCCCTCGGCCGGACCGTGCGCCCTGCCCCGTACCGCCGCGCACCACTCCCTCGGCCTGGACACCTGGAACGGCGCCTACCCCCAGCCCGTCCGCTCCCTCGACGCGGTCATGGTCTTCCTGTCGTTCCCCGACTCCACCCCGCTGACCGCGCCCGCGGAGCTGGCCGCGGACCACTTCCCCGGCACCAGCGACTTCTTCAAGCGGGCCTCCTACGGCCGGTTCGCGCTCCATGCCGACGCGCAGCCGGAGTGGACCGTCATGCCGAAGGACTCGACGGACTACGCCATACGGCGTGACTGGGACGCGGCGAAGCGGACGGCGTATCTGCGCGACGCCGTCGCGGCGGCCGACAGCAAGGTCGACTTCTCGCGGTACGACATCGTCTATCTGGTCGCCGACCCCGACGCGCCGGGCGTGGACTCCGACGCCACCAAGGTCGTCAACCTGGAGCATCCGGTCACGGCCGACGGCAAGGACATCAAGCGGGTCGTCACCGTCTTCGAACGGCACCCTCCGGACCGCAACGTGCTGGCCCACGAGACCGGGCACGTCTTCGACCTGCCGGACCTCTACCACCGGCCGATGGACGGCAAGGGCGACTGGGACACCCATGTGGGGGACTGGGACGTCATGGGCAGCCAGTTCGGCCTCGCCCCCGAGCCCTTCGGCTGGCACAAGTGGAAGCTGGGCTGGCTGGAGCCGAGCCAGGTCGTGTGCGTGCAGGGGCCGGGCTCCCGCCTCTTCAGCCTGGAACCGCTGGCGGCGGCGCCGGTGGCCGGCGGCACGCTCGGCAACCGGCTCGCGGTCGTACGGACGGGGCCCGGCACGGCGCTCGCCATCGAGGCGCGCGGCGCCTCGGGCAACGACAAGGACACCTGCAAGGAGGGTGTGCTGATCTACCGCGTGCGGAACGAGGCGGCGTCCGGCGAGGGGCCGATCGAGGTCGTGGACGCCCATCCGCGGACCGAGGCCTGCTGGGACCGCTCGGTGTACCCGCCCCTGGCGGACGCGCCGCTGGCGGTGGGCGAGACGCTCACGGTGCCGGACGACGGCACACGGGTGGAGGTCGCGGACCGGACGCCGGCGGGTGCGTACACGGTGAAGGTGACGGTGCCGCCGCCGTCCCTGTAGCCCCTGGTGCTCGGACGGACCGGACAGGCCGGACGGGCCCGGACAGCAAGAAAGCCCCTCGCTCTCGCGAGGGGCTTTCTCCGTCTGTGCGCCGCCAGGGACTCGAACCCCGGACCCGCTGATTAAGAGTCAGCTGCTCTAACCAACTGAGCTAGCGGCGCCTGCTGACGTCGTAGACCTTAGCATCCTGATCGGCGGGAGGAAAAATCGATATCCGCACGTCGGCGGCGGACACGGCGCGGGCCGCCCGGACACAGGCCCAGAGCATGACCTCGGGGCCCGGCAGCCAGGGATTCCGGGTGTCGGGGGCGACCAGCCAGCGGGGGCCGGAGGCGCTCGGCGGCGTCAGCGGGGGGATCGTCACGGCGTCCCCGGTGCCGTGGCAGAGCGGCGGCGGAACGGTGTCGCCCCACTCCTCCCAGTGCAGCAGGGCCGGTAGCCGCTGGGCGGTCCCGGGCGCGGCGAAGAGGAGCATCCTGCCGCGGTGGACGGCGACGGGCCCGGAGCCGGGGCCCTCGTCCCAGAGCCGGTCGAGCATCCGGCGCCCGAAGATCGGCTCCACGTTCACGACGTCGAAGACGGCCCCGCAGGGCAGGACGGCGGGGGCGGCGGGGCGGGACTCCCAGAGCGCGAGCGTGGAGCGCGGGTACGCGGTGGCGGAGGCGAGCCAGTCGGCTCCGGCGGCGGTGACGTGCGCGGAGTGATGACGCCGGTCGTCCGCGTCCCGGAGGAACCGGAAGATGTCGCCCCGGTCGGTCCGCCGCTCGTCGGCGTCGTTCTGGGCGGGGCTCAGGGGAGTCTCGTCTCGCAGCCATGCGCTCATGACGTCAGGTGTACCGGCGGTGACGGAGCGGTTTCCGCGTGTTGCCGGAAACCCGGACAAGAGCGGTGCGAGGGGGGTATCTTTCGCCCCGGCATATGCCACCCGCCGATGGCGGGGGCGCATGGCGCGAACGGGGGCGCGGGATGTGCGCTGAGATACCGGGCGCGCTCCCATGCCCGGGCGTGCAAGGTCCGCCGATGCGCCGCCCGGGTCGGTCGGGCGGTCGCCGGGGAGTTCCGGTCCCCGCCTGCGGGGTGATCGCCGGCTCGGTCGCCCGCCCGGCGTCCGGCTAGGGCGTGTTGCGAAAGTCCCGCCTGCCCCGCGACGCCTGGCACGCACGCTCGCTGCGTTGTCGGGATCGTCCGAGTACACCCGGTACGAGGACGACCCTCCGCCTTGCGATCGCACGCACCAGACGCCGCGGGGCCCGCCCTTCGGGCGGACGGCGCTACTTTCGCAACACGCCCTAGTCGTCCGTCGGGGTGGTGGCCGTGCGGAGGAGGTCGTGCCCGAAGTCGATCATGCGGCGCGCGTAGTCCTCGGTCCACTCCGCCCGTTCGGCGACGTCCGCCGCCGTCAGGCGGTCGAAGCGGCGCGGGTCGGCGAGCTGGGCCGCCGCCATCGCCTGGTACTCGATGGCCCGGTCCGTCGCCGCGCGGAACGCGAGCGTCAGCTCCGTCGCACGCGCCAGGAGCTCACGCGGGTCCTCGATCGACTCCAGGTCGAAGAAGTGCTCCGGGTCCGCGGTCGCCTCGGCGGGCTCGAAGATCAGCGGTGCGGGCCGGAGCCGCCGTTGCTCGTTCCGCTCCGCGGATTCCGCCATCGTCCTTCTCCTCCTCGCACACACGCGGCCCGGACACCCGGGCCTTCTTCCATTGTCCCGCTTCGCGCAAGAGGGCGGGAGGCGGTCAGTCGCCGAGGCCGCGGAGATACACCGTGAGACCGCCGAAGAACTCGCGTTCGGCGTCGATGCCGGGGGCATGACGGGCCGCCTCCGTCATGTACGGGAAGCGGTCACGCGGAAGTTCGGCGATCGCGGTCGTCCCGGCGCCGGCCAGGGACCCGAGGTGCTCGAGCTGGATCGCCCCGACAACGTACGAGATCAGGCCGCGCAGTGCGACGACGCGCCGCTCGCCGTCGATGCCGGCCTCCGCCAGCAGGCCGAGCACCGACTCCGACCAGCGCAGCAGCCCGGGCAGCCGGTGCCGGTGGGTGACCGTCAGCGGTACGGCGGCCGGGTGCGCGCCGACGCTGTCGCGCAGGCGCCGCACCATGACCTCGATCCGCGCCCGCCACGGCGTGTCGGTGGGGGGCGGGGCCGGGTCGACAGAGCTCAGGACGCGCTCGACGACGAGCCCTTCGAGCTCGTCGCGGTCGGCCACGTACCGGTAGAGCCCCATCGTGCTCATGCCGAGTTCCTTGGCGACCGTGCGCATGGACAGGCCCGCGAGGCCGTCGCGGTCGATGACGGCGAGCGCGGCGGCGGCGAGCTGTTCCGGGGTGAGAGAGCGAGGGCGGGGCACGGGTTGACAGCGTACGGCATACGCCTACGCTGTTAGGAGTACGCCGTACGCCTACGTGGAGGTCGTCCATGCTCATGCCCGGCGCGCCCGTTCCCGCCCGCACCCTCGACCCGGTCCTCGGCCCCCCGGTCGCCGTGCCGGACCCCGACTGCTTCGTCCACCTGCAGTTCCGCCGGTTCGCGGGCTGCCCGATCTGCCACCTCCACCTGCGGTCGTTCGTGCGCAGGCACGAGGAGATCGAGCAGGCGGGCATCCGGGAGGTCGTGATCTTCCACTCGCCCCCCGAGGAGCTCCACCCGCACCTCGACGGGCTGCCGTTCGCGGTCGTCGCCGACCCCGACAAGCGGCTCTACGCGGAGTTCGGCGTCGAGTCCTCGCCCCGGTCGCTGCTCTCCCCACGGGCGTGGGGGCCCATCGCTCGGGCCGTGCTCCTCGGCACCTGGGAGATGCTGCGCGGCCGGGAACGCCCGCCGGTACGCAACCCGCGCGGCGGCCGGCTCGGACTGCCCGCGGACTTCCTGATCGCCCCGGACGGCCGTATCGCCGCCCTGAAGTACGGCGAGCACGCCGACGACCAGTGGCCGGTCGACACCCTTCTCGCCCACGCAACCGCAACCCCCCGCGCGACCCCCACTCCCAACTGACCCCTCAGGGCCGCCAGGTCACGCGGTGTCGGGCCCGGCCTCGTCAGGGCCGCCAGGTCACGCGGTGTTCGGCCAGGTGGGAGAGGACCGCGTGGTTCGCCTCCCACCCGTCAGGGAATTTGACCGTCACGCCCAGCTGTACCGGTTCCGTCGACGGGTGGTCGTCCAGGAGGTCGGCGACGCCCGCGCGGCAGACCACGATGCAGGCGTGGCGGTGGCGGGAGGCCAGGACGCACAGGCGGCCCGTCTCCAGGTGGAAGGCCGTGGCGTCCGGGCGGCCCGACAGGGGGTGGAGGACGACCGTCACGTCGTACTCCCGGCCCTGGAGGCGGTTCGCCGTGTCCACCGTCACGCCCGTGACGCCCAGCTCCGCCAGTGCCGCGCGGACCGCCGCCGCCTGGTCGCGGTGGGCCGTGCCGACCGCGACCCGGTCCGGGGTCAGCGGGACCGGCTCCGGCCCCCGCTCGCTGACCGCGGCACCGCCGCGGTCCAGGAGCCGGCGCACCACCAGGGCCACCGCCCCGACCGCCTCCGGGTCGGTGCGCGGTGTGTGCCGGGCGGGCAGTTCGAGCAGGCCCCAGCCCGACTCGGCGGCCTCGTCCAGGACCCGGTCCGGGCCCGAGCCGTCGGACGGCACCCCGAACGTCAGCCGCCGGTCGCCGTGGTCCGTACCGCTGCGGAACCGGGTGTACGGATAGAACGCGTCGGACACCAGCGGCGCCGCCGACGCCGGAAGCCGCCAGGACACCGGCAGCCGGTGCTGCGGAAGCTCCGGGTTGTGCGCCAGCAACGTCGAGACCGCGCTCGCCGACGGGTCGTACGACAGGCCCGCCCACTGCTCCGCGCCGACCACCGAGAACGGGTCCAACTGCCCCGGGTCGCCCACGAACAGCGCCCGTTCGAAGAGCCCCGCCACGCCGAGCAGCGCGTCCGAGCGCATCTGGTACGCCTCGTCCACGATCGCGTGCGCCCACGGCTCCACGTTCTTCACGTGCGCCCACTTCGCGGACGTAGAGATCGTCACCGGAAGCCCCGCGAGCTCCCCCGCCTTCGGTGACTTCCATACGTTCTCCAGCCCGTCGAGCGCCTTGTCGTACGGATCGCTGTCGTTGGAGTGCAGCCGCCCCACCGGCAGGTCGGGACGCTTCTCCGCGAGCCGCAGCACCAGGTCGTCCACCTGCGCGTTCGTCTGCGCGACGACCATCAACGGCCTTCCTGCCTCGGCCAGTTCGAGCGCGGCCCGGACCACGAGCGTCGACTTGCCCGCGCCCGGCGGGGAGTCCACGACGACGCCCCGGGCGTTCCCGTGCAGGGTGTCGGCCAGGATCGCGGCCGTGGCCCGCGCCGCCTCCGCCGACGGGTCGAAGACTTCGGTGCTCACAGCAGGTCCTCCGGCGTGACGGCGTCGGGCAGTTCGGCGGCGTCGGAGCGCGGAGGGCCACCGTGCGTCCAGGGCGTCTCCTCCGGGTCGGGGAGCTTCGCGCCGACCCGCTGGTCGTGCTCGAAGAGCGTCCAGGCGATCCGCTCGCCCTTCTCCGGCACCGACCCCTCCGCGGGTTCCTTGGAGCGGCCCATCCGGTCGGTGATCCGCAGCACGAGCGAGCCGTCCTCCTCCTGCCGTACGAACTCCGCGGTCTGCGGCTTGCCTTCGAGCGAGCGGTACACCTTCACGCCCGTGCCCAGGTGCGGACGGTCGTCCGTGCGGACCGTGAGCAGCGGGCGGGGTGACGGGCGCTTCGACTCCGACCAGGTCATCGTCACCTCCGCCACCTCCGCGACGAACGCCTCGCCCGAGAGCCGCCGCCCCGCCAGCACCAGCGGATCGTCGAGGGCCTCCTGCGCCTCCAGCTGCCCCTGCGCGGACTCGCGCGCGGCCAGCTTCTGCGCCGCCGTGACGGCGTCGTCGCGGCGGGGCTGGGGCGGTTCACCGGCCGTGACCCGGTCCCGATGTCCGGTGAACGACCAGCGGTCGCGGGTCCATCTGTCCGCCACCCGGGCTCCTGCGGGCAGCTCCCGCAGGAGGTCGACGGCGCGCCAGACCGCGTCCCACGTCGGCTTCAGCTGGGAGACGACGAGCCGGCGGATCTCGCGCTCGGCGCGGTGCAGTTCACCGAGCCGCTCGTCGGCGCTCTCGCCGTCCTCCGCGGAGGCCAGCGCCTGCCGGGCCTGGTCGAAGCGCTCGACGGCGGGTGCGAGCAGCCGGTTGTCGAAGGCCGGGTCGGTCGCGGGACCGGCGGGCGGGCAGAGCAGCTGCCCGTCGCGGTCCCGGCCGAGTTCGGCGCGGAGCGCGCCCTCGGCGCCCGACTCGTCGTCGTACGGGTCGATCCAGGCCAGGAGCGCGCCGAGGTGCTGGTCCTCCAGGGAGGACTGGCCCGTCGCCCAGTGCCGGTTGAGCAGGTCCGTCGCCGACAGCAGCAGGGAGGATCCGGGTACGCGGGCCCGCTCGCCGAAGTGGGTGAGCCAGCGGCCGAGCAGCGGCACGCGCGGGGGCGCGGGGAACGGCGTCTCCGGGTCCTGTTCCGCCGTGCGCCGGAAGCGCATGGACCGTCCCAGGAGGCGTACGTACTCGACGCCGGCCCGGCTCGGCACGATCAGCTGCGGCGCGTCCGCGCACAGATCGACCTGGACCTTGACCTTCTTCCCGGTCTCCGGATCGGTCTCGTTGCGCTCGGCCGCCTCCACGGCGTCGGTGAACGAGTCGATGTACGGCAGGACTTCCTCGGCCAGGTCGGCGAGGAACGCGAACCGCAGGTCCCGGTCGCGAGGCTGGGCGACCACCAGGAGCCGGGGCTCCTCGCGGTCGGTCCCGACCAGCGCGCCGAGCGGGGCGCCCGCCTCGCCCGCCGTGGTCAGCGGTACGAGGACGAGCGGGCGGTCGGCGACATGCCGGTGCCGGACCGTGGCCAGGGGCTGCGCCCGCCCGGACTCGACGGCCTCCAGCCGGGCGAGGGTGGAGATCAGCGACATGTGGAGCCTCCTCGTCCGGTGCCGGGCGCCGGCTTCGTGCTCAGCAGGGGCATGCGACGACCGCCCCGGCAGTCCGCGCGGGCGCGCCCGCCAGCGCCTCGGCGCGCAGGGCCTGGGCCCGGCGGAGCGCCTCGACGGTCGGATCCTCCGCGTCGCCCTCCTCGCCGCGGGCCGCCGCCAGGACCGCGCCGATCGTGGTCAGACCGCCCAACTCGCCCCGTACCGAACGCCCCAGCGTCTCCACCACGGCCGCGGCCCTGGCCCGCTCCCGGCAGTGGAAGGCCAGTTCGCAGGCGGAGAGACACTCCGGCGCGTACGCGTGCGGAACGGACTCCACCGCCGCCGTGAGCTCCTCCGCCGAACAGGTCTCCACGTCGAACGTGATGCCCTCGGGCAGCGCGTCCGCGATGTCCTCGATCCGGGTGAGCCGGTTGAGCTGCCGGCGGGTCACCGACAGCTGCTTGCGGACGTCTACGACCGAGGCGGTCGGCAGGTTGGAGAAGTCCTTCGGGCAGACGAGGAGCACACTGTGCGCCACCTGCGCGCCCTCGGTCAGCGCCGCGACCCGCTCCAGTGCCAGGACGTACACCGCCGCCTGGCGGGCCGCCGCGCCCACCTTGGAGGCGTCGGCCGAACCGTCGATCATCGGGAAGGACTTGATCTCCACGACCGTCCACCGGCCGTCGGGGTGCACCACCACGGCGTCCGGCTCCAGGTAGGCGGGGGAGCCCGCCACCTCCAGGGCCAGCATCGGGTGGTCGAGCAGCGCCCAGCCGCCGGCGGCGGTCGCCTCGCGCAGCGCGAGCGCGGTGCGGGCCGCCCGCCCCTCGGGACCGGCTGCCGTCAGGTCGGGGACCAGGGCCGCGTCGGGTTCGTCGATGCCGAGCAGACGCAGCAGCTCGCGGCCGCCGTCCGCCTTGACCTTCGCCTCGAAGGCGTTGCCCCGCATGAACGCGAACTGCGACTGCCCGAAGGCGGCGGGCGAGCCGAGCTTCGCCGCGAGCGCGGTCTTGTCCACCCCGGCCCCGTCGAGCAGCGCGCGCCGCCGGCAGCCGGGGTTGGCGGCCAGCGCGGCCAGCGCCCGCGCGTCCAGCGGGTGCGGCACCACGGCGGGGCCGCGCAACTCGGCGAGTCTCTCCCACACTCTCGGCTTCACCGGAGCGGGAGAGGCCCCGTGCCGTCGTGTCGTCTGCGGAGGGAGGGGAGCTCCGCCGTCCAGGGATGCGCTCACCCGCGGAAGTCTCCCATCCGCCACTGACATCCGGTCGCTGTTCCGGCCCGACGATGCTTCCGGGGCGCTTCCGTACCGCTCCCGAACCGCACCACGGGCCGGTGTCCGGCCGTCCGCGTCGCCCGCGCGACGCCGTGAATTCATGTGCGGGATGATGGGGGTGCACCTGATACGTGAACCCCTGGAGAGCCTTCATGGCACCGCGCATCCTGCTCGCCCGGCACGGCCAGACCGAGTGGTCGCTGAGCGGCCGGCACACCGGCAGGACCGACATCCCGCTGCTCGACGAGGGCCGGCGCGGCGCCAAGCTGCTGGGGGAGCGGCTGCACCGGGGGCCGTGGGGCGGGCTGCCGGAGGTGGAGGTCCGCACGAGTCCGCTGGTACGGGCACGTGAGACCTGCGACCTCGCCGGCTTCGGCGAGCGGGCTCGGGAGTGGGACGCGTTGATGGAGTGGGACTACGGGGCGTACGAAGGGCTGACCCCGCCCGAGATCCAGGCGGTCCAGCCCGGGTGGCTGCTGTGGCGCGACGGTGTGCCGGAGGGCGAGAGCCTGGCCCAGGTCGCGGCGCGGGTGGACGAGGTCGTGGAGTGGGCGCGGTCGGAGGACCGGGACGTGCTGGTCTTCGCACACGGCCACATCCTGCGTTCGCTCGCGGCGCGCTGGCTGGGCGAGGAGGTCTCCTTCGGCGCCCGCATCGGCCTCGACCCGACGAGCCTGTCGGTCCTCGGCTGGATGTACGGCAAGCCCGCCCTGGCCCGCTGGAACGACACCGGGCACCTGGAGTAGGAACGCCTCGGAGCCCTGGCCGCCGAAGCCCTGCCGCCGACGGCCCTGCCGCCGAAGGTCCGGACGCCGAGGGTTCGGACGCCCCAGGGGCCTCGGCCACCGAAGGCCCGGCCGCGCAATCCGGCGCCGGATCCGGCCGTCCTCGGGTCCGGCCGTCCTCGGGTCCGGCCGTCCTCGGGATCCGGCCGTCCTCGGGTCCGGCCGTTCTCGGGTCCGGCCGTTCTCGGGTCCGGCCGTTCTCGGGTCCGGCCGTTCTCGGGTCCGGCCGTCCTCGGGGTCCGGGCCGCGCTCGCCCGTTCAGCGTGTGGTCGCGAGGACCCGGCTCGTGTCCGTGAGGATGCGGCGAACGCGGGAGGACTGGACGTCGCCGAGCGAGTCCACCACCCGGCGCGCCTCCGCCGCCGCCTCGTCCGGACGGCCCGCGTGCGCCAGGTCGCTCGCGAGCTGGGCGCGGTAGAGGGCGAGGTTGCGGGCGAAGTGGGGGTTCTGGAGGACGGTCGCGCGATGGGCGTGACGGGCCGCGCGGCTCCAGTCGCCCAGCGCCGACCAGCAGTGCGCCTCCAGCGCCTCCAGCTCCGGCTCCCCGAAGAACGACATCCACTCCGGGTCGCCCTCGCTCTGACCACGGGCGAAGTGGGTGTGCGCGCGGCCGAGGGCCTGCTCGCACGCGGACCGGTCGCCGATTCCCGCCCAGGCCCCCGCCTCCCGGAGGGAGAGCAGGGAGAGCAGCCGGTCGGAGGAGAGCGGCTGGGCCGCCCGCAGACCGGCCTGGGCGGCGCGGACCGCCTCCCGGTACCGTCCCGCGTCCCTGGCCAGGAACGAGGTGTTGCAGAAGGCGTGCGCCTCCAGGGCGGGATCGCCCGCCACGCGCGCGGTGGCCAGGGCCTCCGCGTAGTGCGAGCGGGCGTCGTCGAAGCGGCCGGAGTCGTGGGCCAGCCAGCCGACGGAGATCGCGAGCTCGCCGGCGCCGGCGTGCAGCCTGTCCTCGGTGGAGCGCCGGGCCGTCGTGCCCGCGTCCAGCAGGGCGTACGCCGCCCGGAGCGGCTGGGCGGCCGCCTTGTAGAGGCCGTCGGCGCCGTGCCGGTCGTCGAGCAGCCGGATCTGCCGTACGGCGTCCTCGACAGCGCGGACCTCGGCCTCGCCGATCCTGTGGGCCCCGCGGGGGGCGGGGATCGCGACGGCGGTGCCGCCGAGTCCCAGCGAGGCGGCCGCCACCGTGACGGTGCCGCTCGTCATGAATGCGCGACGCAGCACGTCGCTCTCCTCATCGTTCCGGGTCGTGATGGCGGGTGGGGGCGCTCCGGCCGCGACGGCCGGCCGTCGGCCGCGTACCGCCTCCCGCGCCGAGAAGCCCAGGTCCGCCAGGGAGAGACCGGGGAACATGTGCAGGAACACCCGCTCGTACGCGTAGTTGGGGCAGCGGATCTCGCCCGCCTCCACGCGCCCGATGTAGCGGGCGTCGCACGCGACCCGCTCGCCGATCTCCCGCGCCGCCCGCCGGACCGCCGCGGCGAACTCCGCCGGCGAGTGCTGTCCGCGGAGTCGGCGGAAGGCGAGATTGGGAACTGCCCCTGACACCGCCATGGCCGAGCCCTCTCCTGTGCTGCCGGTGTTCCGGCCGGGCATGAACGTACCTGCTGTGTCCGGGCGCACACGCTGGGTTTTGCCATAAATCGGATATCTCGCTCGCAATCTGCCATGAACTGCCATCCTTTGCGGCGGCGTGCCGCCGTAGCCGTTGACGCGCATGAGCGTTGAACCATGCGGAGAGACGGAACGTGTCTTCTCGGAGCAAGGAGGGGTCCCCTTGTTGGAGATCGGATCGCAGTCGACCGCGCGGCACGCACCCACCCCGGACGCCAGTGCCCCGCACGCCGAGCCCTGTGACCTGGTGACCGTGCCGGCGCGTCAGGGCCTGGAAGCCGTGGACATCCTCCGCAGGGGCGGGGCCCCGGTCGTCGGTCCCGTGCTGCACGACGGCGCCTGCGACACCCTCGGCTTCCTGGTGCCGCCCGGCACGGCGGCGGGCTGGGACATGCCGGGCAGCGCCTGTACGCAGACCTCCGGCCGCGGTCTGCGGATCCCCGAACTGCCGGAGCTTCCCGGGCCCGCCGGTGACGCGCCCCGCCCGGCCGGCTGGCTCCTGCCGCCCGGCGACAGTGTCGAGGTCACCGACCCGATGGTGCTGCGCGAGGCCCTCGGCCAGGCGGCCCGGCTGATCGAGGCGGCCGACGGCTGCCACTAGTGCCCGTCTCTCCGATCATGCCGGGCTCGCGACGCCTGGCACGCGACGCCGCTCACTGATCAGGCCTGATCCGAAAGACAGGCCCTGGGGCCCGTCTCTCCGATCATGGTTCCGATCGGCCCGGGGGCTCGTCGGGCGGGGGAGTCCGGCGGGCGCCGATAATGGGCACGTGGCAAGGAACAGACAGCGTGAGAAGGCGGCAGCCGCCGTCGCCGTCGTCGAGACCGTCGACGGCGGGCTCGCGGAGCTGATACCCGACCGGGAGCGGCCCCGCGGCTGGACGCTGCTGATAGACGGCGCCCCGCAGTCGCACGTCGATCTCGACGACCCCGGCCACCTCTCCTTCGAGTACCAGCGACGCCTCGGCCACATCGCCGACCTCGCCGCCCCGCCGAACCGGCCGCTCCAGGCCGTCCATCTCGGCGGCGGAGCCTTCACGCTCGCCCGCTACATCGCCGCCACCCGGCCCCGCTCCACCCAGCAGATCGTGGAGCTCGACGGGCCGCTGGTCCAGCTCGTCCGCCGAGAGCTGCCCCTCGACACGACCGCCCGCATACGGGTCCGCTCCACGGACGCGCGCGCCGGCCTCTCCAAGGTGCAGGACGCCTGGGCGGACCTGATCATCGCCGATGTCTTCAGCGGGGCGCGCACGCCCGCGCATCTGACCAGCACCGAGTTCCTCACCGAGGTCCGCCGGGTCCTGAGGCCGGGCGGCTTCTACGCGGCGAACCTCGCCGACGGGCCGCCGCTGACCCATCTGCGCGGCCAGGTCGCGACCGCCGCCACCGTCTTCCCCGAACTCGCGCTGACCGCCGACCCGACCGTGCTGCGCGGGCGCCGTTTCGGCAACGCCGTGCTCCTCGCCTCCGACCGCGAGCTGCCCGTCGCCGAACTGACCCGCCGGGTGGCGACCGACCCGCACCCGGGCCGGGTCGAACACGGCCGTCCGCTCACCGACTTCACCGGGGGAGCGACCCCGGTCACCGACGCGAGTGCCAAGCCCTCGCCCGTACCGCCCGCGTCCGTCTTCCGCTGACGAGCTGACGCGCCGACGAGCTGACGCGCCGGCCGTCAGCGGTCCTCGATCTCCACCCGGGGCGCGGTGTCGTGCCACACGCAGAAGACCGACAGCTCGCGGCCCTCCCTGGTGAAGGTGACCCGGATCCAGGTGGGCTGCTTCCACACCTGCATCTGCCACCCCGAGGCCGGTGTGGCCGAGACCAGCTCCGCCGAGGTCTCGCCGAGGTCGAAGGCGACCAGACCGCCGTCCACGGCATAGCTCTTCACGCTCCCTGCGCCCTGCGGAGCCTGCGAGGACGGCTTCGGCGCGGTGGGTCTGCGCGAGGGTGTCGCGGAGGCGGACGACGGCGACGGGGTCGAGCCGGAGGCGGCGGGCGGCGTGGGCGAGGAGGGGGTCGGCCGCCGGGTGGAGGAGGCCGACGGGTCACCGGCCTTGTCGGCCGGCCCGTCGCTGCCGGACCCGGCCGGGATGGGCAGTGCGCGGGGCGGGTCGTAGACCGTGCCGGCCATCACCGTGTGCACACCCCACCACGAGAGCGTGACCGCCGCGCCCGTGGCGAGCGACCACGCCATGGCGTGAACAAGTCCTCTACGCATCCGGGCCATACTGCACCACGGTCGCCGCGGGCGTCCCGCTGGGTGGACCTTCCCTCGGCCTCACCCGGATGGCGTACGGTGCGGCCCATGGCAAGTGTGCTCGTGGTCGAGGACGACCAGTTCGTGCGCTCCGCCCTCATCCGGCATCTGACCGAGGCCTCCCACACCGTACGGAGCGTCGGCACGGCCCTGGAGGCGTTGCGCGAGGTCGCCCATTTCCGTTTCGACGTGGTCATCCTCGACCTCGGACTGCCCGATCTGGACGGCTCCGAGGCGCTGAAGATGCTGCGCGGCATCACCGACGTACCGGTGATCATCGCGACGGCGCGGGACGACGAGGCGGAGATCGTCCGGCTCCTCAACGACGGCGCGGACGACTATCTGACCAAGCCCTTCTCCGTGGAGCACCTTTCGGCGCGGATGGCCGCCGTCCTGCGGCGCTCACGGGCCGCCGCCGGGGAGGCCCCGCCGTCGCGGGTGATCCAGGTCGGCGGTCTGTCCATCGATCCGCTGCGCCGTCACGCCGAGCTCGACGGGGCCCGGCTCGACCTGACCCGCAGGGAGTTCGACCTGCTGGCGTTCCTCGCCGGCCGGCCGGGTGTGGTCGTCCCGCGCAAGGAGCTGCTCGCCGAGGTGTGGCAGCAGTCCTACGGGGACGACCAGACCATCGACGTACATTTGTCATGGCTGCGGCGGAAGTTGGGCGAAACGGCCGCCCGTCCCCGCTACCTCCACACCCTGCGCGGGGTGGGCGTGAAGCTGGAACCGCCGCGGGAGAGCCGGCCGTGAGATGGGCACTCGTCAAGGTGTCGCTGGCCGTCACCGCCATGGTCGTCGTCGCCTTCGCCGTACCGCTCGGCCTCGTCGTCAAGGAGATGGCGCGCGACCGGGCCTTCTCCAACGCCGAGCGCCGCGCCGCCGCGCTCGCACCCGTCCTCGCCATCACCACCGACCGGGACGAGCTCGACCGGGCCGTCGCGAGCACCGAGGACGGGGCCGCCGGACGGATGGCCGTCCACGTCCCGGCCGCCGCATCGGCCGACGAGCCGGGCGCCGAGGCCCTGGAGATCGGCACCCGCCGGGCCGACGAGAAGGAGCTGCGGACCACCCGGGAACTGGGCCGGGCGACGATCGCCGAGGTGGAGGGCGGCTCCGTGCTGCTCCAGCCCACGGCGCTCTCCTCCGGGCAGGTCGCCGTCGTCGAACTCTTCGTCCCCGAGGGCGAGGTCACCAACGGCGTCGCCACGGCCTGGCTGGTCCTGGCCGGCGTCGGCGTCGCGCTGATCGTCGGCTCGGTCGCGGTCGCCGACCGGCTCGGTGTACGGATGGTGCAGCCCGCGCAGCGTCTCGCGGGCGCGGCCCACGACCTGGGTGAGGGCAAGCTCGGGGCGCGGGTCCCCGAGGAGGGCCCGCCGGAGCTGAAGTCGGCCGCGATCGCCTTCAACTCCATGGCCGACCAGGTCGTCCAGCTCCTCGCCAACGAGCGCGAACTGGCCGCCGACCTCTCGCACCGTCTGCGGACCCCGCTGACCGTGCTCCGGCTCAACGCCGCCTCGCTCGGCTCGGGACCGGTGGCCGAGCAGACCCGGACCGCCGTCGAGCAGCTGGAGCGCGAGGTCGACACGATCATCCGTACGGCCCGGGAGGCCAAACCCCAGACGCAGGGCCCCGGCCCGGGCGCCGGCTGCGACGCCTCCGAGGTCGTCCGGGAACGGATGGACTTCTGGTCCGCGCTCGCCGAGGACGAGGGCCGCAAGGTGCGGGTCGCGGGCATCGAGCGACCGGTACGCATCCCGGTCGCCCGGCCCGAACTCGTCGCCGCGCTCGACGCGCTGCTCGGCAACGTCTTCCGCCACACCCCGGAGGGGACGGCGTTCTCCGTCGACGTCCACAACGGCGACGACGCCGTCATCGTGCTGGTCTCCGACGCGGGGCCCGGCATCGCCGACCCGGCCGCGGCGCTCACCCGTGGCAACAGCGGCCACCGTGACGGCTCGACGGGTCTCGGCCTGGACATCGTGCGGCGGATGGCCGAGGCCACGGGCGGCGACGTCCGCATCGGACACTCGGTGCTCGGCGGTACGGAGGTCCGCATCTGGATCGGCCTCGACGGGCGCCGCTTCGGCGACGCGGCGGGTCGCGGCGGCCGTCGGGGGCGCCGGAAGAAGCCGGCCACGGCGAGGGCCCGCTGAGGCCCGCGTAGGACTGTGCCCCGAGCGCCCGCGTAGGACTGTGCCCCGAGCGCCCGCGTACGGGCTGTGCCCCGAGCGCCCGCGTACGGGCTGTGCCCCGAGCGCCCGTCGGGAGTGCGCCAGGGTCCGCCGAGTGCCCGCCGAGGTGTCGAACCTTTCGTCGTTCCGATGCCTCCCTTAAGCGGACCCTAAGAATCCTCAACCCTGACCCCCTCGTGGCCATTTGTCCGTTTCCCGCTCGCTAGCGTGCTGCCGCACCCCACCCCCGCACACAAGAGGCAGGCACGCGATGGGCACCAGTTCGCACCGGCGCAGGACGAGCGGCAGGACCAAGGCCGTCGGCGCGGTCGTCGCGGCAGCGGTGATCGGCGGCGCGGCGTTCGCGCTCACCGGCACCGCCCAGGCCGCGGCCGTCGGCGCCGCGTACACCAGGACCAGCTCCTGGACCGGCGGCTACACCGGGCAGTACGTCGTGACCAACGAGACCTCCAGCGTCCAGCCGGGGGGCTGGACGCTGGAGTTCGACCTGCCCGCCGGGACGACCATCGGGTCCCTGTGGAACGGCGAGCACACCGTCTCCGGCAGGCACGTCACCGTGAAGCCCGCGAGCTGGAACAAGGAGCTGGCCCCCGGCCAGTCCGTCACCGTCGGCTTCGTGACCTCGGCGGCCGGTGCGGCCGGCGACCCGACGAACTGCCTCATCAACAAGGCCAGCTGCTCCGTCGGCGGCGCCACCCCGACGCCCAGCGGCCGGCCCACCGGGCAGCCGACCGCCACCGTCGCCCCCACCGCGTCGGCCACCCCCACGGCCACCGCGACGGCCACCCCGAGCCGGCCCGCCACGACGGCGCCCACGCCCACCCCGACGGCGACCGCCACCGGCACCCCGGGCGCCGCCGCGAAGTACGCGCCGTACGTCGACACCTCGCTCTACCCGGCGTACGACCTGCTCGCCACCGCCGACGCCACCGGTGTGAAGGAGTTCAACCTCGCCTTCATCACCTCCGGCGGATCCTGCGCACCGCTGTGGGGCGGCGTCACCGATCTGGCCGACGACAAGGTCGCCTCCCAGATCGGCGCCCTGCGGGCCGAGGGCGGCGACGTGCGGGTCTCCTTCGGCGGCGCGGCCGGTCACGAACTGGCCCTGAACTGCGCGAACTCCGCCGACCTGGCCGCCGCCTACGGCAAGGTGGTCGACCGGTACAAGCTCAGCAAGGTCGACTTCGACATCGAGGGCGCCGCCCTGCCCGACACCGCCGCCAACACCCGGCGCTCGCAGGCCATCGCCCAGCTCCAGAAGTCCCACCCCGGCCTGAACGTCTCCTTCACCCTGCCGGTCATGCCCGAGGGCCTGACGCAGCCGGGGGTGGACCTGCTCGCCGACGCCAAGAGGAACGGTGTCCGCGTCGACGCCGTCAACATCATGGCGATGGACTACGGACCGGCCTACAGCGGCGACATGGGCCAGTACGCTATTCAGGCCGCGACCGCGACCCAGGCGCAGATCAAGGGCGTCCTCGGACTGGGCGACAGCGCCGCCTGGAAGGCCGTCGCCGTCACCCCGATGATCGGGGTCAACGACGTCACCACCGAGATCTTCAGGGTCGACGACGCGACCCAGCTGGTGGACTTCGCCAAGTCCAAGGGCATCGGCTGGCTGTCGATGTGGTCCTCGACCCGCGACAAGCAGTGCGCGGGCGGCGCGGTGAACCACGCGGACGCCACCTGCTCCTCGATCCTCCAGCAGCCGCTGGCCTTCACCAGGGCGTTCGCCGCCTACAAGTAGCCACTGCGCCCCCCACACCGCGCGCCCCGGCCGGTTCCACCCCACCACCGGCCGGGGCGCGCCTCTTCGTGGGCCGCTACGACGAAAGAGGCCCCGGTTCGCAAGAACCGGGGCCTCTCTCTTCAGGGTGAGTAACGGGACTCGAACCCGCGACATCCTGGACCACAACCAGGTGCTCTACCAGCTGAGCTATACCCACCACGACCGGCGGTTTTCCCGAAGGTTTTCCCGACCGGCCGAGAAGAAGTCTACAGGGTCCGAGAGGGTGCTCGCGCCCGTATTCGACCCGGCGGCGCCGTGGCGGCGTCAGAGGGGTGTCAGGGGCGCGAGCAGGGGCTGCTCGTACCTGGCAGGGCTGGGGACGGGCGGCTCCGGGCCGGTGCGAAGTGGTCCGGAACACACCCGGGAGCACACCCCGGAACCGCCCCGGACAGCCCTGGACAGCCCCGGAACCGCCCCGGACCGCTCCGGACAGCGCCGTACGGCGACGCCGTGCCGCTCCGGACTACTCCGGACGTACGACGTGGCGGGCCGCGATCTGCTTCGCCGTGTCCGAGTCCGGTCCGGGCTGCGGGACGAAGACCGCCTCGCGGTAGTAGCGCAGCTCGGCGATGGACTCGCGGATGTCGGCGAGCGCGCGGTGGTTGCCGCTCTTCTCCGGACTGTTGAAGTACGCCCTCGGGTACCAGCGGCGGGCCAGCTCCTTGACCGAGGAGACATCGACGATCCGGTAGTGCAGATGGTTCTCCAGCGCCGGCATGTCCCGTGAGAGGAAGCCGCGGTCGGTGGAGACCGAGTTCCCGCACAGCGGGGCCTTGCCGGGCTCCTTGACGTGCTCGCGTACGTAGGCGAGTACCTGGGCCTCGGCGTCGGCGAGGGTCGTGCCGTCGGCCAGCTCGTCGAGCAGGCCGGAGGACGTGTGCATCTGGCGCACGATCTCGGGCATGGTCTCCAGCGCCGCCTCCGGCGGGCGGATCACGATGTCCACGCCGTCGCCGAGCACGTTAAGTTCCGAGTCGGTGACCAGTGCGGCCACCTCGATGAGTGCGTCGTCCGTCAGCGAGAGCCCGGTCATCTCGCAGTCGATCCACACCATGCGATCGTTCATGCGTCCTACCTTAGGGGGTGGCTCCCGGTTCGGACCGGGAGCGGCCGTACGGCTCGGGGCGGGGCGGGACGGGGCGGGACGCCGACGGGGGCCCCGGGGGGGGGTGCCCCGGCGCCCCGCGGGTTTTTATGTGGGCGGGGTGTGGGGGGCCGCGGCTGGGCCCCCCCCAGGGGGGGCGGCCCCGCCCCCCGCCGGGCCCCCCCCCC
>NZ_JBVHDX010000015.1:0-172664 GCF_055563155.1 Streptomyces sp. NPDC013317
GGGGGGGCCCCCCGACCCGGCCCGCGCCCCCCCCCCGGGGGGCCCCCACCGCCCCCCCCCCCCCCCCCCCCCCCGTGGGGGGGGGGGGGCCCCCCGGGCCCCGCCCCGCCCCCCCCCCCCCCCCCACGACCGCTACCGCTCAACTCGACTCGGGGGCGAGGACCACGAAGTCGGCGTTCGACGGGTCGACGCAGACGGCGAGACGGCCGACGCCTTCCGCGTCGTCCGGTCCCATCTGCACGTTGCCGCCGTTCTCGACGACCTTGGCGACCGCGGCGTCGCAGTCGGCGACGGCGAAGACCGGGTGCCAGTACGGCTTTCCGCCCGTGAGCGCGAGATCCTTCGCGGACAGCTTCATGAGGCCGCCCTGCATGCGCTCCTCCGCGAGCCCTGCCGGGGTGATGAGGGTGTACGTACCCCCGCCGCCGGGCATCGTCATGTCGCTGTACTGCCAGCCGAAGACAGCGCCGTAGAACTCCTTCGCGGCGGCGTCGTCGGTCGTGTACAGCTCGGTCCACGAGAGCGAACCCGGCTCGTCGACGAGCTCGACGCCCTTGTTCGTGCCCGGCTGCCAGACCGCGAACTGTCCTCCGTGCGGGTCGCTGAACTGGGCCATCCGGCCCCACTCGTCGAGGTCCGTCGGCGGAACCCGGACCGTTCCGCCCGCCCGCTCCACCGCCTGCCTCGTGGCGTCCGCGTCGGGGACGGAGTAGTAGATCATCCAGGCCGAGCGCGCACCCTCCTCGGTGAGTTTGCCGAGCCCGCCGACGATCTTTCCGTCCTTGCGGAACATCCCGCCCTCCATGTCCTCCCCCGCCTCCATGGACTCGTACTCCCATCCGAGCACGGCGCTGTAGAAGCGGGCGGCGGCCTGGACGTCGGGGGCGCCGAGGTCGAGCCAACAGGGGGAGCCGGGTACGAAGTCGGTGGTGATCATGGCAGTGACCTTTCGCAGTTCCGATACGCCCTTCAGCCTTCCACCGGACTCCGGCCCTCGCCCGCCGAGTGCCCGTCCGTCATCCAGGTGCCGTACCGAGCGGCGACGGACGGCGGCGCCGCGCCCGAGCCCGCCGAACTCGCCGAACCCGCCGAACTCGCCGAGCCGCCCGCACCCGCCGCCGCGATGAGTTCCGTGCTCGCCGCGCGTCTAATGGTCATAAGGACGCCGCACCACGCCGCACCCCGCACGAGAGCACCCGGAGGACACCATGCCGCCCACGTCGGACCGTTCCACCGGCGCGCTGCCCGGGCGCCCGCCCGTGGTCGACCTGGCCACCTGGCAGGCCGCCCGTGACGAGCTCCTGGTCCGCGAGAAGGCGCACACCCGCGAGGGCGACGCCATCGCCGCGGCCCGCCGCCGGCTGCCGATGGTGGAGTTCGACGGGACGGTCGAGGTCGTCGGGCCGGACGGCCCGGTCCCGTTCCTGGACCTCTTCCAGGGCCGCGACGAGCTCGTGGTCTACAAGCACATGTGGTACGACGGCGCTCCTCACCAGGGCCAGTGCGAGGGCTGCACGACCACGGCCTGGCACATGAAGGACGCCGTCTATCTCCACGCGCGCGGCGTCTCGTTCGCGGTGCTGACGACGGGCCCGTGGGACGAGGTGGCCGAGTACGTCGCGTTCATGGGCTACACCCAGCCCTGGTACTCGGTGCGCGACGCGGCGGAACCCGTCGGCGGGGAGATGGGGTACGTCGCCTGCTTCCTGCGCGACGGCGACCGCACGTTCCTCACGTACTCCACGACCGGACGGGGCAACGAACCCGTCAACGGGTCGCTCGGTCTGCTCGACATGACGCCCTACGGCCGCCGCGAGGGGTGGGAGGAGAACCCCGAGGGCTGGCCCGAGGCCCCCGACGCCGGGTCGCCGGTCGGTGGGCACGGTGCGCCGATCTGCTGGTACTGGCGTACGGATGCCGACGGTGTCGCCACATGGGGGCCGACCGGCCGGCCCGTACCGCAGTGGACCCGCCCCGGCGCGACCCCCGTGGAGACGCTCGGCCGGCACGGCGATCCCCACTGACGGCCGCGCGTCGGCGCGCTCAGGCCCCCGCCGCGTCCCCGGCCGCCACCGGCGGCGCGGCCTGCGGCTCCGGGGCGGCCTCGGTCGCGCCGTACGCCGAGGCGAAGGTGAAGGCGCGCGGGGACGGCCCGTTCGCCCGCAGGTCGGCCAGCCGCTCCAGCGCCTCGCCGACGGTCGGCAGGTGCCCGGCCGGGACCCACCACAGCACCAGGTGGGCCTCGACGTGCCGCTCGAACCACTCGCGCCGCCGCCGCATCGCCTCGAGGTGTCCGCTCCGGTAGGCGAAGTCCCACAGGGCCTCCTGCGTCCGCCACACCGACAGGTTGACGATGACGTCCTGACCCGCGGGGCGCAGGCCGGTGGCGTCGGCGGCGCCGTCCTCCACGAGCCGCCACACGAAGCCCGGCGCGTCGTCGGCGGCGGCGTTGACCGGGTCGAGCAGCTCGACGAACGGCGCGATGCGCGGGTCGTCCAAGGGGTGACGGAGCGTCGCGACGTTGAGTTGGGCGAGGTGGGCGGCAGGAGGCGTGGATGCGGTCATGTCCTCATCCCAGCACGGCCCGATTTTCTATGTCAACCACCATTGTTTTTAGAACTCTCCACCACCACGCAGCACTCCCCCGGGCGCGCGTCCATGCGAGCGCGCACGGGACCGTCCGTACCGATCAGGCCCTCCAGAAGCGCGAGGTTCATCCCGCAGACGAGCGGCGGGAAGCGTTCCGCGACGGCGTGGAAGGGGCAGTTGCGCATGCGTACGACGGGCGCGGTCTCTCCGGGCGCCCTGGGCTCCCCTTCGACGCCTTCGACTCCTTCGACGCCTTCGACATGCGGTTCGTAGCCGCGGGCGGCCAGCACCTCCATGGCCTCCGCCAGGCTGCCGCAGGGTGCCGCCGAGCCCCGCAGAGCCTCACCGCGGCGGCGCGCGGCGGCGCAGAGCCCGGCGTCGAGGCCGGCCTGCTCGGCGGCCTCGGCGAGCAGTTCGGCGGCGGTGCGGTAGTCGCGGGCGGGCAGCGACACCGACCGCTCCCCCGGCGCCCGCGTGTACACCTTTGCGGGCCGGCCGGCCCCCGGCCCCGTGCGTCCCGTCAGACGGCGGCTCCCGCTCTCCAGAAGCCCGGCCTCGGTCAGCCTGTCCAGATGGTGCGCGGCGAGCGTGCGCGCCACGCCGGTCGCCTCGGCGGCCTCGTTGCGGCCGACCTCGCGCCCCTGCGCGGCCACGTACTCGTACAGCCGACGCCGCACCGGGTCCTGCAGCATCGCGATCGCGTTGATGTCCTCCACCTGGCCATTCTAGGAACGACACAGGTTGGAGATAGAAGAGCGGAGCGGCTCGCGACGACCGTTCCATTACCGTCCCGTACCGGCCACGCGCAAGACATCGACCGGTAAATCCTCGCCGACGCATTAGACTGGCGGGCTGTTTGGCGCCGGAAGGGAACAACCTGGGCAGACCCGGGCTCCCCCGGCTACCCGGACGTTGCCGGGAACGAGACACGAGGTCCGATGGCAGCCACCCCTGAGCACGGTGAATCCACTCTGCTCCACGACGAGGGCGCGTGGGAGGAGGAGACCGGCAAGTTCGCCCGGTTCTCCGCCGGGCCCGCGGCCCCGGTGCGCACCCTCGTCGACATCTTCGAGGCGTCCGCACGGGCCTACCCGGACGAGCTCGCCCTCGACGACGGCAGTGCCCGGCTGACCTACCGCGCCCTCGCCGCCGAGGTCGAGCGCCGGCGACGCGCCCTGGTCGCCGCCGGTGTGGGGCGCGGCGACCGGGTCGGTGTCCGTGTGCCCTCCGGGACCAACGAGCTGTACGTGGCCGTCCTCGCCGTCCTCGCCGCGGGCGCCGCCTATGTGCCGGTCGACGCCGAGGACCCGGACGACCGGGCCGAGCTGGTCTTCGGCGAGGCCGGGGTACGCGCCGTCGTCGGCGCCGGGCAGCGCATCGAGGTCGTCGCACAGGACGCGACCGGCCCCGCCGGAGCCCGTACCCCCGGCGCCACCCGCCCCGGCCCCGAGCACGACGCCTGGATCATCTTCACCTCGGGCTCCACGGGCCGGCCCAAGGGCGTCGCCGTCAGCCACCGCAGCGCCGCCGCGTTCGTGGACGCCGAGGCGGCGCTCTTCCTCGTCGAGGAGCCGATCGGCCCCGGTGACCGGGTCATGGCGGGGCTCTCGGTCGCCTTCGACGCCTCCTGCGAGGAGATGTGGCTGGCCTGGCGCTACGGCGCCTGCCTCGTGCCCGTCCCCCGCTCCCAGGTCCGCAGCGGCGCCGACCTCGGCCCCTGGCTGGTGGAGCAGGAGATCACCGTGGTCTCCACCGTGCCGACCCTGGCCGCGCTCTGGGAGCCGGAGACCCTCGATGAGGTCCGGCTACTGATCTTCGGCGGGGAGGCCTGCCCGCCCGAGCTGACCCAGCGCCTGGTAACCGAGGGCCGCGAGGTATGGAACACGTACGGCCCCACCGAGGCCACCGTCGTCGCCTGTGCCTCCCTCCTGACCGGCGAGGAGCCCATCCGGATCGGTCTGCCGCTGAACGGCTGGGAGCTGGCCGTGGTCGACGAGTCCGGCGAGCCGGTGCCGATGGGCGGCAGCGGTCAGCTGGTGATCGGCGGCGTCGGACTCGCCCGCTATCTCGACCCCGAGAAGGACGCGGAGAAGTACGCCCCGCTGGACTCCCTGGGCTGGGAACGCGCGTACCGCAGCGGCGACCTCGTCCGCGCCGAGCCGGAGGGCCTGGTCTTCCTGGGCCGCGGCGACGAGCAGATCAAGCTCGGAGGCCGCCGCATCGAGCTGGGCGAGGTGGACTCCGCACTGCAGGCCCTGCCCGGCGTCGCAGGCGCGGCCGCCGCCGTCCGCACCGCACGCAGCGGCAACCAGCTGCTCGTCGGCTACCTGGTCACCCAGGACGGCTGGGACCACGCGGCGGCGGTCGAGCGGCTGCGCGCCGAGCTCCCCGCCGCGCTCGTACCGCTGCTGGCACCCGTCCCCGAGCTGCCCACCCGCACGTCGGGCAAGGTGGACCGGGACGCGCTGCCCTGGCCCCTGCCCGAACTGGAGACCACCGGCCCCGCCGAGCAGTTGTACGGCACCGAGGCCTGGCTCGCCGAGCAGTGGACCGAGACGCTCGGCGTGACCGTCACCGGCGCGGCCGACGACTTCTTCGCGGTCGGCGGCAACAGCCTCGCCGCCGCCCAGCTCACCACCCGGCTGCGCACCCGCTATCCGAGCGCGGCGGTCGTCGACATCTACCAGCAGCCGACCCTGCGCAAGCTGGCCCGCCGTCTGGAGAAGTCCGTCCAGGACGACGGCGCCGCCCGGACCGTCGAGCCGGTACCGCTCCGCTCCGGGATCGTGCAGACCGTCCTGCTGCTCCCGCTCTTCACGGTGGTCGGGCTTCGCTGGTCGGTGGCGCTCCTCGCCCTGGGCAACGTCCTGCGCCGGCTCGGGCCCTACCCGTGGGCCCCGACGGCCTCGTGGTGGCTCGTCGCCGCCGGCGCGGCGCTGCTCTTCAGCCCGCCCGGCAGGCTCGCGATCGCCGCGGGCGGCGCGCGACTGCTGTTGCGCGGGGTGAAGGCGGGACGCCACCCGCGCGGCGGCAGCGTCCATCTGCGGCTGTGGACGGCCGAGCGCCTCGCCGAGTGCGTCGGCGCGACCTCGCTCACCGGATCCTGGCTGGAGCGCTACGCACGGGCGCTCGGCGCCAAGGTCGGCCCGGACGTCGACCTCCACTCGCTGCCGCCCGTCACGGGCATGCTCAAGCTCGGCCGCGGCTGCGCCGTGGAGTCCGAGGTGGACCTCTCCGGCTACTGGCTGGACGGCGACCGGCTGGAGATCGGCCCGGTCAAGGTCGGCGCGGGCGCGGTGGTCGGTACCCGCAGCATGCTGTTTCCCGGTGCGCGGGTCGGCAAGCGGGCCGAGGTGGCCCCCGGGTCGGCCGTGGCCGGACAGATCCCGACGGGGCAGCGCTGGGCCGGGTCTCCCGCGGGCAAGCTCGGCAAGGCGAAGCGGAACTGGCCCAAGGAGCGGCCGCCGCGCGCGCTGCGCTGGCGTGCCACGTACGGCGTGACCGGCTTCCTCCTCACGGCTCTGCCCGTGCTCGCCGCCCTGCCGGCGCTGCTCGTCGTGAGCCGCTTCGTCCCGGCCGGCGCCGGGCTCGCCGAGGCGCTGCCCGGGGCACTGCTCGCCGTGGTGCCCGGGGCGCTCGCCTACGGGTTCGCGTACGCGTCGCTGGTGCTGGTCTCGGTCCGGCTGCTCAGCCTGGGCCTGCGGACCGGAAGCCATCCGACACACAGCCGGGTCGCCTGGCAGGCGTGGACCGTCACCCAGCTGATGGACAGGGCGCGGGAGACGCTGTTCCCCCTCTACGCCGGGCTCATCACCCCGGTCTGGCTGAGGCTGCTCGGCATGAAGATCGGCCGCGGCGCGGAGGTGTCGACGGTGCTCGCGCTGCCGAGCCTCACCACCGTCGGCGAGGGCGCGTTCCTCGCCGACGACACCCTGACCGCACCGTACGAGCTGGGCGGCGGCTGGGTGCGGATCGGTCACTCCGAGATCGGGCGCCGGGCGTTCCTCGGCAACTCCGGCATGACCGCGCCGGGCCGCACCGTGCCCGACGACGGCCTGGTCGGGGTCTTGTCGGCGACGCCTCCGCGGGTTCGCGAAGGAGGAGCTGACGGCCGCGTTCCGGCTCCGCCAGACCCTGGCCGACTTCAAGGTCGGCCGGATCCTCGTGAACGGGCGGGCACCGCACTACACGCACCGGGGCGGCAGGCTCCGGGTCCGGCCGGCCAAGCCGCTGCCCGCCGGCGCCGCTTTCACCGTCGAGGTGCACTACGCGGGCAACCCCAAGCCGGTGCGCAGTCCCTGGGGCGGGCTCGGCTGGGAGGAGCTGACGGACGGCGCGCTGGTCGCGAGCCAGCCCGTCGGCGCACCCTCCTGGTACCCCTGCAACGACCGGCCCGCCGACAAGGCCTCGTACCAGATCTCGGTCAACACGCCCTCCGCGTACACCGTCGTGGCGGGCGGCCGGCTGCTCACCCGTACGACCAGGGCCAGCACGACCACCTGGGTGTACGAGCAGTCCGCGCCCACCTCCAGCTATCTGGTCGGTCTCTCGATCGGCATGTACCAGACGGTGCTGCTCGGCGACCCCGGGCTCGGTGGCGTGCCGCAGAGCGCCCATGTGCCGGCGCACCTCCTGCCGCGGTTCTCCCGGGACTTCGCCCGGCAACCCGCCATGATGCAGCTGTTCGAGGAGGTCTTCGGGCCCTATCCGTTCGGCGAGTACGCGGTGGTCGTCGCCGACGAGGAGCTGGACGTCCCGGTCGAGGCCCAGGGTCTCTCCCTCTTCGGCGCCAACCACGTCGACGGCGCGCGCGGCTCGGAGCGCCTGGTCGCCCACGAGCTGGCGCACCAGTGGTTCGGCAACAGCGTCACCATCGCCGACTGGCGGCACATCTGGCTGAACGAGGGGCTGGCGAAGTACGCGGAGTGGCTCTGGTCGGAGCGCTCAGGCGGCCGTTCGGCCCATGAACTGGCGGGGGTCGCCTACCGGATGCTGTCCGGGCTGCCCCAGGACCTGAAGCTGTCCGACCCCGGACGCAAGCTGATGTTCGACGACCGCCTGTACGAGCGCGGGGGGCTCACCGTGCACGCCGTCCGCTGCGCCCTCGGTGACGGCGCCTTCTTCCGGATGCTGCGCGACTGGGCGACCGTGCACCGCAACGGCGTGGTGACGACCGCGGGTTTCACCGCCCATGTCGCCCGTTACGCGGACGTGCCGGTGGACGATCTCCTGAGGGCCTGGCTGCACGAGCCGGCCCTCCCTCCGCTGCCCTCACCCAGGACCTCGCCGTCGATACCGGAGCGGCCCGCGTACCCGCCGACGAACGGCGGTTCCCCGGACCACGGGGGCGGGGCCTCCGCGTAGCCCCGCGAGGCGGACGGAAGACTGCGGCGGGAGCCCGTCGCGCCGCCGAGGCGTGTGCTCAGCCAGTCGCGGTAGTGGGTGGGCGCCTTGCGGGCGCCGTCCCCGGCGATGAGGACGTCGCCGGGGACGGCCGCGAACATGCCCGCCTGGTCGTCGACGACGACACGGGTGCCGTCACCGCGGGCAGCCAGGGTGATCCGGCCGATCTCGTCCCGAGTGAAGACATCCGGCCCGGCCACGTCGAGCGTCTCGCCGAGCGGAGCCCCGGTGGCCACCTCGGCGAGAGCGGCGGCCACGTCCGCCGAGGCGATGGGCTCGCTCACGGGAACCACGATCGCCGACCTCGTCGCGTCGGTCGGGGGTGACAGCGGCCCGGACGCCCTCCCGGGAATCGGCACCTGGCTGACGGCGGGACACGACGCCTCGGGGCTCGCCCACGGCGAGAACCCCGAGCGCGTGTCGGCTGTTCGCCGGCATCCGCCGGAGCGCGTGTTAGCTTCCGGGCATGGATCAACGCGTCAGTCTGATCACCCTCGGCGTCGCCGACCTCGGGCGTTCCAAGGCGTTCTACGAAAGCCTGGGCTGGCGGGGGCAGGAGGTCGAGGAGACCGTCTTCTTCCAGGCGGGCGGCCTCGGGGTCGTCCTTGGGGGCGCGAGAAGCTGGCGCGCGACTGCGGCCTCGACGACGCCGCCGGTACGGGCTTCGGCGGCATCGTCCTGGCGCACAACACGAACGCGCCGCAGGACGTCGACGCGCTCCTCGGGGCGGCTCGCCAGGCCGGCGGAACCGTCACCAAGCCGGCCGCGACGACGTCGTACGGGGGCTACGCGGGCTGCTTCGCCGACCCCGACGGGCACCTCTGGGAGATCGCCCACAACCCGGGCTTCCCCCTGGCCGACGACGGGTCCCTGACCATCCCGGACTTCGGTTCCCTGTGACAACACGCGGCCCCGGGCCAGGAACCGGCCGTACGGCTCCCGGCCCCGGTCCCGGCCCCGTCGTCCGCCGGCTCCGCACCTAGCGTCGCTGGCCGTTCGCGAAGTAGGCGACCAGTGCGGGGTCCAGCGGTGGCACGTCGTACGCCGCGCCGCCCTCGCGCAGCGAGCGCGTCGCCATGAAGCCGGCGGCCACGCTCATCCGGGCGGCCACCGGCGAGGTGTCCGTGGTGCCGCCGTCGCGGACGAAGCGGCAGAACTCCTCGATGATCCGCCGGTCGGAGCCGCCGTGACCGCCTTCCGCCTCGGGCACCTTGTGCACCGCGTCGGCGTCGGCGCGGTAGCCGCTCGGGCCGGTGTTCCAGACGCGCACCTCGTCGCCCGGGCTGTCGCCGAAGTTCTCCAGCCGGCCCTCGGTGCCGATCACCGTGTAGTTGCGCCAGTAGTCGGGGCTGAAGTGGCACTGCTGGTAGGCGGCGATGACGCCGTTGTCCAGCCGCATGTTCATGACGGACACGTCCTCGACATCCACGATGTGGTGCAGGTTCCGGCGCTCCCCCGGCGGCCACTCGAACTGGCGCAGCCAGCCCTCCGGCCGTGGCGTGCCGGGCTCGCGGCGCGGCAGGTCGCCGTAGACCATCAGGTCTCCGAGGGCGTTGACGCGCTGTGTGTACCCGCCGGCCAGCCAGTGGATCACGTCGATGTCGTGGGCCGCCTTCTGCAGGAGCAGCCCGGTGGTGCGGCGGCGGTCGGCGTGCCAGTCCTTGAAGTAGTAGTCACCGCCGTACGAGACGAAGTGCCGTACCCAGACGGTCTTCGGCTCGCCGATGTCGCCGCGGGCGATGATGTCGCGCATCAACCGGACGACGCCCATGTGCCGCATGTTGTGCCCGACGTAGAGGCGGCTGCCGGTCTCGTGCGCGGTGCGCAGGATGCTGTCGCACTCCTCGACCGTGATGCCCAGCGGCTTCTCCACGTACGCCGCCCTGCCCGCTTCGAGGACGTCGCAGGCGATGGCCTCGTGGGTGTCGTCGGGGCTGGCGACGATGACGGCGTCGATGGTGTCGTCGGCGAGGAGCGCCCGGTGGTCGGCGACGGCCGTCGCGCCGGGGAAGCGCTCGGGCACCCGGGCCCGGACCGCCGGGTCGAGGTCGGCGACCGCGGCGACGACCGAACCCTGCCCCGGACGGTGGGCGGAGACGGCGAGGTTGCCCCTGAGGCCCAGGCCGATGACGCCGATGCGAAGGTCGTCGGTCACTTGCCACCGCCCTGGGCGATGGCCTTCTCGAACTCGCGGCGCATGGCGTCGCCCGCGGCCCGCTGCCACGCGGGAAGGATCTCCTTCTTGAAGGAGGAGAGCGGCTTGCGGCCGGCCACGAGATCCGTGATGGCGCTGTAGAAGTCACCGGACGCGGAAGCGCCCTTGTTGGAGCTGGTGTCGGAGAAGAGGCCCGTCGTCGGATTGACCTGGGCGAGCTTCATCAGCTCGACCTCCGTCTGGTGGATGGCAGTGGTGACCTGCGGCTTTCCGGGCAGGTAGAGCGCCTGCGGGGAGTTGCCGAAGAAGGTGATGGCCTGCCGGGTGGTGAGCACCTCGGCGTTCCCCTTGGCGTTGAGCATGACGTCGCCGTCCTTGGAGCGGGTGTGATGGGTGCCTTCCGTCCCATAGTCGAGGAAGAGACGCTCCGTCGTTCCGAAAGGCGCGCAGAGGTAGTTCATGATCTGGAGCAGGGTGTCGATGCGGTCCTTGGGGACCTTGTTGTTGATGGCGGTGAACCCGACCGAGCCGTAGCCGAAGTTGAAGCTCGGCTCGGCGCCCGGTTCCGCGGCGAAGGGGACGATGACCTTGGCCGGCCAGTCGTACATGGCGCTGTCGTTGAGGAAGCCGGGGAACGACTGGACGTGGGCGCCGAGGAAGCCGCCCTCCAGCTTCTCCAAAGTCGTGGCGAGATTGGGGTCCGGCCAGAAGAGCTGCGCCTGCTGGCACTTGAGGGCGAACTCGAGCCCGGCGAGGAACTCGTCCGTCTCGAACGCGTGGGTGAGCTTGTCGCCGTCCAGCCGCCATCCGTTGGGCGCTCCGTACCACAGGGCGAACTGGTTGATGTGGTTGACGTAGGCGGGCTCCAGCACGTACTTCTTGCGCTTGGTGTCCAGGAGTTCCTTCCCCTTGTCGAGGAAGTCCTGCGCGGAGTCGAACCGTACGCCGCCCACCGGCTTCCAGAAGTCCTCGTTGGCGACGTAGACCTGACCCATGCGGCCGTACGGCACCGCGAGGCCCCAGAGTCTCCCGTTGAAGACGGCGGTCCGCCACGCGAAGTCGGGGATGTTGGCCAGGTTGGGGTACTTCCTGACGGCGTCGCCCCCGAGGTAGGGCGTCAGGTCGTGGAACTTCGCCGCGAGGAGCGCGGGTACGTTCTTCAGGCCCTGGTTCGGGGGGAACCACATGAGGTCGTGCAGGTCGCCGCCGGCCACGGTCGCGTTGAACTTGGCGCGGTAGACGTCCTCGGCGCCGAGCCCGTTCACGATCGTCATGCTCAGCTCCGAGCCGAGCCGCTTGTTGAGCTCCTGCCAGTAGGCGTTGCGGTTCATCGCAGGGGCCGCGGTGGTGAACGTCTCCGTGAGGACGGTGACCGGCTTTCCGTCGCCGGGCACCCCCGAGACGCTGCGGGTGGGGTTGGCGGGGTAGCGCAAGTACGCCGGGTCCAGGCCCTGGCCGTTGCCGGGCAGGTCCGGCGCGGCGGCCTTCGCCGGCACGTAGGTCGGCAGCTTCAGCCTGGCCGAGGCCTCCGCGCCGCCGCCCTTGGCCATGCCCGGTGCGGTACTGCAGGCGGCGAGTGCGCCGCCTCCTGCCACGGTGATGCCGGCGGCACCGGCGGCGCCGAGGAATCCACGACGGTTGAGGTTTCTGGAGGACATGACTCTCCTAGCAACGATGAACAAGGGGAGGGAGGGCGAAGGGCAGGACACGAAGGACGAACGGCGGCGGAGGAGGGCTCAGGCCTTGATCGCGCCGGTGAGGACACCCTTGGTGAAGTACTTCTGCAGGAAGGGGTAGACCGCGACGATCGGCAGGACGGCGAGGATGAGCACGGCCATCGAGAGCGAGGTGCTGGCCGGGAGCACGCTGACGCCCATCGCCTTGGCGTTGAAGGTGTCGCCCTGGAGGACGTACGAGCGCAGGACGACCTGCAGCGGCAGCTTCTCCGGGTCGTTGATGTAGAGCATCGCGTTGAAGAAGCTGTTCCAGTAGGTGACCGCGTAGAACATGCCGACCACGGCGATCACCGCTTTGGACAGCGGGAGCACGATCCTCAGCAGCACCTTGAGATCGCTCGCCCCGTCGAGGCGGGCCGCCTCGTGCAGTTCTTCCGGGATGCCCTGGAAGAAGGCCCGCACGACGATGACGTTGAAGGCGTTGAGCATGATGGGCACGACCATCGCGCCATAGGTGTCGAGCAGTCCCAGGGACTGCGCCACCAGGTAGTTGGGGATGATGCCCGGGGTGAACAGGAAGGTGCCCACCACGATGAGGAGCAACGGTTTCCCGGCGAGGGTCCCGGGCCGCGAGAGGCCGTAGGCGAGGCAGATCGTGCAGAGGAGGCTCAGCGCGGTGCCGACGAGCGTGACGCCGACGCTGACCAGCGCGGCGCGGGTGACCACGCCGCCGGAGAGCACCACCCGGTAGGCCTCCAGGGTCGGGTCCGTCGGAATGAGCACGTAGCCGCCGTTCGCGGCCAGTTCGGCCTTGGTGGACAGGCTGGTACCGATGGCGAGCAGGAACGGATAGCCGACCGCGACGATCATCGCGATGATGACCAGCAGCTTGAGTCCCTGGCCCGCCCTGGTGGGCTGCTCCATCCACACGGGACGCTCGGCGTGGCGCCGGCCGCGCCGGCTCCTGTCGAGAAGCGTCGACAGCGACACCATGCTCATCGGTAGACCCCCTGTTCGCCGAGGCGGTGAGCCAGCTTGTTCGCCAGGACGATCAGGACGAATCCGATGACGCCCTTCATGAGGCCGGCGGCGGTGGACATGCCCCAGTCCCCGTCGACGACGCCGTGGAAGTAGACGTAGGTGTCGAGCACCTCCGCCGCCTCCGCGCCGACGGCGTCACGCTGGAGCAGCATCTGCTCGAAGCCGACGGAGAGGATGTCCCCGAGCCGCAGGATCAGCAGCATGATCATGACGGGGCGGATGCCGGGCAGGGTGATGTGCCACATGCGTCGCAGCCACCCGGCGCCGTCCATGGCCGCCGACTCGTAGAGCGAGTTGTCTATGGACGCCATGGCGGCGAGGAAGATGATCGCGCCCCAGCCGGCGTCCTTCCAGACCGCCTGGGAGGTGAGGAGCAGGATGAACGTGTCGGGATTGTTCATGATGTTCCCGACGGGGACGCCGTTGTCGTTGAGCAGGCTCGTCACCGTGCCCGCGCCGCCGAAGACCTGCTGGAACATGCCCACGACCACGACCCAGGACAGGAAGTGCGGCAGGTAGACGACGGTCTGCATCAGCCGGCGGGTTCTGCTGCTGATCAGGGAGTTGAGGAAGAGCGCGAGGGCGATCGGTGCCGGGAAGTAGAAGAACAGCTGGACGACGCTGATCTCCAGGGTGTTCCACACCGCGGACCAGAACTCGGGCTGCTCCAGCAGCGCCGTGAAGTTCGCCCAGCCGACGAACGGGCTCTGCTGGAAGCCCAGATAGGTCTGGTAGTCCTGGAAGGCGATGACGTTGCCCGCCAGCGGCAGGTAGAAGAACACCGCGAAGTACAGGATGCCGGGTACGCAGAGGAGCAGCAGCATCCGGTCGCGCTTGAGACGGTCACGGAATCGCCGTCGGACGGCGACCTCGCCGCCCGTCCTCGCCGCCTCGGTACGCGACCGTGCGCGTCGGTCGGGCGGCGGAGCGGAATCGGGCGTGCCGGGACGGGGGGAAGCCGATGCGGGGGCGGACATGTTCACCTCCTGCGACGCGTGAGGGCGGGAAGGGCGTCGCCAGACGCCCTGGCCGGCGTGGGGCCCGGCCGTTCGATCGGGGGAGTCCGTCGGGTGCCCGGGCGGAGCCGGGTCGTCGACGCGGTCGTCGTACTCATCACAGGTGCTGCGCCTCAGTCGGTCCGGGGACTCGGATGAGGCAGGAGTCAACAGCGCGGGGCGTGACGGGGTCAAGACTTATATTAAAATGATTTTGGTAAGTGGCTCTGAAGCCCTCCCGAGCCACCTCCCACGCCTGGGCCTCCGCACCCCTTGCCGTTCCTGGCATCCCTGCATGTCAGGACGCCTGGGCCTCGACACCGGACAGCGCAGACGGGCTGCGACGAAATCCGCAGCTCTATCGTTTCCCTGTGAACTTTCGTAAGTAGGATGTCGGCCATGAACCAGCACGGCGGTGACGCCTCCCTGTTGCGGCGGTTGAACTCCGCCGCCGTCCTGCGCGTCCTGCGGAGCCGCTCCGCGGCCGCGACCCTGACCGAGCTGGCCCAGCAGGTGCAGGTCTCAAGGCCGACGGTCGAGACGATCATGGACGAACTGCTGGAGCAGGGGTGGGCCGAGGAGTGCGGCCAGGAGCGCGGTCAACGCGGCCGGCCCGCCAAGCGCTATCGCTTCCGCGCGTCGGCCGGGCGGGTCCTCGGGCTGAGCGTGGGCGCCTACCGGCTGCAGGCCGTGGGGGTCGATCTGAGCGGCCAGGTCACGCAGTCCCGCAAGGCGGCGATCTTCCCCGACATGACCGCGGACGAACGCCTGGACGCGATCGAGCGATTCGTCGCCGACTGCTCGGAGGAGCTGGGCCAGCGCCCCATGGCGGTGGGGGTGGGCACCACCGGGGTGGTCGACGGCACCGGGCGGGTCGTGAAGAGCTCCGTACTGCCCGGGTGGTCGGGCCTCGCGCTGCAGGAGGAGCTGGCGGCCAGGATCTCGGCGCCCGTCGTGGTCGAGAACGACGTCCGCCTCGCCGTCCTGGCCGAGCAGTGGCGGGGCGCCGCCGTCGCGCGCATGGACGTGCTCTACCTCTTCGCGGGCAACCGGATGTCGCTGGGCATGCTGATCGGAGGCAAGCCGTACCGCGGGGCCCACTCGGCTTCGGGCGAGATCGCCGAGCACGCCACCGGGCTCTGGCAGGTGTTCGGCCCCGCCATGGACTTCGCGACGGCGGTCGAACCGGGGGAGCTCCGTTCACCGGCGCAGGCCGCCGAGTTCGCCTTCGACAAGGCCGCGGCGGGCGACCCGCGGGCGGCGGAGGCGGTGACCGCGCTCGCGGTCGGGCTGGCGGAGAGCCTGGTGACGGTGGTGGGGCCCTTCGACCCGGAGATGGTCATCATCGGAGGCTCGCTGTCGAGCGGTGGGGCCCTGCTGGTGGAGCCCATCCAGGAGCACCTGAACCGGGCCTGTCTCTATCCGCCCGAGGTCGTGGCATCCGGCCTCGGCAGCGACTCGGTCGCCATCGGAGCGGCGAGGCTGGCTCTGGAGCACATGGAATCCGACATCGCTCTGGCCGACAAGTCGGGCATCGCGACCGTCTAGCGGCTTCCTCCCGACGTACGAGTCCCGTGGTGGAGAACCCGAGAGCATTAAGCCTAGCGATTTTAATAATGTGCGCTACTCTCCTCCTGCCGCAGGGAGGGGTACGCGACGGCCGTGCCCGAGGCGGGACAGGTCCGCGGATCCCTGCGTCATCACCGCACCCGTGGACAGGGGACACCGAGTCATGGCCGGCACCTCGCGCTACCACCTGCGCTATCAGCTCCTTCCCGGGCAGGACCCGCGCGAACTGGCCGAGTTCTGCCTCGCGCACGCGATCGACGAAGTGGTGCTGATCTACGGCTCCGAGGAACTGCACACCGGCCATCCGGCGGGAGCCGACGAGGACTTCTGGTTCGAGCACGTCGCCCACGCGCACAAGGTGCTCACGGAGCACGGCATCTCACTCGGTCTCAACCCCTGGGTGACGGCGGGCCATGCCGACCGGGGCCGCGTGCAGGATCTGGGATTCGCCCCCCTGGTCTCGCCCCGGGGCGAGGTCTCCACCGCCGCCGCCTCCTTCGCGTGCCCGGTCTGGCGCGACTGGCTCGCGTCGCACTACGGGCGCTTCGCCGGCCTCGGCTTCCGTGTGCTCTGGATCGAGGACGACTTCCGCTTCCACAACCACGCTCCCCTCACCTGGGGCGGCGGCTTCGAGCCCCTGATGCTCGACCGGTTCGCCGAGTTGGCCGGCGAACGCCCGTCCAGAGAGGAGCTCGTCGAGGCCGTCACCGGCGCGGGCGTGCACCCGTGGCGCGAGATCCTGCGCCGCACGTGGCGGACGGCGCAGCTGGAAGCGCTCGACGCGGTACGGGACGCCGTCGCGGGCCGCGCCCGGCTCGGCATCATGAGCTCCGGCCTGGGGTCGGCGTCCCTGGAAGGGCGCGACTGGAACGCCGTGTTCACCCGCTGCGACGTGCACCGCCCGCACTTCGCGCCGTACGGCGACCAGCCCGCCGCGTTCCTGTCGTACTCCGTCGCCATGCTCGAACTGCAGAGACCCCTGCGGCCCGACACGATCGAGGTCGCACCGGAGATCGAGAACTGGACGCACACGGAGTGGAGCAAGTCCGACACCCAGACATGGTCCGAGATGGTCACCGCCCAGCTCTCCGGCGCCGACGCCCTCCTTCTCGACCTGTTCCCGTTCGTCACCGGCGACCCCGCGCGCCATCCCCGCATCGGCCACATGCTCGACGCCTCACGCGCCGCACTCGACGCGACCGTCACCGACAGCCTCACGACCATCGGCGTGGGAATCCCCTGGTGGCCCGAGACCGCGGCGGCGATCCCGGGCGACGGAACGCTCCACGGCCTGGAGGCCGATCCCGTACGCACGGCACGCTTCCTCCTCTCGTACGGCATACCCGTCCAGGCCGGTCCCGCTCCCGTCGCGGCGCTCTTCGGCAGCACCGCCTGGGGCGTTCCCGACGAGGAGCTGCCTCGCCTGCTCTCCGGGGGCCTGCTCCTGGACGGAGCGGCCGCGGCGATCCTCGAGGAGCGTGGCCACGGCGCGTTGCTCGGCGTCCAGGTGGCCGGGATCGTCGAGCGGGACACCCCACAGCCGGAGCCGTACAGCATGGAGCACGTCCTCGACGCGGACGCGCTGCTGAGCGTGAACGTCCAGCCCGCGCTGGCCAGGGTCAGCGCCGCGCCCGGGGCCGAGGTCTGGACGCGCATCCTCACACCACGGCGCACCTACTGGGGCGACGGCCGTGTCGCGTACACCAACAGCCTGGGCGGCCGGGTCGTGACCATGGCCGCGTGCGCGCCCGAGTCGCTGGGCCGCTGCGACGACGGACAGCGCCTGGCCCAGCGCGTGATCCGCTTCCTCGGCGCCGATCTCCCCCTGGTCACCGGCGGCCCCCACCTCATCCCGCAGTACGGCGAGACGGGCGGCGGACGGCGGCTGGCGATCGCCAACGGTTCCGCCGACCCGGCACGCCCGGTGGTGGCGACCGACGCAGATCCGACGGCCCTCCTCCTGGAGCCCCTCCGGGCCCCGGTGCCGGTCCCGGTGCGGCGGGTGGGCGCGCACGTCCACGTCGAGGCCGACGTACCCCACCGCGGCTACGTGATCCTGCGGTGGCCGTGACCGCTGCGCTGTGCCGACGCCTGCACGGGCGACCTCCGACCTACGATGGCGCCCATGTCGATCATGTCTTCCATACCCGTCCTGCAGGGCCGCGACGCCACCGTCCGGTGCTCCGAGCAGGAGGAGTTGGTCCTGGAGCGCCCGGCCGAGAAGCTGACGATCCCCCTGCGAGCAGTCGCTCGTGTCCATGCCGAGGACAGGACCGTCACCGTCGAACTGAGGGCCCTTGCCGGGGGAGTGCCCCCTGCCCACCGGGTCGAGGATGTGAGCGCGGCCGCGGCCGCCGCCTTCGCCGACGCCGTGAACGCCCTGCTGCCGCAGCCGGTCGAGGACATCCACGGCGGCGCCCTCGTCGACGTGCGCACCTTCACCGAGACCTGGCTCCAGAGGTTCCGGCACCGACTCCGGCGGGTCATGCTCGGATACCTGGGCGGAATCCTCGCCCTGGCCGTCACCACCGCCGTCGCGGGGCCCGAGCGTACGGCCATGGCCGGCGCCGTGTTCATCGTGCCGCTGGGTCTCCTCGCCGCGGCGTTCCTGTGGATCGGCGTGGTGTGCGTGGTGCCGTGGTTCCGCGAACTGCGCCTGCGCAGGCACGGCGTGACGGTGGACGCGGTTCGGGCGGACGAGCCGGGAACGTACCGGTACACGGACAGCACCGGTGTCACGCGCCTCTTCTCCCACCCGGCCACCACCCCGTTCGTCCCGGTCGCCTACGACGCGCGGAACGCCGCGACGGTGCTCGTACTCCAGGACCCGTCCACGCGGCTCATCGACATCACGCTGGGTTCCTGCTTCCTCCTCGCGGGACTCGCCACGACCGCTGCCCCGATCGGGCTGGCCGTCATGACGATCCTCGACAGGCAGCTGCCCTGAGCGCGTTCCGCCGGGGGCCGGGCCGCACCGGCCCACGAAAACGTTCAAGGGGCCGTTTCAGAGTGATCTGAAACGGCCCCTTGATCTGCGACTCTTTCGAGTCGGGACGACAGGATTTGAACCTGCGACCCCTTGACCCCCAGTCAAGTGCGCTACCAAGCTGCGCCACGTCCCGATGCCCGTCTGACCTGGGGTTTCCCCCGGCTGAACGCGCATGAGAACAATACCGCACTTCCCCGGGTGGTCACGAACCGCTTTACGGAGTTGACCTCGACCAAGCTTGAGGTTGCACCGTGGGTGCCATGACGAACACGGACGTCGACCGGCTGCACGGCCTCATGGGCCTGATGACCGGCGACGAGAAGCACTCGCCCGCCGCCACCTCCACCCTCGACGCGCTCTGGGTCCTCTACGACCGCGTGCTCCGCGTCTCGCCCGAGAGCGTCGGGCGCCCCGACCGGGACCGGTTCCTGCTCTCCAAGGGGCACGGGCCGATGGCGTACTACGCCGTCCTCGCCGCCCAGGGCTTCCTCCCCGAGGAGCTGCTCAGCGGCTTCGGCTCGTACGACTCACCCCTCGGGCACCATCCCGACCGGACCCTCGTGCCGGGTGCCGAGATCGGCAGCGGCTCGCTGGGGCACGGGCTGCCGCTGGCCGTCGGGAGCGTGCTCGGGCTGCGGGCACAGAGGCTCACCGAACCCCGCGTGTGGGTGCTCATCGGCGACGCCGAGCTGGACGAGGGCAGCAACCACGAGGCCATCGCCTACGCGGGGCCCGCCGGCCTGGAGCAGCTGCACACGCTGGTGATCGACAACAGCTCCGCCACCTACGGCTGGCCCGGCGGGATCGCCTCGCGCTTCGAGGCCGCCGGATGGTCCGCCCAGACCGTCGACGGCCGCGATCACGACGCGCTGTACGCCGCCTTCACCACGCCCCACCCCGGACGTCCGCGTGCCGTCGTCGCCCGCGTCGAGCCCAAGAACGCCTGACCCCCTCCGAGGAGAACCCCACCATGGACACGATGCGCGAACGCTTCATCTCGACCACCGGCCGACTGCTCGACGAGGACCCCCGCCTCGCCCTCGTCCTCGCCGAGATCAGCATGGACGGCTTCCGGCAGGCGCAGCGGCGCCATCCGCACCGCGTGATCAACGTCGGCATCCGGGAGCAGCTGCTGATCGGCGCGGGCGGCGGGCTGGCGCTGACCGGGATGCGGCCGGTCATGCACACCTTCGCGAGCTTCCTGGTCGAGCGGCCCTTCGAGCAGCTCAAGCTGGACTTCGGGCACCAGGGAGTGGGCGGCGTCCTGGTGAGCGCCGGCGGGTCGTACGACTGGCCGGCCGGTGGCCTGACACACATGGCGCCGGGCGACGTGGCCCTGCTCGACACCCTCGACGGCTGGACGATCCACGTCCCCGGGCATCCGGACGAGGCGGAGACGCTGCTGCGCCAGGCCGTCGAGGGCGACGACCTCGTCTACGTACGGCTCTCGCTGCAGTCCAACACCACGCCCCGCCCGGTCACCGCCGGCTTCAGCACCGTCCGGGAGGGGCGCGACGGCGTCGTCGTCGCCGTCGGGCCCATGCTGGACAACGTGCTGGCCGCGACCGAGGGCCTGGACGTGACCGTCCTCTACGCCACCAGCGTCCGCCCCTTCGACGCCGAGAGCCTGCGCCGCGCGGTCGGCGCGGCCCGCCCGGACGTCGTCCTGGTCGAGCCGTACCTCGCCGGCACGTCGACCGCCGCCGCCAACGACGCCCTCGCCACGCTCCCCCATCGGGTCCTCGGGCTCGGTGTCGCCCGCCGCGAGCTGCGGAAGTACGGGACGATCGTGGAGCATCTGGCGGGCCACGGTCTCGACCCGGCCGGACTGCGCGAGCGCGTCACGGGCTTCCTCGGCCGCTGACCCAGCCCTTCCGCTCAGCCCTGCTGCGGGGGCGCGCCGACCTCCGGGTACTGGTCCCGAAGGCGGCGCGGCGCCGCCTGGCGCCAGGAATCGGCCAGGATGGCGCGGAGCTCGTCCTCGTCGTCGAGGGCCCCGATCCGGACACGTACCCAGGCGTAGTTGTCGTCGTGGCCCTGGCGGACGAAGAACTTGGCGGGCTCGGACGCGAGGAGTTCCTCGCGCTCCTCCTTGGGGCATTTCACCCCTATCGCCTGATCGTCGTCGTCCAGCGAGGCGAAGATCCTTCCGCTCGGTCCCGCGCGGAAGGTGGGCATGCCCCAGGCGAGCTTCTCGACCGCCCCGGGCAGGGAGAGCGCGATCCGGCGTACATCGTCGGCAGTGGCCATACGACGACCGTACGACCCGCCACTGACACCGACACCCGGACAGGGACGCGAGGCGCTCTTCCCCTGGCGCGCCCTCGCGGTGCACGCGCCGGTGCGTGCGCCTGTCACTCCCCGTGACGCGCCCCGGCGCCGCCCGGCACCGCCGTACGCTGCCTCCTCCTGCCGCCGCGAGGGGTCCACCGGCACGCGGCCCCCGTATTCCGGTACCACCCGGAACCGGTGCTTCCTCCGCGATTGCCGCCCCCATGGTGACCAGGTGGCACATGAGGTGATCCGACCGGCCTCACCGCCATATGACCGGCATTTTTTTGCCTTTGGCATGTGGCAGAAAGATGCCCACGGGGAATGCCCTGGTGACCCGCTCGAACTGGCCAACTCCCCAGAAACACAGCCAGTTTCAAACGTCAACCACTCCGGTTTCGGACAAACTCGGTGGCGATATTGATCCGCCCGAGAAAGATCAACACCATGGAGTGTCGGCCTGTTCGGGACGGGGCCACTGCCGATGCACCACCTGCTCGAACAACCGAACGAGCAGGCTTCGCAGGGGAGGTACTCGTATGGACAGCTACTTCAGCAGCCGACTCCATCATCAGCTCAGGGAAACCGTCCGGGACTTCGCCGAGCGAGAGGTCAGGCCGCGAATAGCGGAAATGGAATCATCACGCTCGGTGCACCATGAACTCTCGAGGCTCATCTGCGATCAAGGCTGGCTGGGCGCCACCATCAGCCAGGAATACGGCGGAATGGGCGCAGGACATCTGGCCAAAACCATTATCATCGAAGAACTCTCCCGGGTCAGCGGCGCCATGGGCGCCATGGTCCAGGCCTCACAGCTCGGCGCCGCGAAGATCGTCCACTTCGGCAGCGACGACCAGCGCAAGACCTGGCTTCCCGCCATCTCCGCCGGCGAGTGCCTCCCGACCATCGCGGTCACCGAACCCGAATCGGGCGGTCACGTCCTCGGCATGACGGCTGCTGCGGTCCGTGACGGCGACGACTACATCCTGAACGGCAGCAAGGTGTTCGTCGGCAACAGCCATGTCGGCGATCTGCACGGCGTCGTGGTCAGGACCGGTCCCGGATCGAAAGGTCTCACGGCCTTCCTGGTCGAATCGGATCGCCCCGGCTTCCGGCTCGGACCCCAGCAGCAGGCCATGGGGCTGCACGGCTTCAGCTTCGGCGAGCTCGTCTTCGAGAACTGCCGGGTACCGGCGGCCAACCGCCTCGGCGACGAGGGCGACGGCCTGGCCGTCGCGTACTCCTCCAGCGTCCTGTACGGCAGGGCCAACCTCACCGCGGTCTCGCTCGGCATCCACCAGGCGATCCTGGAGGAGACGACCCGGTTCTGCGCGGAGCGCCACCGTTACGGCAACCCCCTGCACCAGCTTCCCACGGTCAAGCTGAAGCTCGGCCAGATGCAGTCCCGGCTGATGACGGCCCGGCTCGCCGCGTACCACGCCGTGCATCTTCTCGACCAAGGCCTGTCCTGCGACGCCGAGTTGATGAACGCGAAGCTGGTCAATGTCGAGTCGGCGATCGACTCCGGCCGCAACGCGATGGAGATCCACGCGGCGGCGGGCCTCTTCACCAACCGCCCGATCGAGCGCTACCTCCGCGACGCGCACCACATCTTCGCCCCCGCCGGCACCTCCGACATCCAGCTGCTCCGGCTCGCCGAGGTCGCCCTCGGCCAGGACAAGGGCAGTTGGTCCGAGAAGCTCGCGGACCTCCTCAGGCTGGAGTCCGTGCATGCCTGAACGCGCAACACGCAGCAGCGCCCCGGCACGACCAGTGAGTCGTCCCGGGGCGCGTCCATGGAAGGCCGGCCGTTCGAAGGCAGGTCAGATCAGCCCTTCTTCACGGCGATGGATCTGCTCCACCAGCTCCGCCGCGAGCGACTTGATCTTCTCCAGACCCGCGCGGCCCCACGGCCGTACGTCCGTGTCGACCACGCAGATCGTGCCCAGCGCTATCCCCGTACGGTCGATCAGCGGCGCGCCCATGTACGAGCGGATGCCGATCTCGTCCACCACCGGGTTCCCGGCGAACCGCGGGTAGTCACAGACGTCCTCCAGGACCAGCGCCTTGCGTCGCACCACCACGTGCGGGCAGTACCCGTGGTCCCGCGCCATGTACCGACCGACGCCGCCACCGGCCGCCGCCGCTCCCAGGTCGCTTCCCGTGTGGGTGCCGGCCGGAGTGTGCAGCCCGGCGAAGAACTGCCGGTTCTCGTCGATGAAGTTGACCATCGAGAACGGGGCGCCGGTCACCTCCGCCAGCCGGCGGGCGAAGTCGTCGAACGCCTGCTCCGGACGCTCCCCGATGCCCAGCTCGCGCAGGCGGCGCACACGCGCGGGCGCGTCCTGGTCGACGGGGGTCAGCAGCAGATGACCGGTCGGGTCGTAGGTCATGACGGTGCTCCGTAGCTCGGCACGGGGGCCGGGATGGTGGTGAGCAGATGCTGGACGAGAGTGAGGAGGGTGCGGATGCCGGCGCTGGAGATCCGGGCGTCGCAGAGCACGACCGGCACCTCGGGGTTCAGATCGAGCGCCGCCCGCACCTCGTCCGGCTCGTAGCGGAACGCACCGTCGAACTCGTTGACCGCCACGACGAATCCGATCCCGCGCCGCTCGAAGAAGTCGACGGCGGAGAAGCAGTCCTGCAGCCGGCGGGTGTCGGCGAGGACGACCGCTCCGAGGGCGCCCTCGGAGAGCTCGTCCCACATGAACCAGAACCGTTCCTGGCCGGGGGTACCGAAGAGGTAGAGCACGTTCCTGTCGTCGAGGGTGATACGCCCGAAGTCCATCGCGACCGTGGTCGTGGTCTTCGACTCCACGCCCTCCAGGCTGTCCGTCGCGGCGCTGACCTGGGTCAGCAGCTCTTCGGTGCTCAGCGGTTCGATCTCGCTGACCGCGCCCACGAAGGTCGTCTTGCCCACGCCGAAGCCGCCCGCCACCAGGATCTTGAGCGCGGTGGGGAACGGGTCGGCCGCGCCACTCTCGTGGCGCTCAGAGCCGTTGTCGTAGGCCATCGAGCACTGCCTCCAGCAGGGAACGGTCGGTTGGGTTGGCGTGGAAGCGGGGCGCGCGGGCGGTGAGCGCCCCGCAGTCCACGAGATCGGAGAGCAGGACCTTGGTGACGACGGCCGGCAACCGTAAGTGCGCCGCGATCTCCGCCACCGACGTGGGTCCGGCGCACAGTCCGAGGGCCAGGCTGTGTTCGGGGCCCATATGCGGTTGGGGGGAGGAGCCGGTCGCCATCACCATGGAGAGGAGGTCCAGCGCGGTCGTCGGTCGGGTCCGGCCTCCGCTCACGGTGTACGGACGGATCAGCCGGCCCGCCGCGTCGTCGAGCCAGGGCCCCTCCTGTGAGGACGCCACGCTCACTGCCTTGTGATGCCCGCCGCGCCCGCGGCCTGTCTGGCGGGAGTGACGAGATACGGCCGCACGCTCTTGACGAGCATCGCCATCTCGTAGCCGAGGACGGCGGCGTCCGCCTCGCGCCCGGCCAGGACGGCCAGGCACGTGCCGGAGCCGGCGGTGGAGACGAACAGCAGGGTGGAGTCGAGCTCGACGACCACCTGCCGGACCTCGCCGCCGTCGCCGAACCGCGCGCCGGCGCTGCGGCCGAGCGAGTACAGCCCGGAGGCGAGCGCGGCCATGTGGTCGGCGGCGTCGGTGTCGAGGCCGTGCACCGACTTGACGAGGCCGTCGGAGGAGAGCAGTACCGCGTTCCGGGTGTACGGGACCCGCTGGACCAGGCCGCTCAGCAGCCAGTCGAGATCCGAGGAATGGCCGTTCGGCACATTGCTCGCCATGGTGATCTACTCCTTGTGCGCGTCATCGGGACGCAGCGCTTCTTGATGGGGTGCGGGCTGGGATTCGGCGAGTCCGATGCCGCGCTGGAAGGCGGCCATCAGACCGGGGTCGTGCAGGGCGTGCTCCTCGGGCGGGCGGGCCACGGGCTCGTCCCGCAGCTGCGGGACCAGGTGCTCCTGGGCGCGCCGCTTGGGGAGCAGGGGGCGGCCCGCCGACCGGGCGCGCTCGGCGGCCTCCGTCTGCTGGAACGGCACGGCGGAGGCGGGGCCGGTGTAGGTCAGGGGCCGGTACGTGGGTTCGGCGACCGGGGGTTCCGGAGCGGGCGCCGGGGTGCGTACGGACACGTGCGGGAGTGACTGTCCGGGCGTACGCACGGGAGGCGGTACGGGGGCGGAGGGCGGAGCCGCCGGTGACGCCGGTACGGGACCGGGCGCGGGTGCGGCCGCGGGCGCCGGGTGGGCGGGGCGGGCGGGCGGCTGCGGAGCGTGCTGTGGCCCGGCCTGAGGGACCTGCTGATGGACCGGCACAGGCTGCGGGAGCGGCTGAGGGGCCTGCTGGGTCCGCTGGGGAGGCTGCTGGGGGGCCTGCTGCATCCGGGGAGGCGGTACGGGCGCCGGGCCGGCGGCCACGGCGGGCGCCTGGCCGTCGGTGCGCGCGAGCCCCTCGGGGTCGGAGCCGAGAAGCCCCTGCGGGAGCACGAGGACCGCCTGGATGCCGCCGTAGATGTTGGACTGGAGGCGTACCGCGATGCCGTGGCGCCGCGCGAGCGCGGAGACGACGAAGAGTCCGATGCGGCCGTCCTGGAGCAGGTGGGCCACGTTCACCTGGTCGGGGTCGGCGAGGAGCGCGTTCATCTTGTTCTGCTCGGTGACCGGCATGCCGAGTCCGCGGTCCTCGACCTCGATCGCGAGGCCCGCGGTGACGTACTGGGCCCGCAGCAGCACGGTGGTGTGCGGCGCGGAGAACAGCGTCGCGTTCTCGACGAGTTCGGCCAGGAGGTGGATGACGTCGGCCACGGCATGGCCGCGGAGCGTGCCGTCGATCGGCGGGACCAGCTTCACACGCGGGTACTGCTCGACCTCGGCGATCGAGGAGCGCAGCACCTCGGTCATCGTGACCGGGTTCGACCACTGCCGGCGGGAGATGGCGCCACCGAGCACGGCGAGGTTCTCCGCGTGGCGTCGGATGCGGGTGGCCAGGTGGTCGACGTGGAACAGGCCCTTGAGCAGCTCCGGGTCCTCGACCTCGTTCTCCAGCTCGTCCAGGAGCTGGATCTCGCGGTGCACGAGGGACTGCAGGCGCCGGGCGAGGTTGACGAAGACCTCGACCTTCTGCTCGTTGCCGACGCTGCTGGAGAGCCGGGAGGCCTGCACCACGGCGGCCACGGCCGCCTCATGGGAGCGGGAGAGCTCTTGGGCGAGCAGGTCGAACTCGTCGCCGGACGAGGCGGCGGGCGGGGTGACCGGGCGGGCCGGGGCACCTTCGCCGCGTCGTAACTGCTCGACGATCGTCCGTAGTTCGCTCTGGCCGCGGGCGCTGGATCGGCGCAGGGCGTTGCAGCGGTCGAGCACGGACTTGGCCGCCCGGTCGGCGCCGAGCGCGGCTGCGGTCACGGAGGCGACCGTGAGGGCGGCGGCGCCGGTCAGCGCGGCCCAGAGACCGGGGGTCGGACCGGCTCCGGTGGAGCGGACGGTGAAGATGACGGCGGCGGCGCCGCCGAGTGCGACCGCGACGGCGGGAAGCACGGAGGTGCGCAGGAGTTGGGAGCGTATGCGGGCTTCCGTCGGGAGCGGCGCGGATTGCCGCGCGGGGTGGGGAGCCCCCGCACCGGAAGCGGAACGAGCGCCTGACCGGCCGTGCCGTCCGCCTTCGCGGCGTTCGGACCGCGCGGCGGGTGCGCGAAGTTGAGACATGAGTGTCCTTGGTACGTGCCCAGGAGTCGGCGTACTACGGGGGTGTACTACGTGGGTCGGATGAGCCTACCGATGATCACCAACCACCCACTCTAGACGTCAACCGTTCATTCGCGGCGCGCAGTTGGCAAAGTTCCCCGGAGAGGGGACCCAGTCTGCTATCACCCTTCGCACGACAGGCCGAGAACGGGTGGCCGGATCTCGACGAGGGTGCGCGAGGTCGGCTTCACGGAGCGAGGCGGGGGCGGGTGGAGGCGTATACACGGGCCCCCCTTGGCGAAACAGGCCCGTGACCGGAATCCGCCTGCCCGGCCTCGCACGCACGCTCGACCACCTCCACCGCCGACCCCCACCAAGCGCCCCGCACACCGGCACCCACGAGCGATCGGACGATTCCCGCATTCGCGTTCGCATCGACGCCGTTCGCTCGGGAGGTGTCGACCTGGTCGCGGAGAAGGGCTGGAAGTGGACGGTACCCGGGAGCGAAACGGTGCCGTCGGCGCCGCGCCCCGGCGCGGATCCGGCATGCGCCGGGCAGAAGACAGGGCCCCGCCCCGGCCGGGTGGTCGAGCCGGGCCGGAACCGGGGTGCGGGCGGGCCTGTGGCGTCAGCGGTCGCCTGCGAGATCGAGGTCGTTTCCTCGCTTCTCGGCCGGGGCCTGCTCGATGCGGTCCGCGCGGCGCCAAGGGCGGGCGAGCGGCTGCGACACCGCGCGCCACCAGGGATCCACCGGGAGCGTTCCGGACGGCTCGAACGGTTCGCCCGGCCGCGGGGACGCGACCGCCTGGCCGAGCTCCTCGCCGGCGTCGCCCGTCCACTCCCCCGGTTCCGCCCACGGGTGCGGGGCCAGGTTGAAGGTGCCCCAGTGGATCGGCAGGAGCACGCCGTGCGGGCGGCCGCCCTGGAGGTCGAGGTGGGCCTGGACACCCTCGGCCGGGGTCATGTGGATGTCCGGCCAGTACTCGCTGTACGCGCCGATCTGGATCATCGTCGCGTCGAAGGGGCCGTGCGCGGCCCCGATCTCCGCGAAGCCGGGGAAGTAGCCGGTGTCGCCGCTGTGGTAGACCCGGTGCTCGGGGCCGGCGACGACCCAGGACGCCCAGAGGGTGTGCTGGGTGTTGCGGAGGCCTCGGCCGCAGAAGTGGCGGGCGGGCGTCGCGGTCAGCAGGAGGTCGCCGACCTCGGTGGACTCGTTCCAGTCCAGCTCACGCAGGCGGGAGGCGGGCACGCCCCAGCGTTCCAGGTGCGCGCCGACGCCGAGCGGCACGGCGAAGACGGTGTCCGTGGAGGCGAGCGCCTTGATCGTGGGCAGATCGAGGTGGTCGTAGTGGTCGTGGGAGATCACGACCACGTCGACCGGGCCCAGCGCGGCGAGCGGCACCGGCGCGGGGTGCAGGCGCTTGGGTCCGGCGAACGCGAAGGGCGAGCAGCGGTCGCCCCAGACGGGGTCGAAGAGGACCCGGCGTCCGTCGATCTCCGCGAGCACGCTGGAGTGCCCCATCCAGGTGATGCGGAGGCCCGAGACCGGGGGCTTCGCGAGATCGGCCAGCGTGGTGGCGTGGACGGGGATCGTGCCGGAGGGGGCACGGTGCGTCCGCGCCTCCTTGTCGAAGTAGATCTTCGCGAACTCGATCGTCGACCCGCTGGGCCTGGTCCGCGCGGCCACGGGATTCTGGAAGACGCCGTCCGCGAAGTTCGGCGAGCGGCGAATGCGCTCCAGGCGCTCGCCTGCCGGGTCGGCGCCGAAGGCCTCGGGCCGCAGGGCGCGCAGCCTGGCCCGCAGCGAATGGTCGGAGCCGGTGCCGGTCACGGGTCCTCCTGGTGGTCGGGGTCGTTCCATTATGGGCGGCCCGCGCGGCTCCCGGCCGTGCCGAATGCGCCATACTGAATCACCGTTCAGTAGCTCACCCCCTCTCACCTCGGAGAACACCCATGAGCACCCCTCCCCTGCTGTCCGTCACCTGGTCGGACCACGTCACCGGGCGGCGCGGGTATCTGGTGGTCGACCGGCTGGTTCGCGGTGTGGCCAGCGGGGGCCTGCGGATGCGTGAGGGCTGCACCCTGGACGAGGTGGCCGGACTGGCGCGGGGCATGAGCATGAAGGAGGCCCTGCACTACGACCCGAGCAGCCGGTACGTTCCGCTGGGCGGCGCCAAGGGCGGCATCGACTGCGACCCGCGCTCGCCCGAGGCGTACGGCGTCCTGGTCCGGTACCTGAAGGCGATGCGCCCCTCCATCGAACGCTTCTGGACCACCGGCGAGGACCTCGGCCTGAGCCAGGACCTGGTCGACCGGGCCGCCGCCGAGGCCGGACTGGTCTCCTCGATCCAGGCCGTCTATCCGCTCCTGGACGACGAGGCACAGGCCCGCCGCAGGCTCGCCGACGCCTTCGAGGCCGAGGTGGAGGGCATCGGCCTCGACGAGCTGGTGGGCGGCTGCGGGGTCGCGGAATCCGTCCTCGTGGCGCTGGACCGGGCAGGCCGACCGTACGCGGGCACGCGGGTCGCCTTGCAGGGCTTCGGGACCATGGGCGGCGCCACGGCACGCTTCCTGTCCCGATCGGGGCTCACCGTCGTGGCGGTCGCCGATGTGCGGGGCACGATCGCCAACCCCGACGGCCTGGACGTCGAAGCCCTGCTCGCGGCACGCGACCCGTACGGCACCGTGGACCGGGGCGTCCTGCGGCCGGGCGACACGGAGCTGCCCGCCGACGCCTGGCTCGCGGTCGACGCCGAGGTCCTGGTCCCGGCCGCGGTCTCGTACGCGATCGGCGGCGAGGCGGTGGAACGGATCCGGGCCCGCTGGATCGTCGAGGCGGCCAACATGCCCGTCCTCCCGGAGGCGGAGGTGCTGCTCACGGAGCGCGGGGTCGCCGTCCTGCCCGACGTGGTCGTCAATTCCGCCACCAACGCCTGGTGGTGGTGGACCCTCTTCGGCGACATCGGCGCCGACGCGGACGGAGCGTTCACGCACATCCGCACGGCGATGCGCGCCCTGGCCGGCCGGATGCTCGACCGCGCGGAGGCGGACGGCACCACCCCGCGCGCCGCGGCGCACGCGCTGGTCGAGGAGCGGCTGACGGAGATCGCGGAGCGGTACGGCTGCTACTGACCGCCACTGAGCCGCGAGCCCCTCGCACGGCCGCCTGACCTGCCCAGAAGATGATCATGATGGATGGGGACGCGTGTGTAGGCTGACCGGCGTGACGAGAGTGCGGTTGAGCGTGGCGGAGAGGCGTGAGGAGCTGCTCCGCGCTGCCGTCGAGCAGATCGAGGCGCGCGGCGTGGCCGCCGTCCGGATCGCCGACGTCGCGTCGGCTCTCGGGGTCAGCAACGCACTCGTGCTCTACCACTTCTCGACGAAGGAGAAGCTCGTCGCGGAGGCGTTCGCGTACGCCGCCGAGGGCGACCTCGCCCATCTGCGCCGGCTCCTCGAGCGCAGGACCAGCGCCCTGCGCCGGCTGCGGGCGGCCGTACGGTGGTACGCCCCGACCGGGCAGGCCAAAGGCTGGCGGCTCTGGATCGAGGGCTGGGCGGCGTGTCTGCGGGAGCCGGCGCTGCGCGAGGTCGCCGGGGCGCTCGACCAGCAGTGGAAGGCGGCTCTGACGCGGGTGATCGGCGAGGGCGCGGCGGCCGGGGAGTTCCCGTGCCCCGACCCGGCCGCCGCGGCGTGGCGACTGACCGCCTTCCTGGACGGGCTCGCCGTGCAGATGACGTCGTACGCAGGATCGCTCTCCCGCGCCGCGATGCTGGAGTGGGCCGACGCCGCACTCGCCAGAGAACTCGGTCTCTCCTCCCTCGACGAGACGGGCGACCGCGCCCCCGCACTCGGCGGTCCGGGCGACAGGCCGTCGGCGTAGCTCCGGCCCGTCGCCGCGCCGCGGCGCGCCGCGGCCCGCTCAGAGCAGCTCGTACACGGCCGTGACCGTCACCTGCTCCTCGATCTCGCCGGGGGCCAGCGGGACTCCCGAGGCGTCGGCGGACGCCTCGGGGGCGGATCCGGCGCCGGGGCGGCCGCTGTCCGTCTCGGTGAGCGACACCAGCCGGCCGAGCCGGTGGCCGCTCAGCCGGGCGTGCTGGGCGGCCTTGTCGTGGGCGTCCTTGTGGGCGAGCTCGCGGGCCCTGGACCGCAGCGCGGCAGGGTCCGCGACGTCGAAGGTCACTCCGTCCACCCGCCCCGCGTCACCGGTGGCCTTCGTGACGGCCCCGACGACCTGGCCCGTCCTGTCGACGTCCCGGACCGTCGCGGAGACACTCTGCGAGGCCTGGTAGCCGGAGACCTTGCTCTCCCCGTTCGTGGCCTGGGAGTAGACCGGGAACAGGGAGATGTTCTCGGTGCGGATGTCCCGGTCCGCGACGGACTGCTTGCGCAGTGCGGCGAACAGCGCCTCCGCCGCACGGCTCTGGGCCGCCATCGCCTCCTGACCGGTCTTGGCCCGCGCCTCGACCGCCACCGAGATCACCGCGATGTCGGGCGCGGCACCGGCCCGCCCGGTCCCGGTCACGGTGAGGGTCGCCGGGGCCGGAGCGGAAGCCGACGCCGGATCCGGAGCCGATGCCGGGGCCGACGCCGGGACTCCGACGGCCGCCGTGGCCGGTCCGGCCACGGGAGGCGCCGCGAGCGCGGGCGCGACACCGGCGAGCGCGAGCGCGCCGAGCACGACACCGGCGGCCGTCGCGCGGCGGAGGAGACGGGCACGGACAGGGGTGAGGACAGGAGTGCGGAAGCGGGGGTGATGACCGGTCGTCACGGGCGGTCCCTTCGGCGGTGGTTGCCGGACAGCCCCGGCGCCGCCCATCCCAGCACCCTCCCCCGCCCCCGCCCGCGCGCCACTCCTGTCCGGTCACCCGCTCAGGTCTGTCGCGTCCGTCAGGTCTGCACCACCGGTCCGTACGCCGTCGCGTCGAGCCCGAAGGTCCACGCGACGCCCTCCCGCGCGGACGTCGTCCCGGGCGGCACGCGCAGCCAGTAGGTACGGAACGTGCCGTCCGGCTCCGGGGTCGCGTTGACCACCTCGACCATGACCACGTCCTCGTCGTCCTCGAGCTCGATGCGCCAGAGGACACCCGCCTCGTCCCGGCCGACGGGGCGGGCCCCCGACTCCGCGAGGTAGCGCTCGTAGCCGTAGTACTCGAGCATCACGCGCCGCAGTTCGGCGTTCTCCTCGGCGCGAATCCGCTCAGGGGTGAGCCCGCCCAGTCCGGCCAGGAACTCCTCGGGCACCGACATGCCCCGCCAGGCGTGGAGCGCGAAACCGTCGCGGAAGGCGAGCGCGGGACCGTCCCCCCGGTCCAGGCGTCCGGCCTCGTCACGGTGCAGCTCCACGGGCCGCTCGCACACCACGGCGACGCTCTCGTACGGCCACCACCAGCCCGCGTGCCCGGCCACCGCGGCGAGCCCGGCGAGCCGCTCGCCCCGGCCGTCGAAGGCGGCGAGCCAGGCCGCGTCGTGCTGGCCGAGGACGGCGTCGAGCAGGACCAGGCGCACGGCCGCGGCCTCGTCGGGCGTCCCGGCGACATCGTCCACGACGGCGGACCGTATGCGGTCGGCGAGCGTCCGCGACGCGTCCCAGAGCCGGGCGCCGGTACTGGTCCACAGCGCGGTCCAGCCACGAGGGCCGAGTTCGTCATGGATGCGGCGGCGCTCCTCCGCCCAGGGCCGCGTCCGGACCTCGTCGCGCACCGAGCGCCCCGCGTCGGCCAGTTCGCGCACCAGCCCGACGGCCTCCCTGGGCGAGTCCGCCCAGACGATCCGTTCCGGGGCGGCCAGGCCGGCCGTGCGGTACGCGAGCCGCACCCCCGCCTCGGCCGCCGCTCGGTCGGCCGCCCCGGTGGCCGCCGCGACGGCCCGCCACCTGTCCACCGCCGTCGTCGTCCCGTTCATCTCTCCCCCTCGTTCCCGCGCGACTGTTTCCCCGCGCCGTCTTCTCGGTCCGCGGCTCTCGCTGTTGCTGTGGCTGTTGCCGTGACTGTGGCTGTTGCCGTGTCAGTCGGCGACGATCCGGTACGCGCCCGGGGTGTACTCCCGCTGGCGAACCACCCGGTACCAGCCCTTCGGCAGCGGGATCGGGGCGTGCTCCTCGTGCACCACCCGTCCTCCCGAGGGCAGTTCGAGCACCAGGGGGCCGAAGGGGCCCGGCTCGGCGACCAGCCGGCCCGGCCCCGGGACCGCATGGGCGTGCCCGGTGACCTCGCCGAGCGCCAGGACCAGCCGGCCCCGCGCGTCTCGCGGCTCCCCCTCGGCGTCCTTCACATGGTCGGGCACCGCGCTCTCCGCGACGGGCACGATCAGTACGTCTCCCTGCCGGTACATGGCTCTCCCCTCCGTGGTCGACACGCCACGTGTCGACCACGCACTCGACGCTAGAGGCAGCCACTGACAACGGCCTTCCGGCGCCCCCGGCGCGGAGTTGTCGGTGCGGCTTGGTACAACTGCTCGCGTCAGCCGATCAACGCCGTCCGGTGTCTGGAGCACTCATGACCATTTCGGGATACATTCAGGAGTTTCACGGCCTGCCCGTGTTCCACTTCCCGGATCGTGACACCGCCGTCGAGCTGCCCGACGCGGCCTCCGTGGCCTGGCGCGTCTCCGGATCGACGTACTGCGACTCGGACGAGGAGCAGTGGGAGCGGGTCTTCGACCGCTTCCTCGCGGACGTCGACACGAACCGGGTCCGCGCGCTGGTCGTCGGCGGCTGGGACGAGGCCTACGACACGTCGTCGGCCGCGATCGTCGCACGGCTCGTCGAGGCGGCGGGCGACCGGCTCGCCGGCCTGGAGGCGCTGTTCCTGGGGGACATGACCTTCGAGGACTGCGAGATCTCGTGGATCCAGCAGTCCGACGTCTCGCCCCTGCTCGCCGCCTACCCCCGACTGCGGGAGTTCGGTGTGCGCGGCGGCACGGAGCTCGTCTTCCCGACGGTCCGGCACACCGCGCTGACCACGCTCGTGGTGGAGTCGGGCGGGCTCGGCGCCGAGGTCGTCCGCGGCATCGCGGGCAGTGACCTGCCCAACCTGGAGAAGCTGGAGCTGTGGCTCGGCACCGACGAGTACGGCGGCGACTCCTCGGTCTCCGACCTCGAACCGCTGCTCGCGGGCACCGGGTTCCCCGCCCTGCGCCGGCTGGGGCTCCGCAACAGCGTGATCCAGGACGAGATCGCCGCCGCGGTCGCCGGTGCCCCCGTCGTCGCCCGCCTCGACAGCCTCGACCTGTCGATGGGCACGCTCACCGACGAGGGGGGCGAGGCGCTGCTCGTGGGCCAGCCGCTGACCCACCTCACGCACCTCGACCTCTCGCACCACTACCTGTCGGAGAAGGTGAGCGAGCGAATCGTCGACACCCTCACGCCGTACGGGGTGACGGTCGACGTCGACGACGCGCAGGAGCCCGAGGACGACGGCGACGGCGAGGTCTTCCGGTACGTCGCGGTCGCGGAGTGACGTACTCCCCGCCCCTCGGGCAGCCGCCCGCCGGGGAAGCGGCCTTCGCGCACCCGCGCCTCGTCGTCGTCGGCAACCCGGCCAACCGCCGGGTCGCCTTCTTCCGCGACGCGGTGCGGGCCGCCGGGCTGGCCGAAGCGCGGGTCGAGCCCTGGCTCGACGTGCTGCGGGGCGGGGCACGCTTCCACCCGGGCGAGACGGTCCGGCTGGAGTCGCCCGGCGAGGACCCGGACGTCGACCGGCTGTTGCGCGGTACGGACGATCCGACCCGGGTGGAGGGCACGGGCCGCTGGTACGAGGCGTTCACGGCGGCGACGGCACGGCTCGCGCGGAGCGTGGGCGACGCCGGGGCGGTCCTCGTCGACGATCCCGCGGAGCCGGCGGTGCTGTTCGACAAGCGCCTCGCCCATGCCCGGCTGCTCGGGGCGGCGGTACCGGTGCCGGACTCACCGACGTCCGGGGCGGCTGCTCCCCCCGTGCGGGACTGGGCGGACGTCCGCTCCCTGATGGCGGCGGCCGGGCTGCGCCGGGCGTTCGTGAAGCTCGCCCACGGCTCGTCCGCCTCCGGGGTCCTGGCCGTGGAGACGAACGGGGCCGGCCGGGTCCAGGCCACCACCTCCGTGGAACGCGGTCCCGAGGGACACCTCTTCAACTCCCTCCGGGTGCGCCGCTACACCACGGAGCGCGAGGTCGCCGCGATCGTCGACGCGCTCGCACCCGACGGGCTGCACATCGAGCGCTGGCTGCCGAAGGCGGCGCAGGGCGGCCGGGTGGCCGACCTGCGGGTGGTGGTGATCGACGGGAGGGCCACGCACGCGGTCGTCCGGACCAGCCGCTCCCCGATGACCAACCTCCATCTCGGCGGCGTCCGGGGCGATCTGGGCGCCGTGCGCGCGGCGGTCTCGGCCGCCGGCGGCCGGTGGTCGGACGCGCTCGGGGTGTGCGAGGCCGCGGCCGACGCGTTTCCCGGTATGCGGTGCGTCGGCGTCGATCTGTTGCCGGCTGTCGGCTGGCGGCGGTTCGCCGTCGGCGAGGTCAACGCCTTCGGGGATCTCCTCCCCGGGCTCACCGGCCTCCCGGGCAGCGGCACGGAGGGCCTGGACACCTACGCCGCCCAGGTCGCGGCGCTCCTCCGCGGAACGCCCGCACGGGGCCCCGCCCGTAAGCCCGCCGTCACAGAAGGCACCCCCCGCACCACAAGCAGCCCCCGCACCACAGGCACTCCAGTCACACCGAGCACCCCGAGCACACCAAGCACTCCGAGCACCACAGGATCGAGCACCACTTGAACCAGCAGCACGCACCCGACATGTACGAGATCGTGGGCAGCCACGATCTCCTCCTGGTCACGCTCGACACCCTGCGGTACGACGTGGCCGCCGAGCTGGCCGCCGCCGGCCGCATCCCGAACCTGGCCCGGCACCTCCCCGGCGGACGCTGGGAGCGCCGCCACGCCCCGGGCAGCTTCACCTACGCCTCTCACCAGGCGATCTTCGCGGGCTTCCTGCCGACCCCCGACTCCCAGGGCCCGCACCCCCGCCTGTTCGCCGCGCGGTTCGCGGGCAGCGAGAGCACCGCCGGCGGCACGTTCGTCCACGACACCCCCGATCTGGTCTCCGGCCTGGCCGAGGAGGGCTATCGCACGGTGTGCGTCGGCGGCGTCGGTTTCTTCAACGGGCAGGGCCCGCTCGGCTCCGTGCTGCCCGGACTCTTCCAGGAGAGCCACTGGGAGCCCGGCTTCGGGGTCACGTCCCCGACCTCCTTCGAGTCCCAGGTGACCAGGGCCGAGGAGATCGTCGCCGGGCTCCCGCCCGAGCAGCGTCTCTTCCTCTTCCTCAACGTCTCCGCGCTGCATCAGCCCAACTGGTTCCACCTCCCGGGCGCGACGCGGGAGTCCGGCGACACCCGCGCCTCGCACGCGGCGGCGCTGGAGTACGTCGACCGGCACATCGGCCGGCTCCTCACGGCCATGAGCAGCCGTCGCCCCTGCTTCGCGATCGTCTGCTCGGACCATGGCACCGCGTACGGGGAGGACGGCTTCACCGGTCACCGGCTCGGGCACGAGGTCGTCTGGACCGTGCCGTACGCCCACTTCGTCGTGGACGGCCCGCAGCGGGAGGCGTCCGCATGACCGAGCCGACCGCGACGTCCGGGGCGCTCGAAACCCCACGCCCGTACGAGAGTTACGTCTACGCCTACCCGCACAAGACGGCGTACCGTCCACTCCCCGACCCCGCCCCCTCGCTCGCGGCGCTCTGGCGGGACGAGCCCAAGGACGCACTCTCCCTCTACGCCCACATCCCCTTCTGCGAGGTCCGCTGCGGCTTCTGCAACCTCTTCACCCGGATCGGCGCCCCGGACGAGCTGACGACCCGCTATCTCGACGCGCTCGACCGCCAGGCGACCGCCGTCCGCGAGGCGCTCGGCGACAGCGCGCCGGTCCGGTTCGCCACGGCCGCCTTCGGCGGTGGTACGCCGACGTTCCTCACCGCCGGCGAGCTGGAGCGGCTCTGCGACATCGCCGAGAAGCGGATGGGGGCCGATCTGCGAGCCGTTCCGCTCTCCGTCGAGACCTCGCCCTCCACGGCGACCGCCGACCGGCTCGCGGTCCTGGCCGAGAGGGGCGCCACCCGGATCAGCATCGGTGTGCAGAGCTTCGTGGAGGCCGAGGCGCGCGCCGCCGTGCGGCCCCAGCGCCCTGCCGACGTCGAGGCCGCGCTCGCCCGCATCCGGGACACCGGCGTCCCCGTCCTCAACATCGATCTGATCTACGGCATCGACGGCCAGACCGTCGAGTCCTGGACGCGCTCCCTCGACGCGGCGCTCGCCTGGGCGCCCGAGGAGCTCTACCTCTACCCCCTCTACGTGCGTCCGCTCACCGGCCTCGGCCGGCTCTCCCCGAACGCCGACCGGGAGTGGGACGAGCAGCGGCTGCGGTTGTACCGCCACGGCCGGGACCATCTGCTCGCGCGGGGCTACGCGCAGGAGTCGATGCGGATGTTCCGGCGCGCCGACGCCCCGCCCCAGGGTGCCGACGACTACGCCTGCCAGACCGACGGGATGATCGGTCTGGGCTGCGGGGCCCGTTCGTACACCTCGTCGCTGCACCACTCCTTCGACTACGCGGTCGACATGAGGGAGATCCGCTCGATCGTGGACGCCTACACCGGAACGGAGGACTTCACACGGGCACGGGTGGGCCGGTGGGTCGACGCGGACGAGGCGCGCCGACGCCATCTGCTCCAGTCACTCCTCCAGGCCCGGGGCATGGCCACGGCCGGCTACGAGGAGCGGTTCGGCACCTCGCCGTTCGCCGACTTCCCCGCCGAGCTGCGCCGGTTCGAGGCGCTCGGCTGGCTGGACGCGACGGCCCCCGCCGGTCTGCTGCGGCTCTCACCCGAGGGACTCGCCCACTCGGACGCGCTCGGACCGGCGCTGTTCTCCCCCGCCGTGCGGGCGGCGATGGCCGCCTACGAGCCGAAGTAGCGGGGTGACGGAATGGACCTGACCATCCTCTACCGGGGCCCGCTCGCCTCCTGCGACTACGACTGTCCCTACTGCCCCTTCGCCAAGCGTCGTGACAGCCGCGAGCAGCTCCGCGCCGACCGCGCGGCGCTGGAGCGCTTCTCGGCCTGGGCCGCGGCGCAGACCGGCGACCGGCTCCGCATCCTCTTCACCCCGTGGGGCGAGGGACTGGTCCGGTCCTGGTACCGGCGGACGCTCGTCGAGCTGTCACACCTGCCGCACATCGAGCGGGTGGCGATCCAGACCAACCTGAGCTGTCGTACGGAGTGGCTTGCGGAGGCCGACCCCGGCACGCTGGCGCTCTGGTGCACGTACCACCCCGGGCAGACGCCGTACGACCGCTTCCTCGCCAAGTGCCACGCGCTGACCGCCCGGGGGACGCGCTTCAGCGTCGGGATCGTCGGTCTGCCCGAGCACCGGGAGCACGCCGGGCGGCTGCGGGACGCTCTCCCGCCCGAGGTCTACCTCTGGGTGAACGCGGCCGAGGGGCACATGTACACCGACGAGGAGGCCGGGGCCTGGACGGCCCTCGACCCCCTCTTCCCGTACAGCCGCCGACCGCACGCCTCAGCCGGTCTCCCCTGCCGGACCGGTGAGTCGGTGATCTCGGTGGACGGTGACGGGACGGTGCGGCGCTGCCACTTCGTCAAGGCCGAGCTGGGCAATCTGTACGACGGTTCGTACCGTGCCGCGCTGCGCCCGCGCGCCTGCCCGCTCTCCGCCTGCGACTGCCACATCGGCTACGTCCATCTGGAGACGCTGCCGCTGTACGACGTGTTCGCCGGCGGTGTCCTGGAGCGGATACCGGCCCCCGTCGTACTCAGAGGGGCATGAGGTCTCCGAGCGGCATGAGGTCCGGGCGCTTGGCCGCCACGTGGTCGCCCGAGCTCTCGCCCCGCAGCCGCCGGCCGATCCACGGCACGAGGTACTCCCTGGCCCAGTTGATGTCGTCGCGGCGCACCTCCAGCGTGCCGCGCGGCGGGAGCGGCGGCCAGGGCTGGTCCGGGTCGGCCGGTACGCCCAGGCCGAGCACCTGGGCGGCGCGGAGCGCGACCCTGGTGTGCCCCTCGGGCGAGAGGTGCAGCCGGTCGTCGTCCCAGGCCCGCCTGTCCTGCACCGACCGCAGCGACCAGAGGTCGAGGACCGGGCAGTCGTAGCGGTCCGCGATGGACCGGACGTGGGCCGTGTACGTGGCGATCTTGCCGCGCAGATGCTTCAGGACGGGTACGTCGCGGGTGTCGAAGCCGGTGGTCACCATCACGGTGCCGACGGCGGACGTCAGGTCGGCGACGGCGCGCTCGAAGCGCTCGGCGACGTCGTCGGGGTCGGTCCCGGGGCGGATGATGTCGTTTCCGCCCGCGCAGAAGGTCACCAGGTCGGGGGCGAGTTGCTTCGCCCTCGGGACCTGCTCCTCCACGATCTGGTCCAGCAGGCGGCCGCGTACGGCCAGGTTGGCGTAACGGAACGCGTCGTGCTCCGGCAGCCGGTCGGCGAGGAGCACCGCGAAGCGGTCCGCCCAGCCGACGTACCTCCCGTCGGGCCCGGGGTCCCCCACGCCCTCGGTGAAGCTGTCACCGATCGCCGCGTACGACCCGAATACGTGCGTGTCTCTTGATCTCGAATCGTCTGCCACGGGACCACATCTTTCCCTTGCGGGTGTGACCTACGCGAACGTAAGGAGGGGTTGACGCCGGGTGAGATACGCCACCGGTCAAGATTCCACCAAGCCGGAATACGCGCGGGGGCCCGGCACTGGTGAGTGCCGGGCCGCCGCGGGTGCTGCCGGTGGGTCAGATGCTGACGCCGTGCGAGCGCAGGTAGGCCAGCGGGTCGATGTCCGAGCCGTAGCTCGGGCCGGTACGGATCTCGAAGTGCAGGTGCGGACCGGTGGAGTTGCCCGTCGAGCCGGAGAGACCGATCTCCTGGCCGCCGGTGACGGTCTGGCCGGCGGAGACGTTCAGGGAGGAGAGGTGGGCGTACTGCGAGAACGTGCCGTCGGCGTGCTGGATGACGACCTCGTTGCCGTACGAGCCGCTGTTGCCCGCGGAGTAGACGGTGCCCGCGCCGACGGCCTTGACCGAGGTGCCGGAGGAGGCGATGAAGTCGACACCGGTGTGGTAGCCGGAGGACCACATGGCGCCGGAGGCGCGGTACGGGGTGGAGATGCCGCCACTGACGGGGGCGACCCAGCCGGCGGAGGAGGACTGCGCGGGAGCGGACGCCGGGGCGGCGGTGCCGGCCGGGTCACGCTCGGCGGAGCGGGAGGCGCGCGTGTCGGAGGAGGACTTCTCCGCCTTCGGGGCGGCCTTGGGGGCAGCCTTCGGAGCGGCCTTGGGCGCGGCCTTGGCGGTCGACTTGGCGCCGAGGGTGAGCTTCATGCCGGGAAGGATCAGCGACGGGTCCTCGCCGACGACCTGGCGGTTGTCCGCGTAGAGCTTCTTCCAGCCGCCCGCGAGGTGGTGCTCGGCGGCGATCTTCGACAGGTAGTCGCCACGGACGACGGAGTACGTCTTCGGCTTGGCGGTCTTCCCGGCGGCCGGGGCCTTGGCGGGGGGCGCGGCGACGGAGGCGACGGCCTGGTGGGACGTCACGGACGGGGCGGCCTTCTCGGCGGCGTGGGCTCCGGTCGCACCGAGCAGGGGCAGGGCGACGACGGCGCCACCCGTACCGGCGGCGACGAATCCACGCGTGAGCGGGTTGGCCTTGGGACGGCGGTGCTTACCCTTTGCGGGCATGGCGAATTCCTCTCCGTCGCCTGCGAGGTGAGCTGTCGGGTTCGGACTGGAGATGTCCGGCCGCGTTTCACGCGGCTTCACCCCGAGCCGCCCGGAACGACCGGAACGGCGTACTACCTGGGTCCCCCGCTCCTGCCGTACGTGGGTGGGTGCGGATTCCGGGCGGTGGCAGGATTCGGCGGTTCCGACCGGATTGAGCGTGACGCTAGACGAGCGGGTCGGGGCGAACAAGCCGCCTCTTTTCGTTCGCAATCACGGGCGGGAATTTCGCGCCGAATTCCGGTCACCCTCCGTGGAGGGCGTCACCGCGATCTCCTTTTCCGGTAAGGGCATTGCGAAAGACGATCAGGCACGGTCCGTCACCTCTATGACGCTGCTCACGCGCCGAATCCCATCTCCCCTTCAACCAGGGCGCGTTATACCTAAGAGCCCAATTCGGACAGAACACCCATTCCCATACCCCGGGGGTAGGCGAAGGCCCGATCACCCGGGATGATTGGCCCAGGAATCGATCAGCAGTCGATCCCGATCCGCCGAACTTCAGGAGCACTCGTGACGCAGCAGCTGCCACAGGTCCCGTCGACCGAACCCGAGCTCACCGGGGTGCGCAACTTCAGGGACGTGGGCGGACTGCCGACCGTGGACGGCGGTTCGGTGCGGTTCGGCCGTCTCTTCCGCAGCGGCCACCTGGCGCACGCCACCGAGGAGGACGCCGCGTTCCTCTCCACCCTCGGGCTGCACACGATCTTCGACTTCCGCAATGTGGCCGACCGCAAGATCGAGGGGCCGGACGTCGAACTGCCCGGCGTGCGGAACGTGAACATACCGCTCAACGACCCGGCCGACGGCAAGGAGTTCTGGAGGCTGGTCAGGACCGGCGAGCTGGAGCAGCTCCGGGGCATCCTCGGCGACGGCAAGGCGACGGCGCGAATGTCCGATTCGTACCGGAAGATGATTGTCGAGCGGACCGCGGAGCACAGCGGCATCCTGCACGCGATGGCCGAGGACAGTGTCCCGGCGCTGATGCACTGCGCGGCCGGCAAGGACCGCGCCGGCCTCTCCATCGCCATCTCCCTGCTCGCGGTGGGCGTGGAGCGCGAGGCGATCGAGGCGGACTACGTGAAGTCGAACGACCCGCACCGCCGCTACAAGGTGCGGCGCAGCTCCACCTCCGCGGACGCCATGGCACCCGAGGTGATGGAGCTGCTCAGCCCGCTCTTCGACGCGCGGGTCGAGTACCTGCGGGCCGCGTTCGAGACGATGACGCAGACCTGGGGGACGGTCGAGGGCTACCTCACGGACGGCCTGAAGCTCACCCCGGAGACGCGGGCGCGGCTGCGCGAGCGTCTCGTCGTCGCGGTGTGACCCTGACCCCCGGCCCGGCCGCTACCGGTTCTGCCCGCCGAGCACGAAGAGCAGATAGAGGAAGCCGGCGAACAGGTGCCCGGCCACCAGATAGGCGAAGAGCCGGAGCACCAGCCCCTTGGGGAACTTGCCGGCCTCGCGCTCCTCGCCGGTGACCGGCGCGGACTTCTCGGACATATCGACCCCTTTCCGGGGCTCAGCGCAGATGCGGGGCTCCGTCGCCGAGGCACAGCTCGGCGGCGGGGCTCTGCATGAGCGTGTGAACGAAGAGCAGCTCGGCCCCGCCGCGGCCGACGGCGCCGATCCGGTGCGGGGTGAGCGAGTCGAAGTGGGCGCTGTCCCCGGGATCCAGGACGTGCACGGCGTCGCCGAGGGCGAGACGCACCTGCCCGTCGAGGACGTGGAGCCACTCCTCGCCGGGGTGGACGCGCACGATGTCGGCCTTGGTGGCGTACGGGACGTGGACGCGGAGCGCCTGAAGGGCGCGGCCCGGCCCGCCGGCCTGGCGGTAGGTCCAGCCGTCCGCCTCGACGGGCTCGGACCGGTCCGCGCGGACGATCGGATCACGCTCGGGCGGAACCTCGCCCAGGAGCTCGGAGACCGTCGTACCGTAGATGCGGGCGAGGGCGAGGAGCATCGGGAGCGAGGGCTGCCGGTGACCCGTCTCGAGCCGGGAGAGATGGGCCGGGGAGAGCCCGGCCCGCTGGGCGGCGACCTCCAGGGTCAGTCCGCGGCGTCTGCGCAGGGCGCGGAGCTGCGGCGCGACGTGCGGCGCGTCCGGCAGGGCGTCGGACGCGTCCGGTGCGGCGGGGTCCGCGGACTGCTCCGCGTGGAGGTGTGCCATGCCTCCATTCCGCCAGGAAGTTTCCTCTGAGGCAAGTTTCTTGCCTCAGAGGCAAAATCACCGGGTCCCGACGGTCAGCGTTGCGCGACCGCCTGCTTGACCAGCGTCCTTCCGAAGTCCCACATCAGTCCGCCGGCTCCGTGGGCGTCATCCATCACGGCCGTGAACGCGGTCACGAACCGGTCCACGTCCGCCTCGTCGATGATCAGCGGCGGGATGAGCTTGATCACCTCCAGATGGTCCCCCGACACCTGGGTCAGGATGCGGTGGCGCTGGAGCAGCGGCACGACGACCATCTGCGCGAAGAGCCCCTTCCGGGCGGCCTGCAGCATCGTCCACCGGCTGCGCAGGCCCAGCGAGGAGGGCCGCCCGAACTCGATCCCGATCATCAGGCCACGCCCGCGGATCTCGTGCAGCAACTCGTAGCGGGGCACGAGCTCCTTGAGGCGGGTGGAGAGCAGCTCGCCGATCCGGCGCGCGTGCGCCACCGTCCCCTCGTTCTCCATGACCGAGAGCACGGCCAGCCCGGCGGCCATGGCCTGCGCGTTCGACCCGAAACTGGCGGAGTGGACGAGGACGCGGTCCATGGACGAGTAGACCTTCTTGAAGATCCAGTCCTTGCCGAGCGTCGCGCCGACCGGCACGTACCCGCCGGAGAGCGCCTTGGCGACACAGAGCAGATCGGGTTCGACGCCGTCCTCGTGCTGGTACGCGTAGAAGTCCCCGGTCCTGCCGAGACCGGTCTGCACCTCGTCGGCGATCAGGACGGCCCCGTGCCGGTGCAGCAGCTCCTGCGCGGCGCGCAGGAAGCCGGGCGGGGCCTCGTGCACCCCCTTGCCCTGGATGGGCTCGACGACGAACCCGGCGACATCGCCCTTGCGCAGTTCGCGCTCCAGGGCGTCCAGGTCGCCGAGCCCGATCGCGGTGTCGGGCAGCAGCGGGGCGAAGCCGTCCCGGAAGCCCTTCTCGCCGTTGACCGAGAGGGAGCCGGTGGTCAGGCCGTGGAAGGCGTGGGAGCAGTAGACGATCCTGGGCCTGCCGGTGGCGTACCGGGCGAACTTCAGGGCGGTCTCCACCGCCTCCGTACCACTGTTGCCGAAGAAGACGCGGTCGAGGTGCGGGCTGTGGGCGAGCAGCTTCTCGGCGAGCAGCCCGGGCAGCGGCTGGCAGTCGAAGCGGGTGAGGTCGGCGAGCGAGGCGTCCAGGACGTCGTGGAGGGCCTTGCGGACGACGGGGTGGTGCCGGCCCAGGCCCATCACGCCGAAGCCGGCCAGCATGTCGAGGTGGTCGCCGCCCTGGGCGTCCCAGAAGTGGGCGCCCTCGGCACGTACGTAGACCTTGTCGAAACCGATGGTGTGCAGCATGCGCGGGAGCTGGTGGTTGAGGTACCGGGTATGCAGGTCGTAGCGCTCCGCGCCGCGTTCGGCGAGCAGTGCCGCGAGGTCGAACTCCTTGCTCATCGCCCCTTCTTCCGGGTCAGTGCGGCGCTGATCCGTCCGGCGATCTCCACCGGGGTCAGGCCGAGGTCGGCGAGCACCTCGCCGCGCTTGGCGTGGCCGAGGAACTGGTCGGGGATCCCGAAGGTCCGCAGCGGGACGTCGACGCCGGCGTCGCGCAGCGTCTGGCCGACGGCAGCGCCGACGCCGCCGGTGCGGATGCCGTCCTCGACGACGGCGACCAGCCGGTGCCGCTCGGCGAGCGGGACGAGGGCCTCGTCGACCGGTTTGACCCAGCGCGGGTCGACGACGGTGCACCGGATGCCGCGTCCGGCGAGCAGATCGGCGGCCTGGAGGCAGACGTCGGCCATGACGCCGACGGAGACGAGGAGCACGTCCGCGTCGGGCTCCGGGGGCTCCAGGAGGACGTCCGTCCCGCCGATCCGCCGTACGGCCGGGACGGGTTCCCCCACCGTCTCCTTGGGGAAGCGGAGCAGGGTCGGGGCGTCGTCGACGTCGACGGCCTCGCGCAGCTGGGCGCGCAGCTCCTCGGCGTCGCGCGGAGCGGCGATCCGGAGGCCCGGCACGACCTGGAGGACGGAGAGGTCCCACATGCCGTTGTGCGAGGCGCCGTCGGTGCCGGTGACGCCGGCCCGGTCCAGGACAAAGGTGACCCCGCACCGGTGCAGGGCGACGTCCATGAGCAGCTGGTCGAAGGCGCGGTTGAGGAAGGTCGCGTACACCGCCACGACGGGGTGGAGTCCCCCGGCGGCCAGGCCCGCGGCCGAGACGACGGCGTGCTGCTCGGCGATGCCGACGTCCCAGACCCGGTCGGGGAACCGCTCGGCGAACGTCGTCAGACCGACGGGGTGGAGCATCGCCGCGGTGATCGCGACGACGTCCGGCCGCTCCTCCCCGATCTCGGCGATGGCCTCGCCGAAGACGGAGGTCCACGAGGGTCCGGCCGAGGGGGCGAGCGGTGCGCAGGTCAGCGGGTCCATGGCGCCGACGGCGTGGAAGCGGTCGGCCTCGTCCTGGAGCGCGGGCTGGTAGCCGCGGCCCTTCTCGGTGAGGCAGTGCACGAGGACGGGCCCGTTGAAGCGCTGGGCGTGGCGCAGCGCGGACTCGACCGCCGCGATGTCGTGGCCGTCGACGGGACCGACGTACTTGAGCCCCAGGTCCTCGAAGAGTCCCTGCGGAGCGAACGTGTCCTTGAACCCCTTCTTGGCGCCGTGCAGCGACTCGTAGAGCGGCTGCCCGATCACGGGGGTGTGCTGGAGGACGTCCTTTCCCCAGGCGAGGACTCGCTCGTACCCGTCGGTGGTACGCAGGGCGGCCAGGTGCTGGGCGAGGCCGCCGATCGTGGGGGCGTAGGAGCGCTCGTTGTCGTTGACGACGATGATCAGGGGCCGGTCCTCGGCGGCGGCGATGTTGTTCAGCGCCTCCCAGGCCATGCCGCCGGTCAGGGCGCCGTCGCCGATGACCGCGACGACGTGGTCGAGGCGGCCGGACACCTCGTTGGCCTTGGCCAGTCCGTCGGCCCAGCCGAGGACCGTCGAGGCGTGCGAGTTCTCGATGACGTCGTGCTCCGACTCCTCCCGCGAGGGATAGCCGGAGAGTCCGCCCTTGCTGCGCAGCTTGGAGAAGTCCTGGCGGCCGGTGAGCAGCTTGTGGACGTAGCTCTGGTGCCCGGTGTCCCAGAGGATGCGGTCGTCGGGCGAGTCGAAGACCCGGTGCAGCGCGACGGTCAGCTCCACCACCCCGAGGTTGGGCCCCAGGTGGCCGCCCGTCCTGGCGACGGCGTGGATCAGGAACTGCCGGATCTCCGCGGCCAGTTCGTCGAGCTCCGCGCCGCTGAGCGGCCGGAGGTCGCGTGGCCCCCGGATGTTCTCCAGAATCGTCATGCTCGGCCCCCTTTCGTCGTTCGGCCGTGCGGGAGGGCCGCGCCCGGTGGTGTCGCGGGCCCTCCCGTACCCGTCACGTCATCCGCGGTTCCCGGAGACGGTCTCGCGGGCCGCCCTCAGGGACTCCTTCAGCGAGCCCATGGTGGCGAGGACGGCGGTCGGCTCGTAGCCGCAGTGGGCCATGCAGTTGGCGCAGCGCGGGTCCTTGCCCCGGCCGTACTTGTCCCAGTCCGTCTCCTCGATGAGCTCCCGGTAGGTGGGGACGTAGCCGTCGCTCATCAGGTAGCAGGGGCGCTGCCAGCCGAAGAGGGAGTAGTTCGGGATCGCCCACGCCGTGCAGGGGAAGTCGGCCTTGCCTTCGAGGAAGTCCAGGAAGAGCGGGGAGTGGTTGAGCCGCCACCGGCCCCGGTTGCCGCCGGCGAAGGCCTTCTTGAAGAGCTCGCGGGTCTGCTCGACACCGAGGAAGTGCTCCTGGTCCGGCGCCTTCTCGTAGGCGTAGGCGGGCGAGATCATCATCTCGTCGACCTGGAGGTCGTCGTTGAGGTAGTTGAGGACCTCGATGATGGTCTGCGGGGTGTCGGTGTTGAAGAAGGTCGAGTTGGTGGTGACGCGGAAGCCGCGCCGCTTGGCCTCCTTGATCGCCGCCACCGCCTCGTCGAACACGCCTTCCTTGGCGACGGACTCGTCGTGCCGTTCGCGCAGACCGTCGATGTGCACGGCGAAGGCGAAGTACCGGGAGGGGGTGAAGTCCTCCAGCTTCTTGCGCAACAGCATCGCGTTGGTGCAGAGGAAGACGTACTTCTTCTTCGCCACCAACTGTCGCACGATCTCGTCGATCTGAGGATGCATCAGGGGCTCGCCGCCCGCGATGGAGACCATCGGCGCCCCGGACTCCAGGACGGCGCCGACGGCCTGGGCGACCGGCATCCGCTGCTTGAGCACACCGGCCGGGTGCTGGATCTTTCCACAGCCCTCGCACTTGAGGTTGCAGGCGAACAGCGGCTCCAGCTCGACGATGAGCGGGAACTTGTCCCGCTTGCGGAGCTTCTGTTCGATGAGATAGGTCCCGACCCGGATGGACTGACGGAGCGGCATGGCCATAACTCGCTCACCTCCTGGGGAGCAGCAAAGAACGGTGCCATTCGAAGAATGCGGGAAGGACGGCACGAAGAACACGGAAAGCCGATATTCCACCGCGTACCGTGCCGATCCGGACCAGTTCATGTTCTGGAGCGTCCACGACCACCCGTACGGCCGCAACCGGGCGGGGCCCGGCGGCCAGCGCCGTACGGAGCGTGGCGGCGGACTCCATGTCCACCGCGATCGCCCCGGTGGCGCGCAGCTCGGCCCGCTCGTGGCCGCGCACGACGTGGTCGGAGCCGGCCAGCGGGCCGGTGTGGACGGTCCGCCCGGGGAGCGCCCGGGTCAGGGCCTTCACCAGGAGCTCCGTCCCGGTGCAGGACGTGACGGCGTCCGGTCCGCCGCGGGTCTCGTCGGCGACGATCAGGTCCCCGGGGTGCATCCCGGGGGCGAGGCCGGCACAGAAGCCAGCGGCGACGACGACGGCGTCCCGCCAGGGTTCCCGGCCGAGGACACGGGCGACGGTCCTGCGGGCGTGGGCCGGGCCCATGCCCGTACGGACGACGGTGAACGCGCCGGGAGCCCCGGCGCGCTCGCCGCTGCGCAGGGCGAGCTGCTCGATGCCGAGCGCGCAGGCGATCAGCAGCGGCGCCGAGGAGCCGGCCGGGGGCTCCGGCTCTTCGCCCATCATCCCTCCCTGGCGACGGCGGGTTCGCCGTTCACGTAGCGGCCGAGCGCCGTGAGCGGGAACACCTGCCGGTAGAGGTGGTAGTTGATGGAGAAGTCCCAGGGGAAGCCCGTCCCGGTGAAGTACGGCTCGTCCCAGGAGCCGTCGGGGCGCTGTGTCCCGGCGAGCCAGCTGATGCCCCGCTCCACGGCCCTGGAGTCACGTCGGCCGGCCGCGAGCAGGGCGAGCAGCGCCCAGGCGGTCTGGGAGGCGGTCGAGGCGCCGTGTCCGATCCAGGCCCGGTCCGAGTACGAGCGCAGGTCCTCGCCCCAGCCTCCGTCCTCGTTCTGTACGGACTCCAGCCAGGCGACGGCGCGGCGGATCGCGGGGTGGGAGCGGGGCAGCCCGGCCGCGGTGAGCGCCGGGACCACCGAGCCCGTCCCGTAGACGTAGTTGACGCCCCAGCGTCCGAACCAGGCGCCGTTCGGGTCCTGTTCGGCGAGGAGCCACTCGATTCCCCTGCGGGTACGGGGGTGGTGGGCCTGGCCCTCGTGGGCGAGCATCTCCACGACATGCGCGGTGACGTCGGCCGAGGGCGGGTCGACGACCTCGCCGAAGTCGCAGAACGGCAGCCGGTTGGGGAAGGGGCTGGTGTTGTCCGCGTCGAAGGCGGCCCAGGCACCGTTCTTCGACTGCATGCCGAGTGTCCAGCGGGCGCCGCGGGCGACGGCCGACTCGACTCGGCCGGGGTCGGGGTGGCGGACGCGGCGGAGCGCGAGGATGACCTCGGCGGTGTCGTCGATGTCCGGGTAGTTGTCGTTGTGGAACTCGAACGCCCAGCCGCCCGGGGCCAGTCCGGGCCTGCGGACGGTCCAGTCGCCGGGCCGGACGATCTCCTCGCCCAGCATCCAGTCGGCCGCGCGGACGAGGGCCGGGTGGTCGGCGGCGAGGCCCGCGTCGGCGAGGGCGATGGTGGCCAGACAGGTGTCCCAGACGGGCGACTGACAGGCCTCGATCATGCGCGAGCCGTCCTCGCGCCAGACGGCGAACCGGTCCAGGGACTCCAGCCCCGCCCGCATGACCGGGTGGTTCAGGTCGTAGCCGAGGAGGTGCAGGGCGATGACCGAGTAGACGGCGGGGGGCTGGATCCCGCCCCAGCAGCCGTCGTTCTCCTGGCGCTCGACGATCCAGCGGGCGGCCACGTTCATGGCGGCCTTGCGCAGCCTGCGCGGAGCGACCTTGTGGTAGAGGTGCAGCGCCTTGTCGAGCCGCTGGAAGGCGCCGTCCCAACTCGCCACCGACGCCGAGGGCTTCACCGGGTTCGGGCGGGCGGGGTCGGTGTGCAGCTCGTCCAGCGGGAAGGGCGCGGGGCGCACCGGCCGCTTGGCGGAGACCACGGTGAGCGGGACGATCGTCTGCCGGGCCCAGCAGCCGAAGTCGTAGATGTTGAGCGGGAACCACTTCGGCAGGAAGATCAGCTCGGGCGGCAGCTCGGGCAGGTCGTCCCACTTCCACCAGCCGAAGAGGGCGAGCCAGATCCGGGTGAAGACCCGGGCAGAGGCGATCCCGCCGCGCTCGCGGACCCAGGCGGCGGCGCGGGCCATGTGGGCGGCCTCGGGGAGGTCCCCGGCGAGGCGCAGCGCCACGTAGGCCTCGATGGTGGCGGAGAGCTCGCCGGGTCCGCCGTAGAAGGTGGCCCAGGCGCCGTCCTCGCGCTGCTCGCCGCGGATGAACAGGGCGGCGGCCCTGGTGGTCTCCGCGTCGAGGATGCCGAGGAACTGGCGCAGCAGGAGGTCCTCGGCGTCCATGGTGACGTTGGTCTCCAGGTCGCCCTTCCACCAGCCTTCGGCGTCCTGAAGGCCGAGCAGATGGTCGACGGAGCGTTCCGCGGCCCGTTTCGCGGCCTCGTCGAGGCCGGTCGCCGGCGCGGTGGCGGTGGTGTCGCTGGCCGCGGCTGCCCGGGGGCCCACGGCCCCGGCGCTTCCGTCGGTCGTCGCTGTCATGGCTTCCCCTTCGTGCAGTCGAATGCTTCTGCTTCTTCGGGTCTGCCGTCGGCCGATGCCCGGTGGCACCGGCCGGCGACTGCGCACTCATATCAGGGTGATGGTGATCATCTCTTCCGTACGACGACGAAGTCGGCGAGCGCGGTGAGCTGGGCCCGGACGCGCTCGGGCATGTCCACCTCGTGCAGGGCGCGGATGGCGATGGTGTGCTGACGGCGGGCCTCCTCGGAGGTCCACTCGCGGCCGCCGGCCTCCTCGATGAGGGCCGCGCGGGTGGCGAACTCCTCCTCGGAGAAGGAGTCGAAGTCGCTGCTCTTGGCGTCGGCGGCGAGGAGCTCGCCGAGTCGCTCGGAGGCCGGGCCGCCGGCCGCGAGGGCGGCGACGACGGGCAGGGACTTCTTGCGCTGCCGCAGGTCGCTCCAGGTCTGCTTGCCGGTGGACTCCGGGTCGCCCCAGATGCCGAGGAGGTCGTCGACGGCCTGGAAGGCGAGGCCGAGGTGGTAGCCGTACTCCTCCAGTTTGTCGGCCGTGCGGTCGTCGGCGCCGCCGAGGACGGCGCCGATGGAGACGGCGCAGGCGAGCAGGGCGCCGGTCTTGTTGCCCTCCATCTCCAGGCACTCCTCGACGGTGACCCGCTCGCGGTGCTCGTAGGAGATGTCCTGGGCCTGCCCGTCGATGAGCTTTCGGGTGGCGGTGGTCAGGCGGCGGGTGGCGCGGCCGGCCTCGACGGTGCCGAGTTCGAGCAGCAGCTCGTTGGCGAGCGCGAAGAGCGCGTCGCCGACGAGGATCGCCTGCGCGGGGCCGTGCACCTTCCAGACGGTGTCGCGGTGGCGCCGCTGCTCGTCGCCGTCCATCAGGTCGTCGTGCAGCAGCGAGAAGTTGTGGACGAGCTCCACGGCGACGGCACCGGGGACACCGACCTCGGGGGCGGCGCCCGCGGCCTCGGCGGAGAGCAGCGCGAGAGCGGGCCTGACGGCCTTGCCGCTGTCCCCCTCCGTGGGGTTGCCGTGAGCGTCGATCCACCCGAAGTGGTAGGCGGCCACGGTGTCCATGGGCGGGGCGAGCCGGTCGACGGCCGCCCGCAGGACGGGGGTGGCCAGGGTCCGCCCGCGATCCAGCAGAGCGGTGACGTCCGCGGTGTCGACGGCCGGGTTCACCGGGGGCACAGTCGGCACGGTCTCTCCTCTTGTTCCAGTACTCACACTCATGCCGCCTCCTGCAGCGGATGTTCATGGCGGCGGCCGAAGGCGGAGAGCGCGGCGCCCGCGGCGCTGAAACCACTGCGGACGGCACCCTCCATGGTCGCGGGCCAGCCGGTGGCGGTCCAAGCGCCGGCCAGGTACAGGCCGGGGGCGTGGGTGCGGGCGGCGGGGCGGAGCCGCCCGACGCCCGGGGTGGGGGCGAACGTCGCTGTCCGCTCCCTGGTGACGAAGAAGTCCCGGATTCCGGCGCCGCGTGCGGCGGGGAGCAGGCGCTCGAGCTCCGGGAGGTAGCGCTCGCGCAGTACGGAGACGGGCGTGTCGATCTCGTCCTGGGCGGCGGACTGGGACACGGCCAGGTACTGTCCTGCGCCCTTGAGGCCGGAGGAGTCGGTACGGTCGAAGACCCACTGCACCGGCGAGCCGAGCGCGGTGAAGAACGGCTGCCTGAGCACCTTGCGGTCGTAGACGACGTGCACGTTGAGGATCGGCGCGGTGCCGATGTCCAGGAGCCGGTCGGGATCGTCGAGTGCGCCCTCGGGGATCAGCTCGCGGGTCTCGCGCTGCGGTACGGCGAGCACGACGGCGTCGGCCTCGATGGTCTCTCCCGGCACCTCGACGCTCCACCGGCCGTCTTCGCCACGGGCGATCCGCTCGGCCTTGGTACGCAGTTCGGTCCGTACGCCGAGGGAGTCGAGGGCCTTGCGGGCGAGGGTGTCGTGGAGCTCGCCGAGGGGGACGCGAGCCCAGCCGATGTCGGCGGCGCCCGGTTCGGAGAGCAGGCCGGTCTTGAAGACCATGGCGGCCAGGCCCATGGAGGCGTGCGGCGCGGTGGCGTTGAGGGTGGCGACGCCGACGAGGTCCCAGAGGGCCTCGACGGCGCGCGGGGACTGGCCGTGGCGGCCGAGCCAGGTGGCGAAGTCGATGCCGTCGAGGGCGGGGTCGGCGGGGTCGAGTCCCTTCAGGGCGAGCGCGGCCCGCCCGACGCTCGCGCGCTCGGCGAGGGAGAGGTGGGGGTAGGTCGCCAGGCTCGCGGCGAGGTGCAGCGGTACGGGCAGGCCGGTGCGCCGCAGCCGTCCGAGGCGGGGGCCCCGGGGGTGGGCGACGTCGAGTACGGGCACGTCGAGCCGGTCCTGGACGGGCGCCAGGTGGGCGCCTTCGACGCGGTCGAGGAACCACCGGTAGGCGGTGCAGCAGCGCAGGTAGACGTGCTGCCCGTTGTCGACGGTGAGCTCGCCGCGCCGGAAGGAGAACGCGAGTCCGCCGAGCCTCGGCCGGCCTTCGAGGAGCGTGACGCGCACTCCGGCGTCGGCCAGTTGGAGCGCTGCGGTGATCCCGGCGAGTCCGCCGCCGATCACGACGGCGGTCGCGCCGGCCCCGGCCGCACGCTGCGGTGTGGTGCCGTCGGTGGTCACGAGGCCTCCCCTCGGAGGGTCGCAGTCAGGGACGCCGCCCGGCGGCGGAGGGTTGCCCGGTGCCCGGGATCGTACGCGCCCATCAGGCACGCCTCCTGACGACCCGTCGGGAGACGTTCCGGGTGTCGAGTCCGGAGAGGCCGCGCACCGCGACGTACGCCTTCTCGCGCCCCGGGAGCGAGACCCGGCCGCGCAGCACCGCCTCCGGGTCGCGCTCGATCCGGTCGAGGAGGCGGCGGTAGATCCCGGCCATCGCGGCTACGCAGGCGCCGCTGCGCCGGTCGAGCATGGGCAGGAGCCGGTAACCCTCGGCGAACAGGGCGCGGGCGCGGCGGACTTCGAAGTGGACGAGACCGGTGAAGTCGGAGCCGGCGGGCGGCGTCGCACTCCCGAAGCCCTCGCCGCAGCCGAACTTGGCGAGGTCGTCGGCGGGCAGGTAGGTGCGCCCGTTGCCGGCGTCCTCGCGTACGTCCCGGAGGATGTTGGTGAGCTGGAGGGCGAGCCCGAGGGTGTCGGCGTACTCGGGGGCGCGTTCGACGCCCTGCGCGCCCGGCTGGGTGCCGAACACTCCGAGCGAGAGCCGCCCGATCGCGCCGGCGACGCACCGGCAGTAGACCTTGAGGTCGTCCCAGGTCTCGTACGACTCGCCGCGGACGTCCATCAGGACGCCGTCGATCAGCTCGTCGAGCCCGTCGAGCGGGATCGGGAAGCGCCGGGAGGCGTCGGACAGGGCGACGGCGACGGGGTCGGTGTCGTCCTCGTCGACCCCGCCCCGGCGGATCCGGTCCAGGAGCGCGCGGGTCCCTTCGAGCCGGTCCCGCTTGGCCTCGGGGGCGAGCGTGCCGTCGCCGATGTCGTCGACGCGCCGCGAGAACGCGTACAGCGCGGACATGGCCTGTCGCTTCTCGATCGGCAGGAGCCGGATCCCGTAGGCGAAGTTGCGGGCCTGCTGTCCGGTGACGGCCTCGCAGTAGCTGTACGCGGCCTGTACCGGCGCGGACGTCTCCGTCTGTCCCTCCACGGTCCGGCTCACCCCTCTCTCCGCGCTCTGAGCAAAATCGATCCCGCTTCCCGCATCAGACTCCGCTTGGCGGGCCTGGGCGACCCGGCCAGGACGTCGAACCCGCCCCCGGCGGCGGCGACGGCGTCGAGCGCCGCGAGTCCGCCGGCCGTGAACCCGGCGAGCAGCAGCCTCAGCCTGCCGTGCACGCTCCCCACCAGGGGAACTCCGTCGTCGAGCAGGGCTCGGGCGCGCGCCGCCTCGAAGGCGATCAGGGCGCGTACGGAGGCGTTCGCGGTCGGGCGGGCGAGATCGTCCTCGGTGACGTGGAAGCGCTTCATGTCCTCGGCGGGCAGATAGATCCGGTCCCGGCCGAGGTCCTCGGCGACGTCCTGGAGGTGCTCGACGACCTGCAGGGCGGTGCAGACGGCGTCGGAGCGGCGGACGCGCTCGGGGGTGGCCGTTCCGGTGATCCCGAGGACGAGCCTGCCGACGGGGTTGGCGGAGAGTTCGCAGTACGCCACGAGGTCGTCGTACGTCTCGTAGCGGCGTACGAGCTGGTCCTGGCGGTTGGCCTCGATCAGACCGAGGAAGGGCTCGGGGGTGAGGGCGCGGCGCCGCACGGTCGGCTGGAGGGCGCGGAGCAGCGGGTGGTGCGGGGTGCCGTCGAAGACCCGCAGGAGGTCGGCCTCGAAGGCGTCGAGCAGGGCGAGGCGGTCCTCGGCCCGCTCGGGGGCGACGCCGAGATGGCGGGCGTCGGCTCCGCCGGGGGCGAGGTCGCCGTCGCCGATGTCGTCGACGAGCCGCGCGTAGCCGTAGACGGCCATGAGGTCGTCGCGCCACGCGCGCGGGAGGAAGAAGGGCGCCACGGGGAAGTTCTCGTCCGCGGCCTTGTCGAGCGTGGCGCGAGAGGAGGCGTCGGGGCGTGCCTGTCGGGTCGGCGTCACTGGCCGCTGCCCGACGCGGGGACGGCGACACCCTCGTGCAGCTGGAGATTTCGCGTCATGGCCGTCATATCTCCTGTTCTACACTGCCGATCCAATCCATCCTATTTCGGACACGCCACCGGGCCACGCCGGGGCTCGCCGCCCGAGGGGCGGGGGCGCCCAGGAGTTATCGCCCCACTTGCCACGAATCAGCACCGGTACAGCTTACGTTGTACAGCGCCGAGTGCCTCGTCGGGGTGGTGGACGCTCCGGGAAGACCTCACAGGTCGCGTCAACCCTTCGACGGCAGGCGGAAGTTCAGATCTCCGACGACCGCCGGTCGGCGCGGGCACCTGAGACCACCAGGGCGAGGGTGGACTCGACGACCGCGGCACGGCGCTGTTCCGGGAGGCGGCCGAGCGGACCGTCGAGCAGCAGGAGTGACAGTCCGTGCACGGCCGACCACGCAGCGGGTGCGGCGGCCGGACGGGCATGGCGGGGGCCGCTGCCCGCCCCCGCCAGAGCGTTCAGGGCGTCCGTGAGCAGGGCGAACGCGCGGATCTCGGGTTCGGGTTCGACCGGACGGCCGGGGGGCGCCCAGGCCTCTCCACAGGCCGGGGGCGGGGTGCAGAAGGCCGCCCGGTAGAGGCCGGGCTGGTCCACGGCGAAGCCGACGTAGCCGCGACCGAGGGCGGCGAGGCGGAGTTCGGCGGCGACGGTGGGGTCGTCGGCGCCCGGAACCCGGGCGGCCGCGCGCTCCATGGAATCGGCGAGCGCCCGCTGGGCGTGGACCTTGACGGCTCCCAGCAGCTCGCCCCGGCCGTCGAAGTGCCGGTAGGCGGCGGTGGGCGAGACGCCGACCCTGCGGGCGGCCTCGCGCAGCACGACCCGTTCGGGACCGCCCTCGGTGGCGAGGTCGACGGCGGCGCAGATCAGCGCGTTGCGCAGATCGCCGTGGTGATAGGACTTTCCCCCCGAGATCGCTGCCATGCGCTCATCCTGCCCGATGTTGACCGCATGAACATTCCAGGTGGGGGCCGGGCGCGGCCCGGGGAACGCGGAGGCCCCCGCCGGGGTCGGCGGGGGCCTGGTGTACGCGGTTCGGCGTGTTACCTCGCGGTCTCGCGCTCGTACGCCCGCAGGACTTCCTCGGTGGGACCGTCCATGAGGAGCTCACCCTTCTCCAGCCACAGGACGCGGTCGCAGGTGTCCCTGATCGACTTGTTGCTGTGGCTGACCAGGAAGACCGTGCCGGCCTCCTTGCGGAGCTCCCGGATGCGCTGCTCGGAGCGGATCTGGAACTTGCGGTCACCGGTCGCGAGCGCCTCGTCGATCATGAGGACGTCGTGGTTCTTGGCGGCCGCGATGGCGAACCGGAGCCGGGCGCCCATACCGGAGGAGTACGTCCGCATGGGCAGGCTGATGAAGTCGCCCTTCTCGTTGATGCCCGAGAAGTCGACGATGCCCTGGTAGCGCTCGCGGATCTCTTCCCTGCTCATTCCCATGGCAAGGCCGCCGAGTATCACGTTGCGCTCGCCGGTCAGGTCGTTCATCAGCGCCGCGTTGACGCCGAGGAGCGAGGGCTGCCCGTCGGTGTAGACCTTGCCGCTCTCGGTGGGGAGCAGGCCGGCGATGGCGCGCAGCAGGGTCGACTTGCCGGATCCGTTGCTGCCGATGAGGCCGATGGCCTCGCCGCGGTACGCGGTGAAGGTGACGCCGCGCACGGCGTGCACCTTGCGGACGCCCCGGGTGACCTCGGCCTTGCCGCGGCCGAGCATCCGGCTGAGGGCGGCGGTGGCGCTGCCCTTGCCGCCGCCACCGGTGTTGACCCGGTAGACGATGTGGACGTCGTCGGCGATGACGGTGGGAACGAGTCCCTGGGTGGAGTCAGCCACGGCCGTACCTCTCCTCGGCCTTCCAGAAGTAGACGAAGCCGCCGATGCCGATCGCCAGGGCCCAGCCCACGGCGGTCGCCCAGACGTGCGAGGGCAGGTTCTCGGCGCCGTAACCGTCGATCAGCGCGAAGCGGATCAGGTCCATGTAGACGGCGGCGGGGTTGTACATGAGCACGTCGGCGATCCAGGCCGGCTTGTCCGCGAGCATCACCGGGATCGAGAACATCACGCCGGACGCGTACATCCACGTGCGCATGACGAACGGCATGAGCTGGGCGAGGTCGGGGGTCTTCGAGCCCATCCTCGCCATGATCATGGCCAGACCGACGTTGAACACGAACTGCAGGAACAGCGCGGGGATCAGCAGCAGCCAGCTCATCGAGGGGTAGCTGCCGAAGGCGATCGCGACCGCGGCCAGCACGATCATGGAGAAGAGCAGCTGCTGGAGCTGCTGCAGCGCGAACGAGATGGGCAGCGAGGCGCGCGGGAAGTGCAGGGCCCGCACGAGGCCGAGGTTGCCCGCGATCGCCCGCACACCCGCCATGACCGAGCTCTGGGTGAAGGTGAACACGAAGATGCCGGTCACCAGGAAGGGGATGTAGACCTTGGTCTCCATGCCCCGGCCCGCGTCCAGGATCAGGCCGAAGATCAGGAAGTAGACCAGCGCGTTGAGCAGGGGGGTCGCCACCTGCCAGATCTGGCCGAGCTTCGCCTGGCTGTACTGCGCCGTCAGCTTCGCCGAGGAGAAGGCGAGGATGAAGTGGCGCCGCCCCCAGAGCTGGCGGATGTACTCGAAGAACCCGGGCCGGGCGCCGCTGACCGACAGACCGTACTTCGCGGCCAGCTCGGCCGGGGGCAGGCCGTCGTCGGCGGATGGCGGGGCGCTGGTCGCGACCCGGCCGTCGTGGGTTGTGTCACTCACAGGTCGGAACTTTCGTATTCAGATGCGCGGCAGGTCGGGCACCACGTGTCAGACGACGGGCGGGCGTCCCAGTCGGGTCAGCCGCCACACCGTACGCCATTTCATGGGCCGGCGCGGTCCGCAGGGGGTGGCCCAGCCCTCGCGGAAACCGCCGAGCCACGCCTTGAGCGCGGGGCCCGAGGGACGTCGCGCGAGGGTCAGCAGCAGCCAGACACCGAGGTAGACCGGAACGAGCAGAGCGGGGAGGTTGCGCCGGGCCAGCCATACCCGGTTGCGGGCCACGTTGTAGTGGTACGTCGCGTGCCGGGACGGTGGCGTGGTGGGGTGGAGCAGCACCATGTCGGAACGGTAGTCGATCATCCAGTTGGCGTCGAGGGCACGCCAGGCGAGATCGGTCTCCTCGTGGGCGTAGAAGAACTCGTCGGGCAGTCCGCCGACTTCGGTGAGGACCTGGCTGCGCACGGCGTTCGCGCCGCCGAGGAAGGTGGTCACGCGCGAGGACCGCATCGGGTCGGAGGCGCGCAGCCTCGGGACGTGCCGACGCTGGGTGAGACCGGTCTCGGGGTCCGCGATCCGGAAGCTGATGATGCCCAGCCTCGGATCGGCGGCGAAGGCCTCGCGGATCAGCTCGGCGGTGTCGTCACGTTCGAGCAGACCGTCGTCGTCGAGGAAGAGCAGGGCGTCGACGGGCCCGCACGGGCCGCCGGGGCCGAACGCCTCGATGCCGACGTTGCGGCCCCCGGGGATGCCGAGGTTCTCGGGCAGGTCGATGGTGTGGACGCCCTCGGGCACCCCCGTGACGGGGGCGCCGTTGCCGACGACGACGACCTCGACCGGCTCGCCCTCCTGCTTGGCCACCGATTCCAGCAGCGCGCGCAGGTCGTCGGGCCGGTTGCCCATCGTGATGATGACGGCACCCAGCTTCATCGCCGTGGTCACGTTCGTCCTCCCCGCGCTTGTCGTCGTCTCGTCTGTCGTCCGTGCCCTCGCCATGTCCCCCGGCCTCACTTCAGCCGGCTCGACGCCAGGATCGACACCAGGTGCAGGACCGTCTGGAGCATCGCGATACCCGCGAGGACCGCGACACCGAGCCGGGTGAAGAACAGCCCGCCCTGGACCGCGTCGAGGATCGCCAGGACCAGGATCAGCAGCGAGGCCTCGATGCCGAGGACCAGGCGGTGGAACTGCAGCGCCGAGGCCGCCCGGCGGGCGAGGGCCATGCCGGAGGAGCGGGGCTCGCTCGCCGCCTCCTTGACCGGGGGCAGCCCGCCCTGGTGACGGGCGACACCGACGAGGTCGGTCTCCGCCTTGATCAGGACGGCGCCGAGCGCGGCGAGCGTGCCGAGGAAGGCCCAGAGCCAGTCGATGCGGCCACCGCCCCAGAGGTCGGCGGCCCGCAGGCCGAAGCCGACCAGCACGGCGGCGTCGCACAGGTAGGCGCCGACGCGGTCGAGGTAGACGCCGTTGAGCGAGAACTGCTTCTTCCAGCGGGCGACCTCGCCGTCGACGCAGTCGAGCAGCAGGTACATCTGGACCGCGACGACGCCGAGGACGGCGCCCCAGATCCCCGGGACGAGCAGCGCCGGGGCGGCGAGCACGCCGAAGAGGGTCATGACGTACGTCAGCTGGTTCGGCGTGACGTTCGTGGTCACCAGGCGGCGGGTGATGCGCAGCGAGATCTCGCGCATGTACAGGCGGCCGCCCCAGTGCTCTCCGCTACGCCGGTCCTTCACACCCGCCGGGTGCACGACCGGGCGGAGTTCAGCTACGGATGGTCTTGGCATAGTCGGCGTACGCGTCCCTGATCTGGTCGTCGGAGAGGTCGAGGTGTTCGAGGATGGTGAAGCGGCCGGGACGGGTCTGCGGGGCGAAGGACACGGCCTGGACGAACTCGTCCACGCTGAAGCCCATCTCCTCGGGCGTCACGGGCAGCCCGTGGCGGCGCAGCGTCTCGACGATCCCCAGCGAGCCGTCGGCGGCGCCGCGCAGGTGCATCGCGAAGGCGGCGCCGAGGCCGCACTGCTCGCCGTGGCTGGCGGCGCGCTGGGGGAAGAGCAGGTCGAAGGCGTGGCTGATCTCGTGGCAGGCGCCCGAGGAGGGCCGGGTGTCGCCGCTGATCGACATGGCGATGCCGGACATCACGAGGCCTTCGGAGAGCGTGACGAGGAAGTCGTCGTCGCCGACGCCGCCGGGGTGGCGGAGCACCGCCTCGCCGGCGCTGCGGGCCATCGCCGCGGCGAGGCCGTCGACCGGCTCACCGGTCTCGCGGTGGGAGAGCTCCCAGTCCGCGATGGCGGAGAGGTTGGAGACGGCGTCGCCGATCCCGGAGCGGACGTAGCGCACCGGGGCGTCCCGGATCACGTCGAGGTCGATGACCAGCGCGATCGGGGTCGGCACTCCGTAGGAGCCGCGCCCGTTGTCGTTGTCCAGGGTGGAGACCGGCGAGCAGATGCCGTCGTGCGACAGGTTCGTGGCGATGGCGACCAGCGGCAGGCCCACCCGGGCCGCCGCGTACTTGGTCACGTCGATGATCTTGCCGCCGCCAAGCGCCACCACCGCGTCGTACCGCTGGCCCCTTATGGCGTCTGCGAGCTTCACGGCCGCGTCGATGGTGCCGCCGTCGACGGGGTACCAGTCGGCGCCGGGCAGCTCGGGGGCGAAGTGCTCGCGCAGCTTCAGGCCCGAGCCGCCGCTGATCGCGACGGCGATCCGGCCGTTGCTGGAGATCCGCTGGTCCGCCAGGAGCGTGGAGAGGTCCTCCATCGCTCCGCGCCGGATGTCGACGACGACCGGCGAGGGGATGAGCCGGGTCAGTACTGGCACGCGATCTCACGGCCCTTCGCGAGGTCGTCGTGGTTGTCGATCTCGACCCACTTGACGTCCCCGATGGGCTCCACGTCGATCTTGAAGCCGTCGTCGGCGAGCTTCTGGTAGCCGTCCTCGTAGTAGAGGTCGGGGTCGCGCTCGAAGGTGGCCTTCAGCGCGTCGGCGAGCGCCTCGGCGGCCTCGGGCTCGATGAGGGTGACACCGATGTACTCGCCGGTGGCGGAGGCCGGGTCCATCAGCTTGGTGATCTTCTCGACACCCTTGCCGTCGGCGACGACGACCTTCATCTCCTCGTCGGCGAGGCTCTTCACCGTGTCGAGGGCGAGGATGATCTTCTGGCCGTCGCCGCGCGCGGCGAGCAGCGTCTTCTCGACGGAGACCGGGTGGACGGTGTCGCCGTTGGCGAGGATCACACCGCGCTTGAGAACGTCACGGGCGCACCACAGGGAGTAGGCGTTGTTCCACTCCTCGGCCTTGTCGTTGTCGATCAGGGTGATCGAGACGCCGTAGGCGGCCTCCAGGGCCTCCTTGCGCGCGTACACGGCCTCCTTGCGGTAGCCGACGACGATGGCGACCTCGGTGAGGCCGACCTCGGCGAAGTTCTTCAGCGTGAGGTCGAGGACGGTGGTGTCACCGTCGACAGGCACGAGGGCCTTCGGAAGCGTGTCGGTGTAGGGGCGCAGACGCCGTCCGGCACCGGCTGCCAGTACGAGGCCGATCATGCGGTTTCTCCTTCGTCGTGTACGGCGGGTGCTCCGGAGGACACCCAGAAGCGGATGGACTCCACGAGCACCACGAGCGCGACGACGACCGCCAGAGCGGTGAGCGCCAGGGTGAAGCCGTCGCCGCGGTCCGCCAGCAGGGCGGCGAGTACGACCACCAGCAGCGTGCGGCCCTCGTGACCGCCGACGGTACGCACGAGCCAGGCGGGCGGGGCGCCGGTGCCGCCGCGAATGCGGTACACCGTGTCGTAGTGATGGTAGGCGACGGCGGCCACGAGCCCGTAAGCCGCGGGCAGGGCGCCGTTCACCTCGGAGCGTGCGGCGACGATCAGGATCGTGCCGTACTCGGCGGCCCGGAACAGCGGTGGGACGAGCCAGTCGAGGGGTCCCTTGAGGGAGTGCGACACGACGACGCCGGAGACCAGGACGTACACCACGGTGGCGAGGACGACCCAGAGGCTGCCGACGTCCTGGGTGCCCGCCTCCATCAGGACGAGGACGGTGCCGAAGGCGGCCATCAGCGGAGCCACCCAGGTGCCGCGGACCGCCCCGGGCCGTCCGGCCACGAACCGGGCGAGCGGCCCGGAGTCCGCGAGGTCGGCGAGGGCCTGGGCGGCCCGGTCGGTCCTCTTCGCCTTGCGGGTCAGGGACCGGAGCACGCGCCCGGCGGTGGTGTAGCAGGCCCCGAAGGCACAGCCGATGATCAGAGCCCAGAAGACGATGCGCGGGGTGGTGACGGCGGTGAGGACCGCGATCATGGCCCAGCGTTCGCCGATCGGCAGGATGATCATCCGGCGGACCCAGACGGTCCAGCCGACGCTGTCGAGCCGGTTGGAGAGGGCCGCGGTGGGGCTGGTGTTCGCCGTGGCGTCGTGGTTCGCCTCGTTGAACGAGAAGTCCACGACGTGCCGGCAGGTCATCAGGACCATCGCGCCGAGCGCGAGCGCCCAGACGTCGTCGCCGTTGCGCGCCGCGCCGAGTGCGAGGCCCGCGTAGAAGGCGTACTCCTTGGCGCGGTCGAAGGTGGCGTCGAGCCAGGCCCCCATCGTCGAGTACTGCAGCGAGTAGCGGGCGAGCTGCCCGTCGGTGCAGTCCAGGACGAAGGAGACGAGGAGCAGCACGCCGGCGGCGACGTAGCCGCCGCGCTCGCCCGTGGCGGCGCAGCCGGCCGCGATCAGGGCGGTGAGCAGCGAGGCCGTGGTGACCTGGTTGGGGGTGAGGCCTCGCCGGGCGCACCAGCGCGCGATGTAGCGCGAGTACGGACTGACGCAGAACGTGGTGAAGAAGCCGTCGTGGGCCTTCACCGCGGAGCGCAGCCGTACGGCCTCGTCGTCGACTGCGGCGACGGCGGCGCGGGCCTCGTGGCGGGCCTCGGCGTCGGTCGGAACGGCGGCGACGAGCGTGCCGAGCTGGGGCCGGTGGACGGCGACGCCGTCGGCGTCGAGGGCGTCGGCGAGCGCGTCGGGCAGGATCTCGCCGTCGGCCGCGGGGGCGGGTGCGGCCGGGGCGCCGGGCACCGAGGCGTACGCGTCGGTCAGGGCGCGGGCGAGCGCCGGGCGGGCCTCGGGCTGCGCGGTGAGCGCGCCGGGCGCCGCGGCGGCGGGGAAGCGGGGGTCGGTGAGCGCCAGCCGCAGGGCGTGCAGGTGCCCCACGAAGCGAGGATCGACGACGGCGATCCGCTCACCCGCCGGTACGGCGGCGAGCAGTGCGCCGGTGTCCTGCGGGCCGGAGGCGACCCGTACGTCGAAGCCGAGCGACCGCAGATCGCCGTCGAGCGACGATCCGGGTACCGGCGGACCGGTGAGGATGGCGGTCGACAGACGAACTCACTCCTTGGAGCTGACGGGCGGGCCCGCGGGGGCCCATGGCACGGCCCCGGGCGCGGCGGCTCCGCCCGGCATCGGGCGGCGGCACGTCGGCTGAGGCTATCGGATGGACGAGGGTGGGAGTTCACCGAGGCTTAGTGGTGCGGACTCCCCCGGGCCCACTCGAATCCGCCCGAGTGCGCCATGCCCTACGGAGATCATCATGGGTGATCCACCGGCCCCCTCACAAACCGCGTTCACCGGCACCCCGGAACCACCCTCGCACGCTCTCCCACCAGGCCCGCATCAGTGCAGGTCAGATGATATGACAACGGTCTTCAGTACCGTGTTGCACATACCCCCCACCCGTAGTTGACTTGCCGCTCGGGCACCGCACACGACGACGACCGGGAGGCCGCGCCATGGGGGCTGGACACGACCACGGACACAGTCACGGAGGGCCGCCGCCCACGGGCACCGCGGCCGCGGCCTACCGGGGCCGGCTGCGGATCGCGCTCGCGATCACACTGTCCGTGATGGTGGTCGAGATCATCGGCGGTGTCGTCGCGGACTCGCTGGCCCTGATCGCCGACGCGGCCCACATGGCGACCGACGCCGTCGGCCTGGCGATGGCACTGCTGGCGATCCACTTCGCCAACCGCCCGCCCACCCAGAACCGGACCTACGGCTTCGCGCGGGCCGAGATCCTCGCCGCGCTGGCCAACTGTCTCCTCCTGCTCGGCGTCGGCACCTATGTCCTGTACGAGGCGGTCCAGCGGTTCATCGAGCCGGCCGAGACCAAGGGCGGACTGACCATCGCGTTCGCGCTCGTCGGCCTGGTCGCCAACATGGTCTCGCTCTCGCTGCTGGTCCGCGGCCAGAAGGAGAGCCTCAACGTGCGGGGCGCCTATCTGGAGGTGCTGGCGGACGCGCTCGGCTCGGTGACAGTCCTCGTCTCCGCCGGCATCATCCTGGCCACCGGCTGGCAGTACGCCGACCCGATCGCCTCGATCCTCATCGGCCTGATGATCGTGCCGCGCACCATGAAACTGCTCCGCGAGACCCTCGACGTCCTGCTCGAGTCGGCCCCGAAGGGCGTCGACATGGCCGAGGTACGGGCGCACATACTGGCGCTGCCGGGCGTCGAGGACGTCCACGACCTGCACGCCTGGACGATCACCTCCGGGATGCCGGTGCTCTCCGCCCATGTGGTCGTGTCACAGGCGGCGCTGGACGCCGTCGGCCACGAGAAGATGCTGCACGAACTGCAGGGCTGCCTGGGCGACCACTTCGACGTGGAGCACTGCACCTTCCAGCTGGAGCCCGCGGGCCACGCCGCCCACGAGGCGAAGCTCTGCCTCTGACTGCTAGCCTTCCGGGACGTACGTGAGGTGTGGAGAGGAGCTGAGGTTGATGACCGTCGCGATGGAGGCTGCCCAGTGCGGCAGCGCCCGGTCCTTCCTCAGCTTCCGGGTTTCCGGCTGACCTGACGTTCCACGTCGGCCGGGGCCCTCTCACACAAGGGTTTCCCACGTTGTCCGACAACGCTCTGCACACCGCTTTCTTCACCCTGCACCACGGTCTTCCGCGGCAGGGACCCGGCTCAGACGCCACCACCCGCCGACTGCTCGCCCTTGCGGGCCCGCTGCCCCAGCGGCCGCGCGTGCTCGATCTGGGCTGCGGACCCGGCCGTTCCGCGCTGCTCCTGGCCGCCGAGGCCGGGGCCGAGGTGACGGCGGTCGATCTGCACCGGCCGTTCCTCGACGAGCTGCGGCAGGCCGCCGAAGCCCGTGGGCTCGGCGACCGTGTCCGTACGGTCCACGCCGACATGGGCGAGCTGCCGTTCCCGGACGGATCCTTCGATCTCGTCTGGGCGGAGAGCTCTGCCTACGCGCTCGGCTTCGACACCGCGCTGGGCTCCTGGCGCCGACTGCTCGCCTCTCCCACCGGTGGCGCCCTCGTGCTGACCGAGTGCGAGTGGACGGTGGACGACCCGAGCCCGGAGGCCCGTGCCTTCTGGGACGAGCACTACCCGCTCCGATCCGGGAGGGCGAACACCGCCGCGGCCGTCGAGGGCGGCTACCACGTCCTCGGCACCGTCCCCCAGCCCGAGAGCGACTGGGACGAGTACTACGGCCCGCTCGCCGAGCGGGCCGACGCGGCCGACCCGTCCCTCCCCGGGATGGCCGAGGCTCTCGCCGCGACCCGGGCGGAACTCGCCATGCGCCGTGACCACGGCGGCGAGTACGGCTACACCGGCTACGTCCTGCGGCCGGCCGACACCCGGTGGCGGACACGGCCGGAGACCGCTGCCGACGTCCGTGCCGTGTGGGACGTCAACGCGACGGCCTTCGGGACGAGGGCGGAGGCCGATCTGGTCGACGCCCTCCGCGTGGACGCCGGGGCCTGGCTGCCCGGTCTGTCGTTCGTGGCCGAGGCCCCGGACGGCTCGGTCGCGGCACACGCGCTGATCACCCGGTGCCATGTCGACGGTGTTCCGGCGGCGGCGCTCGCGCCGGTCGCCGTCGCACCCGCGTACCAGCGGCAGGGGGCCGGGGAGGCCGTCGTCCGGGCCGTCCTCGACGCGGCGCGGCTGCGCGGGGAACGGGTCGTGCTCGTCCTCGGGCACCCGGAGTACTACCCCAGGTTCGGCTTCGAACGGGCGTCCGCGTATGGAATCAAGCCGTCCTTCGAGGTTCCGGACGAGGCGATGATGGCGCTCGTCCTGGCCGGTTCCGGCCCGGTCCCCCCGGGCACGCTCCGCTATCCGGCGGCCTTCGGCGTCTGACGCGCCGCCCGCTCCCGCCGCGCCGGATGTACTCCGGTGCGGTGGGAGCGGGCCATGTCCCGGCCGCCCAAGTACGGACAAGTGGTTCTTGTGCGGCAGACTGAGGGAGCCCCACCGGGCCGAGACCGAAGCGAAGGACGGTTATGCCGACCACATCAGCCAGCGTGGCTCACAGCTCGTCGAACGGCGTGCAGCCGACCGCAGCCCAGGCGTCGATCATGCTCGAACTGGTCGACGAGAACGGCATCACCATCGGTACGGCGGAGAAGCTCGCCGCCCACCAGGCGCCTGGCCAGCTGCACCGGGCGTTCTCCGTCTTCCTCTTCGACGAGTCGGGCCGGCTGTTGCTGCAGCGGCGCGCGCTCGGCAAGTACCACTCCCCCGGCGTCTGGTCGAACACCTGCTGCGGCCACCCGTACCCGGGCGAGGCGCCGTTCGCGGCCGCGGCCCGGCGGACGTACGAGGAGCTGGGGATCTCGCCCTCACTGCTCGCCGAGGCGGGCACCGTCCGCTACAACCACCCGGACCCGGCGTCGGGCCTGGTGGAGCAGGAGTACAACCACCTCTTCGTCGGCATGGTCCAGGCCGAGCTGCGGCCCGACCCGGAGGAGATCGAGGACACGGCCTTCGTCACGGCGGAGGAGCTGGACGAGCGGCACGCGACCGCGCCGTTCTCCGCGTGGTTCATGACCGTGCTCGACGCGGCGCGTCCGGCGGTCAGGGAGTTGACGGGTCCGGCCGGGGGCTGGTGATCCCGGGCAGCGCTTCCGGTGCCGGCCCCGGCGCCGGAAGCCTCGGGACCAGGGGCAGGGCCGCCCAGATGATCTTTCCGCCGCTCGCGGTGTGCTCCACGTCGCAGGCCCCGCCCGCCTCCAGGGCGGTCTCCCGTACCAGGAGCAGCCCACGGCCGCCGGTCTGCCCGTCGTCGGCCTCCAGCGCCTTGGGGCGGTACGGGTGGTTGTCCTCGACGGACACCCGGATCCACTCCGCGCCGATCGCCACCTCCACCGCCACTTCGGGGGAGAGCAGCGCCGCGTGCTTGACGGCGTTGGTGACCAGCTCCGAGACGATCAGGAGCAGGCCCTGGACCGTGTCGTCGTGGGCCGGTACACCTTGACGGATCAGCAGGTCCCGTACGGCGTGCCGGGCCTGCGGAACGGAGACGTCGACCGCGGGAGCGGTGAAGCGCCAGACCCCTTCGTAGGACGGTGGCCGTGCGGGGACGCTCCCCCGGCTTTCCATAGTCCGGCTCCCACCCTCGTGCTCGATTGTCGCCACGAGTCAAGTCTTGGTAAGGCGCAGGTCCGGACCGGGCTACTGACCAGAAGTCGACACTTATCGACCGCATTCCGATCGGGTGAGTATGCCAACGTCAGTTGTTCGACTGCTCCTGACCTTCTTCTGACCTCTTCGGAGGGACGTCCGGTGCACCGCCCTGCGGTGTGGCCTGCGGGGTCTCCGGTTCGCCGGCAGGAGGGCAGACCTGTTTCGCTCTCGAACCCCTTCGTGATCCTACGGTCGGGGTGCCCGGATAGCATCCGGCCCATGGAGCCCACCGAACCGCGCGTGAAGGTCGTCGTGGCCGACGAGGTCGCCACCGTCGTCATCTCGAACCCGGCCAAGCGCAACGCGATGACGGCCGCTATGTGGCGGTCCCTGCCCGAGCTGCTCGCGCCGCTCGCCGCCGACGCCGCGGTCCGTGCTCTGGTGCTCACGGGCGACGGCGCGACCTTCTGCGCCGGCGCGGACATCTCCACGCTGCGGGAGCCGGGCGACGAGCAGCAGTCGCTCGCGGTCCGCGCCGAGGAGGCGCTCGCGGCGTTCCCCAAGCCGACGCTCGCCGCCGTCCGCGGCTACTGCGTCGGCGGCGGCAGCCAGCTCGCCGCGGCCTGCGATCTGAGGTTCGCGGAGGAGGACGCGCGGTTCGGGGTCACCCCGTCGAAGCTCGGGATCGTCTACCCCTCCTCGTCGACCCGGCGGCTGGCCGCGCTGGTGGGGCCGTCGGCCGCCAAGTACCTGCTCTTCTCCGGCGAGCTGATCGACGCGGAGCGGGCGCTGCGCACCGGCCTGGTGGACGAGGTGCTCCCGGCGGGCGAACTGGACAAGCGGGTGGCCGAGTTCACCCGGGTACTGGTCACGCGCTCCCTGCTGACCCAGGCGGCGGCGAAGGAGTTCGCGGACGGGCGCACCGACCGTGACGCGCACTGGGCCGAGCAGGCACGCGGCAGCGGCGACACCGCGGAGGGTGTCGCCGCCTTCCTGGAGCGCCGCGCGCCCCGCTTCACGTACGAGGTCTGAGGCCCGGACCCGGGGGACGACGCGGCGGTCAGCCCTGGGGGAGGTCCTCGGTGGCCGTACCGCGCCAGCGGGCGACGATCTCGGCCGGGGCCTTCTCCGGGGAGCCCGCGTCGTAGGGCGGCTGCGGGTCGTACTCCGTCAGCAACTGGATGGTCTGCGCCGTCGCGTCGCCGGCGATCCTGCCGATGAGGTGCAGCGCCATGTCGATGCCGGACGAGACCCCGGCGGCGGTGACGTACTTTCCGTCGAAGACGACCCGCTCGCCGGTGGGCTCGACGCCGACCGCCCGGAGCTCGTCGAAGGCGAGCCAGTGGGTGGTCGCGCGGCGGCCGCCGAGCAGACCGGCGGCGCCCAGGATCAGGGAGCCCGTGCAGACCGAGGTGGTCCAGGTGCTGGTGGCGTCGGCGGTACGGAGCCAGTCGAGGATCTCCGGGTCGTTCATCGCCGTACGGGAGTCGGGGCCGCCCGGGACCAGGACGATGTCCGGGTTCGGCACGTCCGCGAGGGTCTTGTCGGCGACGAGCGCGAGGCTGCCCTGGTCGTTGCGGACCGGTCCGGCCTCCTTGGCGACGAAGACGGTCTCGGCACCGGGGATGCGGGCGAGCAGCTCGTAGGGTCCGACGGCGTCGAGCGTGGTGAAGCGGTCGTAGAGCAGTACGGCGATCTGCATGGGATTCCCTTCAGCGGGTGGTCTGCGGTGCGTTCGGTACGGGTGCGTGGAAGCGGCGGCGGTACTCCGCCGGGGCGGTGCCCATCGCCTTGACGAAGGCCCGGCGCATGGCTTCGGCGGTGCCGTAACCGGCGGCCCTGGACACCTCCAGGACGCCGTCGGACGTCTCCTCCAGGAGCCTGCGCGCGTGTTCGAGCCGGACCTGGTCGACGTACCGGCCCGGGGTCGTCCCGGTCTCCGCGTGGAACGCGCGGGCGAAGTGTCGCGGCGACAGCCGGGCGCGGGCGGCGAGCGCCTCGACGGAGAGATCTCCCCCGGGATGCTCGGTGATCCACTGCTGGAGGTCCCGCAGGGGCGCGCGCTGGGCGGTCTGGGCGGAGAGCTGGGCGCTGAACTGCGCCTGGTTGCCCGGTCGGCGCAGGAAGACGACCAGATGACGGGCGACGGTCAGCGCGGTGTCCCGGCCCAGGTCCTCCTCCACGAGCGCGAGGGCGAGGTCGATGCCGGCGGTGACGCCCGCGGAGGTGGCGAGGGCGCCGTCGCGGACGAAGATGGGATCCGGCTCCACCTCCACCTCGGGGTAGCAGCGGGCGAGGTGGTCGCAGACGGACCAGTGGGTGGTGGCCCGGTGGCCGTCGAGGAGGCCGGCCTCGGCGAGCAGCAGGGCGCCCGTGCAGACCGAGACCAGTCGCTCGGCACGCGGCGCGTTCGCGCGCAGCCACGCGATCAGCCGCGGGTCCGGACGGCGGGTGCCCTCGCCGCCGGGGACGAGCAGGGTGTGGGGGCGCTCCGCGGCGGCGAGCGTCGTGTCCGGGAGCAGCCGCAGACCGCTCTGGGTGCGGACCGGGCCGCCGTCGAGCGAGGCCGTCACGATCGGGTAGGCGCTGTCGCCGCCCACGGCGCGGGCGGCTCCGGCGAACACCTCCACCGGTCCGGTGACATCCAGGCTCTGCACGTCGTCGAAGAGGACGACGAGCACGGGTCGCTTCGTCATGCGTCCCATCCTTGGTGGAGCGCGGGATGTCCGCAATGACGAAGGTCCCACCTTTCCTGCCATCGCTCCGCGTGACGGAGCCCGCCCTTCCGGTCGTACCGACCAGTCGGTAACGTTCCGTTCCATGACCTCTCTGCCGCCCCGCGCGGGCCGCCGCTGCCACCACATGCTCAACCCGATGCACTCCACCGTGTACTTCTCGCCCGATCTGGACGCCGAGTTCCGTGCGCTCGGCTTCGACGACGTGACGGCCATGCGGCTCGCCTCGCGCAGCGCCGCGATGGGGGCCGTCGGCGCGGGAACGGTCGCCGCGGCCTTCTCCAACTACAACGTCGAGATGCTGGCCCAGCACCTGCCCGCCGTCTGGGACGTCGCCACGCCCGCGGAGGTGGTGGCCGCGCGGCTGCGCGCCGTGGACGCCACGATGCGCCGGCTCCTCGGCGCGGACGCCCTCGCGTCGGTCGAGATGGCCGAGGCCGCCGAGCTCGCCCTGCGCGCCACCGAGGCCTGCACCCGGCACGCCCGACCGCTCTACTCGGCCCATGCCGACCTGCCCGTCCCGGAGCAGCCGCACCTGCGCTACTGGCACGCCGCGACGCTCCTGCGCGAGCACCGGGGCGACGGTCACCTGGCGGCCCTCCTGAGCGCGGGCCTCGACCCGTTGGAGGCGATGGTCAGCCACACCGCCACCGGCACGGGCATGAACCCGCGCTGGGCCCTGGGCGCCCGCGGCTGGCGGCGCACCGACTGGGACGCGGCGGCGGCGCGCCTGCGGGAGCGCGGACTGCTGGACGCGGACGGCGAGCTCACGCGGGAGGGCACGGCCCTGCGCGACGCGGTCGAGGACCACACGGACCGTCTGGACTCGGCCCCGTACGAGCACCTGGGCGCGGCGGGGGTGGAACGCCTCACGGAGCTGGGCAAGGCCTTCCGCAACGCGGCCCTCCTCGCGGGCGCCTTCCCCGCGGACCTCGCCGACAGGGGCTGACACGGCCGGACCGGGGCGCGTGCGGGGTTCCGGGAGGGGACGCGGCAGAATGCAGTCGCAAGCTTGAGGCACGAGAAGGCGAGTCGGGACACCGTGACGACGTCCATCGAAGGCAGGATCGCCGAGGAACTCGGCGTACGTGAGCGACAGGTGAGGGCGGCCGTCGAGCTGCTCGACGGCGGCTCGACCGTGCCGTTCATCGCGCGCTACCGCAAGGAAGCGACCGAGATGCTCGACGACGCCCAGCTGCGCACGCTCGAGGAGCGGCTGCGTTATCTGCGGGAGCTGGAGGACCGGCGGGCCGCCATCCTCGACTCCGTACGGGAGCAGGGAAAGCTGACGGCCGAGGTGGAGGCCCAGCTCCGGGCCGCCGACACCAAGGCCCGGCTGGAGGACATCTACCTGCCCTTCAAGCCCAAGCGCCGTACCAAGGCGCAGATCGCCCGGGAGGCCGGTCTCGAACCGCTGGCGGAGGGGCTCCTCTCGGACCCCTCGGTGGACCCCTCCGCCGCCGCGGCGGCCTTCGTGGACGCCGACAAGGGTGTCGCCGACCCCGCCGCCGCGCTGGAGGGCGCCCGCGCCATCCTCACGGAGAAGTTCTCCGAGGACGCCGACCTGATCGGCGAGCTGCGTGAGCGGATGTGGGGCCGGGGCCGGCTCGCGGCCAGGGTCCGGGACGGCAAGGAGGAGACGGGGGCCAAGTTCGCCGACTACTTCGACTTCGCCGAGCCGTTCACGGCGCTGCCCTCGCACCGGGTCCTCGCGATGCTGCGCGGCGAGAAGGAGGACGTCCTCTCCCTGGAGCTGGAGCCGGAGGAGCCCTCCGACGCGCCAGGCCCGTCCTCGTACGAGTCCCTCGTCGCCTCCCGCTTCGGTGTGGCCGAGCGGGGGCGCCCGGGCGACAAGTGGCTGCTCGACACGGTCCGCTGGGCCTGGCGGACCCGGATCCTCGTCCACCTCGGGATCGACCTGCGGCTGCGGTTGCGGACGGCGGCGGAGGACGAGGCGGTACGGGTCTTCGCGGCGAACCTGCGCGACCTGCTGCTCGCCGCCCCGGCCGGGACGCGGGCGACCCTGGGTCTGGACCCGGGCTTCCGTACGGGTGTCAAGGTGGCCGTGGTCGACGCGACGGGCAAGGTCGTGGCCACCGACACGATCTACCCGCACGTCCCGGCGAACAAGTGGGACGAGTCGCTGGCGAAGCTGGCGCGGCTCGCCAAGCAGCACGCGGTCGAGCTGGTCGCCATCGGCAACGGCACGGCCTCCCGCGAGACGGACAAGCTGGCCGGTGAACTCATCGCCAGGCACCCGGAGTTGCAGCTCACCAAGGTCATGGTCTCCGAGGCGGGCGCCTCGGTGTACTCCGCGTCGGCCTTCGCCTCGCAGGAACTGCCCGAGCTGGACGTCTCGTTGCGCGGCGCGGTCTCCATCGCGCGGCGGCTCCAGGACCCGCTGGCCGAGCTGGTGAAGATCGATCCGAAGTCGATCGGCGTCGGGCAGTACCAGCACGACCTGTCCGAGGTGAAGCTCTCGCGGTCCCTCGACGCGGTCGTCGAGGACTGTGTGAACGGTGTCGGCGTGGACGTCAACACCGCCTCCGCGCCGCTGCTTTCGCGGGTGTCCGGCATCGGCTCGGGCCTGGCGGAGAACATCGTGGCGCACCGCGACGCCAACGGGCCCTTCCGGTCGCGGAAGGCGCTGAAGGACGTGGCGCGGCTCGGACCAAAGGCGTACGAGCAGTGTGCGGGCTTCCTGCGCATCCGGGGCGGTGACGACCCGCTGGACGCCTCCTCGGTGCACCCGGAGGCGTACCCGGTGGTGCGGCGGATGGTGAAGTCGACGGGCGGCGAGGTCGCGTCGCTGATCGGCAACACGGGCGTGCTGCGGTCGCTGCGGGCGGACGCGTTCGTCGACGAGACCTTCGGTCTGCCGACGGTCACCGACATCCTGCGCGAGCTGGAGAAGCCGGGGCGCGACCCGCGGCCGGCGTTCAGGACGGCGACCTTCAAGGAGGGCGTCGAGAAGATCGGCGACCTGGTGTCGGGGATGGTCCTGGAGGGCGTGGTCACGAACGTGGCGGCGTTCGGGGCGTTCGTGGACATCGGCGTGCACCAGGACGGGCTCGTGCACGTGTCGGCGATGTCGAAGAACTTCGTCAAGGACCCGCGGGACGTCGTGAAGCCGGGTGACGTGGTCCGGGTGAAGGTCCTGGACGTCGACATCCCGCGCAAGCGGATCTCGCTGACGCTGCGGCTGGACGACGAGGCGACGGCGGAGGCCGGCGGCGGTGCACCGAAGAGGGAGCGCGGTGAGCGCGGCGGACGCGGTGAGCGCGGCGACCGTGGTGGCCGCCCGCCGCAGCAGCGTCGCGGCCAGTCGTCGTCCCAGGGCGGATCGGCCCCGGCGCCCGCGAACAGCGCGATGGCGGACGCCCTGCGCAAGGCGGGCCTGCTGAACCAGGAGGGCGGCGGCGGGAAGCGGCGCGGGCGCTGACGCGATGCGGGCCCGGCCTCACGGCCGGGCCCGTTCCGCTTCCCCGCGGGCGCCGGTGCGGGTCAGTTGTTCGGGAGGAAGCGCAGGGCCCATTCCGCGCGGTGGGCGACCGTGAGGTCGTCGTCCTGCGTCAAGGGCTCGAGCAGGGCCCGGGAGCGCTGCGGGTCGGCCTGGACCAGGTCGACGATCTCCGCCGCCAGGGAGTCCTGGTCGTCGCCGAGGTCGACGGACGAGGCCCGCAGCAGCGCCGGGAGCGCGTCCGGGCCGCCGATCGCGGCGAGGACGCCGCCGAGGAGCTCGCGCGCGTAGGCGTTGCGCTCGACGAGGGCGCGGTCCAGTTCGGCCTGGAGGCGCGGGAGCAGCGCCGCGTCACCCGAGGCGGCGATCTCGTCCGCGAGGTCGATGGTCTCGTCGACGTCGGAGTCGAGGTCGTCCAGCATCTCGGTGAGGCGGGTCAGCAGGTCGGTCATGGTGTCTCCTGGAATGCGCCGTCCCTCAGGACGGGGACCGTCTCCGAGGTGTCGGCCTCGGCGGCCACCGCGACGTCCTGCGGATAGCCGTACTCGTACAGTTCACGCCCGGAATCGCAGCGGTGCAGCTCCGCCACGGGATCGTCCGTCGCCTCCCAGAGCGTCGCCGCCGCCCGTGCCTCGGGCGTGAGGGCGTACGGGCCGAGCGCGCGGAGGGCCGAGATCACTCCGCCCGCGCCGAGGAGGTCCTCCAGGGCCGGGCGCAGGGAGCCGTCCGGCCACCGTTCGCCCGAGGCGACGACGGCGAGGGGGCGGGACTCGGAACCGTACCCGTGCCGGGCGAGCCAGCGGGCGACCGCCGTCCGGTTGCGCAGCGCCGCGGCGACCACGGTGGCCTCTCCCGCCTGCGCGGAGATCGTGGAGCCGTTCGGGGACGGCAGGACCAGGCGAGGGGTGGGCGGGGCCGCCCGCAGGGCGGCCGGGGAGAGGGTCCAGGGCGTCCGGGGCGACGCCTCGCTCCGGCCGACGGCCAGCGCCGCGTCGAGCCCGGCCGCGTACGTCACCGCCGTCTCGTCCCTCCAGCGGTACGGGAAGACGGCGGTGCCGGACTCCACCGCCACGCCGACCGAGGTCGTGAACGAGAGGACGTCGACGACGACCAGGCAGGCGGCGTCGCGGGCGAGGGCGGCGGCCTCCGTGGGGCCCCAGCCGAAGGCCACCCCCATCAGAGTTCGGTCACCTTGCCGGCGGCGACCTCGATGCGCCGGGTGGTGCGGACCGCGTCCAGCATGCGCCGGTCGTGGGTCACCAGGAGGAGCGTGCCGGTGTAGGAGTCGAGAGCGGACTCCAGCTGCTCGATGGCCGGCAGGTCCAGGTGGTTCGTCGGCTCGTCGAGGACGAGGAGGTTGACGCCCCTGCCCTGGAGAAGGGCGAGCGCGGCCCGCGTCCGCTCACCCGGGGAGAGCGTGGTGGCGGGGCGCAGGACGTGGTCGGCCCTGAGGCCGAACTTCGCCAGCAGGGTCCGTACCTCGGCGGGCTCCGTCTCGGGGACGGCGGCGCAGAACGCGTCGAGCAGGGACTCGGAACCGTGGAAGAGCTTGCGGGCCTGGTCGACCTCGCCGACCACGACGCCCGAGCCCAGCACCGCGTCCCCCGCGTCGAGCGCCAGGCGGCCGAGGAGCGCGGCGAGCAGCGTCGACTTGCCCGCGCCGTTCGCGCCGGTGATCGCGACCCGGTCGGCCCAGTCGATCTGGAGGGTGGCGGGCCCGAAGCGGAAGTCGCCGCGCCGGACCTCGGCCTCGCGCAGGGTCGCCACGACCGAGCCGGAACGCGGGGCGGAGGCGATCTCCATCCGCAGCTCCCACTCCTTGCGGGGCTCCTCGACCACGTCGAGCCGCTCGATCATCCGCTGTGTCTGGCGGGCCTTCGCGGCCTGCTTCTCGCTCGACTCACCGCGGAGCTTCCGGCCGATCTTGTCGTTGTCGGAGGCCTTGCGGCGCGCGTTGCGCACGCCCTTGTCCATCCAGTTCCGCTGCATCAGCGCGCGGCCTTCGAGGGCGGACTTCTTGTCGGAGTACTCCTCGAACTCCTCGCGGGCGTGCCGCCGGGCGGTGTCCCGCTCCTCCAGGTAGGCCTCGTAGCCGCCGCCGTAGAGCGTGATCTGCTGCTGGGCGAGGTCGAGTTCGAGGACCTTGGTGACCGTGCGGGTGAGGAACTCGCGGTCGTGGCTGATGACGACCGTCCCGGCGCGCAGTCCCTGGACGAAGGCCTCGAGCCGTTCCAGACCGTCGAGGTCGAGGTCGTTGGTGGGTTCGTCGAGCAGGAAGACGTCGTACCGGGAGAGGAGGAGGGAGGCGAGACCGGCGCGGGCGGCCTGGCCGCCGGAGAGCGAGGTCATCGGCTGGTCGAGGCCGACGGTCAGGCCGAGGGAGTCGGCGACCTCCTCGGCCCGCTCGTCGAGGTCGGCGCCACCGAGGCCGAGCCAGCGCTCCAGGCTCACGGCGTACGCGTCGTCGGCGCCGGGCGTCCCGTCGACCAGGCCCTGGGTGGCCTCGTCCATGGCGGTCTGCGCGGCCGCGACGCCCGTCCGGCGGGCCAGGAAGTCCCGGATCGTCTCCCCCTCGCGCCGCTCCGGCTCCTGCGGGAGGTGGCCGACGGTGGCGGTGGGGGGCGAGAGCTTCAGCTCTCCGTCCTCGGGGGTGTCGAGTCCGGCGAGCAGCCGCAGCAGCGTCGACTTGCCGGCGCCGTTGACGCCGACGAGGCCGATGACGTCGCCGGGGGCGACGACGAGGTCGAGGCCGGCGAAGAGTGAGCGTTCGCCGTGGCCGGCGGCGAGGTCCTTGGCGACGAGAGTGGCAGTCATCAGGAGACGAATCGTATGCCACCGCTCGGGGGAGGTCCCGGGACGACCAGCACACCCCCGGCGGTGCGGGCCACCGGGGCGTCTCCCGCGCGGGGTGCGCGACGCCGGGGCCGGGGTAGCGTCCGTTCATGAGCGACGACGTGATCGTGGTGGGCGGCGGGGTCATCGGTCTGACGACCGCCCTGACGCTGGCGGAGCGTGGCCTTCGGGTACGGGTGTGGTCGCGGGACGCGGTGACGGGGACGACCTCCGCGGTGGCGGGGGCGCTGTGGTGGCCGTACCGGATCGAGCCGGCCGACGAGGTGGCCGGCTGGTCCCTGGAGTCGCTCCGGGTGTACGAGAAGCTCGCGGGCGACTCGGCGGCGACGGGCGTGCGGATCGTGGCCGGCGTCCACGCGGACATGGTCCTCGAGGACCTGGGCGACTGGGCGAGCGAGGTCCCGGGGCTCCGGCAGCTGGCGTCCGGCGAAGTGCCGGGGCCGTACGCAACGGGTCTCGCGGCGCGGCTGCCGCTGATCGACATGCCCGTCCATCTGGCCTGGCTGTGCGGCCGTTCGGAGGCGGCGGGCGTGGTCGTGGAGCGCCGCACGGTGACCGGGTTCACCGAGGCGGCCCGGGCGGCGCGGGTGGTGGTGGACTGCACGGGTCTGGCCGCCAGGGAGCTCGTGCCCGACGCGCGGATGCGGCCGGTGCGGGGGCAGTTGGTGGTCGTGGAGAACCCGGGGATCGAGGAGTGGTTCACGGCGGCCGACGCGGCGTCGAGCGAGACGACGTACCTCTTCCCGCAGCCGGGGCGGCTGATCCTGGGCGGAACGGCGCAGGAGGACGACGAGCGGCCGGATCCCGATCCGGCGACGGCGGCGGCGATCGTGGCGCGGTGCGCCCGTGTGCGGCCCGAGATCGCGGGCGCGCGGGTGCTCGGGCACCGGGTGGGGCCTGCGGCCGGCGCGGTCGGGCGGGGTACGGATCACGGCGGAGCCCCTGGCGGGCGGCGGACGTCTCGTCCACAACTACGGCCACGGCGGCGCGGGCGTGACCGTCGCTTGGGGATGCGCCCGGCGGGCGGCGGAGCTGGCCGTCGGCTGACGGCCGACGAGCGGGCGCTCCGGCTCGGTCCAGGACCGAGCCGGAGCCGGCGGGTCCGGATCAGGGTGCGTCCCCCGGCGTCCCCGCGCCCGGCCCGATCCGCAGCTCGAAGTCTCCGTCGTACCTCTCGTGGCCCGCGATCACGGCGAGTTCGACGACCTCCTCGCCCACCTCGCCCCGGACGATCAGCGGGTCGTGCCGCAGGTCCCGCATGAGCGCCACGCACATGCCGATCATCACGAGGACGAACGGCGCCGCCACCAGGATCGTGAGGTTCTGGAGGCCCGCGAGCGCGTCGCCCTGGCCGTCTCCGATGAGGAGCATGATGGCGGCGACCGCGCCGGTCACCACACCCCAGAAGACGACGACGGGACGGGTCGGTTCGAAGGAGCCGCGCTGCGAGAGGGTGCCCATGACGATCGAGGCGGCGTCCGCGCCCGACACGAAGAAGATGCCGACGAGGATCATCACGAGCAGACTCATCGTGCCGGTGAGGGGGAACTCCTGCAGAAGGCCGAATAGTTGGCCCTCGGGGGTCGTCTCGTCCCCGAGCAGGCCGCGTTCGCTCAGCTTCATCGCCGAGCCGCCGAAGATGGCGAACCAGACGAGGCTCACCGTGCTCGGGACGAGGATGACCCCGCCGACGAACTGGCGGATCGTCCGGCCCTTGCTGATGCGGGCGATGAACATGCCGACGAAGGGCGTCCAGGAGATCCACCAGGCCCAGTAGAAGACGGTCCAGCTCCCCAGCCAGTCGTGGACGTCCTCCCCGCCCGTGACCTCGGTGCGGCCGATCAGCTGCGGCAGGTCGCCGATGTAGGCGGCGATCGAGGTGGGCAGCAGGTCGAGTACGACGATGGTCGGGCCGGCCACGAAGACGAAGACGGCGAGCACCAGGGCGAGCACCATGTTGGTGTTGGAGAGCCACTGGATGCCCTTCTCGACACCCGAGACGGCGGACAGCACGAACGCCACGGTCAGGACGGCGATGATGCCGACGAGCAGCCCGGTGCCGGTCGTCTCCAGCCAGCCCAACTCCTCCACTCCGCTGCCGATCTGGAGGGCGCCGAGGCCCAGCGAGGCGGCCGACCCGAAGAGGGTGGCGAAGATGGCCAGGATGTCGATGACCCGGCCCGGTCCGCCGTTGGCCGCCTTCTTGCCGATCAGCGGCACGAAGACGGCGCTGATGGTCTGCCGGCGGCGGCGCCGGAACGTGGAGTACGCGATCGCGAGCCCCACGACGGCGTAGATCGCCCAGGGGTGGAGCGTCCAGTGGAAGAGGGTGGTCGCCATGGCGACCTGCATCCGCTCCGCCGAGTCGGCGGGGCTCGTACCGGGCGGCGGGGTGCCGTAGTGGGCGAGCGGCTCGCTCACGCCGTAGAACATCAGGCCGATGCCCATGCCCGCGCTGAACATCATCGCGATCCACGACACGGTCCGGAACTCCGGCCCCTCGGTCTCGTGGCCCAGCGTGATCCGCCCGTACCGGCTGATGGCGAGCCACAGCGCGAAGACGACGAAACCGGAGGCGGCGAGCATGAACGCCCATCCCCAGTTGCGGATCAGGCCGTCGAGGAGCTTGCTGGAGACGCTCTCCAGGCTGTCCGTGGCGGTGGCGCCCCAGACCACGAAGGCGACGGTGAGGACGGCGGTGACACCGAACACGACCCAGTCGGTCCGTGCCTCGGGTTCGTGACCGGGGTGGCGCGGGAGGGCCGCCGTCACCGGCCGCCCCTCACGGCCCCCGCCCCGGCCCCCGCCCCGGCCTCCGCCGCCCCGGGGTTCGCCCGCTCTCTGTTCTTCCTGCGACACAGGTGGCACCTTTCACGGCATTACGGGACAAACTCAACTCGCTCCGTAAGGCAGTACCACAGGTGACGCGCCAGTTCGGGGACCAACTCAGCCGATCAACAGACCTCCACCGGCTCTCCGGTGGTGAGCCGGTAGGCGGCCCGGCCGTCGAGCAGCAGCGGGACCAGGGCCCGCTGCGACTGGCGCAGCGGTACGAACGCCCCGCCGCCCGCCCTGCGGACCGTGACCCCGTGCAGCGCCAGCTCGTCGCCGAACTCGGCGTACTGCGAGGCGTCCAGGCGGTAGCCGCAGGGCGGGTCCTGCAGGATCTCCGCGGGCTCGGCCGGGTCGTTGTCGGCGCCGCCGAGCAGCACCGGACCCCGGTCGGCGAATCCGGTGTGGCGCGCCAGCGCCGTCGTCGCGCCGAGACGGTCGCGCCGCTCCTCCACGTAGGCGAAGGCGCCCTTCAGCGCGCTGAGTTGGGTGGTGACGCGGCGGCGCTGGCTGCGGGCGACGTCCTCCTTCTCGGCGTCGGTCAGGGGCTCGATCCGGGTCTCCACGAGCAGCCCCACGGAGTGCTTGACGCCGGCCGTGTTGCGCAGGATGCGCTCCTGACCGTCACCGGCCACCTGCTTCACCGGCCGCCCGGTCAGGGGATCGGTCCAGATGCCGTAGATCCCGCTGCTGAAGCCGGCGAGCCCGGCCGACGGCCGGACGTAGGACTCCGACAGGGCGCGGGCCTCGTCGTGCACTTCGGCGTCGGCGTTGAGGTTGCGCGGCCAGAGGGCGAGCAGGTCCTTGTCGTAGTACGGCGAGGTGCCGTCGTACTCGTGCAGGTCGTAGATCAGCTCGGGGCGCCGGTCCCGGATCAGGGCGGCCAGGGCACGGCCCTCGGAGGTCTCCAGGGCGATGTGGTCGCGGTTGACGTCGATCCCGTCGGCGTTGCCCCGGGTGTCCGCCTCGCGCCCGTCGGGGTTGGCGGTGGGGACGACGAGGACGGTCGTACGGGAGAGGAAGCGGAGGGTCTCGGCGTCCCGGGCGTACGCCAGGTCGCGCAGCCTGGTGAGGCAGGCCTCCCGGCCCGACGGTTCGTCACCGTGCTGGGAGCAGACGAGGAGCACGGTGGTGCGGGCCGCGCCGGGGCCGGGGGCGCCGACCGTGGCGAGCCTGATCGGGCGCCCCTGCTTCGTCGTCCCGACGGTCCGCACGGCGACGCGGCCACTGCCGCGGTCGACGGCGGCGAGGAAGTCGGCCTCCTGCCGTTCCGTGGTCCACCGCGCCCCCTGGCTCAGCTCGAAGCCGGTCCGTGGGGGTGGAGCGGGGGCCGCGCCGCCGGCCGCCTCGGCGGGCACGGCGACGAGCGGGAGGGCGACGGCGGCGACCCCCGACACGAGGACGGTCGTGCGTCGGGAGCGGCGGCTCGGCGTGCGGGTCATCGGGCCTCACCCGGGACAGGGATGTCCGACCGCGCGGGCCCGACACCGGTGAGCGGCTGCCCGGCCTGTGCCGAGCGTGCGTCGACGCTACCGGCCGTCGCCCGGGCGAAGGCCGAGGCGCCGCCGACGAGGGGCAGTCTCGCCCACGTACGGGTGAGGTCGAGGGTGAGGTCCGGCGTGGTGGACGGGGGGTCGAGGAGGTCCCGGTCCGTGCCGCCGACGATCAGGGCGAGCCGGTGGCCGGCCGGTACGACGTGGTCCGTGGCCGCCAGCTTCAGCGTGATCGTGTAGGCGGTGCCGGGGGTCAGCGGCCGGCCCCTGCGCGGATCGGCCCAGGTGCCCAGGTCGGCCCAGCCGCGGCTGACGACGGTGAAGCCGACGTCCGCCGTGCGGGCCTCGGTCTCCTTGAAACAGGCGCTGTCCCCGCTCGTGCTCGCACCCCAGCAGGACCGCCGGGCGAGGGTGGTGATGCCCTCACCCGGCGCGGCGTAGTCCCTGATGGTGTCGGGGCCGAGGTCGACGAGAACGGCGGTCAGGTGCGCGGTCGTGGTGGTCGGGGTGGCCGTGACGGTCACCGTGGAGGATCCGGAGAGGCGCAGGTCGCGGGTGAGCGGACGCGTGGTGAACCCGGCTTTGGCGGGGGTGGGTTCGTCGATCCGCGCGGCCCAGTCGGTCTCACCCAGGGTGGGGTCGTCCGTGAAGGTCTCCGTGGCGCCGGCGGCGGCGGGGATACGGGTCAGTGTCCCCACACCGGGCACCGGGCCGGTGCCGGGGCGCAGGGTGGTGGGCTCGGTGGCGCGCGGCGGCCAGACGCGGTCGGTGGTCCAGCGGTCCGGCGCCCGCTCGATGTCCGCCATCGGCTCGCGGTCGATGCCGTTGTCGAGACCGAGGAGGTAGTGGTCGAACCAGCGGTGCAGGGTGCGGACCCATTCGGCGCGCCGGAAGTCGAAGGGGTCGACGTGACCGGTCTGGGAGAGCCAGATCTTGCGTTCGACACCGCGGGCGGCGAGGGCGTCCCACCACTGGCCGAACTGGTTGGCGCGGACGTTGAGGTCCTGCTGCCCGTGCACCACGAAGACGCTCGCCCGCACCTTCCCGGCGTCCGCGACGTGGTCGCGCTCGCTCCAGGCGGGGGTCCAGTCGCCGCTGTACGGGGTGGCGGCGGTGATGCGGTCCTGGACCCCGCCGCAACGCCCCTGCGCATCGGGGCTGTTGACGTACTCGGAGAGCCAGCTGGGGTTGGCGTCGTAGAGCGGGGCACCCTGGGAGTGGAAGTAGTCGTACCAGGAGGAGATCGCGCCGATCGGGACGATCGTCTCCAGGCCCTCCACACCGGTCGCGGCGACGCCGTTGGCGATGGTGCCGTCCCAGCTCTTGCCGATCATGCCGACCTTGCCGGTGGACCAGGTGGTGGCGCGGGCCCGTTCGGAGCCGGTGCGGGTGGTGTAGCCGCGGGCGCGGCCGTTCAGCCAGTCGACGACCGCCTTCGCGGATCGGACGTCGGAGCGGCCGCCGACGTCGTCGCAGCCGTCGGAACGGTTGGTGCCGGCGAGGTCGACGGCGACGAACGCGTAGCCGCGCGGCACGAAGTAGTTGTCGTAGAAGAGCGGGAACTGCACGGGGTCGCCGGCGGCGTCGTAGGTCTTCTTCTGGCTCTCGTTGCCCCGGCCGCAGCAGGCGTAGTAGGGGCTCGCGTCCATGATGACCGGGATCTTCCGGCCGGCCGCCGCGGTCTCGCGGGGGCGGACGATGTCGGCGGCGACCCGGTCGGTGCGGCCGTCGCCGTCGCCGTCGAGACCCGTGTCCACCCAGACGGACTCCCGGACGGCATCGCCGTAGGAGTAGACCGGCCGGGACTCCCGTACCCCTGAGGCGGTCGCCTGGGTCGTGGCACCGGCCGGGGAGACGAGGGCGGACATCAGGGCGGCCGTGGCGGCCACGGCCAGGGTTCTGCACGACAGACGGACTCCGCGGGTTCTCCGCACACGTATCGCCATGGGGCGGAACGTACTCCCGTCAACTCCCGTGCAAAAGAGGGCCGTCGGGGGCCGGACGGGCCGCCTGCGACGCGAGGGTTCATTTCGGCCGAATGGCGATCGTGTGAAAGGAGGTCCTCTGGACGTGACGGGGCGTCGGGGGCTGAATAGCGTCGCTAAGGACCGAACACCCTTCGGACGCCTTACCCTTTCCCCCTTACCGACTTGGAGCTCTCGTGCACCGCAGACTTGTCGTTCCGAGCGCGCTCGCGGCCTCTCTCCTGCTGGCGATCCCGGCATCGGCCGCCGACTACGTTCCCGGCGCGTCGGGCATCGGCGACCCCTACTACCCGGCCAGTGGCAACGGCGGCTACGACGTCTCCCACTACGACCTGAGGCTGACCTACCAGCCCGCGACCGACCTCCTGGAAGGCACGGCGACGATCGTCGCCACCACGAAGCAGAACCTCTCCCGCTTCAACCTCGACCTCGGCCTGGAGGTCAGCGAGGTGCGGGTGAACGGCAGGAAGGCACGGTTCGCCAGGAGCGGCGAGCAGGAGCTGGTGATCACCCCGGCGACCCCGCTGGAGAAGAACCGTACGGTCTCGGTCGTCGTGCGGTACGCGGGCAAGCCCTCCGAGGTGAAGATCGGCGGCTGGACCGCCTGGCACCGCACCCCCGACGGCGGTGTGGCCGCCCAGGAGCCGGACTCGGCCGCCTGGTGGTTCCCGTCCAACGACCACCCCCTGGACAAGGCGACCTTCGACGTCTCGGTGGCCGTGCCGGACGGCACACAGGCGATCAGCAACGGCGTGCTGCAGTCGCAGTCCTCGCGGCTCGGCTGGACGCGCTACAACTGGCGGTCGAACAAGCCGCAGGCGACGTATCTGGCCACGCTTGCGGTGGGGAGGTTCGACATCACCACCGACACCACGGCCAACGGACTCCCGGTCCTCAACGCCTACAGCAAGGACCTCGGCGACAACGCTGGCGCGGCGCGGGCGTCGATCGAGCGCACGGCCGAGGTCACCGAGTGGCTGGAGGAGATCTTCGGGCCGTACCCCTTCAACGCGCTCGGCGGCTACGTCCCCAACGTGACCAGCGGCTACGCCCTGGAGACGCAGACCCGGCCGTTCTACAGCCCCCGGCAGTTCGCCAACGGGGCGAACGTGTCGGTGGTCGTCCACGAGCTGGCGCACCAGTGGTACGGCGACAGCGTCTCGGTCGACCACTGGAAGGACATCTGGGTCAACGAGGGCTTCGCCCGCTACAGCCAGTGGCTGTGGTCGGAGAAGGAAGGCGAGGGCACCGCCCAGGAGCTGGCGGACTACGTCTACGCGACGCGCACGGCGGAGGACCCCTTCTGGACCGTCAAGCCGGGCGACCCCGGGCCCGACAACCAGTTCCACATCGCCGTGTACGACCGGGGCGCGCTGGCGCTCCAGGCGCTGCGCAACGAGATCGGCGACGAGGACTTCTTCGCCGTCCTGAAGGGCTGGCCGACGGAGTTCCGGTACGGCAACGCCAAGGTCGCCGACTTCGTCGCGTACGCCGAGCGGGTCTCGGGCAAGCCCTTGGCCGAGCTCTTCGACACCTGGCTCTACCAGCCGGTCAAGCCGGCCACGTCGACGGCGGGCGGGACGGGGGCGTCGGCGCGGTCGGCCGCCGCGGGGCCCGCGGCGGCTTCCTCGGCCGCCTCCTCGGCTGCTGCCGCGTCCGAGCCGGTGCGGCCGAGGTCGTGGAAGAAGATCGCGGAGACGAACACGATCCACGAGCACTGACGCGCTGACCACAGGCGCTGACCACGAGCACTGAGCGCGCGGGCCGAGTGCGAGCACTGAGTGCGCGCGGGCGCGTCCCACCCCCGTTCCGGGGGCGGGGCGCGCCCCTCGCTCCGGATAGGCTCGTCGGCCGTACGGATACGGCAGGCGGGAGCGGACGGTGGCGGTGCAGGCGGAGCGGTACGGGGATCCGGCGGTACGGGAGGCCGTCGCGCGGCGGATCGAAGCGGAGTGGGGGCTCGAACTGCCCGACTCCTTCTTCCGGTTCACGGACTTCCTCGCCGCACTCGGCCCCGTCGAACGGCGCGCGCTGAACGACCTGGAGCTCTCCCCGTCCGGCGTGACGGACCTGTTCGCCGAGCCGTCGGAGCTCCCCCGGGAGGGCCTCGACATCCGGGTGCACGGGCGGTACTACCGCGATCCGCCGGAGTTCCTCACCTTCCTGCACGGGGGTTCCGACGGCCTGCACTTCGGCCTCTGGTCCGACGACGGGCGCGTGTGCGACGGGGTCGCCTCGTACTACACCCACGACGGCGACCAGATCCAGCGATGGCACCGCACCCCGCTGGAGGCCGTCCGGGCCCGGACCGAGGCGGCGCAGCGCGATCTCGCCGACTACGCGGCCGACGGGGACGAGGACGAGCTGGCACGCCTCGACGATCTCGGGCACCTGCGGACGGCGCTGACCGGCTTCGAGACCGGGGAGCGTACGGAGACCGGACTCGCCTACTCCGAGGCGTACGTGTTCCGCCGACGGCCCGTCGACACCGCCCGGATCACGACCATGGACGGCGCCGGGGCCCTGGTCTCCGGGGCGACGGCGCTGGACCGTCCGCCGCTGGGCGCTGCCGACGCGTACCGCTTCGGGTCCGCCATGGAGAAGCTCTTCGACGACGCCGAGGCGGTCCGGGAGGCCCGTGACGAGGCCCTGCGGCGAGTGGACGGCGGCGATCCGGCAGAGGCCCTGGCACTGGGCCGGGACCTGCACTGGGCCTCGTACGGCCGCGCGGAGCACGAGGCGTACGCCCACGAGCTGCTCACCGCGGCCTACCGGGAACTCGGCCGCCCGTCTCTCGCGGGCATCGCCGATGCCCACCACCGTCACCGGGGGCTGCCGAGCGTGGACGTCCTGCGATCCGGCCGCTGAGCGCGCTCCCGGGTGGCCGAGGGCGCCTTCCCCTCCGTCCTGGCCCGCCCGACCAGGCGTTACCCTCGACGCTGTCAGCACTGTCGTACCACCATGCCCGTGGGGAGCCAGCCTTGAGCGAAACGACGACCGGGACGCGCCCGACCCTGGAAGCCGTCGCCGCGCGCGCCGGGGTGTCCCGGGCGACGGTGTCCCGCGTCGTCAACGGCGGGGCGGGAGTGCGGGAGGCGCTCGCGGAGAAGGTGCGCGAGGCCGTCGAGGAGCTCGGGTACGTGCCCAACCACGCCGCGCGGACCCTGGTGACGCGGCGCAACGGCGCCGTAGCCGTGATCATCGCGGAGCCCGAGTTCCGGATCTTCTCCGACCCCTTCTTCGAGCAGCAGGTGCGTGGCATCAGCCGCGAACTGACCGCTCACGACGCCCAGTTGGTCCTGCTCTGGGTGGAGGGCCCGGGCGATCACGAGCGGATCGCGCGTTACCTCGGCGGCGGCCATGTCGACGGGGCGCTCGCCTTCTCGCTCCACAACGACGACCAGCTCCCGGAGATCGTCCGGCGCGCGCAGGTGCCCACGGTCTTCGGCGGGCGGCCCGGCTGGACGGGACCCGCGGACGAGCCGTCCGTCCCGTACGTCGACTGCGACAACCGCGGGGGCGCCCGCACCGCCGTGCGCCATCTCCGTTCGCTCGGCCGCCGGAGCATCGCGCACATCACCGGGCCGCGCGACCAGACCTCGGCACTCGACCGGCTCGACGGATACCGGGACGAACTGCCCGACGCCGACGCGGACCTGGTGGCCGAGGGTGCGTTCACGGAGGAGAGCGGCGCGCGCGCGATGACCGAACTGCTGCGCCGCCGCCCTGATCTGGACGCCGTCTTCGCCGCCAACGACCTGATGGCGTCGGGCGCGCTGCGCGTCCTGCGCGAGCACGGCCGGCGGGTCCCGCAGGACGTGGCGCTCGTCGGCTTCGACGACGTGCTCCCGGTGGCCGGGACGACCGACCCTCCTCTGACGACGGTCCGTCAGGACATCGAGGGAATGGGCCGGTTGATGGTGCGGCTGCTGATGCGGACGCTCGACGGCACGGGGGTCGCGGAGCCGGTGATCACCGAGACGCAGCTCGTCCGCCGGGACTCCGCCTGACCCGCCGACCAGGGTTCCGCCGTCTACGGCTCCTGAAGCGGGTGAACAAGTCCGGGCGTAGTCCGAGCTGTTACGCGTTCGACTCTTGACGGGAACCCACCCCGGCAGGCACGCTCCAGACGCATTCCTGAGAGCGCTCTCAAGACGGAGGCCTTACATGCCCACTGCCCGAGCCGCCAGAACGACCGCCGCCGTACGGATCGGCGCGGTCGTTCTCACCGGGGCCCTGCTCGCCGCCTGCGGATCCGGGGGATCCGACGGCTCCTCCGACAGCGCGGGCGGAAAGGTCACGATCACCGTCGACCTCTTCGGCTCGTTCGGCTACAAGGAGGCCGGGCTCTACGCCGCGTACGAGAAGCTGCACCCCAACGTGACGATCAAGCAGTCCGACACCGAGGACGAGCAGGACTACTGGAAGTCGCTCCAGACCCGGCTCGCCGGCGGGGGCGGGCTCGCCGACGTCCAGGGCATCGAGGTCGGCCGGATCGCCTCCGTCACCCAGCAGCAGTCGGACAAGTTCGAGGACCTGACGAAGTACGGCGCGGACGCGCTCAAGGGCGAGTTCGCGGAGGCCAAGTGGTCCGCCGCGACCACCAAGGACGGCAAGGTCCTGGGGCTCGGCACGGACGTCGGCCCGGAGGCCATGTGCTACCGCACGGACCTGTTCAAGCAGGCCGGCCTTCCCACGGACCGCGCCGAGCTGGCACAGAAGTGGTCCACCTGGGACGGTTACCTGGCGCTCGGCGAGCAGTACAAGGCCAAGGCCCCGGCCAAGAGCGCCTGGGTGGACAGCGTCGGCAGCCTGTACGCGGTCATGATCGGCCAGGAGAAGGAGCGGTACTACGACGCCTCCGGGAAGCTCGTCTACGCCGAAAGCCCCGCCGTGAAGAACGCGTGGGACACCTCGGCCAAGGCCGCCCAGGAGGGGCTCAGCGCCAAGCTCGACCAGTGGTCGCCGCAGTGGAACCAGGCGTTCTCGACCGGTTCCTTCGCGACACTTCCCTGCCCCGCGTGGATGCTGGGCTACATCAAGGGCCAGGCCGGTGACGCCGGCAAGGGCAAGTGGGACGTCGCCAAGCTGCCCGGCGGCGCCGGCAACTGGGGCGGTTCGTATCTCTCCGTACCGCGTGCGGCGAAGCACAAGAAGGAGGCGTACGAGCTGATCAAGTGGCTCACCGCCCCCGAGCAGCAGGCCACGCTCTTCACCAAGCAGGGGAACTTCCCCTCGTCCACGGGTGCCATCGCCAAGGTCGCGACGGCGACGGACCCGTACTTCTCGGGTGCGCCGATCGGCCAGATCTTCGGGGACGCGGCCAAGGCCGCGCCGGTCCAGGTGCTCGGGGTCCACGACAAGAACGTCGCCGACCAGATCACCAACGCGCTGAGCGAGGTGGAGCGCAAGGGGACCTCGCCCGACAAGGCGTGGTCCAACGCCCGGAAGGGCGTCGAGAACGCCGTCGGCTGACACCGGTGGGGGGTGTGGGCCCGGAACGCCCGAGGCCCCACACCCCCCGACCCCCCACCGCCCCGCCCGCCGGGGAAGCCGCCGCAGCGCGGCGCACCGCACCCGTTCATCCGACCCGAAGGGCCGCACCGTGACCCTGACCGCCTCCGGGCCGACGAAGGCGCCCGTACCGCCGTCGTCGGCCCGGTCCTCCGGACCGGCCCGCCGCCGCAGACGGTCCGCCCTCGTTCCGTACGCCTATCTCGCCCCCTTCTTCACCCTGTTCGCGGCGTTCGGTCTCTTCCCGCTGATCTACACCGCCTTCGTCTCGCTCTACCGCGTCGAGCTGCAGACCCCCGGCGAGATGGAGTGGCGCGGCTTCGGCAACTACGCGGCTCTGCTGACGGACGAGTTCTTCTGGACCGCGCTGCGCAACACCTTCACGATCGGTGTGCTCTCCACCGTGCCGCAGCTCGCGATGGCGCTCGGCCTGGCCCACCTGCTCAACTACAAGCTCCGCGGCCGGACGTTCTTCCGTACGGCGATGCTGCTGCCGTACGCGACCTCCGTCGCCGCCGCCACCCTCGTCTTCGCGCAGCTCTTCGGGCACGACTACGGGCTCGTCAACTACGGTCTCTCACTGGTCGGTCTCGACCCGGTCGACTGGCAGAACGGCACGCTCGCCTCGCAGATCGCCGTCTCCTCGATCGTGATCTGGCGCTGGACGGGCTACAACGCCCTGATCTACCTGGCGGGCATGCAGTCCATCCCCGCCGAGCTGTACGAGGCGGCGGAGGTGGACGGGGCTTCCCGCTGGCGGCAGTTCTTCCACGTCACCCTGCCCGGTCTGCGTCCCACGATCGTGTTCACCACCGTCGTCTCCACGATCGGCGCGACCCAGCTCTTCGGTGAGCCGCTGCTCTTCGAGGGGTCCATATCGGGCGGCATCTCCCACCAGTACCAGACGCTCGGTCTCTATCTGTACGAACAGGGCTGGGGGTTCTTCCACCTCGGACGCGCCGCCGCCATCGCCTGGCTGATGTTCCTGCTCATCCTCGTCCTCGTCGGGGTCAACGCCCTGATCGTGCGCCGCCGTTCACGGAAGGAGGGCCGGGCATGACCACGCGTGTCGCCGGCCGTACGGGCCGCGGAGGCCGGATCACGTACGCGATCCTGATCCTCGCCGTCCTCGTCTCCGCCTTCCCGTTCTACTGGACGATCGTCGCCGCGAGCCGTTCGAACGCCGATCTCGCGCAGGTGCCGCCGACGCTGCTGCCCGGGCCGAACCTCTTCCGCAACTTCGAGGCGGTGATGGAGGAGGCGGACATCGGCAAGGCGCTCTTCAACTCCCTCGTGGTCTCCGGCTCCATCACTGTCGGCACGGTGCTCTGCTGCACGCTGGCCGGGTTCGCCTTCGCCAAACTGCGCTTCCGCGGCCGGGGCGCGCTGCTCGCGATCACCGTCGGCACGATGATGATCCCGCCGCAGCTCGGAGTGATCCCGCTCTTCATGCTGATCGCGGAACTGGGGTGGGTGAACCAGCTGCAGTCGGTCATCCTGCCGGGACTCGTCTCGGCCTTCGGGGTGTTCTTCATGCGCCAGTTCCTGGTCCAGGCCCTGCCGGACGAGCTGATCGAGGCAGCCCGGGTCGACGGGGCCTCCTCGGCACGGATCTTCTGGTCGATCGTGGTGCCCGTGGCCCGCCCCGGAATGGCCGTGCTCGGGCTGCTCACCTTCATGGCCGCGTGGAACGACTTCTTCTGGCCGATCATCGCGCTCTCCTCGCAGGAGCCGACCGTGCAGGTCGCGCTCCGCCAGCTCGGCGGCGGGTATGTCCACGACCAGTCCGTGATCATGGCGGGCACCCTGCTGGGCACGCTGCCCGTGCTGCTCGTCTTCGGCCTGCTGGGCCGGCAGATCGTGGGCGGCATCATGCAGGGTGCCGTCAAGGGCTGAAGCGCTCCCCCGCCCCCGCTTCCCGACCCGCGCTCCCCCAACTGGGCCTCCCCGCCCGGGCTCCCCCACCGACGCCTCCCCGTCCGGCGCCTCCCCGTCCGGGCGTCCCCGCCCGGGCTCCTCCCCCGCTCCGCCCGGGCTCGCCCGCCCGGACCGCCGCCCGGCCTCCGCCCCGCACGGGCCGGCCGGCCGACTCGGGCAGCTCTCTCCTTGTCTCCCTCTCACTGGAGGTCTCCGTCCATGAACGCTCTCTTCCCCGACGGCTTCCGCTGGGGCGCGGCGACAGCCGCCTACCAGATCGAGGGCGCCGCCGCCGAGGACGGCCGCACCCCGTCCATCTGGGACACCTTCAGCCGCACGCCGGGCAAGGTGCGCAACGGCGACACCGGTGACATCGCCGCCGACCACTACCACCGGGTGCGCGAGGACGTGGCTCTGATGAAGGAGCTGGGCCTCACGGACTACCGCTTCTCCCTCTCCTGGACCCGGATCCAGCCGACGGGCCGCGGCCCGGCCGTCCAGAAGGGCCTCGACTTCTACCGCGGGCTGGCCGACGAACTGCTCGACGCCGGAATCCGGCCGGTCGCCACGCTCTACCACTGGGATCTCCCCCAGGAGCTCGAGGACGCGGGAGGCTGGCCGGAGCGTACGACGGCGGAGCGCTTCGCCGAGTACGCGGGGCTCGCCGCCGAGGCGCTGGGCGACCGGGTCACCACCTGGACGACCCTCAACGAACCCTGGTGCTCCGCCTTCCTCGGCTACGGCTCCGGTGTCCACGCGCCGGGCCGCACCGACGACGCGGCCGCTCTGCGCGCCGCGCACCACCTCAATCTGGCCCACGGCCTCGCCGCCGGCGTCCTGCGCGCGGCCGTCCCCGCCTCGGCGGAGGTCTCGCTGACGCTCAACCTCCACGCGATCAGGCCGCTGTCCGACGCGCCCGAGGACCAGGACGCGGCCCGCCGTATCGACGCCGTCGGCAACCGGATCTTCCTCGACCCGGTCTTCCACGGCCGTCTCCCCGCCGATCTGGTCGAGGACACCGCCGGAATCACGGACTGGTCCTTCGTCCGGGACGGCGATCTGGCGGCGATCGCCACGCCCATCGACTCGCTGGGGATCAACTACTACTCCCCCTCCGTCGTCGGCGCCGGCGTCTCGGAGTCCCCCTCGCCCTGGCCGGGCGCGCCGGAGCGGGTGCGGTTCGTTCCGGCGCCGGGACCGCGCACCGCGATGGACTGGCCGGTGGACGCGGACGGGCTGTACGAGCTGCTCGTCCGGCTCCGTGACGAGCTGCCGGAGGTGCCGCTGCTGATCACCGAGAACGGCGCCGCATACGACGACTACGCCGACCCGGAGGGCGAGGTCCACGACCCGGAGCGGGTGGCGTACCTCGACGCCCATCTCGCGGCCGCACACCGCGCGATCGCCGACGGTGCGGACGTGCGGGGGTACTTCCTCTGGTCGCTGCTGGACAACTTCGAGTGGGCGTACGGCTACGGCAAGCGGTTCGGGATGGTGCACGTGGACTTCGCGAGCCAGCGCCGTACGCCGAAGGACAGCGCGCGCTGGTACGCGGAGGTGATCAGGCGCGGAGGTCTGGCCCGGTGAGCCGGACCCTCGCCCGGGCCTTCGTACGGGCCTCCCGCCGCGCCTTGCTCGCCAGGGGCAGGTAACGCAGCCGCTCGGGGAGTACGGGCACCACGGCCCGTACCACCCGGGTGAAGCGGCGCAGCCGCCGCTCCTGCTCGTCGGTCCACTCCAGGCCGAGGGCCTCGCGGGCGTCCGGCGGCATCAGACCGACGGTGACGAAGGAGCGGAACCGGGTGTACCGGGGCATGATCACCGGCCAGAGCGCCCTGAGGAGCAGCCGTAGCGGCAGGGGTCCTCGGTCGGGTGGCGGGATCTCCTGGTCGGCGGCGACCAGCTCGCGGACGACGGGAGTGGCCTCCACCTCCTCGGCGAGCATCGTGCGGTAGTACGGCCAGAACTCCTCGATCGTCGGGGGCATGTCACGGTCTTGGATGCCGAGGATGCGGCCGACCTGGAGCCACTCGGCGTAGAGCTGCCGTTCCTGCGCCTCGGTGAGCGGGCGGGCGAGGTAGCGCCGGCCGTAGTGGAACACCGGGAACCCGGTGGCGTGCACCCAGGCGTAGGTGGCGGGGGTGAGCGCGTGGTAGGGGCGGCCGCGGGTGTCGGTTCCCTGGATGGTCCGGTGGATCCGCCGGACCCGGCGGCCTTCCTCGATCGCCGCCTCGCCGCCGTACACCCAGAGCTGCAGGGAGCGCAGCGAGCGCTCGCCACGGCCCCAGGGGTCGGTGCGGAAGACGGAGTACTGGTCCACGCCGGCGCCGACGGCGGGGTGGGCGACCTGCAGCGTGAACGCGGCGGGCAGCATCAGCAGCCCCCGGATGTCTCCCGCCATCCCCCAGAGGACTCCGCCGACGGGCGGCGGCGCGGGAGCCGCGGGCGTATCGGAGTCCGCCCGGCGACCAGTCGCGCCGGTCGCCGTCTCGGCGGCCTCGCGGGCGTCCTTCGGTCCGGTCCCGCCGGTCCCGCCGGTCGCCCCGGTCGTGCCGGTCGTGCCGGTCGCCGTCTCGGCGGCCTCGCGGGCGTCCTTCGGTCCGGTCACGTGCGCACTCTCCTCACGTTCTCAGCCTGCCTCGGTCGGGACACTGCGGCAAAGGCCCAAAAGTCCGGGGCCGTGCGCCGGGCCGAGGCCCGGGGCACGGCCCCGATCTGGTGGTGCGTGCGTACGTCAGCCGCGGTCGGCGCCGACCGGCTCGCCGACGATGCGGCCGGCCAGGGCGCGGGCCCAGGCGTCGACGTCGGCGGAGAGCTCGCGCTCGGCGGCGGCGCGCTCGCCGGCGATGCGCTCGGTGCCGGCGGCGAGGATGGCCTCGCGCTCGCGGATGCCCTCGGCGCGGGCGGCGGCGATGGCGGCCGCGCCCTCCTCGGTCGCCTGGGAACGGATGCGGGCCGCCTCGTGGCGGGCCTCGGCCAGCTCGGCCTCGTACTGCTCGCGGATTCGCGTGGCCTCGGCGCGCAGGTCGTCGGCGCGCCCGGTGCCGCCGGCGATGGCGTCCTCGCGCTGGGCGAGGGTGCGGTTGATCTTCGGCAGGATGCCCTTCGCCAGGATCAGGAAGGTGAGGGCGAACAGGACCACGCCGAGGATCAGCTCAGCCGTGACCGGGTTGAGCGGACCAAGGTCCATGTCGAAGATCGTCGAATTCTGCGCGAGGGTCATGCGCGCATGGTACCCGCTCGAAGCTGGCGCCCTTTCCCCGGGTGCCGCTCGCGGTGACCGCTCATGCTGACATGACCGCGCAAGATTCCCGGCACCCAATGGCTACCGCAAGGTAACTACGGCTGATTTGATGTGCGGCGCCGCTCCAACCCCCCACCTACTGAGGGAGTTTACGTGCCGCTCGCCGCACACCGCCGTGCCTCCGGCGCCGCCCTGTCCCTGGCGCTCGCCGCCGCGACCCTGGCCACCGCAGCGCCGTCGGCCTCGGCCGCCGAAGCCCCGCGCCTGAAGGTGCTCACCTACAACGCCTTCCTCTTCAGCAAGACGCTCTACCCGAACTGGGGCCAGGACCACCGGGCCAAGGCGATACCCGCCGCCTCCTTCTACCAGGGCCACGACGTCGTCGTGATCCAGGAGGCTTTCGACAACTCCTCCTCGGACGCCCTCAAGGCGAACTCTGCCGCCCAGTACCCGTACCAGACGCCGGTCATGGGCCGCAGCAAGACGGGCTGGGACGCGACCAGCGAGGCCTACTCGGCCACGACGCCGGAGGACGGCGGCGTGACGATCCTCAGCAAGTGGCCGATCGTCCGCAAGGAACAGTACGTCTACAAGGACGCCTGCGGCGCCGACTGGTACTCGAACAAGGGCTTCGTCTACACCGTCCTCGACGTGAACGGCAGCAGGGTCCACGTCGTGGGCACCCACGCCCAGTCCACGGACCCGGGCTGCTCGGCGGGCGAGGCGGCGCAGATGCGCAGCCGGCAGTTCAAGGCGATGGACGCGTTCCTCGACGGCAAGAACATCCCGGCGAACGAGCAGGTCATCGTGGCCGGCGACATGAACGTCGACTCCCGGACGCCCGAGTACGGGACGATGCTCGCCGACGCGGGCCTGGCCGGGGCGGACGCCCGCACGGGCCACCCGTACTCCTTCGACACCGAGCTGAACTCGATCGCCTCCGAGCGCTACCCGGACGACCCGCGCGAGGACCTCGACTACGTTCTGTACCGCTCGGGCAACGCGCGCCCGGCGAACTGGACGAACAACGTGGTCCTGGAGCAGAGCGCGCCCTGGACGGTCTCCAGCTGGGGCACGCGCTACACGTACACCAACCTGAGCGACCACTACCCGGTCACCGCGTTCTGAACGGCCTGACCCGCTCCCCCTCGGCCCGCCGCGCCTCCGTGCGTCGGCGGGCCGAGTGCGTCACCGCCCCTAGGCGGTGTGCTGAAAGTGGACCCTGGGCTGGATGACACGGTTCACGGGTCGGGGAGATCGTACGGACGCGCAGAGGGCGGTGCTGGGGCCGCTGTAGCCGAAGGGCGCCGGGGCGGGGCGCCCACCACCTGTCCGGCCTCGGCGGCAGCTATCGACGGCATACGGTTCGAGAGCTGCGGCGACTAGAAGAACGTCATGTCCCAGTCGCCGGAGATCAGGGCCCGCACGGCTTCCTCGAACCCGTGCGCGACCCGTTGAACTCCTGCGTCACCACCCAGGACGATGTCACCGTTCTCCGCGAGGAGAACCACCTCCTCGGTCGAGAGGGCGATGCCCACCGGCAGGGCGGACATTCCCAGACGCCTCTCGAAAGAGCGCACGTACGCCGGGAACGCCCCCACGGCCTCCCCGACGGAGATCGTCAGCGACGCCTCGTCCCCGGTGACGTGCGATGGCCAGAAGACCGTCGTCTCGCCGTACGTCCCGAGGAACTCCACGAGCTCGTCGGTGACGTCGAAACCCGCCTCCCGGTAGGTCAGGCGGGCCGCCTCGACGTCCACGGGACCGCACTCGACACGCGAGGCAGCGGCGAACGACCTGACGAGGGACTCCTCCCTCGCTCTGCTCTGCTCGTCACTCACCCGTTGCGCACTTTTCTGGCCGTGCCGGGTCCCGACGTCTCGGAGTCGTCACACACGGGGAATCCCTTGCCCTCTTGATTGCCGGTCACGGCCTAGTACCCGTACACGTGGATCTGGGAGTAGGCCCAGAGCCCGACGATCCCGGCGACGCAGAGCACCACCACCCAGGAGCCGAGGCTCGTATGGCGTCTTCTGGCCGGGCGGGGGCCGGTGGACTTGGTCGGGCGCCCGGCGCGGCGGGGGCGTTGGGCGCGGGCCGGGCGTCCGGTGCGGGCCGGGCGTCCGGTGCGGGCCCGGGAAGGGGCCGGCGGGTCCGCGGCGGCGACGTCGGCGAGCAGACGACGACAGACCGCCGCCAGCTCCGCCGTCCCGGTGGAGAGGTCGACCACGATCTCCGAGCGCGCCGGCGCCGTGGTGCCACCGTCCAGGAGGCGCCCGGCGCGCAGCCGGGCCTGGTTCCTGCCACCGGTCGGGGCCAGGCTGATCCAGCGCTCGACGTGGTCGCCCCGGATCACGACCCCACCGCCGCGCTCCCGGTACACGGTGTGTTCACGCCACAGGACTCCGGCCAACTCCGTTGCCGTCTCCCTGAGTTCCGCGTACATGACCCTCCCCAGTCATTCATCCCCGAATTCGAACAAGCACGTGACTCTAGCGGCAGGTACACGCCAGACCACGCGCGGGTCGGAGGCCGGACCCGTACGACCGCCTACGCGTCGAAGTCGTACACGGCGACCGGTATCCCCCGCGCCGTGAGCCGCTCGGTGATCAGCGGCTCCACCAGCGACCACTTCCCGCCGGCCAGCCCGCAGCCGATCCGGGGCATGTGCACGGAGGCCCCCAACTCCTCCGCCTTCCCCGCGAGCAGGCCGAGCGCCGCGTCGATCGCCTCGTACCGCACGGGCGCCCCGGCGCTCCGGCCGGCGCGCATCCCGCGCTGGCCGACCAGGTTGGCCACCCAGACGTACGGTCCGACCTGAACGAACTGGGCCGCGCCCAGCGCGAAGTCGTTCCGCGCGCGCTCCCGGTGCCAGCGGCGGTAGGCCGCCTCCGGCTCCGGCCAGCGGCGTGACACCGCCAGGACGAAACCCTTGCCCCAGCCGCCCAGGTCGTTGCAGACATGCGCGATGATCTTGACGCCCTTGCCCTGCGGCGCGGTGGCGTCCCCCCGTACGTACACGATCCCCGACATGCGTTCACCGTAGAGGTCACCACCGACATCGGTCGCACGCTTTTACATCGCTGGTGAGACAGCAATACTGTTGCACCGAGGGACGGCACGTCAGGCACGGCACCGGAAGCGAGGCACCTCCAGATGGCCACCGAGACCGAGGCGCAGCCCGAGCAGCCCGAGCAGGCGCCGACGTTCACCGTCGACGAGCTGGCCGCCCGGGCGGGGGTCACCGTGCGGACCGTCCGCTTCTACAGCACCAAGGGGCTGCTGCCCCCGCCGGCCATCGGTCCGCGCCGCGTCGGACAGTACGGGCCCGGACACCTGTCCCGCCTGGCCCTGATCGAGGAACTCCAGCGACAGGGGATGACTCTCGCGGCCATCGAACGCTATCTGCACCAGCTGCCGCCCGACCTCAGCGAGCGGGACCTGGCCGTCCACCGGGCACTGATCGCCGCCTGGGCGCCCGAGTCCGCCGAGGAGATCACCCGGCGCGAGCTGGAGCGGCGCGCCGGACGGGGGCTGACCGACGAGGACGTCGACCGCCTCGCGGCCATGGGCGTCCTCGACCGGGGCACCGACCCCGACGTCTTCCGGCTCGACGCCTCGCTGCTGCGGCTCGGCGTCGAGCTGCTCGACGTTCCCATCGCCCACGAGACGATCCTGGCCTCGCGCACCGTCCTGCTGGAGCACGCGCGCATGGCGGCCCAGGAACTGTCCCGCCTCTTCCGCGAGGAGGTCTGGAACCCCTACCGGGAGCGGGCCGAGGACCCGGACCACCTCGCCGCGATGAAGTCGCTCTCCGCGCACATGCAGCCCATGGTGATCCAGGCCCTCGTGACGGCCTTCCAGCGTTCCCTCCGGGAGGAGCTGCGGGAGGCGTTCGGCACGGAGACGGCGGCGGGGACGGACTCGGACGTACCCGGCCGATAGGCGCACCGCCGACGAGCGGACGCCGATCCTGTCGTCCCTGTATGCCGATCTCACGTGCGCCCCGCCACGCGTTCACGGTAGGGGGCGATGGTGGAGGAAAGCACGGGAGTGTCCGCCCGGCAGTGGGCCTGGGCTGTGGCGGGGGTCGTGACGGCAGGGGGTGCGTCGGTCTTCGGGCTCATGCTCGCCCCGGTCCTGGGCGGGGCCTCCGTCTCACACCGCGTCGCTCCGTCCCAGGCCCCACGCGAGGCGGGCCCGGTGCACCGCCCGATCGGGGGATCGGGGCGGTGCGCCGGGGCCGCTCAGCGGTGCGCGGACGTCACGCGTCCGTGAACACCTCGCCCCGCTCCGCCTTCTCCACCAGCAGCGCCGGCGGCTGGAAGCGCTCGCCGTACTTCTCCGCCAGCTCACGCGCGCGTGCCACGAAGCCGGGCAACCCGCCCTCGTAGCCGTTGATGTACTGGAGCACACCACCGGTCCAGGCGGGGAAGCCGATGCCCATGACGGAGCCGATGTTCGCGTCGGCGACCGAGGTCAGGACGTTCTCCTCCAGGCAGCGGACCGAGTCCAGCGCCTCGGAGAAGAGCATCCGCTCCTTCATGTCCTCGAAGGGGATGTGGACGTCGGGCCGCGTGAAGTGCTCACGGAGTCCGGGCCAGAGGCCGACCCGCTTGCCGGTCTCGTCGTACGTGTAGAAGCCCGCGCCCCCGCTGCGTCCCGTGCGCCCGAACTCGTCGACCAGACGGTCGATCACCGCGTCCGCGGGGTGCCCGGCCCAGGTGCCGCCGGCCTCCTCGATCGCGCGCCGCGTCTCGTTCCGGATCTTCCGGGGCAGCGTGAGGGTCAGCTCGTCCATCAGGGAGAGCACCTTGGCGGGGTAGCCGGCCTGCGCGGCCGCCTGCTCGACGGAGGCGGGGTCGGCGCCCTCGCCGACCATCGCCACGCCCTCGTTGATGAACTGGCCGATCACCCGGGAGGTGAAGAAGCCGCGCGAGTCGTTGACGACGATCGGGGTCTTCTTGATCTGCCGCACCAGGTCGAAGGCGCGGGCCAGTGCCTCGTCACCGGTGCGCTCGCCCTTGATGATCTCCACCAGCGGCATCTTGTCGACCGGCGAGAAGAAGTGCAGTCCGATGAAGTCGACCGGACGGGAGACGCCCTCGGCGAGCACGGTGATCGGCAGGGTGGAGGTGTTGGAGCAGAGCAGCGCGTCGGGCTCGACGATGTCCTGGATCTCCTCGAAGACCTTGTGCTTGAGCGCGGTGTCCTCGAAGACGGCCTCGATCACCGCGTCGCAGCCCGCCAGGTCGGCCGGGTCGGCGGTCGGGGTGATCCGGGCGAGCAGCTCGTCGGCCTTCTGCTGGGTGGTCCGGCCGCGGGAGACGGCCTTGGCGCACAGCTTCTCGGAGTAGCCCTTGCCCTTGGCCGCCGCCTCCGCCGTGACGTCCTTGAGGACGACCTCGATGCCCGCGCGGGCGCAGGAGTACGCGATGCCGGCGCCCATCATGCCCGCGCCGAGGACGGCGACCTTGCGGACGGGGCGCGGCTCGACGCCCCGGGGACGGTTGGCGCCGGAGTTGACGGCCTGGAGGTCGAAGAAGAAGGCCTGGATCATGTTCTTCGCCGTCTGGCCGGTGACCAGCTCGGTGAAGTAGCGGGCCTCGATGGTGAGCGCGGTCTCGAAGTCGACCTGGGAGCCTTCGACGGCGCAGGCGAGGATGTTGCGCGGGGCCGGGTAGGGCGCGCCGTTCAGCTGCTTCTTCAGGTTGGCCGGGAAGGCCGGCAGGTTGGCGGCGAACCGGGGGTTCGACGGCGTTCCGCCGGGGATCTTGTACCCCTTGACGTCCCAGGGCTGCTGCGACTCGGGGTGCGTGTCGATGAAGGCGCGCGCCTTGGCGAGCATCTCCTCGGGAGTGCCGGCGACCTCGTGGACGAGGCCGTTCTCCAGGGCGCGCTGCGGGGAGTACTGGGTGCCCTGCAGCAGCACCTTCAGCAGCGCGTCGGCGATGCCCATGAGGCGTACGGTACGGGTGACGCCGCCGCCCGCCGGGAGGAGGCCGAGCGTGACCTCGGGCAGGCCGATCTTGGAGCCGGGCGCGTCGAGCGCCACGCGGTGGTGCGAGGCGAGGGCGATCTCGTAGCCGCCGCCGAGGGCCGCCCCGTTGATGGCCGCGACGACCGGCTTGCCGAGCGTCTCGATGCGGCGCAGCGAGCGCTTGATCTCGGTGCCGGTGTCGAAGGCGATCCGCGCGTCCTCGGGGCGCAGCCGGATCATGTCCTTGAGGTCGCCGCCCGCGAAGAAGGTCTTCTTCGCGGAGGTGTAGATGATGCCGCGGATGGAGTCCTTCTCGGCCTCGGCGCGGTCGGCGATCGCCGCGATCGAGTCCTTGAACGCCTGGTTCATGGTGTTCGCGGACTGGTTCGGGTCGTCGAGGACGAGGGTGACGACACCGGACTCGTCCTGCTCCCAGCGGATGGTGGTGCTCTCGCTCATGGTGGTGTCTTTCGAAGATGGGAAGGGACGGACGGTCAGACGCGCTCGACGACGGTGGCGATGCCCATGCCGCCGCCGACGCACAGCGTGGCCAGGCCGTAGCGCTTGTCCTGGCGCTCCAGCTCGTCGATGAGGGTGCCGAGGATCATCGCGCCGGTCGCGCCGAGGGGGTGGCCGAGCGCGATCGCGCCACCGTTGACGTTGACCTTGTCCAGGCTGATGCCCATGTCCTTGACGAAGCGGAGCACGACGCCGGCGAAGGCCTCGTTGATCTCGACGAGGTCGATGTCGTCCATCGTGAGGCCCGCCTTGGCGAGCGCCTTGCGGGTGGCTGGCGCGGGGCCGGTGAGCATGATCGTCGGCTCGGAGCCGGAGACGGCGGCGGCGACGATACGGGCGCGGGGGGTCAGCCCGTACCGCTCGCCGACCTCCTTGGAGCCGATGGCGACGAGCGAGGCGCCGTCGACGATGCCGGAGGAGTTGCCAGCGTGGTGGACGTGGTCGATCTTCTCCACCCAGTGGTACTTCTGCAGCGCGACCGCGTCGAAGCCGCCCATCTCGCCGATGGTGGCGAAGGAGGGCTTGAGGGCGGCGAGCGAGTCGGCGGTGGTGCCGGGGCGCATGAACTCGTCGTGGTCGAGGACGAGCAGGCCACTGTGGCGGTCCCTGACGGGGACGACGGAGCGGTCGAAGCGGCCGTCCTTCCAGGCGGCCGCGGCGCGCTCCTGGGAGAGCGCGGCGTACTCGTCGACGTCGCGGCGGGAGAAGCCTTCGATGGTGGCGATGAGGTCGGCGCCGATGCCCTGGGGCACGAAGCCGGTCTCGTAATTGGTCATCGGGTCGGCGAACCAGGCGCCGCCGTCGGAGGCCATCGGGACGCGGGACATGGACTCGACGCCACCGGCGAGGACGAGGTCCTCCCAGCCCGAGCGGACCTTCATCGCGGCCATGTTGACGGCTTCGAGACCGGAGGCACAGAAGCGGTTCTCCTGCACACCGGCGACGGTGTCGGGGAGACCCGCGGCGATGGCGGCGATCCGGGCGATGTCGGAGCCCTGGTCGCCGACCGGGCCGACGACGCCGAGCACGATGTCGTCGATCGCCGCCGGGTCGAGTCCGGGGAACCGGGCCCGGATCTCGTGGATGAGTCCGACGACCAGGTCGATGGGCTTGGTGCCGTGCAGGGCGCCGTTGGCCTTGCCGCGGCCGCGCGGGGTGCGGATCGCGTCGTACACGTACGCTTCGGTGCTCACGAGAAGCCTTTCAACGATTCAGCGATGAGGGTGAGGAGAGAGGGGTCAGCCCAGCAGGGAACGTCCGATGATCTCCTTCATGATCTCGGTCGTCCCGCCGTAGATGGTCTGGATGCGGCCGTCGGTGAACGCACGGGCGACCGGGAATTCGGCCATGTAGCCGTACCCCCCGTGCAGTTGCAGACAGCGGTCCGCGACCCGCTTCTGCAGCTCGGTGGCCCACCACTTCGCCATGGAGGCGTGGACGGCGTCGAGTTCCCCGTTCGAGTGATCGACGATGCACCGGTCGAGGAACGTCCGGGTGACGGCGCACTCGGTCGCCATCTCCGCGATCTCGAAGCGGATGTGCTGGAGCTTGGCCAGCGGGCGTCCGAAGGCCTCGCGCTCCTTCACGTAGCGCGTGGTGATCTCCAGGAGGTGTTCGGCGGCGGCGATGCCCGCCACGGCGATCGCCATCCGCTCCTGGGCGAGATTGGTCATGAGGTGGACGAAGGCGCCGTTGAGCTCGCCGAGGAGGTTCTCCTTGGGGACCCGGACGTCGTGGAAGAACAGTTCGGCGGTGTCCTGGGACTTCTGGCCGATCTTGTCGAGGTTCCGGCCGCGCTCGAAGCCTTCCGTACCGCGCTCGACGACCAGCAGCGACAGCCCGTGCGCTCCGCCCTCCGGGGTCGTCCTGGCCACGACGATCACCAGGTCGGCGAGGATGCCGTTGGAGATGAACGTCTTGGAGCCGTTGAGCACCCAGTGGTCGCCCCGGTCCTCGGCGCTGGTCCTGATCCCCTGGAGGTCGGAGCCGGCGCCGGGCTCGGTCATCGCGATGGCGGTGATCAGCTCTCCGGTGCAGAACCCGGGAAGCCAGCGGCGCTTCTGCTCCTCGGTGGCGAGCGAGGTGAGGTACGGGCCGATGATGTCGTTGTGCAGGCCGAGGGCTATGCCGGGTGTGCCGGCCCGGGTGAACTCCTCGGCCAGGACGGCGCTGTAGCGGAAGTCGGCGTTGCCGCCACCGCCGTACTCCTCGTCGACGGCGAGCCCGAGCAGCCCCTGCCGTCCGGCGGCGCGCCAGGCCTCGCGCGCGACGATGCCGTCCTTCTCCCACTGCTCGTAGTGGGGCAGCACCTCCTTGGCGAGGAAGGTGCGGACGGTCTCGCGGAACGCCTCGTGGTCGGCGGTGTAGAGCTGGCGCTTCATGCCTGCGGCTCCTTGGAGGTGAGGGAGGGGACGGCCCAGTCGCGGGCGACCTCGTCGGTGTCGGCGCCGGGCAGGGCGGGGCCGGTGCGCACGGTGCCGGGCGTGGCGGAGAAGCGGGGCGCGGGTGCGGGCTGGGCCAGGCCGGCGTGCTCGACGAAGGTGGAGCGGGCGGCGAGGTGCGGATGGGCGGGGGCCTCCCGGAGCGAGAGGACCGGCGCCACGCAGGCGTCGGTCCCGTCGAAGACGGCCGTCCACTCGTCTCTCGTACGGGTGCGGAAGCGTTCCGCGACGGCGGTGCGCAGCTCGGCCCAGCGTCCGAAGTCCCTGCGGGCGGGGGCCAGGTCCTCGATGCCGAGGAGGCGTACGAACTCGTCGTAGAACTGCTGTTCCAGGGCTCCGACGGCCATGTATCCCCCGTCGGAGGTCTCGTAGGTGCCGTAGAAGGGGCAGCCGCCGTCCAGCAGGTTGACGCCGCGCCGATCCTGCCAGCCGCCGGACGCCAGCATGCCGTGGATCATGGTCGCGAGGTGGGCGGCCCCGTCGACGATGGCCGCGTCGACGACCTGCCCCTCGCCGTGCGCGCGGGCGTGCTGGAGCGCGGCGAGCACGCCGACGACGAGGTAGAGCGAGCCGCCCGCGTAGTCGCCGACGAGGTTGGCGGGGACGGTGGGCGGGCCCTCCGGATCCGGGCCGATCATCCCGAGGGTGCCGGTGATCGCGAGGTACGCGATGTCGTGTCCCGCGGTGGCGGACAGCGGCCCGTCCTGTCCCCAGCCGGTCATCCGGCCGTAGACGAGCTTCGGGTTGCGGGCGAGGCAGGTGTTCGGGCCCACCCCGAGACGCTCGGCGACGCCGGGGCGGTAGCCCTCGATGAGGATGTCGGCCCGTTCGACCAGGTCGAGGACGGTCGCGGGGCCGCCGTCGGCCTTGAGGTCCACGAGGATGGAGCGCTTGTTGCGGTTGGTGAGGTCGTACGAGGGGTCGATGCCGAGCCCCGAGCCGCCGGGCCGGTCGATCCGTACGACATCGGCGCCGAGGTCGCCGAGGAGCATGGCCGCGAAGGGCCCCGGGCCGATTCCGGCCAGTTCCACCACGCGCACTCCGGTGAGCGGCCCCTTCCGGGCGGTCCGGGTCGGTTCCGTCGACGCCGCCATCAAGCCCCCAGCTGTGTGACACCAATGATGTAACACCGGTGATGCTAGGAACACGTTCCACTCCGCACAAGCCCCCCGGCCGAGCAAGCGCTTGGAAATTCCGTCCGGAGGAAGAGATCCCGATCTTGCGCCGGTAGGGTCCGGACATGCGTATATCCGGACGAGGGCTGACAGCCCTGCTCGCAGCGCCGCTCGCGGCCGTGCTTCTGGTCTCCTGCTCCTCGGCGGAGGAGCAGCCCGGCAGCCCCTCGCCCACCACGGCCTCCGCGGCCCCGCTCGCGGGCGACGGCGCTCGGGCGGCAGAGGACGCTCCGGCCGCGGAGGACGGAGTCCCGACCCCCGCGCCGGTGCAGGTCAGGGACGCCTTCGCGGGACTCCAGGCCACGCTCGGCGGGAGCTGCGCCACGGACTGCGCCTACTTCCTCGGCCGCGTCCACGACGAGCTCGACCGGCTCGACGCCGCCATGAAGGCGGATCCGAAGGGCCCCGGCCACTTCCCGGAACCGATCGCCTGGATCGAGAAGCTGCGGACCACGCTGGGCGGCGACCGCTCGTTCGCCAACCTGAAGAAGCACGAGACCCTGCTCCTCGGTACGCGGGACCGGATCAACACCTGGATGCAGGGCCACCCCGACGACTACCGCTGACGGACCACGCACGAGCTACCGCTAGGCTCCGCCGTCTCAGGGGAAGCCGTACGTGAAGGCGAGGGGCTGGATGGACACCGGGAACGGCACGGGACGGGACGCGAGGGAGCGGACGTACGACGTCGTCCTCTTCGGGGCGACGGGGTTCGTGGGTGAGCTCACCGCGGAGTATCTGGCGGAGCACGCGCCGGCCGGGTGTCGGTGGGCGCTCGCCGGGCGCAGCCGCGCCAAGCTCACCGCGCTGCGGGAGCGGCTGGCGGCGCGATGGCCCCGGTGCGCGGAGCTGCCGCTGGTGGTCGCCGACTCCGCGGACGCGGACGCGGTGCGTGAACTCGCCGCGTCCACGCGGGTGGTGGCCACCACCGTGGGCCCGTACGTCTGGTACGGCGAGGGCCTGGTGGCGGCGTGCGCGGAGGCCGGCACGGACTACGTCGACCTCACCGGCGAGAGCGAGTTCGTCGACGAGATGTACGTGAAGTACGACGCGCGGGCCAGGGAGACGGGGGCGCGGATCGTGCACGCCTGCGGCTTCGACTCCGTACCGCACGACCTGGGCGTGTTCTACACCGTCCAGCAGCTGCCCGAGGACGTACCCCTGCGGATCGACGGATTCGTACGGGCGGGTGCCGTCTTCTCGGGCGGTACGTTCGCATCGGCCCTGACGGCGATGGGACGCGGCCGGGAGATCCTGCGCGCCGCGCACGAACGACGCCTGCACGAGCCCCGGTTGGTGGGCCGCCGGGCCCGTGCGCCGCTCGGCGGACCGCGCTTCAGCCGGGAGACCGGCACCTGGGCCCTTCCGCTGCCGACCATCGACGCCCAGGTGGTGGAGCGCTCGGCACGGGCCCTTGAGGCGTACGGGCCCGACTTCCGCTACCGGCACTACGCCTCGGTCAAGACACTCCCGATGGCGCTCGGCGGCACCGCCGTCATCGGCGCGGGCGTGGCTGCTGCCCAACTGGCGCCCGTACGCCGCTGGCTGATGGACCGTTACGAGCCGGGGCAGGGTCCGAGCGCCGAGCGGCGCGCCCGCAGCTGGTTCTCGGTGCGCTTCGTCGGCGAGGGCGGCGGACGGCGGGTGTTCACGGAGGTCTCGGGCGGCGATCCGGGGTACGGCGAGACGGCGAAGATCCTCGCCGAGTCCGCGCTCTGTCTCGCCCTCGACGACCTGCCGAAGACCTCCGGGCAGCTCACCACGGCCGTGGCGATGGGCGACGCCCTGCTCGGCCGGCTCCGCGAGGCCGGCATCCGCTTCCGGGTGGCGCACCGGGGCTGACACCTGGACGCGGAGTCAGGGCCGATGCCCTGCCACGGAGCTTCCGGGCGTCGCCCGCCTCAGTGGCGTACGAGACAGAAGGGGTGGCCGGCCGGGTCCGCGTAGATCCGCCAGGCCCGGTCGCCGCCCCCGTCGTCGAGCAGCCACGCGCCGAGCTCGACGACCGCGTCATGGGCGGCCGCCAGATCGTCCACCCGGACGTCCAGGTGGAACTGCTGCTCCGCCGCGCCCCACACGGGCGGTCTGTGGTCCGCCACCCCCTGGAAGGCGAGCACCGGGGCGCCGGCGGCGTCGTGGAGCGTGGCCCAGGCTTCGCCGACGGCCCACTGGGCGTCGGGCCGGTTGATCTCACCGCCCAGCAACTGCTGGTAGAACCGGGCCAGTTCCATGACGTCGGTGCAGTCCAGGACGACGCACTGGAGCGTACCGATCACGTCGTCACCCACGCGGCGACGACGTACACCATGGCGCAGAGCCATGCCAGGGCGGCGATGCCGGCGGTGGCGAGCATCGCGACCAGGCCGCGGTCGGCTGATTTCGGCGGGAGGGGTACGGGGCTCGTCATGGACCCCAGCCTGCCGTCCATGATCGCGCCCCGCCATCCGTACGCCTACTCAGTCGCCTACTCAGCCCCCAGGGCGTCCCGTAGGGCGCGGCGGCACAGGGAGTCGGCGTGCCGGGTGCTCTCGGGGATGCGGTACCGGGGGGCGAGCCGCAGCGTGTGGGCGCAGGCGTTGGCGAGGGAGACCCGATGGCCGACGGAGACGAAGACGGGCTTCACTCCGGCCTGGGTGCGCAGGGCGCGGCCGACCTCCTCCTGACCGGCCATGAGCGGGCTGAAGTCGCCGCGCTCCGGGCCGGGTCGGTCGAAGGCGAAGGTGAAGGGGTTCTTCGCGACGCCGATCGACGGCCGTCCGGTGAGCACACCGAGGTGGCTGGCGAGTCCGAACCAGCGCGGGTGGGCAAGCCCGTATCCGTCACAGACGAGCAGCCCGGGGTCGGCGGTCAGCGAGGCGAGCGCGGCGAGCACGGTCGGGATCTCGCGGAAGGCGAGCAGTCCGGGGACGTAGGGGAACGACACCCGGCCGACCGCCGTCGCCTCCTCCACCACGTCGAGCGTCCGGGCGTCCAGGACGACGGCCGCGGCCGCGACGAGGTCGCGCCCGTCGTCGTACGCGACGTCGAGCCCCGTCACATGCCCCGTGCCGGGCTCCGGTCCCGGCTCGTCGAGCACGAGCCGGGACCGCAGCTCGCCCTGCACGGCGCGGGCCGCCGTCTCGTCGGTGGGCCAGCCCTCGGGAAGGTCGATGATCGTCATGATGACGGTCACCCTACGGGCCCGTCACCGGGCGCCCGGCACCCCTCCGTCCGACTGGCGAGCGCGCTCCCGCCCTTCGGAGGCCGCCGGGTAGCCTGCGGGCATGTTCGTACTGGAATTGACCTATACCGCCCCTGTCGAGCGGGCGGACGCCCTGCTCGACGCGCACGTCGAGTGGCTCGACGCGCAGTACGCCGCCGGCGTGTTCATCGCCTCCGGGCGCAAGAACCCGCGCGACGGCGGCATCGTCCTCGCCTCCGGGGTCGACCGCACGACGATCGAGAAGATCGTGGCGGCCGACCCGTTCACGGTCGAGGGCGTCTGCGCCTACCGGATCACGGAGTTCTACGCGACCAAGACGGCCGACGCACTCGCGCCGTACCGCGAGCGGCTGCCTTCCTAGCCCTGTCCCGCTAGCGCCTGCCGAGGCGGGCGATACGGCCCTTCTCGCCGGAGGCCCAGCACGCGCCGTCCCGCGTGCAGTCGACCGTGTCGTACGAGCCGGTGTCGACGGTCCGCCAGGTACGGCCTCCGTCGGTCGTCAGGTCCGTGCCGGTCGGGCCGACCGCGAGCGCGGCCGAGGCCGAGTGCGGGAGCCAGGCCACGCCCGAGCGGTACGCGGGCGGCGGGGCCGAGGCGGCGAGCCACCGGCGTCCGCCGTCCCCGGTGACCGCGGCGGCCTGCGGCGACGGCTGGTCCTTGCGGTAGTCGCCGCCGACCGCGATCCCGTGCGTACGGTCGCGGAAGGCGAGCCCGAAGACGCCCCGCGCCGGATCGCCCGCCGGGACGGTCGTCTCGGCGACCGTCCAGTTCAGCCCACGGTCGCGGGAGTGCAGCACGCGGGCGGTGGCCCCGCCGCCGGTCGCGAGCCAGACGTCCCTCGGCCCGGAGGAGACCAGGCACTGCCCGCTCGCCGCGAAGCCGGCCTCACCGGGCAGCGCGGCCGGCATCCCCGCGTCCGGCAGCACCGCCCAGGACCGGCCGCCGTCCCGGGTGGAGAGGATGCGGTACTTCCCGTCGACGGGGTCGCTCATGGCGAGTCCGTGCCGGTGGTCGAAGAACGTGATGCAGTCGTAGAAGGCCCGCGGGTCGGTGTTGCGGAAGGACTCCGTCCAGGTGGCGCCGCCGTCGTCGGTGCGCAGCACCCGTGACGCCTCGCCCTCACCGATCGCGAGGACCACGGCGCGCCGGGCGTCGAAGGCCTCCACGTCACGGAGTTCCAGCTCCCCCGCACCGGGCGGCGAGACGTTCCGCCAGCTCCGGCCGCCGTCCGTGGTGCGCAGGACGGTCCCCTTCGAGCCAGCGGCCCAGGCCGTCCTGCGGTCGACGGCGGCGAGCCCCCGGAACCGGGCGTCGGTGCCGGTCTCCGTCGGCTGCCAGCCGGCCCCCCGCGCCGTGGACGGAGCCCCCGCATCCGGTGCGGGCTGCGGCGCGCCGTGCGCGGGGGCCGTCAGGGCCAGCGCGACAGCCGCCCCGCTCAGCCCCGCCGACATCATTCGTCTCGTCTTCCCCTTGGACGTCATGGCGCCGGAAGCTAGCCCACCCCGCGGACGCCGTCCAGAGCGCCTCGTGTCGCGTGCGACGGGGCGGCGAGCGCGGCGGTGACACAGGTCACGTGACCCCCCAGTGCACGTTCCGGCCCCGTCGTTCGTCTTTCCTTGTGTCAGGGAGACGTCAGGAACCGAAGCCGCGCGACAGGAGCTGGCCTTGTCCACCGTCATCGAGCAGGCCGTTCAGGCCCGTCTGGTCGCATCCGCTCCCCGGATGGAAACCGTTCCCGCCACGCTGCGGTACGACCGCGAGGATCCCTTCGCGGTGAGCATGGCGTTCCCGCCGCCCGCGACGCTGGAGGGCGTCGAGGTGTCGTGGGCCTTCGCGCGAGAGCTGCTCGCCGAGGGCATGGACGGGCCCGCCGGGCTCGGGGACGTCCGGGTGCGTCCGTACGGCTACGACCGCACGGTCGTCGAGTTCCACGCGCCCGAGGGGGTGGCCGTGGTGCATGTGCGCACGTCCGAGCTGCGGCTCTTCCTGAAGCGTTCGCAGCATCTGGTGCCGGCCGGGCGTGAGCACCAGTACCTGGACTGGGACCAGGATCTGGCGCAGCTGCTCGACGACTGACGGCCCGACGCGCCGCCCGCCTACGAGGGCGCCCGTCGAAAAATCGATTGCCGCCGCCCGGCCTCAGGCGTACCGTCCTGACCTGGCCCTGTTGTCGCCCGATCGGAGAAGGCCGTTGCTCGTCTGAGGATGCGAGACACCGTGCCGCGCGTGCCCCTGAGCTGCTTCACGCAGCGCCGCGTGTGCCGTCTTCGCCCTCGGCGTACGAGCATTTCCGCCTGCCCGCGCCCCGGTGTCTCACCCGTTGCCCCAGCCCGCGCTCATGCAACAGGGAGGCCCCCATGGCGACCCATCCCACTTTCATCACCTGCTCCTCCGTCTCGTTCTCCTGGCCGGACGGCACCGAGGTCCTGGACGACTTCCGGCTCGCGGTCGGCCCCGGCCGGACCGGTCTGATCGGCCTGAACGGCTCCGGCAAGTCGACGCTCCTCAAGCTCTTCGCGGGTGAGCTGACACCCGCCGAGGGCACGATCCGTACGGTCGGCGAGGTCGGCTACCTCCCGCAGAACCTCGTCCTCGACACCGCGTTGCGGGTCGACGAGGCGCTGGGGATCGCGGCGACCCGTGCCGCGCTGCACGCCATCGAGGCCGGCGATGTCGCGGAGGAGCACTTCGCGGCGGTCGGCGACGACTGGGACGTGGAGGAACGGGCCCGCGCCACACTCGATCAGCTCGGGCTCGGGCACATCGGCCTCGACCGGACCATCGGCGAGGTGTCCGGCGGCGAGTCGGTCCTGCTGCGGCTCGCGGCGCTGCTGCTCGCCCGGCCGGACATCCTGCTGCTCGACGAGCCGACCAACAATCTCGACCTGCATGCCCGCGCCCGGCTCTACGAGGCGGTGGACGCCTGGTCGGGCGTGCTGGTGGTGGTGAGCCACGACCGTCAACTCCTGGAGCGCGTCGACCAGATCGCCGATCTGCGCGAGGGCGAGGTGACCTGGTACGGCGGGACCTACTCCGCCTACGAGGAGGCGCTCGCGGCCGAACAGGAGGCGGCGGAAAGGATGGTGCGGGTCGCCGAGGCCGACGTCCAGCGTCAGAAGCGCGAACTCTCGGACGCGCAGATGAAGTTGGCGCGCCGTAAGCGGTACGGACAGAAGAGCTTCGAGAACAAGGTCGTACCGAAGATCGTCGCCAACAACCGCAGGGCCGCCGCCCAGGTCTCGGCGGGCAAGCACCGCACCCTGCACACCGAGCGGCTGGCGGAGGCGCGGGAGCGGCTCGACCTGGCGGAGGAGGCGGTACGGGACGACGACGAGATCCGCATCGAGCTGCCGCGCACCATGGTCCACCCCGGCCGCGAGGTGCTGCGACTGAGCGATCTCGAACTGCGGTACGGCGCCCGGGTCGCCGGTGAGTTCGAGTTGCGCGGACCGGAGCGGGTCGCGCTGGTCGGACGGAACGGCGCCGGCAAGTCGACCCTGCTGCGGACGATCGCCGGAGAGCTGGAGCCGGTGGCCGGCACGGTCGAGACCCATGTGCCCCTCCGGTTCCTGCCACAGCGGCTCGACGTCCTCGACGACGAGCTCAGCGTGGTGGAGAACGTGGCCCGGTTCGCGCCGGAGGCGACCGCGAACACCGTCAGGGCGCGGCTCGCACGCTTCCTGTTCAGGGGCGCGCGGGCGGACCGGCCGACCGGGACGCTGTCGGGAGGAGAGCGGTTCCGGGCGACGCTGGCGGCGCTGCTGCTCGCCGAGCCGGCCCCGCAGCTGCTGATGCTGGACGAGCCGACCAACAACCTGGACATGGCGTCGGTGCGGAAGCTGACGGCCGCGCTGGAGGCGTACGAGGGGGCGCTGATCGTGGCGAGCCACGACGTGCCGTTCCTGGAGTCGCTGGGGATCACCCGCTGGCTGATGCTCGACGGCGAGCTGCGGGCGACGAACGCGGAGGAGGTGGGTTCGGCGGTTCGCTGACGCCCACGAGGGCGGTCGCGGCGCTCGGCGGGCGCCGGTCTCCGCGGTTCACGCCGCGGAGACCGGCCGTCTGCTCTCCGTAGCCATGATCACGCCACCCCCGGTGCCCCCGGGTCCGTGACCTGCCTCTCCGTACACCGCCATCAGCAGCGCACATAACGGAACGTAACCGGACATCGCCCGGACGGGCTTGGCCGAGGCCTTACGGGGCCTTAACCTACGGTCTCGTAACCTACGAATCCGTAGGTAATCCCGTATGCCCTCTCTCCGTCCCCAGGAGTTCCCGTGACGCTCACCTCTCCCCACCTCGGCAGCTCGACAGGGTGGACCGACGCGCGGCTGCTCTACGCGCTGGAAGAGGTGGTGGAGAAGGAGCTCAACCGGCACCTCAAGGTCACCAAGGACTGGATGCCGCACGAGTACGTCCCGTGGTCCGACGGCCGGAACTTCCCGGGCTTCTTCGAGGACGGCGAGGCCTGGGACCCGTCCCAGTCCAAGGTCACCGAGGTCGGCAAGATCGCCCTCGTGGTGAACCTGCTCACCGAGGACAACCTGCCCAGCTACCACCACGAGATCGCCTCCCTCTTCGGGCGCGACGGCGCGTGGGGCACCTGGGTGCACCGCTGGACCGCCGAAGAGGGCCGTCACGGCATCGTGATGCGCGACTACCTGCTGGCCTCGCGCGCCGTGGACCCGGACAAGCTGGAGCAGTTCCGGATGGCCCACATGAGCGAGGGCTTCGAGTCCGACAACCGGCACTCGATGCTGCACTCCGTCGCGTACGTCGCCTTCCAGGAGCTCGCGACCCGCATCTCGCACCGGAACACCGGCCACCAGTCGGGCGACCCGGTCTGCGACCGGATGCTGGCGCGCATCGCCACCGACGAGAACCTGCACATGGTCTTCTACCGCAACCTCCTGGGCGCGGCCTTCGAGCTCGCCCCCGACCTGACGATGCAGGCCGTGCGGGACGTCGTCGTGAACTTCCGGATGCCGGGTCACGGCATGCCCGGCTTCGAGCGGGCGGCGGCGCAGATGGCGATCGGCGAGATCTACAACATGCGCATCCACCACGACGACGTGCTGCAGCCGGTGCTGCGCTTCCTCAAGGTGCTCCAGATCGACGGCCTCGGCCCCGAGGGCCTGAAGGCCCAGGAGGAGCTGGGGCTGTACATGAACGGCCTGGACAGCGAGGCCGCGAAGTTCGACGAGAAGCTGGCGGCGCGCAAGGCGCGCATGGCGGCCCGCGCGGCGGGCTGACACCCGTGGCGGGCTGATCCGTATCGGCCCGGCTTGTATCGGGCGGGCTTGTATCGGGCCGACCCGTATCGGGCCGGCTTGTACCGGGCTGACTCGTATCGGGCCGACCCCTGTCGGGCGGATCCGTGTCAGGGACGCAGGTGACGGCGGGCGCCTTCCGTGCGCTTGAGCCGCCCCCGCTCCTTCTCCGAGAGGCCGCCCCACACCCCGAACCGTTCGTCGTGCTCCAGCGCGTACTGGAGGCACGCCACCCGGCCCTCGCACGCCCCACAGAGCTGCTTCGCCTCGCGCGTCGAGGAGCCGGGGGCGGGGAAGAAGAACTCGGGCCCGGCCTGGGCGCACAGCGCGTTCTCCTGCCAGGACATGTCGGGGGCGGCCGGGGCGGTCATCACGATGGTGTCGGTCTGCATGGCCGATACGCTGCCGTCCGGCCGTAAACGGTCCATCAACGTTCGATCAATGCGGCGCGCCGGGCGGTCGCACGCGCGACTCTCCGGCCGCCTCGACGCCTCACGCCGCCTCGTCGAGCGGGGTGCTCGTGATCACCGCGAAACGGGCGCCGAACGGGTCCGCGAGCTTGGCCATGCGGCCGACGGCCTCCAGCTCCATCGGGGCGAGCCGCACCGTGCCGCCGAGGCGCTCGGCCGCCGCCACCGCCGCGTCGGTGTCCGGGACCTCGAAGTAGACCAGCCAGCCCGGACCGCCCTCCGCCTCGACGGGGTCGAGGTCCAGGGGGACGACGCCTCCGAACATCCCCTCCTCCCCCAGACCCGCCGGGTACAGCGTGAGGTAGGCCCCGGTGTCCTCCGGCATCGGCATCTCGGCGCTCTCCAGGCCGAAGACGGAGTGGTAGAACGCGACGGCCGCGTCCACGTCCGGGGTGTGGAGCTCGGCCCAGGTCAGGGAGTTCGGTCCGTCGACCAGGTCGAGGCCCTGGAACGTACCCGGCTGCCAGGTGGCGAAGCCGGCGCCCGCGGGGTCGGTGAAGACTGCCATACGGCCGAGTTCGAAGACGTCCATGGGCTCGAACAGCACCGTGCCACCACCCGCCTGGACGGCCTTGGCGGTCGCCTCCGCGTCCGCCGACCGGAAGTACACGGTCCAGGCGGGCGGGCCGCCCTGCCCGGGCTCGACCTGCATTCCGGCGGCGACCGTCCTGCCCTCGGAGCGGAACATCCCGTACCCGCCCGCCTCGGGCCCCGCGGAGACGAAGTCCCAGCCGAAGACGCCCTGGTAGAAGGCGGACGCCTTCTCGATGTCCGGGGTGCCGAGGTCGATCCAGTTCGGCGATCCGGTGACGTAGCGCGTGGTGAGCATGGCGCTGCTCCTTCGGAGCTCCCGGGGCGTGTGCGGTTACGTCTCCGAGTCTCCCCCGGACGTGGGGTCGGCGCGCGGTCAGGTGAGCGGGGCCGGGGCGCCTTCGCGGCGGAACAGTGCGGTCCAGAGGAAGTCCTCGCCGAAGTGCGGGGAGTCGGCGGGCTCGTCCCGCATGCGCCGCAGTTCGACCTCCGTCAGATCGGAGAAGATCCAGCGCAGGGACTCCGGTGTGTAGGCGAGGCCGCCGTGGAGTCCCGGCTCACGGTAGAAGGCGGCGTCCGCGAGCTCCGAGCCCATCGCGCCGGACGCGAAGCACGTCAGGGCGAGCCGCCCGCCGGGCGCGAGCAGCCGCTCGACGAGGGCGAGGTAGCTGACGCGTCGGTGCGGCGGCAGGTGGTGGAAGCAGCCCGAGTCGTAGATCAGGTCGTACGGGCCGGCGAGCGCGCTCCCGGCCAGTTCGAAGGCGTCTCCGTGATGGAACCGGATCCGCGCGCCCGCCTTCTGGGTGCGCTCCCGGGCCCAGGCGATCGCCTCGTCGGAGAGGTCCACGGCATCCACCTCGAACCCCTGGGAGGCGAGATATAGGGAGTTGCGTCCCGGGCCGCAGCCCAGGTCGAGCGCCCGGCCGGGTGCGACCCACCCCCGGTCGACGTACGAGACGAGGCTCTCGTCCGGCTTGGCGACGAAGAACGGCACCGGCTTCGTGCGGTCGCCGTAGAAGCCGTTCCACCAGCCGGCCGCGTCGGCGGTCCAGCGGTCGGCCTCCGGTGCGAAGAGCCCGTCGAGAAGCTTCAGCACATCGTCGACGTCACGTATGTTCCGGTCCATCCGGCACCCCTTTCCCGATGCCTGAACGGTAGCGGGAATCACGTCGAAAGCCCAGGTCAGAGCCGCTTTCAGGAGGGGCGCCGAAGGCTCTGTGCGGCCTTCGGCGGGGAGCGGGCGCGAGGGCCGGTCCGCCCACTCGTGATCACCCGTGCGCGCGGGCGGAGACCCCCGTCGAGGGCCGTCAGAAGGCCTTTCCGAGCCGCTCCGGGCGGGGTTTCCCAGTGGTCTTCCGCGGCCGGTCCTCCTCAGTCGCTCTTCTTCGCCCTGCTCGGCTGGACCCGCTTCGGTTCGCCCGGCATCTTCGGGTACTCCGGCGGATACGGCAGATCGCCGAGTCCGTGCTCCGCCTCGTCGCGACGGGCCAGTTCGAGCAGGCTCTCCAGGCTGAACCGGTGATCGTCCATGCCGGCGTGGACGTCGCCCACCTCCGCGTACCGGGCCGGCATCGTCCTGATGTCGAAGTCCCGAGGTGTCGCGTCGTCGATCTCGTCCCAGTCCAGCGGTGCGGAGACCGGGGCGTGCGGGCGCGGGCGTACGGAGTAGGCGGAGGCGATCGTGCGGTCGCGCGCGGTCTGGTTGTAGTCGACGAAGATCCGCTCGCCGCGCTCCTCCTTCCACCACTTGATCGTCACCTGGTCCGGCATCCGGCGCTCCAGCTCGCGGCCGACGGCGATGGCGGCGCGGCGGACCTGGGTGAAGGTCCACTGCGGCTCGATCGGCACGAAGACGTGCAGCCCGCGCCCGCCCGACGTCTTGGGCCAGCCGCGCAGTCCGTGCTCGTCCAGGACGGCGCGCAGCTCGTGGGCGGCGCGTACGGCGTCGGCGTAGTCGGTGCCGGGCTGGGGGTCGAGGTCGATGCGCAGTTCGTCCGGGTGGTCGGTGTCCTCGCGCCGTACCGGCCACGGGTGGAAGGTCACGGCGCCGAGGTTGGCGGCCCAGATCACGGCCGCGGGCTCGGTGGGGCACATCTCGTCGGCGGACCGGCCGCTGGGGAAGGTGATGTGCGCGGTGGGGATCCACTCCGGCAGGTACTTGGGGGCGCGCTTCTGGAAGAACGACTCGCCGGTCACCCCGTCGGGGTAACGCTCCAGGGTCGTGGGCCGGTTCCGCAGCGCGCGGGTGATGCCGTCGCCGACGGCCAGGTAGTAGCTGACCATGTCGAGCTTGGTGTAGCCGTGTTCGGGGAAGTACACCTTGTCCGGATTGGAGACGCGTACCGTCCGCTCTCCGACTTCCAGCTCCACCGCTGCCGCCTTGGTCGCCATGCGAGTCAGCGTAGAGCTAGCCGACATTCCTCGCATACCAGACAATCGGTCCATGGATCTGCCGGTGATGCCGCCCGTGAAGCCGATGCTGGCCAAGGCCGTGAAGAAGATTCCGCCGGGCATGCAGTACGAGGCCAAGTGGGACGGTTTCCGGGCCATCGTGCACCGCGACGGACCGGAGCTGGTCATCGGCAGCCGTACGGGCAAGCCGCTGACCCGCTACTTCCCCGAGCTCGTCGAGGCCCTGCTCCCCCGGCTCCCGCAGCGGTGCGTGGTCGACGGCGAGATCGTGATCGAGCACGACGGGCGGCTCGACTTCGACCGGCTCACCGAGCGCATCCACCCCGCCGACTCGCGCGTGCGGATGCTCGCCGAGAGGACCCCGGCCCGGTTCATCGCCTTCGACCTGCTCGCCCTCGGCGACGACTCGCTGCTCGACACCCCCCTCACCGATCGGCGGGCAGCCCTGGAGGAGGCACTGCGCGGGGTCGACACCCCGGTCCATCTGGCACCGGCGACGACGGACCCGGAGCTTGCGGCGCGCTGGTTCGAACAGTACGAGGGGGCGGGCCTCGACGGGGTGATCGCCAAGCCGCTGGACCTGCCGTACCGGCCGGACGCCCGGCTGATGTACAAGGTCAAGCACGAGCGCACGGCCGACGTGGTCGTGGCCGGCTACCGCTTCCACAAGAGCGGCCCGGTGGTCGGCTCACTGCTGCTCGGCCTGTACGACGGCGGGGGCACGCTCCAGCACGTCGGGGTCTGCGCGGCCTTCACGGCCAAGCGCCGCGAGGAGCTGATCACCGAACTGGAGCCGCTGCGGATGGACCCGCCCGACGGACACCCGTGGGCGGCCTGGGCGGAGGAGGCGGCACACGCGGGGGCACGGCTGCCGGGCGCGCCGAGCCGCTGGTCGGGCAAGAAGGACCTCTCCTGGGTGGCCCTGCGCCCGGAACGGGTCTGCGAGGTCGGGTACGACCACATGGAGGGCGACCGGTTCCGGCACACGGCCCAGTTCAAGCGTTGGCGGCCGGACCGCGCGCCGGAGTCCTGCGGCTACGCGCAGCTGGAGGAGCCGGTCTCGTACGACCTCGCCGAGGTGCTGGCGTAGCCGTCAGCGGTACAGCGCTTCGATCTCCGCCGCGTACGCGGCCGTGACCACGTGCCGCTTCACCTTGAGCGAGGGGGTGAGCATCCCGTTCTCCTCGCTGAACTCCCCCTGCACGACACGGAACCGGCGGATCGACTCGGCCCGGGAGACGGCGCGGTTCGCGTGGTCGACGGCCTTCTGGATGTCGGCGAGCAGCTCGGGATCCTCGCGGAGCACGGCCGTGGGTGTGTCCGCCGGGCGCTTGCGTACGGCCAGCCAGTGCCGCATCGCCTCCGGGTCGAGGGTGACGAGCGCCGCGATGTACGGACGGTTGTCACCGACGACGAGACACTGGCCGACCGGCGGGCGGCTGCGCAGCCGGTCCTCCAGGACGGCCGGGGAGACGTTCTTGCCGCCGGAGGTGACCAGGATGTCCTTCTTGCGGCCGGTGATGACGAGATATCCGTCGTCGTCGAGGGCGCCGAGGTCGCCGGTGGCCAGCCAGCCGTCCCGCAGCACCTCCTCGGTGGCCTCGGGGTTGTTCCAGTACGCGGTGAAGACGATGGGGCCCTTGATCAGCACCTCTCCGTCGTCGGCGATCCGTACGGCGGTGCCGGGCACAGGGCGGCCGACCGTCCCGGGGCGCGGGCACAGCGGCGGGGTGACGGTGGCGGCCGCGCTGGTCTCGGTGAGGCCGTAGCCCTCGTAGACGAGGACACCGGCGGCGTAGAAGAACCGGCTCAGGCGCGCGTCCAGCGGGGAGCCGCCGCTGATGGCGTACCGGAGGTTGCCGCCCAGCTCCTTGCGGATGCGCCGGTAGACGAGCAGGTCGTAGAGCGCCCAGGCGGCGGACAGCCCCGGACCGGGGCGGGGGCCCTCGCCGAGGACGTGGCGCAGGGCCGTCCCCCCGTAGCGGACGGCGACGGCGTCGGCCCTGTCGAAGGAGGCACCTCGGCCGAGCTTCTCGGCGGTGGCCCGGCCGGTGTCGTGGATCTTCTCGAAGAGGTAGGGCACGCCGACGACGAACGTCGGCCGGAAGCGGCGGAGTTCGGGCCGGAGTTCGTCGGGCGCGATGCTGGGGAAGTGGCCGATCTCGATGCGCGCCATGAGGCAGGCGAGCTGGATGACGCGTCCGAGTATGTGGGCGAGCGGCAGGAAGAGGAGGGTCGAGGCCGCCTGGCCGGTGACCGCCTTGAAGACCGGATGCAGCAGCTCGACGGTGGCGCGGGCCTCGGCGTGGAGGTTGCCGTGAGTGAGTGCGCAGCCCTTGGGGCGGCCGGTCGTGCCGGAGGTGTAGCAGAGCGTCGCGACGGTGTCCGCCGTGAGGGCGGCGCGCAGCTTGGCCGGCTCCTCGTCCGCGACCTCCGCACCGAGGGCGGCGAGTTCGGCGAGGCCGCCGGAGTCGGTCTGCCAGACACAGACCGGCTCGGACGGTGCGCGCCGCGCGGTGGCCGCCGCGCGGACGGTGGCGGTGTGCTCGGCGGTCTCGGTGACGACGTGGCGGGCGCCGGAGTCCTCCAGGATCCAGGTGATCTGGTCCGCCGAGGAGGTGGGGTAGACCGAGACGGTCTGGGCGCCGGCCGACCAGACGGCGAAGTCGAGGACGGCCCAGGCGTAGCTCGTGCGCGCCATCAGCCCGACGCGTGCGCCGGGCTCCACTCCGGCGGCGATCAGCCCCTTCGCCACGGCCAGGACGTCCCCGGCGAACTCGGCCGCGGTGACGGGCCGCCAGTTCCCCTTCTCCCGGCGGCGCATGACCACGGCGCCGGGGTCCACGGCCGCGTGTGCGAAGGGGATGTCCGCAGGGGTGCCGGAGGGCGGCGGCCCGGGCGGGAGAGCCGTACGCGCCTCGCGTACGACCCCGTCCTCGCGCACGAGCTCGACGGGGAACCGGTCGCGCAGTTCGGGGCGCTTCCTGGCCTGCCTCAAGTCCTTGCGTACGCCCATGACGTGGCTCCTGTTCGCGGCGAGCGGGCGGGAAGTGTGCGGGACCTCCGGACTTACCGACAAGTCAACTTACTTGACCGTAACCAGATTTCAACCGCCCCCACACGATCGCTCCGCACGAGCGACACACGCGGCGGGCCGCAGCGCCGGGAGTGAGATGCTTCACACTCCCACCCGGCCGCCCGAGCTCGCTTTCGGTGGACAACCGAGCGATACAGAGGGTCGTTTCAGAAGGAAGATCGCCCCGCGCGGCGCGCACCTGCGGGAACACCGAAAGGCGCGGCGCGGCGGGTACCCGGGCCGGGCCCGGCTCGTCCGCACACCTCGCCGAACGGAGGACACGCCGTTGCCTCATGGAGACATACCCGTCTCCGAACCCGGAACGCCATCCTGTACGTATGGGAGAGGGAGACCCCACCCCCGACATCCGTACCCACAAGGACTGGCCCGTGATCACCTCGCCCTCGCCCCTCGTACCCGTCCCGATCCCCGACCGTGTGGCCGCCATGATCGGATCCTGCCTGCCGCTGCATGTCCTGCAGGCGGAGATCGACGCCGACTGCGCGGCGCGCGAGGTGCTGCGCTTCCGGGGGCCGCTCTGCGCGGAGGACCGGGCGGACCGGGAGCACGCGCTCTCCACGCTCGCCCGGGCGAACAAGATCCTGGCCAAGCACCACCCGCTGCTTCCGGTCACCCACTAGTTCCCGGGCCTCCGTTAGCCCGTACGGGGCGCGGACCCGGCGCCGCACCGGTTCGGACGTCCCCCGCATGCGGGGCGCGCCACCCGGTGTGAGGCTGCGAGGGTGACGACCACCAGCGAAGCCGCCCCCGCGCCCCCGGCCGCCGGGCCTCCCGTGCTCGACAGCCGTCGCCGCAACATCGTCTTCGGCACGATCATGCTCGGCGTGCTGCTGGCCGCGCTGGACCAGACGATCGTCGGCACCGCCCTGCCGACCATCGTCTCGGACCTCGGCGGCGCCGCCCACATGTCGTGGGTGGTGACCTCGTACCTCCTGGCCGAGACGGTCGCCACCGTCCTGGTCGGCAAGTTCGGTGACCTGTTCGGCCGCAAGGTGATCTTCCAGGTCTCGGCGGTCGTCTTCATCACCGGCTCGTTCCTCTGCGGACTCGCCACCAACATGACCCTCCTGATCGTCTGGCGGGGGCTGCAGGGCATCGGCGCCGGCGGCCTGATGGTCACCTCCATGGCGCTCATCGCCGATGTGATCCCGCTGCGCGACCGAGGCAAGTACCAGGGTGCGATCGGCGCCGTCTTCGGCGTCTCCACCGTCATCGGCCCGCTGCTCGGCGGGCTCTTCACCGACCATCTGACCTGGCGCTGGGCGTTCTACGTCAACGTCCCCATCGCGATCCTGGTCGTGATCGCCGCCGCCCGCACGATCCCCTCCGTACGCTCGGCGAGCAAGCCGGTCATCGACTACACGGGCATCGCGCTGGTCGCGGTCGGCTCCAGCGCACTGATCCTGGCCACCAGTTGGGGCGGGAACGAGTACGCCTGGGGCTCCCCCGTCATCATCGGGCTCTTCGTCGGCGGCCTGATCGCGCTCGCCCTGTTCTGCTGGGTGGAGACCCGGGCCGCCGAACCGATGCTGCCCATGCGGCTGTTCGCCAACCCGGTGTTCACCGTCTGCTCCGTCCTGAGCTTCGTCGTCGGCTTCGCCATGCTCGGCTCGATGATCTTCCTGCCCTCCTATCTGCAGTACGTCGACGGGGACTCGGCCACCGTCTCGGGCATCCGGACGCTGCCGATGGTCGTCGGTCTGCTGATCGCCTCGATCTACAGCGGCAACGTGGTCAGCAAGACCGGCACGTACCGGATCTTCCCCATCGTGGGCTGTGCGGTGATGGGCGTCGGCCTCTTCCTCCTCTCCCTGATGGACACCGGGACCAGCGCGTGGCTGGAGTCCCTGTACATGTTCGTGCTGGGCACCGGCATCGGTCTGTGCATGCAGGTGCTGACCATCGCCGTGCAGAACACGGTGGACTACGCCGACCTCGGCACCGCCACCTCGGGCGTCACCTTCTTCCGTACGCTCGGCAGCTCCTTCGGCACGGCGGTCTTCGGCACGATCTACGCCAACTCCCTGAAACCCAACCTGGCGCAGGGGGTCGAGGAGGCGGCGGCGGTCGCCGGGCCGGCCGTGGACCCGGCTGCGATCGCGGCGGCCTCACAGAGCCCGGACGGGGTGCACGGGCTGCCGGACGACGTGGCGGCGCCGATCGTCCAGGCGTACGCGGACACGCTGCACACGGTCTTCCTCTGGACCGTTCCGGTCGCGGCGATCGGCTTCGTCGTGGCGCTCTTCCTCAAGCAGGTCGCGCTCCGGGACACGGCCCGGGCCTCGGCGCCCGACATGGGCGAGGGCTTCGGGTCTCCGACGATGTCGGGCGACTCGGCGAAGCTGCTCGAACTCGCCGTGGGAAGGATCCTGCAGAAGACGGATCTGGCGACCGCGCGCCGGATCGTCTCCGGCTCGGACACCCGGCTCGACACGGCGGGCGCGTGGGCGGTGATGCAGGTGGAGCTCTTCACCCGTACGGTCGGACACGCCAGTCTCGGTCTGATCTCCGCCGGACGGCGGGTCCCCCCGGAGGTCCTGCTGCCGGTCTTCGACCGCATGGTCGACGAGGGGTTCCTGACCCGGGACGGATCGCTCCTCTCCCACACCCCGGCGGGGCGGCGGGAGGCCGAGGTCATCACCCACGCCTGGGGCGACTGGCTCAGCGACCGGGTCGAGCGGGAGACCGGCCGGCCGAGCGGTCCGGAGCTCAGGGCCGCGACGGACGCGATCACGAAGAAGCTGATCGCGGAGGACCTGGCGCAGGGCCTGCCGCGACGCGACCGGGAGCCGGTGGGCGTCACCTCCTGAGGGCCCTGTCATGAGCTCCACTGCCTGACTCCCGGACCTCTCGGCGGTCCGGGAGTCAGGGCTCGTCGATGAAGTCGCCGTCCACATACACCCAGGCGCCCTCGTGGCGCCGGAAACGGCTGCGTTCGTGGAGCGAGCCGGGCTGGCCGTCGTGGGTGTAGCGGGCGACGAAGGTCACCGTCCCGGACTGGTGGAAGGCCGTGCCGTCGGCCGTGTCGCGGATCTCGAGCCCCGCCCAGCGCATCGAGGGGTCGAAGTCGACCTCCCCCGGGCGGTGCTCCGGAGCCCAGGTCCGCAGCAGATACGAGGCGTCGCGTACGACGAAGGCGCTGTAGCGGGAGCGCATCAGCAGCTCGGCGGTGGGCGCGGTGGCGGGCCCGGAGTGGAAGCGTCCGCAGCACTCGCCGTACGTCGCGGGCAGGCCGCAGGGGCAGCGCGAGCCCGCGGTGACGGCGGACGCGGAGGGTGCGGTGGGGGTGGCGGGGCGCCGCTTGGGGCGGGTGGTGCGTCGGGACATGACGTCATTGTCGCGTGTACGGAGGGGCGGGATGGTCGCGCGTACGAAGGGCGGGATGGCCGCGCGTACGGAGGGGCGGGATCGCGCCATGTGCCGGGAGTGGCCCGCACGATGCTTCCGGGATGGGAGGGAGGCCCTTATGCTCCTGCGCCGGACGTGACAGTTACCGCCGGTAAGCCAAAGGGGCTGGGGCATGCACCGTACGGGTACCTCGCGACGCACCTTCGTGACCACGGCCGCCGCCGTCACCGCGGCCACCGCCACGGTCACCGTCGGCGCCGCACCGGCCACGGCGGCCGCCGCGACGCCGTCCGCTCCCGCCGCGCCCCTGTCCGTCGCCGTCCTCGGCGGTGGCGTCGCCGGCCTCACCGCCGCCCACGAACTGGCCGAACGCGGGTTCCGCGTCACCGTCTACGAACGCCGGGCCCTCGGCGGAAAAGCCCGCTCGATGGACGTGCCCGAGAGCGCGCGCGGCGGACGGAGACCGCTTCCCGCCGAGCACGGCTTCCGGTTCATCCCCGGGATCTACCACAACCTCCCGGACACGATGCGGCGCATCCCCTTCCCGGGGAACACCGACGGCGTCTGGGGCAACCTCGTCGCCCCGGCCGAGATGGCCTTCGCCCGCACCGGCCGCGAGGACCTCCGCATCCCGCTCCCGTGGCCCGGTCACCGCCCCGCCGAGCTCACCCTCGACGAGATCCGCCGGGCCCTGACCGCGCTCCTGGAGACCGCCCGCTCCATCCCGCTCCACGAGGCCGCGTACTTCGTCAACCGCTTCCTGGTCTTCCTCACCAGCTGCGACGAGCGGCGGAACGGAACCTGGGAGGCTACCCCCTGGTGGGAGTTCCTGCGGGCCGAGCGGATGAGCTACGACTACCAGCGGATCCTCGCCGTGGGGCTCACCCGCAACATCGTGGCCACCAAGGCGGAGGAGGCCAGTACCCGTACGGTCGCCACACTCCTCGAGGCCTTCGCCTTCAACGCGCTCGGGCGCGGCGCGGACGGGCCCCTCGACCGGATCCTCGACCTGCCCACCAACGAGGCCTGGATCGACCCGTGGGTCACCCATCTGACGGCGCTCGGCGTGGAGTTCCGCGTCGGCTGGACCGTACGGGAGATGGCGTACGACGCCACGGGCGGCCGGATCTCCGCCGCCGTGATCGAGGACCCGGACGGCGTCCGCCGTCGGGTCACGGCGGACCACTACGTCTCCGCCATGCCGGTGGAACACGCCCGCAGGACCTGGGGCGCCGCGCTGCGGGCGGCCGATCCGCAGCTGGCCCGGTGCGACAGGCTGGAGACGGACTGGATGACGGGCATCCAGTTCTATCTGACCGAACGGGCGCCGCTGCTCGCCGGGCACGCCAACCTGATCGACTCCCCCTGGTCCCTGACCTGCATCCAGCAGGCCCACCACTGGCCGACCCGTGACTTCCCCGCGGACTACGGCGACGGCTCGGTCGTGGACTGCCTGTCGGTGGACGTCTCGGAGTGGGACGTGCCCGGCGTCCTCTACGGAAAGACCGCCAAGCAGTGCACCCGTACCGAAGTCGCGCGGGAGGTCTGGGCGCAGCTCAAGGCCGCGTTCAACGACACGGGCCGTACGGTGCTCAAGGACGCCGCCCTGCACTCGTGGTTCCTGGACCCGGGGGTGGACGGTCTGGGCACACCGAACCCGACCAACGACGACCAGCTCCTCATCCACCCCGTCGGCACGTTCCACAACCGCCCCCAGGCCGCCACGAAGGTGCCCAACCTCTATCTGGCCGGCGACTACGTGGCCGTCGACATCGACCTGGCCACCATGGAAGGGGCCAACGCCTCGGCCCGGCAGGCGGTCAACGCGCTTCTCGACCGTACGGGTTCGACGGCGGCGCGCTGCACCGTCGAACCCCTGTTCCGCGCGCCCGAGATGGAGGCGCTCAAGCGACACGACCGGCTGCGGTACCGGCTCGGTCTGCGCAACGCCCTCGACGTCGGGTGATCCGGCACACCGCTCAGGGGCGGTAGCGCAGCGGATGGCCCTCGGGGACCTCGACGACGACGATCTCCACGCCGTCGGGGTCCGCGATCCACATCTCGACCAGTCCCCAGGGCTCGGTCCGCGGCTCCCGCCGGATCTCGACACCCCGGTCCACGAGCTCCCGGTGCGCCCCTCGCACATCCGCCGTCTGGAGCCAGAGCCGCAGCCGGGGCTGGGGCTCGGTCGGGGCGGCGCGGCCGGAGATCTCCAGGAAGCCGCCGCCGAGGAAGTAGACGGTGCCCCGGTCGGGTCCGGTGCCGAACTCGCGGTACACCGGGAGTCCGAGCAGCTCTCCGTAGAAGCGCCGGGAGGCCTCGGGGTCGGACGGCCGGAGCAGGATCCGGCTGCTCAGTACGTGCATCGCAGTAGCGTACGACCATGAAACTGACGATTCTCGGAGGCGGCGGATTCCGGGTCCCGCTGGTGTACGGCGCGCTGCTCGGCGACCACGCCGAGGGGCGGGTCACCCGTGTGACGCTCCACGACCTCGACGGCGGCCGGCTCTCGGCGATCGCCCGGGTCCTCGCCGAGCAGGCGGCGGGGGTGCCGGACGCACCCGAGGTGACGGCGACGACGGATCTGGACGAGGCGCTGCGGGGAGCGGACTTCGTCTTCTCGGCGATCCGGGTCGGCGGCCTGGAGGGCCGGGCGGCCGACGAGCGGATCGCCCTCGCCGAGGGGGTCCTCGGCCAGGAGACGGTGGGGGCGGGCGGCATCGCGTACGGGCTGCGGACCGTGCCGGTCGCGGAGCACATCGCCCGTCGGATCTCCGTCGTCGCCCCGGACGCCTGGGTCATCAACTTCACCAACCCGGCCGGTCTGGTGACGGAGGCGATGTCCCGGATCCTCGGCGACCGGGTCGTCGGCATCTGCGACTCCCCCGTCGGGCTCGGCCGCCGGGTCGCCCGGCTCCTCGGCGCGGACCCGGACGAGGCCTGGATCGACTACGTGGGCCTCAACCACCTCGGCTGGCTGCGGGGCCTGCGGGTCGGAGGACGGGACGAGCTGCCCAGGCTGCTCGCGGACGAGGAGGCCCTCGGCTCCTTCGAGGAGGGGCGGCTCTTCGGCCCGGAGTGGCTGCGCACCCTGGGCGCGATCCCCAACGAGTACCTGCACTACTACTACTTCAACCGTGAGGCCGTGCGCGCCTACCAGCAGGCCGAGCGGACGCGGGGCGCCTATCTCCGCGACCAGCAGGCGGGCTTCTACGGGGAGATGGGCAAGCCGGACACGCCGGCGCTGGCCACCTGGCACCGTACGCTCGCCGACCGCGAGGCGACCTACATGGCCGCCAACCGGGAGGCGGCGGGGGTCGGCGAGCGGGACGAGGAGGATCTGGAGTCGGGCGGGTACGAGAAGGTGGCCCTGGCGCTGATGCGGGCGATCGCCCGCAACGAACGGGCCACGCTGATCCTCAACATCCGAAACGGCACGACCCTTTCGGTCCTCGACGCGGACGCGGTGATCGAGGTGCCCTGCTTCGTGGACGCGGCCGGTGCCCATCCGGTCTCGGTGGCGCCCCTGCCGGACCACGCGGTGGGTCTGGTCACGGCGGTGAAGGCGGTCGAGCGGGAGGTGCTCGCGGCGGCGGCGAGCGGATCGCGGGCCACGGCGGTGAAGGCGTTCGCCCTGCACCCCCTGGTCGACTCGGTGTCGGTGGCCCGCCGTCTCGTCGAGGGCTACACCGCCGCACACGCGGAGCTGGCGTACCTGCGACGCTGATTCGGCGGCCGGACGACTGTCCGGCGAACATCTTTACGTCCCAGGGGGCGCGGCCTACGCTCGCGCCCCATGGACTCACCTGGCACACGCTTTCGAAGGATGATGGTCCGTCTCGTCGCAGGCTGTCTGCTGACCGCCGGACTGGTGGGCACCGGACCGGCGGTCGCCGAGTCCGCCGTGCCCACCGACAGCGCCCTCGCGGCGGCGAAGGTCGTCCCCGTCCAGCTCACGGGTCCCGCCGACCGGCGGTTCAACCTGGTGATCATGGGCGACGGCTACACCTCCGAGGAGTCGGCCGAGTTCCGGGCGGACGTCGACACCCACCTGGGCGTGCTGTGGAGCATCGAGCCGTTCGCCTCCTACCGCTCGTACATCAACGTCTGGGCGGTGGAGGTCCCTTCGCCGGAGTCCGGGGTCGACTGCGATCCGGGGCTCGACGCGCCCCGGCGCGACACTCCGCTCGACATGGGCTTCTGGGGCGGCTGCAACCCGGACAGTGTGCAGCGGCTGCTGACCGTCGACAGCGCGAAAGCGGCAGCGCTCGCCGGTCTCGTGCCCGGCACGAGCCCCGCCAACCGCCAGATCGTGGCGCTCGCGAACAGCGACACCTACGGCGGCGCGGGCGGCAGCTACGCCACCGCCTCCGGCGGGAACGCGCTCTCCTCGCTGATCACCCCGCACGAGATCGGCCACTCCCTGGGCGGCCTCCAGGACGAGTACGACTACTACGCGCGCGGCGTCGCCGGCGGCAGGTACGAAGGGACGGAGCCCTCGTCGGCGCACCACACCCTGCTCACCGAGGAGCGGATGCGGGAGCAGCGCGCGAAGTGGTGGCGCTGGCTGGGCGAACCGAGCGAGGCGGGCGGTGTCATCGGCCGGCACGAGGGCGGGCTGTACAGCACCAAGGGCGTGTGGCGGCCGAGCAGGCACTCGATCATGAAGACGCTCGGTTACGCCTTCGACCAGGTCGAGCGCGAGGTCATGGTGAAGGCGATCTCGGCGAAGGTGAACCTCGTGCAGGGGCACACGGGCAACGCGCGTCCGATCGGGGCCGACCGGACGGTCTGGGTCGACACCCTGCATCCGCTCGGCGGGGAGCTCGCCGTGGTGTGGCGGCTGGACGGCCGGGCACTCCCCACCCACAACGCCCGTACGGTCGATCTGCGTTCGCTCTCCCTCTCGCCCGGCACTCACACCCTGACGGCGACGGTCAGCGACCCGACACCCTTCGTACGCGATCCGGCGGTGCGCGGCTCGTCGGCGCTGACCCGCACCGTGAGCTGGTCGGTCGACCGTTCCCTGACCACCCCGGAGGAGAACGTCGACCCGGCGTTCACGGGCCACACCCCGACGACGTCCCCGGTCGGCGCCCGCTCCGTGGTCCACGCCGACACCACCCACCCGACGCGCCGGACGACTTCCGTCCGCTGGCGCCTCGACGACCGGCCGGTCGCCAATCCGGGCAACGACCGTGATCTGGACCTGCGTTCACTGCGCCTGTCGCCCGGCACCCACACGCTGACGGCCTGGATTCCGGGCACGGAGACCGAGTTGAGGTGGACGGTGGACGCCCGCCCGGCGACGGGAGCGTACGAACTGTCCGCACCCCTGCGGACGGTGAGCCGGCCAGGCCGTCCGGTCGAGTACGTCTACGACGGCGAGTTCACGATGCGGCTGACTGCGCGTGACGATCGACCGGGCGCCGTGGTACGCCAGTTCCGGGTGGACGGCGACGGCTGGTACACGTACTACGGCTGGCCCACGGACGCCGAGGCGCCGTTCCGCTTCTCGCCGAACGGCACGGTCGTCGACGACCTCGTCTACGGAAAGCTGGGCCGCAGCCGGGCGGTTCCGTGGGACGACGCGACACCGGACTACGGCACGCACACGGTCGAGTACCGGACGATCGACGCGGCGGGCAATGTGGGCAGGGCGAAGTCGTTCCTGGTGACGCTGGTCGCGCCGCGCGACTGACCGGCCAGGCCCGCGGTGGGCGTGCGAAGGCCCGCGGACCGGAAGAGTCCGCGGGCCTTCGCAGGTACGGCGGGTGCCGTGTCGTGCGCCCGGTGCCGTCCCGTGCAGGGTGCCGTCCCGTGCAGGGTGCCGTCCCGTACGGCGGGGTCCCGTCAGACCTTGCGGCCGACGGCGGCCCAGCCCGGGATCGGGTCGTCGCCCTGGACCGGGACGACCTCGCCGAGTTCCGGATGCCACTCGGCGGTGAGCGTGACCCCGGGCTCGACGAGCTCCAGACCGTCGAAGAACGCGGCCAGCTCGTCGCGCGAGCGCGGCCGCAGCGTCAGCCCGCGGGCCTTGTACATGCCGACCGCCTTCGCGGCGCCCTCCGGGTCGAAGTCCCCGGTGACGTGCGAGAGCACGAGGTAGCTGCCCGGCGCCAGCTGGTCGACGAGCTTGCGGACCAGGTCGGAAGCCCCGTCCTCGTCCCCGACGAAATGCAGCAGGGCGAGCATCGACAATGCTATGGGCTGGTCGAAATCAAGGACCTTTCCGGCCCTTTCCAGGATGACCTCGGGGTCGCGCGCGTCCGCCTGGATGTACTCGGTCGCCCCCTCGGGCGTCGAGCGCAGCAGCGCGGCCGCGTGCGCGAGCACGATCGGGTCGTTGTCGCAGTAGACGATCCGCGACTCGGGCGCGGCCTCCTGGGCTATCTGGTGCAGGTTCGGCTCGGTCGGGATGCCGGTGCCGATGTCCAGGTACTGGCGTACGCCGCTGGCGCTCAGCCAGCGGATGGCGCGGTGCATGAAGGCCCGGTTGACCCGCGCCATGTCCCGGCCGCGCGCGTCCACGGTGAGGAGCTGCTTGGCCATCTCCTCGTCGACGGGGTAGTTGTCCTTGCCGCCCAGGAACCAGTCGTACATCCGCGCCGGGTGCGGCTTGCTGGTGTCGATCCGTACGGTTGCGGCATCCTGGGTCATCGGGGCTCCTGGTCCGGGAGTGGAACTACTGGCACTGCAGCAAGAGTTACGCGACGGTAGGGGTGCGACGGAAGGGGTCAGGTGAGCAGAAAGTCGGCCTGACCGGATTTCGCCCCCTGGATGAACGCGGCGATCTCGCCGTGGGTGTAGATGAGCGCGGGTCCCTCAGGGTCTGCGGACTGTCGCACGGCGACTCTGCCGTCGGCCAGCTTCATGGCCTCCACGCAGTTGCCCCCGTTCCCGCCGCTCCACGGCTTGTGCCATCCCTCGGCACCGAGATCCGCGGCGGGCATGCCGTTGTATATGCGATCCATTCACAGCTCCTTGCGGAGACCCCGGAGGATCTCCTTCGTGCGTTGTGCAGTCGCGGCCTGGGCCGCCATTCGGTCCATGACCTCGAGATGGGAGGCCACCTCCGGGCGCGCGTCGAGATAGACGGCGCCCGTGAGGTACTCGCTGTAGACCATGTCCGGGAGTTCGGGCACGGCGAAGCGGAAGAGGACGAACGGTCCGTAGGTGCCGGGGTGATGGCCGGACGAGAACTCCGCGATCTGCAGGGTGACGTTCGGCAGCTCGGACGCTTCGAGCAGCCGGTCGAGCTGGTCGCGCATCACTTCGGGCCCGTCGCCGACCGGTCGGCGGAAGACCGTCTCGTCCATGATCACCCAGAACTTCGGGGCGTCCTCCCTGGTCAACAGGGACTGACGCTCCATCCTCAGGGCTACATGGCGTTCGATCTCCTCGGCATCGCTGCCGCCGACCGCCCCACTGCGCAGAATGGCGCGGGCGTACCCCTCGGTCTGCAGCAGACCGGGGACGAATTGGGGTTCGTACTCCCGGATGAGGCTCGCGGCCCCCTCCAGGCTGACGTACATGGAGAACCAGCCGGGCAGCACGTCGTGGAACCGCTGCCACCAGCCGGGAAGGTTGGCCTCCTCGGTGAGGGCGACGAACGCCTCGGCCTCGGAGTCCGTGATGCCGTACGCCTTCAGCAGCAGCTGTACGTACGGAATCTTCAGCGCGACTTCCGCGGTCTCCATGCGACGGATGGTGGCCGGGGCGACACGGAGGACCTTCGCGGCCTCCTCCCGCTTCAGGCCGGCCCGCTCGCGCAGATCCTGCAGACGCTTGCCGAGAACGACCTGTCCCACCGTGGGGGCGGACCGCGGCTCGCTCACTCCCAGACCTCCCCGACGCGCTGTTTCGCCTGAGTGTGCCACGAACATGGCCAGAGAGAACACCGCACTCTGCAATTTTCAGAGTGCCACTTGCCAAGTGTCCGACTCGGGAGCAAAGTATTCCGGTGAACCAGTACGCGCTGCCGCCGCGCGCCCGCCTCGGGGGGAGGCTGACCGCGGCGCTGCTTACCCACTGTTGTGAGGAACCGGTCGTGGCTTCTGGTAACGCGCTTCCCTCAGGCCTTATGAGCCCCCGCGTCCTGCAGCAGCGCCCACGCACCGATGCTCTCCGTCACGACGTCCGACGCTTCGCCTTCGAGCTGCCCGCCCGCACGGAATCCGTCTCACGCTCCCGCAGACTGGCGGAGGAGCGGCTCATCCTCTGGGGATGCGCGCCCGACATACGCGAGACGGTGACGCTGATCGTCTCCGAGCTGGTCACCAACGCGGTCGTGCACACCGCGAGCAGTCACGTGGTCTGTGAACTGCGCGAGGGGGAAGAGCAGTTGCGCATAGCGGTACGGGACGAGGGCGGCCTGGGAGACCCCCGGATCCGGGACTGCGGCGAGGAGGAGCGCGGCCGGGGCCTGGTGCTCGTGGAGGCGCTGTCCCACGCATGGGGGGCCGACAGCACGGGGCACGGCACGGCGCGCATCGTCTGGGCCGAGCTGGCCCACGGCATGGGGTACACGTGCTGAGGTCGATGGCGACCCTCCTGACTCCGAGGTCGCGCCGAACCTCGGCGACCTCATCGACAGGCTCATCCACCGGCTCATCGACCGGCTCGTCCATCGGCACGGCGCTCGGCACGGCGGCGTCGACGCGCCTGGTGGTCCCGCGGGAGTTCCGTACGACGCTGGGCTGCGACGCGGTCGGCGTGCCGGCGCGCTACGGCTTCCGGATCCTGTCCCGGCTGCCCGCCAAGGGCTGTGTCTACGCGGACACGGACTGGTGGTGGTGGCTGGTCCCGACCGGCTCCGACCTGGACGTGAGCTGGCCGCTGCCGGCCTGCTACGCGCCGGGCGGGGAGGTCCCCGACCGCGGCCCCCGACTGATCCACCATCCCGACGGCACCTCCCCGTACACCCCGCCCATCCCCCTCTATCTGCTGACCTGCCAGCTGACCGGGATCGCGCCCTCCTGGACGGCCCTGCACACGGCGGGTGACGGCGTAGTGTCGGGGCATGTTCACCCCTCAGGGCCCGACCGTCCGTGAGCTGACCGTCCAGGCCCTCTCCTCGGTGGAGCACGGCTACGACCTGCTGGCGACGAAATTCGACGCGACGCCGTTCCGCACGCCGGACCCGGTGCTGTCGGCGGTGACGGACGCGCTGCGCCCGCTCGGCCCGTTCGACGCGGGACTCGACCTCTGCTGCGGCACGGGCGCGGGCCTCTCCGTCCTGCGACCGCTGTGCGCGGGCGGCCGGGTCACGGGCGTCGACTTCAGCGCGGGCATGCTGGCGGAGGCCCGCCGGGCCCACCCCAAGGCCACCCTGATCCGCGCGGACGTGCTGGCGCTCCCCTTCGCGCCGGCATTCGACCTGGCGGTCAGCTTCGGCGCCTTCGGCCACTTCGTGCCGAAGGACCAGCTCACCCTCTTCCGCCAGGCGCACGCGGCCCTCCGCCCCGGCGGCGTTCTCGCCTTCCCCCTCCCGGCCCCGCCCCGCGTCGGCTCACTCCCGTACTGGACGCTGCTGGGCTTCGACACGGCCATGCGGGTACGGAACGCGCTGTGGCGGCCACCCTTCGTCATGTACTACCGCACGTTCCGCCTCGCGGACGTCCGAGACCGCCTGACGCGCGCGGGCTTCACGGTGGAGACCCAGCCCCTGGAGGCTCTGGGCCGCCAGGAGAACGGCAGCCCGAGGTGCCGACTGGTGGTGGCCCGGAAGCGGTAGCGGGCGGCAGCGGCGGACATCGCAGACCGGCGGCGAAGCACCCGATGCGCCCCGAGGGCGGAAACGCGGAACGGCCCCAGATGAACTGGGGCCGTTCCGTCTCATGTGTCCGAGGGGGGACTTGAACCCCCACGCCCGATAAAGGGCACTAGCACCTCAAGCTAGCGCGTCTGCCATTCCGCCACCCGGACCAGGTGTTGTGTCGTCCCGGGGTGTTCCCCGCGGCGACATGGATAACTCTACCAGGGGTTTGAGGTGCCTTTCACCCACGTTTCCCGTGGTCAGTGAGGTGCGGCGACCCCGGAGAACGTGATCGGGCCCGGGCGCGTCGCGTCGGCGCACAGAGTGTCGTCGTACGCATACGGGGAGTCGCCGCCCCCGCCGCCTAGCCTGCGCTGGGTGAGCAACCTCTTCGAAGACAGCCAGGCGCCCGGCCGTGGGTCCGCGTACCGCCGGCCCCGGATGCTGTCGCCCATGCGGGAGCACCTGCGGGACACCTTCTGGTTCGCCCCGGTCGTCGCGCTGGTCGGCATCTTCGTGCTGTGGCTGATCGCCTCCGCGGTGGACTCCGCCATCATCGGGTATCTGCAGGACGAGCGGGCGTACGCCGAGGTCACCGAGCTGATCGGGATCGTCGAGGACGCCAGGACGATCGTGACGACGATCAGCTCGGCCATGATGACCTTCATCGGCGTCGTCTTCTCCATCTCGCTGGTGGCCGTCCAGATGGCCAGCGGGCAGTTCAGCCCCCGGATCGTCCGGATCTTCATCCGTAGCCGCATCACCAAGGCGGCCTTCTCCGTCTTCCTGGCGACGTTCGCGCTCTCGCTGCTCGTCCTCACCTCCTACGACAGCGAGACCGACCCTCGGTACGTGTCGACCGTGCCGCTCGTGTCGTCGCTGCTGACCCTGTTCATGGTCGCGCTGAGCCTGCTGCTCTTCGTGGCGTACGTGAACTCGACGCTGCGGCTGATGCGGGTGGGTCACGTGGTGGACCTGATCACCCGGGAGTCCTTCGGCGTCCTCGCCAAACAGCCGTGGTACGTGGGCGAGCTCGCCGATCTCGGCGAGGCGACCGACCACGTCCCGCACCGGGGCCGCGCCGGGGTGCTGAGGGACGTCAACGTCGCGCTCCTCGTGCGCATCGCCGAGCGCCACGGGGTGGTGCTGCGCATGCTGCCGCGGATCGGGGACTTCGTCGTGCCGGGGACGCCGATCCTGGCCGTGCACGGGGGAACGGTGCCCCGCCGGATCGGGGCGGCGGTCTCCGTCGGGGTCGAGCGGACGTTCCACCAGGACCTCGGCTTCGGCCTCCGCCAGCTCGCGGACATCGGGCTGCGGGCCCTCTCCCCCGCCGTCAACGACCCGACGACGGCCGTGCAGTGTCTCGACCGGATCACCCAGATCCTGGCGGCGGTGGCGGACCGCCCGCTGGGCGCAGTCCACCACCGCGACCGCCGGGGCACGGTCCGGCTGGTGCAGGACGTACCGGACTGGACGGACCTGGTGGATCTCGGCCTCACCGAGATCCGGGGCTGTGCGCCGGGCAGCCCCCAGGTGTCGCGGCGCATGCTGGCGGGGATCGACGATCTGCTGTCCATGGTCCCTGCCGAGCGCCGGGAGCCGCTGGTCCGGCACCGCACGCTGCTGACACAGCTGGTGGAGCGTACGGCGCCGGAGGCGGCCGACCGCGCGTTCGCGCTGGAGGGCGACCGCCAGGGCATCGGGTGATCCTGCACCCTCTACGGCATCAGGTGGTGGTCGGGGAAGGTGCCGGGGAGCCGCTCGCCGCCAGGTCCTTCGGCGACGGCCTTGACGAGCAGCTCGCCGCCGGCGAAGGCGCCGCGCCAGGAGGCGCCGAAGCCGCCGAACAGCTCCTCGCGGTCGCCGCGGGAGCGGGGGGCGCCGTGGCCCGCCTTGAGGGCTCGGATCCGCGGGGCGACGGACGATCCTGTCGACCGGGCCGAAGGGCTCGGTGTGGTCGCCGGCTGCGTGGCGGTGTTCCCGCACCCGCCGGGGCGGCCGCGGGCCCGCCGGACGAAGGCGAACCCGCGACGATCGGCCGGTACGCGTGAGCGTCATGGGCCCTCGGTTCAGCTGTGCTTCTCGCGCAGGGAATGCAGGTGCGCGCTGGATTTACGGGCGAACGCGAAGGCCTCGACCGGGTTGTCGTGTTCGGCCTGCCAGTGGTGGGACCGGTACCCGTGGTGGGTGCGGTTCACCGCGGAGATGAAGCGCCGGTAGTCGATGTCTCCGTCCCCGACGTCCGCCATGCGGTAGCCGTCGCGGACGGATTCGTCGCGTTCGCCGTCCTTGACGTGGAAGAGCGGATAGCGGTGGGGCTGGGCGAGGACGTAGCGCAGCGGGTCGAAGGGGGCGGGGGTGCCGTCGACGCGCCGGGAGAAACGATGCTGCGCCACGTACGCCCAGTAGACGTCCATTTCGAGGTGGACGAGTTCGGGGTCGGTCTCGGCGAGCAGGACGTCGTAGAGACGGACGTCGGGGCGGTCGGTGGCGAAGGAGAACTCCTCGGCGTGGTTGTGCTGGTAGAACTTCATGCCGCGCTTCTTCGCCTCGGCGCCGTAGTGGTTGAACTCCTCGGCGCAGCGCTTCCATCCGTCCACGGTGGAGCCGTAGCGCCACGGGCCGGAGGCGGTGCCGATGTGGGGCAGACCGAGGGCCTGGGCGTCGTCGAGGACCTTGTCGAGGTTCTGCGCGAACGTGTAGGCGCCGGGGTCGGAGGAGTAGTAGCCGACGTGGCTGCCGATGCCGCGCAGGCCGTGATCGCGGGTGAGCCGCCGGAGTTCGGCGAGGGTGATCGGGCCCGCGGAGCCCTGGGTGTAGCCGGCGAACTCCACCTCGTCGTAGCCGTACCTGCTCAGTTCGGCGAAGACGGCGGCGAAGCCGAGCGTGGCGACCTTGTCGCGCAGGGAGTAGAGCTGGATGCCGAGGCGGCCGGGCGGCAGCACGGGGCGGCCCTTGCCGTGCTCGTGGCCGTGCCCTCGGTCGGCGTCCGCGCTGCCGGCTTCCGCGGCGGTGGCGGTCGGGGCGGTGGCGCCGAGGAGGGCCGCGGCGGTGGCGCCTGCGGCGACGCCGAGCATGTTCCGCCTGCTGAGCTTGTGGGTGAGCTCGGGGTCGGGGGTCGGGTGCGAGAGGCGGCGGGCGCGGGTCATCTGTGGATAACTCCTTGTTGTCGGTGAGGTCTGCTTCACTGGAGTCCGGTCAGTGAAGACCGGCCAGGTGGAGCAAGAGGGACTTCACATCGGTGGCCGCTACGCGGCCGCTCACAGCGCGGGGGGTGGAGCACAGAATGAGCGGACCTTCGTCGTCGCTCGTGGGGAGGCGGCCATGGCTGCCGCGAATAGGTGAGGGGTCCAGGGGGACCACCGCCAGCCGGTAGCGCATGCCCAGCTTCTTGCGGGCGATCGCCTTGGCCGCCTTGATCCGTACGTAGGGATCGAGCGGGTCCATGAAGAGTTCGACGGGGTCGTATCCGGGCTTGCGGTGGATCTCGACGAGCTGGGCGAAGTCGGGGGCGCGCGTGTCGTCGAGCCAGTAGTAGTACGTGAACCACGCGTCGGGTTCGGCGAGGGCGACGAGCTCTCCGGAACGGGGGTGGTCGAGACCGTTCTCCTTCTTGCCCTCGTCGTCCAGAAGGCGCTCGATGCCGGGGAGTTCGGCCAGCGCCTCGCGGACGGTGTCGAGGTCCTCGGGACGTCGGACGTAGACGTGGGCGAGCTGGTGGTCGGCGACCGCGAAGGCCCGCGAGGTCATCGGGTCCAGGTACTCCATGCCGTCCTGGGTGTGGACTTCCAGGAGGCCGGCGCGGCGCAGGGCGCGGTTGATGTCGACGGGGCGGCTCACGCGGGTGATGCCGTACTCGGAGAGCGCGACGATGGTGCGACCCTCGGCGCGTGCGTCGTCGAGGAGAGGGGCGAGCGCGGCGTCGAGTTCGGCCGCGGCTCGGAAGGCGCGCGGGTCGTCGGGACCGTAGCGCTGGAGGTCGTAGTCGAGGTGGGGGACGTAGGCGAGGGCGAGGTCGGGGCGGCGGGTGCGGAGGATGTGGCGGGTGGCATCGATGATCCACTGGCTGGAGACCAGATCCGCGCCGGGACCCCAGAAGTGGAAGAGGGGGAAGGTGCCGAGCCTGTCGGTGAGTTCGTCGTGGAGGGCCGGGGGCCGGGTGTAGCAGTCGGGTTCCTTGCGGCCGTCCGCGTAGTAGACGGGACGGGGGGTGACGGTGATGTCGGTGTCGGCGCCCATGGCGTACCACCAGCAGATGTTGGCGACGGTGTAGCCGGGGTGGGAGCGGCGGGCGGCGTCCCAGAGACGGTCGCCGCAGACGAGGCCGTTGTGCTGACGCCAGAGGAGGACGTCGCCGAGTTCACGGAAGTACCAGCCGTTGGCGACGATGCCGTGCTCGGAGGGGAGGGTGCCGGTGAGGAAGGTGGTCTGGGCGGTGCAGGTGACGGCCGGCAGGACGGTGGTGAGGGGCGCTTGTGAGCCCGCGCGGCCGAGGGCCTGCAGGCGGGGCATGTGCTCCAGGAGGCGGGGGGTGAGACCGACGACGTCGAGGACGAGAAGGGGGGTGGGTCGCGTGTCGCTCCGGGGGCTGGTCATGGCAGTTCCTTGAGGCCGAGATCGGTCAGCAGGTCGCGGGCCAGGACGAGTTCGGCGGCGATCCCGTCGGCGAGGCGGGCTCGGTTGCGGGGGCGCCGGTCGGCCGGCAGGGCCTGCCAGGTGTAGGTCTCGACCTCCAGGTGATGGGTGCGGGGACGAGGGCCGCCGACCAGGTGGGCGAGTGTCGCCCTGAGTTCGGGGAGAGTGGAGGTGAGCGGGGGCTCAGGCGGGGCGTGCAGGGGAACGTGGAAGTGGGCGCGCCAGGGGGCGCCGTCGGGGAGGGCGCGGCCCGAGACGGCTTCGGGGAGGTCGTCGGTGCCCCGTAGGCCGGCGGCGGTCCGGGTGCGGGTCTGGTGGAGGAAGCGGGGCTCGGCGAAGGCGGCGAGTGCGGCGCGGACCTCGGGGAGGTGGGGGTGCTCCGCGTGCAGGGCCGCGGAGAGCTGGGCCTTGACCACGGGTATGGAGGCGGCGCCGAGGGCGTCCAGGGCGGTGTGCGGGTCTTCGAAGGAGGTGGCGAGATGACAGGTGTCGACGCAGACGCCGATGCGAGGGCTTGAGACGGCGGTGAGCGGGGCGATGGCGTCGGCGGTGGTCTCGACGGTGCAGCCGGGTTCCGGTTCGAGTCCGATCCGGATGCTGTTTCCGGTGAGTTCCTCCAGGGCGTCGAGACGCTCGGCGAGGGTGGTCAGGGCGGCGCGGGCGGTGTCGGCGGCGCGGGAGTCGAAAGGGGTGCGCCAGGCGAGCGGCAGGGTGGAGACGGAGCCCTGGGTGACGTCGTCGGGGAGGAGCGCGGAGAGGAGACGGGCGAGGTCGGTGGTGTGGGCGAGACGTTCGGGGCGGGTCCAGTCCGGCTGGTAGACGCGGTACTTGACCTCCGCGGCGCCGAATCCCTCGTAGGGGAAGCCGTTGAGGGTGACGACCTCGAGGCCGCGGCGGTCGATCTCGGCGCGCAGCGCGCGCAGCGAGCCCGGGTCGGTGATCAGGGCCTGGGCGGCGTCGCGGGCGAGCCAGAGTCCGATGCCGAGCCGGTCCCTGCCGAGCCGCCGGCGGACGGGCTCGCAGTGGTCACGCAGCTGGGCGAGGACACCGTCGAGGGTCTCGGCGGGGTGGACGTTGGTGCAGTAGGCGAGGTGGACGGTGGAGCCGTCGGGGTGGCGGAAGCGCATGGGCGGGCCGCCTCATTCCCCGCCGCGGAGGATGGAGTTGCCCTCGTGGGAGGTGTCGGGTGAAGGGGGGTCGAGCCGCAGGCGGCCGCTGAGGCCGTAGAAGGCGACGGGATTGCGCCACAGCACCCGGTCGACGTCGTCCGGGGAGAACCCGGCGGCGAGCATGGCGTCGCCGACCTTACGGGTCTTGAGCGGGTCGCTCTTGCCCCAGTCGGCGGCCGAGTTCACCAGGACGCGGTCGAGCCCGTGGTCCTTGAGCAGGGCGACCATGCGGTCCTCGTCCATCTTGGTGTCGGGGTAGACGGAGAAGCCCAGCCAGGCACCGCTGTCGGCGGCCTCCTTGACGGTGGTCTCGTTGAGATGGTCGAGCAGGACCCGTTCGGGGGCGAGGCCGGACTCGCGGACGACGTCGAGGGTCCGGCGCAGGCCGGCGAGCTTGTCGCGGTGCGGGGTGTGGACGAGGGCGGGCAGGCCGTGGTCTGCGGCGAGTTGGAGCTGCGACGCGAGGGCGGTGTCCTCGGCGGGGGTCATGGAGTCGTAGCCGATCTCGCCGACGGCGACGACGTTGTCCTTCACCAGGTAGCGCGGCAGGACGTCGATAACGGGGGTGCAGCGGGGGTCGTTGGCCTCTTTGGGGTTGAGGGCGAGGGTGCAGTGGTGGGCGATGCCGTACTGGGCGGCCCGGAAGGGTTCCCAGCCGAGGAGCGAGTCGAAGTAGTCGAGGAAGGAGGCGGGTGAGGTGCGTGGCTGGCCGAGCCAGAAGGAGGGTTCGACCACGGCGCGGACTCCGGCGTCGTACATCGCCTGGTAGTCGTCGGTGGTGCGCGAGGACATGTGGATGTGGGGGTCGAAGATGCGCATCAGGACTCCTCCTCGGTGGGGGCGGTGAGGGCGAGGACGCGGTGGAGGTCGGCGGGGACGGTACGGCCGGCGGCGGTGCGTTCGGCGGCGTAGTCGGTGAGCATCCGGGCGAGTTCGGTGTCGCCGCGGGCGCGTTCGTGCAGTCCGGCGACGGTGTCGAGGGGGACGCCGGTGAAGAGGCACTTGAGGACGGCGTGGCGCCAGGCGTGGGGGGCGAGGTGGGTGGCCGCGTAGGTGCCGAGGGCGGCGGCGACGAGGTCGGTGTCGTGGGCGCGCAGCGCGTCTTCGACGAGCGGCAGGGCCTCGGGCCCGGTGACGAGTGAGGGGAGGGCGAGGAGCACGGCGCGGCGTTCGGCGGCGGAGCCGTGGTGGTAGAGGCGGGTGAGGACGGGGGTGTCGGCGCGGGCCGCCTTGAGGAGGAGGACCCGGACGGAGTCGGCGTGCTCGGCGCCGCAGTGCCGGCCGGCGGAGGCGAAGCGCAGCTCCCAGAGGGTGGTGCGGGCGGTGGCGGCCGCGAGGGCCTCGTCCAGCCAGGCCTGTGCGGTGGTGGTCAGCATGCCGGGGCCTCCCGTGGGGCGGGGTTGTTGCGGTGCAGGAACGCGAGGGAGGCTCGGGCGAGTTCGGGGCCGGCGTGGGAGTGGCGGGGCAGTTCGACGACCGTCAGGCCCCGGTAGCCGGCGGCGGTGACCTCGGCGAGGGCGGCGAGGACGGGCGGGAAGTCGATCTCGCCGTCGCCGATCGGGAGGTGTTCGTGGACGCCGCGGCGCATGTCCTCGATCTGGACGTGGTGCAGCCAGGGCGCGGCGGCGCGGACGCAGTCGGCGGGGGACGCGGGTTCCAGGCACTGGCAGTGGCCGATGTCGAGCGTGAGGCCGAGGTGCCGTGGGTCGGGGTCGCCGAGGAGGCCGCGGAGCGTGTGGAAGTCGTCCAGGGTGGCGAGGAGATGACCGGGTTCGGGTTCGATGGCGAGCGGGACGCGGGCGGCGGCCGCGGCTTCGAGAACGGGAGAGAGGGAGGAGGCGAGTCGTTTCCAGGCGGTCTCGTCGGTGGTGTCCGCAGGGGTGATGCCGCTGAAGCAGTGCACGGCGTGGGCGCCGAGGTCGGCGGCGACGCGGACGGCGCGCAGGAGGAGGCGGACGCGTGCCGCCCGGCCGTCGGGGTCCGCGTCGAGGAGGGAGGGGCCGTGCTTGCGGCGCGGGTCGAGGACGTAGCGGGCGCCGGTCTCGACGGTGACCCCGAGGCCGAGCGCATCGAGGCGGCGGGCGAGCTGGGCGGTGCGGGCGGGGAGGTCGGCGGCGAGGGGGTCGAGATGCATGTGGTCGAGGGTGAGCCCGACACCGTCGTACCCGAGGTCGGCGAGGAGGGCGAGGGCGTCGTCGAGCCGGAGGTCGGTGAGGCCGTTGGTGCCGTAGCCGAAGCGGACGGCGGGTGGGGTCTGGCTCATGTCGGGCTCACCTTCCGGGCGAGGGCTCGGGCGAGCGGGGCGAGGCCGAGCACCAGGAGAGCGGTGCCGGGTGCGCCGGCCCGGGCGGCGAGGGCCGCCTGGAGGGGGATCAGGGCACGGATACCGGCGCCGACGGAGCGCTGGGTGAGGGGAGGCGACGGATTGAGGGCCGCGTGGAGGAGAGGGACGGCTGGGGTCCTGGCGTAGGCGGCGGCCAGGGCGGCCGTGATCAGCGGGGTGAGAGGGGAGGCGCCGCTCCCGCTCGGGCCGGGGTGCGTCGGCGGCGCGCTCGGGCCGGGGCGGGTCGTCGGCCCGCTCGGTCCCGGGTGGGTCGTCGGCCCGAGCGGGCCGGGGCGGGTCGTCGGCCCGAGCGGGCCGGGGCCGCTCGGCCTCTTGCCGCCCGCGGTCCCGCTCGGGGCGCGGGGGCGGGAGGCGATGGCGGCCAGGGCCGTGGTCGTGGCGAGGGCCAGGAGGGGGGTGCGGGTCGAGCCGCCCTGGGTCTCGTGGCGGGAGACCGAGGTCACGGCGTAGGTGTGGGCGCCCAGAAGAGCGGCCGACGGGAGGGCCCCGGGGAGGGGAGCGCGAGCGCCGCGACGCCCGGCCGGACGGCCGGTCGTGGTCGCGATCGCGCCGAGGAGGAGGTTGAGCGAGCGAGCCGTCGCCATGGTCGCGGGGGCGGCGGGCGTGTGCTTGAGGTGGAGGTCGTAGCACCAGACCGTCGCGGCGAGAGCGGTGGCGGTCGCGAGGGTGGGTCGTCCGGCGCGGGCGGCGAGGGTGAGACCGGCGGCGGTCAGGGCGGCGGAGGCGGCGAGGGCGGCTCGGGGGGTGACGCGGCCGGAGGGAAGGGGGCGGTGGGGGCGGTCGGCGGCGTCCTCCTCGCGGTCGGCCCAGTCGTTGAGCGCCATGCCGGCCTCGTACAGACAGAGGGAGGAGCCGATGGCGAGAAGGGTCGAGCGGTTGGGGCGCAGGCCCACGGCCGCCGCGCCCGCCAGGGCGTCGCCCGGCACCGTGGGCAGCGCGGAGACGCGAAGCAGCTCCGCCCAGGCGGCCACGCGCCCGCGCGCCCGGCTCACCGGACCTCCCCCAGGCGCGCGGCGAACGCCACGAGACGCGCGTACTGCTCGGCGAGGCCGGCGGGCGGTGCGCCCTCCGGGTCCTTGAAGTAGAAGGCGAGGTCCTCCAGCGGGCCGACCAGTCCGCGTTCGTGGGCGCGGGCCGTCAGCCGGGCCAGGTCGAGGACGAGGGGTGCGGCGAGGGCCGAGTCGCAGCCCTGCCAGGTGGTCTGGAGGGTCATCCGGGAGCCGAGGAAACCGTCGAAGGCGATGTGGTCCCAGGCCGTCTTCCACTCCCCCAGCGCGGGCACCTCGTCGATGTGCACCTCGCCCTCGGGGACGTGGCCGAAGACGTCCGCGAGGACCCGTTCCTTGCCGGCGTTCTTCGCCGCGGCGGCGGCCGGGTCGGCGAGGGCGGCCCCGTCGCCGCCGCCCAGCAGGTTGGTGCCCGACCAGGCCCGTACGGTCAGGGCCCGCTGGAGGAACATCGGGGCGAGGACGGAGCGCAGCAGGGTCTGGCCGGTCTTGCCGTCGCGGCCCGCGTGGGGAAGGCCGCTCGCGGCGAGGGCGTCTGCGAGCGCGGGGTGGCGCAGTCCGGTCGAGGGGGTGAAGTTGACGTAGGGGCAGCCGGCGCGCAGGGCGGCGGCCGCGTAGAGGGAGCTGGGTGGGAGCGCGGCGCCCCCCGGCGCCGGCTCCGTGGACGCCACGTTGACGACGACGACCCGGTCCAGGTCCCGCCGGGTCCGGAAGTCCGTCATGTCGGCGGCGAAGGAGGCGATGAGCTCGCCCTCCTCGTGGCCGCCGCCGGGCGCCGGTCCGCCGGGGCGGATCTCCGCCTCGGCGGCGGCGAGTTCGGTGGCGACGGCGGGGCTGAGGCCGTGCGGGAGGACGCCCGCGGCGGTGAGTTCCTCGGCGCGTTTGGGCAGCGGACACGTCGCCGTGTCGTGTCCGCCGAAGACGAGGGAGGCGAGGGGCGGGAGGCCGGCCGCGGCGAAGGCGTCGGTCTCGGTCACCATGCCGGTCGGTGGGTGGAGGCCGGCCGTGGTCGCGGCGCAGCCGGCGATCGCGGTGGTGGCCACGGAGCCTCTCGCCCCGATGAGCCAGACTCCCGTACGTGTTCCTGTGGTCACGACCCTGCCTCCCAGGAGCTGGACTGTGGTGGAGACGGCGGGCGGGGGGTACGGCGCCTCCCCGCCCGCCGCCGGCTGGGCGGGAGCTCTACGAGGGGAGCTCCCTGAGCTTGATGTCGCGGAACGACACCTGGTCGTCGGCCCCGTGGTTCTGGAGGCCGATGTGACCGTCCTTGAGGCTGCGGGCCGGGTCGGTGTTGGTGAAGTCGTTGATCTTCACCCCGTTGAGGAACACCTGGAGCCGCTCGCCGCGCACGCGGATCTCGTAGCTGTTCCACTGGCCGGGCGGTCGCAGCACGCTGTCCCTGGCCGCCAGGTCGGCGGACTTGAAGCCGTAGACGGCTCCGGTGGTCCGGTCGGCGGCGTCGGTCGCGTCGATCTGGATCTCGTAGCCCTTGTTCACCGCGGACCAGGGGTCGTCGGAGGCGGGGAAGCCGACGAAGATGCCGGAGTTGTCGTCGCCCGCCGCCTTCCAGTCGAGCGTGAGGGAGTAGGAGGAGAACTCCTTGGCCTGGTACCAGAGCATGCCCATGCCGCCGACCGAGCGGAGTTCACCGTCGGCGATGTCGAAGCCGCCGGGTCCGGCCTGCTTCCAGCCCTCGCGGGTCTCGCCGTTGAAGAGCTCGCGGTAGCCGGTCTGGGGCCGGCAGTCGGCCGCGGTCTGTCCGGTGGCGTACGCGAGGCCGCCGAGGAGGTGCTGCCGGAAGGCCGGCTCGGCGTACGACTCCTTGGTGTGACCGCCGCCGGTGTAGAAGGAGCGGCCGCCCCCGTAGGTCTTGCACCAGGCGATCGGGTGGTCGCCCTTCATGGTGCCGCCCTGGTACGTGGTCTCGTCGAGGGTGGCGAGGATCCGGGCCTGACCTCGCGGGTTGGTGCGGTAGTTGTACCACTCGTCGGTCCGCTGCCAGGGGCCGTCGAGGTGTGCGGTGGCCGGGTGGTCGTGGTCCTCGACGCGTACGGTCGCGGGCTGGATCTGCGGGTGGGAGGCGAAGTGGGCTCCGACCAGCCCGCCGTAGAACTCCCAGTCGTACTCGGTGTCGGCGGCGGCGTGGATGCCCATGTAGCCGCCGCCGGTGGAAACGTAGTTCTCGAAGGCGGTCTGCTGTTCGGCGTCGAGGACGTCACCGGTCGTCGAGAGGAAGACGACGGCGTCGTAGCGGGCGAGGTTGCTGGTGGTGAACTGGCGCGGTTCCTCGGTGGCGTCGACGGTGATGCCGCTGCCGGCGCCGAGTTCCCTGAGCGCCGTGATGCCGGTGCCGATCGAGTCGTGCCGGAACCCGGCCGTCTTCGAGAAGACCAGGACGCGCTTGGCGTCGCGGTTCACCGGGGCGTCGGAGAAGGTGAAGTCGTCGACGTCGTAGAGCGCGCCTGAGCCGCCCTTGAAGACGAGGAAGAGTTCGGTGGTGGTGCGGGGCACGCTGCGCAGCGGTACGTCGATGTCCTGGAACGTCTCCCAGCTGCCGGTGACGGGGACGGGCGCGGAGCCGTGGAGCGTCCCGGTGGGCGAGCCGGTGCGGACTTCGAGGAAGCCGCCGACGCCCCCGGAGGAGACGCGGGCGGTGAGCTTGGTGGCGCCGCTCAGGTTGTAGGGCTTGAAGGAGATCCAGTCGCCGTCGTGGATGTCGCCGACGGTGCGTCCGCCGTTGGCCTCGGTCTTGTCGAAGACGTTGACGCCGTTCTGGGCGTCGAAGTGCTCGGCCTGACGGTGGCGGGGCTGGAGCTTGGCCTGGTCGTGGGTGGTGAGGGCGGCCTGGCCGCCGCCTCCTCCGTCGGTGTACTCGGCGTCGAAGACGGCGAAGATGTCGGCGTCGTCGTCGTGGCCGCCGTCGGAGGACGTCTTGATGGTGCCGGAGCAGCCGTTGGCCGAGGTGACGGGGTGGCCGTGGCTGTCGTGGCCGAGGACGTAGGTGACCTTGACCTTGGCGCAGTCGATCGTGCCGTCCTCCGGGTCGGCGACCTTCACCTTGAAGGGGATGTCGTCGCCGAAGGAGAAGAGGGCGCCCTCCGCGGGAAGTTCGAGGGTGACCTTGGGCGCGGTGTTGCCGACGACGACGTGGACGGAGGCGGAGCCGGTGCGCCCGCTCGGGTCCTTGGCCGTCACGGTCGCCGTGTAGGTCCCGTTCTTGCGGTACGTGTACGTGGGGTTGGCGGCCGTCGACGTACCGCCGTCGCCGAACTCCCAGCTGTAGGTGAGGGCGTCGCCGTCACCGTCGGTGGTGCCGGCGGAGGAGAAGGCGACCTTCAGCGGGGAGGTGCCTGAGGTCTTGTTCGCGCTCGCCTCGGCGACCGGGGAGCGTCCGCCGGTGGCGTTCTCGATGCGGAAGAGCCCGGAATTGTGGTCGCCGCCGAACCAGGCGGTGCCGTAGTCGAGGACGTACAGCGCTCCGTCGGGTCCGAAGGCCATGTCCATCACCTGGGTGCCGGTCCAGGGGACGGAGTTGATGGACTGGACGGTACCGTCGGCGCCCTGCTCGATGCGCTTGATCCAGCGTCGGCCGAACTCGCCCGCGAAGAAGTCGCCGTCGTACGCCTCGGGGAACTTGACCGGGGAGGTGGAGGCCGCGTCGTAGCGGTAGACGGGCCCGCCCATCGGCGACTCGGATCCGGTGCCGAACTCCGGTACGGAGCCGCCGTTGTACGGGATCCAGGCCGGCTCGGCCGGTGGGAGGTCGACGAGTCCGGTGTTGTACGGCGAGTCGTTCTTCGGGGCGGCGCAGTCGAAGGCCGCTCCGGACACCTTGGTCGCGAAGTCGTAGTCGCGGTAGGCGTCGTTCTTGCCGGTGCAGAAGGGCCAGCCGAAGTTGCCCGGCTTGGTGATGCGGGCGAACTCGACCTGTCCGGCGGGTCCGCGCTCGGGGTCGGCGGCGCCCGCGTCCGGGCCGTAGTCGCCGACGTAGAGGACGCCCGTCGCCTTGTCGACACTGAAGCGGAAGGGGTTGCGGAAGCCCATCGCGTAGATCTCGGGGCGGGTCTTCGCGGTGCCGGGGGCGAAGAGGTTGCCGTCGGGGACGGTGTACGAGCCGTCCTCGGCGACCTTGATCCGCAGGATCTTGCCGCGGAGGTCGTTGGTGTTGCCGGAGGTCCGCCGCGCGTCGAACGCGGGGTTGCGGCCCGGGCGTTCGTCGATGGGGGTGAAGCCGTCGGAGGCGAAGGGGTTGGAGTCGTCGCCGGTCGACAGGTACAGGTTGCCCTGGGCGTCGAAGTCGATGTCGCCGCCGACGTGGCAGCAGATCCCGCGGGTGGCGGGGATGTCGATGACCTTCTTCTCGCTCGCGTTGTCGAGCGTGCCGTCGGCCTTCAGCGTGAACCGGGAGAGGCGGTTGACGCCGTCGTACTTCGCGAACTCGGCCGCCGTGCCGTTCTCGGGGGCGTCTCCGGCGGGGGTGTCGAGCGGCGGGGCGTAGTAGAGGTAGATGGCCTTGTTCCGGGCGAAGTCCGGGTCGAGCCCGATGCCCTGGAGACCTTCCTCGTCGTGGGAGTAGACGGGGACGGTTCCGATGACGGCGGTGTTGCCCGCCGCGTCGGTGCGGCGCAGTTCGCCGTTCCGCGAGGTGTGCAGGACGCTGCGGTCGGGAAGCACGGCCAGCGACATGGGTTCGCCGACCTCCTCACCGCCCTTGGCGAGAGTGACCTGCTGGAACTCCTCGGCGGCCGCGGCGGTGCCGGCGCCGCCGTCCGTCTCGGCCGCGAGGGCCTGCCGGCCCCCGAGGGCGAGGAGTCCGACGGCGAGAAGGGCGAGCGTCTTTCTGGCTCGGAGTCGTTTGCTGTGCACGGATGTCCTCCGGAGTAGGGCCGGGTGTGCGGGTGTCCGGGGACCGGCGCGCGCCGTCACGCTGGTCTCAAAGCACGGTCGAGCGAGGTGGAGCGGGGCTGAGCCCGGTGGAGCGGGGTGGAGCGGGGCCGAGCAGAGTTACGTCATGAACACATCAGGGACCGTAGCGGGGTTCGTCCTCAGCGGAAAGCCCTTGCACGCGGACCTCGTCGAACTTTTCACCGCGACAGGACAAAGCCCGCAGAGGGCACGGCGGAGCGACCCGGCGACGTCACCGCCGCCGGGCGCTCACCTGCCGTGTGGGATCAGTCGCGACCCCCGAAAGCCGCGTCGAACGAGGCGGTCGGCGGGTCGAAGTCGTACCGCTTGAGATGGGAAAGCGCTTCCGGTGCGCCGGTCAGGCGGTCCATCCCGGCGTCCTCCCACTCCACGGAGACGGGTCCCGCGTAGCCGATCGAGCGGAGCATCCGGAAGACGTCCTCCCACGGCACGTCACCGTGCCCGGCGGAGACGAAGTCCCAGCCGCGCCGCGGATCGCCCCACGGCAGGTGCGAGCCGAGCCGCCCGTTGCGCCCGTCGAGCCGCTTGCGGGCCTCCTTGCAGTCCACGTGGTAGATCCGGTCGCGGAAGTCCCAGAGGAAGCCGACCGGGTCCAGGTCCTGCCAGACGAAGTGGCTCGGATCGAAGTTCAGCCCGAAGGCGGGACGCCGGTCCACCGCCTCGAGGGCCCGCTGTGTGGTCCAGTAGTCGTACGCGATCTCGCTCGGATGGACCTCGTGCGCGAAGCGGACGCCCTCGGCGTCGAAGACGTCCAGGATCGGGTTCCAGCGCTCCGCGAAGTCCTCGAAGCCGCGCTCGATCATGCGCTCGGGGACCGGCGGGAACATCGCCACCAGATGCCAGATCGACGAGCCGGTGAAGCCGATGACGGTGTCGACGCCGAGTGCGGCGGCGGCCCGCGCGGTGTCGGCCAGCTCGCGGGCGGCCCGCTGCCGCACGCCTTCGGGCTCGCCGTCGCCCCAGATCCGGGCCGGCACGATCGCCTGGTGCCGCTCGTCGATCGGATGGTCGCAGACCGCCTGGCCCACCAGATGGTTGGAGATCGCCCAGCATCTCAGGCCGTACTTGTCGAGAAGGGCACGGCGGCCGTCGACGTACGACGGGTCCGCCAGTGCCTTGTCCACCTCGAAGTGGTCTCCCCAGCAGGCGAGTTCGAGGCCGTCGTAGCCGAAGTCACGGGCGAGCCGGCAGACCTCCTCCAGCGGCAGGTCGGCCCACTGGCCGGTGAAGAGGGTGAAGGGACGGGTCACGGTCGACGGCCTCCTAGACCTGTACGGGGGTGTAGACGGCGTTCTTCTCGGCGCTCTCCTCCACCGCGGCGAGCACGCGCTGGACCTGCAGCCCGTCGGCGAAGGTCGGCGCGGGCGCGGTCCCGGACGCGACGGCGAGGACCAGGTCACGGGCCTGGTGCGCGAAGGTGTGCTCGTATCCGAGCGCGTGGCCCGGCGGCCACCAGCCCTCCAGATACGGATGGTCCGGCTCGGTCACGAGGATCCGGCGGAAGCCCGCGGAGGCGGCCGGCAACGTGTGGTCGTGGAAGGAGAGCTCGTTGAGCCGCTCCAGGTCGAAGGCGAGCGAACCCTTCTCGCCGTTGATCTCCAGCCGCAGGGCGTTCTTCCGGCCCGCGGCCATCCGGGTCGCCTCGAAGGAGGCGAGCGCCCCGGAGGCGAGCCGTCCGGTGAACAGCGCGGCGTCGTCGACCGTCACCGCCCCGTACGCCCCGCCCGTCGCGGTGCCCGAGAGTCCGGCCGACACGCCCGCGAGCAGCGGCCGGTCCCGTACGAAGGTCTCGGTGAGCGCCGAGACCCCGACCAGGAGCTCCCCCGCCAGGTACTGCGCGAGGTCGACGGCGTGCGCGCCGAGGTCGCCGAGGGCCCCGGACCCCGCGCGTTCGCGCTCCAGGCGCCAGGTCAGCGGGAAGCCCGGGTCGACGAGCCAGTCCTGCAGATAGGTGACCCGTACGTGCCGCAGGGCGCCGAGCCTGCCCTCGGCGACGAGCCCACGGGCGTACGCGATGGCCGGCACCCGCCGGTAGTTGAAGCCGACCATGGCGACCTGGCCCCGGGCGGCCGCCGCCTCCGCCGCCGCGACCATCGCCTCGGCCTCGGCGACGGAGTTGGCGAGCGGCTTCTCGCACAGGACGTGCTTGCCCGCCTCCAGGGCGGCGATCGCGATCTCCGCGTGGCTGTCACCCGGGGTGCAGACGTCGACGAGCTGGACGTCGTCGCGTGCGACGAGGGCGCGCCAGTCGGTCTCGGCGGCCGCCCAGCCGTGCTTGGCCGCCGCCGCCCGGACGGCGGCCCGGTCACGGCCGGCGACGGCGGCGAGCACGGGCCGCAGCGGCAGGTCGAAGACACGCCCCGCGGTCCGCCACCCCTGGGAGTGGGCGGCGCCCATGAACGCGTAGCCGACCATGCCGATGCCGAGTGACGGCACCGTGGCCTCGCCGGCCTGACCGGTCGGGCCGGCCTCGCTCTCCCGCTGTTCCATACGGTTCCTCCTCATCGGTTGCACGGTGGGGGGTGCCGGGCTCGGGGCGTCCGCCGGCCACCCCCGAGGGCCGGCGGCCGGACCACCCCGGTCAGCTGAAGCCGGTGGGCAGGTACTCGTCGACGTTCTCCTTGGTCACCACGGCCGAGTAGAGGGTGAGGGAGGCCGGGATCTCCAGCTCGGCGAGTCCCCCGACACCCTTCTTCTGGCCGAGGGCGCGGGCCAGGTCGATGGCGGAGGCGGCCATGGTCGGCGGGTAGAGGACGGTGGCCTTCAGGACCCCGTCGTCGGCCTTGATGGCGTCCATCGCTGACTTGGCGCCCGCGCCGCCGACCATCAGGAAGTCCTTGCGGCCGGCCTGCGCGATGGCCCGCAGCGCGCCGACTCCCTGGTCGTCGTCGTGATTCCACAGTGCGTCGAACTTCGGCTGCGCCTGGAGGAGTTGGGCCATCTTCGCCTGGCCCGACTCGACCGTGAAGTCAGCGGCCTGACGGGCCACCTTGCGGATGTTGGGGTAGTTCTTGAGGGCGTCGTCGAAGCCCTGGGTGCGCTGCTTGGTCAGCTCCAGGCTGTCCATGCCGGCGAGTTCGATGACGGTGGCGCCCGGCTTGTCCTTGAGCTGCTCTCCGATGTAGCGGCCGGCGTTGAGGCCCATGCCGTAGTTGTCGCCGCCGATCCAGCAGCGGTAGGCCTGCGGGGAGGCGAAGATGCGGTCCAGGTTGATGACCGGGATGCCGGCCTTCATGGCCTGGAGGCCGACCTGGGTGAGCGCCTTGCCGTCGGCGGGCAGGATGACCAGGACGTCGACCTTCTTGTTGATGAGGGTCTGGATCTGGCCGATCTGGGTCGCCGTGTCGTTGGAGCCCTCGGTGATCTCCAGGGTGACCTCGGAGTACTTCTTCGCACGCTCCTTGGCGTTCTGGTTGATGGCGTTGAGCCAGCCGTGGTCGGCCTGGGGACCGGCGAAGCCGATCGTCACGGGAGTGCCGGGCTTGTCGTCGGCGGCGGGGGCGTTGCTCGCGGCCGGGGCCGCGTTCTTGGGCTCGTTGCTGGTGCAGGCGGTGAGGAGTGCGCCGGCCGAGACGGCGGCGGAGCCGAAAAGCAGGCCTCTGCGGCTGGTTTCTGGCATGGCGGTGAATCCCTTCGGGGGTGAGGGAGGAGATCGGGGGTGGAAGGGGCGGCTGAGCCGGGAGGAGGTGGGGCCGGGGTGAGGGGGAGGTCGGGGCGAGGTCAGGTCTCGCCGTGGCGCGCGGTGCGGTGCTGGACCAGGACGGCGGCGACGATGATCGCGCCCTTGGCGATCTGCTGGACGTCGCTCTGCAGGTTGTTGAGAGCGAAGATGTTGGTGATCGTGGTGAAGACCAGGACACCGAGGACGGAGCCGACGATCGTGCCGCGGCCGCCGGTGAGGAGCGTTCCGCCGATGATCGCGGCGGCGATGGCGTCGAGTTCGTACAGGTTGCCGTTGGTGTTCTGGCCCGAGCCGGAGAGGATGATCAGCAGGAAGGCCGCGATGCCGCAGCACAGGCCGGAGAGCAGATAGAGGTAGAGCCGCTGGCGGCGCACGTCGATGCCGGCGAGGCGGGCGGCTTCCGCGTTGCCTCCGACGGCGACCGTGCGCCGGCCGAAGGTGGTCCGGTTGAGGATCAGCCAGCCCGCGACGGTCACGGCGGCGAAGACCAGGACGAGCGGCGGGACGCCCAGGATGTAGGCGTCGGGGATGCCGAGGTCGAGGACGGAGTCGACGGTGACGATCTGCGTGCGCCCGTCGGTGATCTGGAGCGCGAGACCTCGGGCCGAGGCGAACATGGCGAGGGTCGCGATGAAAGGGACCATCCCGCCGTACGCGATGAGCAGCCCGTTCACCAGGCCGCAGCCCACACCCACGACGACCGCGGTGAAGAGGATGCCGGCGAATCCGTACTCCTGTGTCGCCAGGGTGGTCGCCCAGACGGAGGCGAGGGCGACGATGGCGCCGACGGAGAGGTCGATGCCGCCGCTGGTGATGACGAAGGTCATGCCGACGGTGACGACGCCGATCACGGACGCCTGGGTGAGCACGAGTTGGAGGTTGGAGACGGCGAGGAACTCGTCGGGCCGGGTGAAGCCGCCGACCGCGATCAGCACGGCGAGCACCCCGAGCAGGGAGAGGTTGCGGACGTCGGCCCGCAGCCCGAGCGGCCGCCTGCCGCCCTCCTGCGCAGGCGCCGTGGTGTCCTTGGCGGTGGACAGCGTCATGACGTGGGGCTCCCTTCCATCACGAGGTCGAGTACGCGGTGTTCGTCGAGCTCGCGGGCGGGGGCCGTGTGGACGACACGACCCTCCCTGAGCACCAGGACGCGGTCGGCCAGGCCCAGGACCTCGGGCACTTCGCTCGACACGAGGAGGACGGCGAGGCCGTCGTCGGCGAGGCGGCGGATGACGGCGTAGAGCTCGGCGCGGGCGCCGACGTCGACGCCGCGGGTCGGCTCGTCGAGCAGGAGGACGCGGCAGCCGCGCAGGAGCCAGCGGGCGAGGACGGCCTTCTGCTGGTTGCCGCCGGAGAGGGTACGGATCGGGGCGTCCGGGTGGTCGGGCCGCAGGGACAGCTCCCTGGTGGCCGCGCGGGCGGCCTCGCGCTCGCCGGTACGGTCGATCCAGCCGGCGCGCGAGAAGCGGGCGAGCGTGGAGACCGAGACGTTGCGGGTGACGGACTCCAGCATGAGCAGCCCCTGCGCCTTGCGCTCCTCGGGGGCGAGACCGAGCCCGGCACGGACGGCGTCGCGGACGCTGCCGGGGCGCAGGGTGCGGCCGTCGACGACGACGCGTCCTGCGGTGGCCTTGCGGGCGCCGTATACGGTCTCCAGGATCTCGGAGCGGCCCGAGCCGACGAGCCCGGCGAGACCGACGATCTCCCCGGGCCGCACCTCGAGGTCGACGGGGTCGAACTCCCCCTGCCTGGCCAGGCCTTGGAGCTGGAGCACGGGTGGGGCGGCCGGCGGTTCGGCGGGGCGCGGCGGGAAGACGTACTCGACGTTGCGGCCGGTCATCAGGGCGACGATGTCCCGGGTGGGCGTCGAGGCGGCGGGCAGGCCGCCCGCGACGGCGCGGCCGTCCTTGAGGACGGTGACCCGGTCGCCGATGCGGCGGATCTCCTCCAGGCGGTGGGAGATGTAGACGACGGCGACGCCGTCGGCGGTGAGGTCGGCGACGATGCGGAAGAGGTTGTCGACCTCGTCGGGGTCGAGGGCGGCGGACGGTTCGTCCATGACGATGAGACGGACGTCGTGGGAGAGGGCGCGGGCCATCGAGACGATCTGCTGCTGTGCCGCGGACAGGTCGCCGACGCGGCGGGCGGGGTCGATCTCGGGGTGGCCGAGCCGTGTGAGGAGGGCTGCCGTGGACGCCTTGGCGGCGCGGCCGCGGACGACGAATCCGGCGGTGGTGGGTTCGTGGCCGAGGTGGACGTTCTCGGCGACGGAGAGCCCTTCGACGAGGTCGAGTTCCTGGTAGATGGTGGCGATGCCGAGGCGCATGGCGGCGATCGGGGAGCGGAGCTGGACGGTTTCGCCGCGCCAGGTGATGCTCCCTCCGTCGGGCTGGTGGGCGCCGGCGAGGACCTTGATCAGGGTGGACTTTCCCGCGCCGTTCTGGCCGAGGAGGCAGTGGACCTCCCCGGGGGCGACGTCGAGGTCGACGCCGTCGAGGGCGCGGACGCCGGGGAAGGACTTGGTGATGGCGGACATGGTGAGCAGGGGTGGCTGTTCTGGGGGCATGACGGGGGTCCCCTCGGCGGGTGCGGGTGGCGCCTGGGCGAGTGGTGACGGGGTGGGGATGGGCGGGCGGGCCGGCTGACGCGGGTGTGCGCCTGGGCCGGTGCGGGGTGAGGAGGCACGGGCGGGTGCGGGCCGGCGGGGCGGACCGTGGTCTCCCGTGCCGCCCCGGCGGCACGGGTGCCCACGACCATCCGGGAAACGGCTACGCCGGGGAGAAGAGGTGGTCGCTGATGAGGCGGGCCGCGCCGATCACTCCGGCGGTCGGGCCGAGCTCGCCCAGCACGATGGGGAGGTTGCCGGTGGCCAGCGGAAGGGACTGGCGGTAGACCTGGGTGCGGACACTGGCGAGGAGGTTGTGACCGAGGCCGGTGACCCCGCCGCCGATCACCACCAGACCGGGATTGAAGAAGCTGACGAGTCCGGCGATGACCTGCCCGACCCGGTTGCCGCCCTCACGGATGAGGGCGAGCGAGGTGGCGTCGCCCGCGGCGGCCGCCGCGGCGACGTCGACCGCCGTGAGCCGCCCGGACGCCTCGAGGCGTCCGGCGAGCTCGTCCGACCGGCCCGCGCGCGCCGCGTCCTCGGCGTCGCGGGCCAGGGCGGCGCCGCTGAAGTGGGCTTCCAGGCAGCCCCTGTTGCCGCACGCGCAGGAGCGGCCGTCGGGTTCCACCTGGATGTGCCCGATGTCCCCGGCGCTGCCCGTCGTACCGCGGTAGACCTGCCCGCCGACGACGATGCCGCAGCCGATGCCCGTACCGATCTTGACGCAGAGGAAGTCGCCGACGGAGCGGGCGACGCCGGCGTGCTGCTCCCCCATGGCCATCAGGTTCACGTCGTTGTCGACCATGACAGGACAGCCCAGTTCCTGGCTGAGCGCCTCCCGTACGGGGAAGCCGTCCCAGCCGGGCATGATCGGAGGAGCGACCGGGACGCCCTCGGGAAAGCGGACCGGGCCGGGGACGCCGATGCCGGCCCCGTCGAAGCCTTCGGCGAGGCCGGAGGCGCGCAGCTTGGACGCCATGGCGAGCGCCTGTTCGAAGACGGCTACCGGGCCCTCGCGGACGTCCATGGGGTGGTTGAGATGTCCGAGCACCTCCAACTCGGCGTTGGTGACGGCCACGTCGACGGACGTGGCGCCGATGTCGATGCCGAGGAAGCGGAGTTCGGGAGCGAGCCGGATGTTGTGCGACCGGCGGCCGCCGCGGGAGGCGGCGAGTCCGTCGGCGACCACGAGGCCGGTCTCCAGGAGCCGGTCGACCTCGACGGCCAGCTTGGAGCGGGACAGGTCGATCTGATCACCCAGCTGAGCACGGGAGTTGGGGCCCCCGTCGCGCAGCAGGCGGAGCAGCCGCGCCTGGTGCGCGTTGGCGGGTCGTGCCGTCATGCGTCTCACGCGCCCCTCCCCTGACGAGTCGGCGAAGCCCTTCGGTCGGCTCGCCGCCGGGCTTTCGAGGGGAACGTAGCAGTGGCGTCCGGGAGTGGGAAGAAGTTGCGCAGCAATCCGGTCCGACTTTTTCCCGAGTGAGGACAAAGCCCTGCGCCCCGAGGGTCAGCGCACCTCGACGAGGCGCGCGGAGACGACGACGTTGCCGTCGTACCCCTTCTGCCGGGAGAAGCCGCCGCCGCAGGTGAGAAGGCGCAGCTCGGGGCGTGCACCGGCCCGGTAGATCCGCTCGGCCGGGAAGCCCTCCTTCGGGACGACCTCGATGCCGTACACCGAGAAGACGGCGGTCCGTCCGTCCTGGCGGGCGATCTCGACGCGTTGGCCCTTGGCCAGCGCTCCGAGTTCGTAGAAGACGCTCGGTCCCTCCGGGGTGTCGACATGGCCGACGACGACCGCCGTGCCCTTCTCGCCGGGCGTGACGGCGCCGGTGAACCAGCCGGCGAGGTCGGTCTCGTGCGCGGGCGGCGTGCCGATCCAGCCCTCGGTGTCGAGTCCGACCGGAGTCAGGGGCGCGTCGACGCGGATGCCGGGCACGCGGACGCGTGTGGGGCGGGAGGCGGGCAGTGCGCCGGGCCCCGGCGCGGGAGCGAGGGCGGCGGCGTGCTGCGGGGCAGCGGCGGCGAGCGGCTGCGGGGGGCCTCCGGCGCGCCACTCCTCCGTACCGCCGCGGACCAGGTGGACGCCCACGAGCAGGACGACGGCGACGACGCCCCAGGCGCCGCGCCTGGACAGTCCGCTCGACCCGTGCACGATCCGCACTCCCGTCGTACGTGGCCGGTGCTCCCCCGCCCCGGACCTCGTCATCCCGGGGCGAAGGAGCCGTTTCAGGCGAGGTCGTCGGCTCGGCGACGGCGTGTCAGGAGCACACCGCCGCCGCCCAGCGCGCCCGCGATCAGCGCCGTGCCGATGACGACCTCCGTGGCGCCGAGCTCTCCGGCGCCGCCGCCGAAGCCGGCCTTGACGCCCTTGTGCGCGCCGGTGTCATGGCCGCCCGTCGAGTGGCCGGTGGAGCCGGCGGCGATGACGAGGGGCGCGGTGCCCTTCTCGCCCTTGCAGTCGAAGGTCACCTGGTACTCCGCGGCGATCTTCGCCTCGACGTCGATGGTGGCGGTGCCCGCGCGGCCCTCGGTGAGCGTGACGGTCTCGAAGACACCGGAGGAGACGGTCACGGACGGAGCTTCGCAGCCGTCGGTCTCGAGGGTGACCTTGCCGCCGGGGGCGACGGTCGCCGGCGTGACGGAGAATCCGAAGGACGTGACGTCGCTCGCGGTGCCGTCGGACGCGCCGGCCTCCACGGGGCCGAGGGGATCGGCCGGGTCCGGGGGGTCCACGGGGACGGCCGGGACCACCGGGTCGAGGGGATCGACCGGGTCGGCCGGGTCCACCGGAGCGCCGCCGGCGTCCGTCGCATCGGCCGTCGCACCGCCGGCCTGCGCGCCCACGCCCGGCGTCGCGTCGCTCCCGGTCCCCTCGTCGGCCAGGGCGGCCGTCGCCGTCCCGAGCGACAGGGCGGCCGTGGCGAGCAGGGCCGCGGGAGCAACACGTATCGCGCGCATGGCGATCCTCCAGATCACACGAGGAACGCCCGGCGGCCCGTTGCCGCGTACGGCGGGTGATGTCCCTCGCCCCGTCCGAAGCTAGGGCGGCCCCGGGCGCGCCGCCACCGGGCTCCCGCCGAACGGGGAACGGAGAACCCCGGGTCTTCCGCAGCCCGTCGGGGCCGAGGGGGGTACGCGCTGCGAAAGTGCAGGTGGCGCGGGAGACTGGAGGTACCTACCGAGGAGCGGTCATGACGGAGCAACGGCAGAGTGGCAGCACCATCCCCGAGGAGTTCGGGGGGCTCGTCGCCGGGTTTCGTGGACTTCTGGAGAAGTATCCGGAGGCCGCCGACCACTTCTCCCTCGCCTACCATCCGGCGGGACTTGCCCAGGGCGGGGGGACGAACCTGACGGGCGGCGGGACGGATCTGACGGTGGGCTTCACCCAGCCGGTCTTCGAATGCTCGGAGATCGAGCCCGGGTTCGTCGTGTGCGACCGCGTCGACGAGCAGTGACCGCCCTTCCTCCGGCGGTCGGTCTCGGCCGAGAGGAGTCTCGATGTCCCCCACCCCCGAGCGGCTCGGTGACGAGCAGGTGAAGGCCCTCAGAGACGCGCTGCGGCTGATCGGGCGGGCGCAGGAGGGCGCTGCCGAGTCGCTGGCCCGGGCGGGCGTCGATCCCCGTGTCGTCTCCCGCGGCGCCCTGGACTTCTGCACGGTGATCGAGTCGTCCGGGGCCATGGACGTCCCCTGTGGATGCCCGGGATTCCGCGGCGATCCCGACTTCTGCTTCAGCCAGTACCGGGACTTCACGGGGCCGGACATCGGCGCCGGCGCGATCATCCGGATCTGCGGACACCCGCGGTCCGCCCATGAGTCGTTCTGAGGGCATGCGACCGGGAGAAGCGAGCTACGCGCGCTAGGCGCGCTAGGGGACGCGGACGACCTGCCCCGCGTACGAGAGGTTGCCACCGAAGCCGAAGAGCAGGGTCGGCGCCCCCGACACGAGTTCCCCGCGCTCGACCAGCTTGGCGAGCGCCATCGGGATCGAGGCGGCCGAGGTGTTGCCGGACTCGATCACGTCACGGGCGACGACCGCGTTGACCGCGCCGATCTTCGCGGCCAGCGGCTCGATGATCCGCAGGTTGGCCTGGTGCAGCACGACGCCGGCGAGCTCCTCCGGCGCGATCCCGGATCGCTCGCACACCTTGCGGGCGAGCGCGGGCAGCTGCTGGGTGGCCCAGCGGTAGACGCTCTGGCCCTCCTGCGCGAACCGCGGCGGGGTGCCCTCGATGCGGACGGCGTGGCCCATCTCCGGTACGGAACCCCAGAGCACCGGGCCGATGCCGGGCTCGGCTCCGTCCTCCACGGCCTCGACGACCGCCGCACCCGCGCCGTCGCCGACGAGCACACAGGTGGTGCGGTCGGTCCAGTCGGTGATCTCGGTCATCTTGTCGGCGCCGATGACCAGGGCACGCCGGGAGCCGCCCGCCCTGATCGCGTGGTCGGCGGTGGCCAGCGCGTGGGTGAAGCCCGCGCACACCACGTTGAGGTCCATGGTGGCGGGCGAGCCCATGCCGAGCCGGGCCGCGACGCGGGCCGCGGTGTTGGGCGAGCGGTCGATCGCCGTGGAGGTGGCGACGAGGACCAGGTCGATGTCGTCGGGGCCGAGACCGGCCGCGGCGAGCGCCTTGCCGGCGGCGTGGGCGGCGAGTTCGTCGACCGGTTCGTCGGGTCCCGCCATATGTCGGGTCCTGATGCCGACGCGGCTGCTGATCCACTCGTCGCTGGTGTCGACGAGCTTGGCCAGGTCCGCGTTGGTCAGGACCTTGGCGGGCTGGTAGTGCCCGAGCGCGGCGATACGAGTGCCCGTCATGCCCGGGACCCCCTTGGTTCAGGTGACGCATGGTGCGCTTGCGCGGCAAGCGGAAGCAGGACCACCCAGTCTTGCCAGCGACTGATCGGTAACCGGGCACGTAAACCACCAAGATTCGCCCGTACCTGTTGGGCGACCATGACAACGGCAGGCGACTTCAGGACGTCGAGACCGTCGGCGTCACCCTTCCGCACGACGACCCGGTGACCCATGGCAACCTCTGTATCAAGGGCCGCTTCGGCTTCCAGCACGTACAGAATCGGGTGTAACCACATGGGACGGGTCACCGAGCGACGGCGCGTCATCCGGATCCGGGGCGCGGCCGTCAACGAACGCCCGGACACGCTGGTGGCCGAGGAGCCGCTGGAGATCCGGCTGAACGGCCGGCCGCTGGCCATCACCATGCGCACGCCCGGCGACGACTTCGCGCTCGCCGCCGGGTTCCTGGTCAGCGAGGGGGTGCTCGGCGCCGCCTCCGACGTACGGAACATCGTCTACTGCGCGGGCGCCAAGGACGACGGCACGAACACGTACAACGTGGTGGACGTGCAGCTCGCGCCCGGAGTCCCCGTCCCGGACATCACGCTGGAGCGGAACGTCTACACCACCTCGTCGTGCGGTCTGTGCGGCAAGGCCAGCCTGGACGCGGTCCGGACCACGGCACGCTTCCCGATAGCCGACACTCCCCCGGTCCGGCTCACGCCCGAGCTGCTCGCCCGGCTCCCCGACCGGCTGAGGGCGGCGCAGCGGGTCTTCGACCGGACCGGAGGTCTGCACGCGGCGGCGCTGTTCTCCGAGGACGGCGAGCTGCTCGACGTCCGGGAGGACGTGGGGCGCCACAACGCGGTGGACAAGCTCGTGGGCCGGGCCCTGAGCGACGGGCGGCTGCCGCTGGAGCGGGCGGTGCTGCTGGTCTCGGGGCGGGCGTCGTTCGAGCTGGCGCAGAAGGCGGTCATGGCGGGCGTCCCGGTGCTCGCGGCGGTCTCGGCGCCGTCCTCGCTGGCGGTGGACCTGGCCGCGGAGACCGGTCTCACGCTGGTCGGCTTCCTGCGCGGGCAGGACATGAACGTGTACGCGGGCGAGCACCGGATCGCCCTCGGGGCCGCGGCCACCCGGCGCTGACGGGCTCCGCGCGCTGCACGGGTCGGGCCATCGGCCGGCGGGGAGCGCCCCTGCGCCGGCCGGTCCCGCACCCGTCGGATGCGCCCTACCGGGCGCGCCGTCCCGCACGGGTGCTGGTCGTCCCGGTCGGCGGGTCGATCATCTGGAGCGTGAGGGTCGCCGGGGGTTCGGCGATGCCGGGGCCGCCCGCGGCCGTCCAGGCGAGGATGTCGTCGAGGCAGTCGTCGTCCGCCGTGAACCCGATCCAGGCGGCGCGTCCGCCGCGCCGACGGCCCTCGGTGGAGGGCTGGACCACGACGATGTTCGCCTGTGCGCAGGGTCCGAGGCAGTCGCTCGTACGGACGGCCAACCGGCCGCCGGAGCGTGCGGCGGCCTCGCGGAGCCGGGCGAGCTGGCCCTCGTGGTCGACGCCCGGGTTCTTGCCGGCGTCGCCGCAGCAGCAGCCGCGGCAGACGACCAGGGAGCAGGGGCGGGCGCCGTAACGTATCGGAACGCGGGTCACTCGGGTCCGTCCAGGGTGATCGTGCCGACGGAGGCGACGGTGCCGAGGCGCGGGAAGTCCAGGCTCACCGAGGCGCGGTGCTCGTCGGCGGTGAGGGCGGTCATCGCGTCCTCGGCGAAGACCGGTTCGTAGCCGAGGTCGCAGGCGGCACGGGCGGTGGACTCGACGCCGAGGTTGGTGGCGATCCCGGCGAGGACGAGGGTGGTGACCTCGCGGGCGGCGAGAAGTTCGTGGAGGCCGGTGTCCTGGAATCCGCCGATGGTCCGCTTGACGACGATGTGGTCGCCGTCGTGGACGAGGGAGGGGACGAGGTCGCTGCCGGGTGGCTGGGTCCGGACGTTCGGGCGTTCGACCCTGATGTGGACCACGGGTGCGCCGACGGCCCGGAAGGTGTCGGCGAGTCGGCCGGCTGCGGCGACGACGTCGGTTCCGGGGCGGGGGGCGAGCGGCAGCGCGACGATGCGTTCCATCAGGTCGACGAGGACGAGCGCGGTGCGGCCGGGATCGAGTGCGGGCATGGGAGCACCGTAGCGGGCGGGATGATCACCGCGGTGGGCCCGGGGACGTGATCCCGCCAACGCCCACGCGGGTCGGCCGATGTCCCGCGGACGCCCCCGGCGGGTCTGCCCGCCTCCCGCCGACGCCCCCGGCGGGTCAGTCGACGTCCCGCAAACCGCCACGGCGAGTCACGCGGTGTCCCGCCGACGCCCGCGGCGGGACGCCGGCACCCTCGCTGCCCATCGGGCGCGGCCTCAGCGCCTCACGGCCGTCGCGGGCTCCGGGGCCCGGTCGGGCAGTGGCGTCGCGGGCTCCGGGGCCCGTTCCGGGTCGTGGGCGCGGCGTCTGGCGATGACCGCGCAGACCATCAGCTGCATCTGGTGGAAGAGCATCAGGGGCAGGACCGCCAGGGAGGCCTGCGCCCCGAACAGCACGCTCGCCATCGGGAGCCCGGCCGCCAGGCTCTTCTTCGAGCCCGCGAACTGGATCGCGACCCGGTCCTCGCGGTCGAACCCGAGCCGCCTCGCGCCGTACCAGGTCAGGGCCAGCATCACCGCCAGCAGCACCGCTTCGACGACGAGCAGCAGTCCGAGCCGCACCGGGGTGACCTGGTGCCAGATGCCGGCGACCATGCCGTGGCTGAAGGCCGTGTAGACGACGAGCAGGATCGAGCCCCGGTCGACGTACCCGAGCACCTTCTTCCTCCGGACGACGAACCCGCCGACCCAGCGCCGCAGCGCCTGTCCCGCCAGGAAGGGCACGAGGAGCTGGAGCACGATCTTCAGGAGCGAATCGGCCGAGAATCCGCCCGCACCGCCGCCGAGGAGCACGGCGGCGAGCAGCGGGGTGAGCACGATGCCGGCCAGGGAGGAGAAGGAGCCCGCGCAGATCGCGGCGGGGACGTTGCCCCGGGCGATCGAGGTGAACGCGATCGAGGACTGGACGGTGGACGGCACCAGGCAGAGGAAGAGCAGGCCGCTGTAGAGCGGGGGCGTGAGAACGGCCGGGACCAGCCCCTTCGCCGCCAGTCCGAGCAGCGGGAAGACGGCGAAGGTCGCCGCGAGGACCGTGACGTGGAGCCGCCAGTGCCCCAGCCCGTCCAGCGCCTCGCGGGTGGAGAGCCGCGCGCCGTACAGGAAGAAGAGCAGTGCGATGGCCGCCTTCGAGGCCCCGTCGGCGACCGTCGCGGCCGCGCCGGCGGCGGGCAGCAGCGCCGCGATGCCGACCGTGGCGAGCAGGGCCGCGATGTACGGGTCGACCGGCAGCCGGGACGGCAGGAGGGTGGTACGGCGGCTCATGTGCTCCACTGCTCTCGGGCGACAGATCGTGCCTCCCCATCCTGCTCCCCCGCCCGGCGATCGGGAATCCCGTACAGTGCTCTGACTGTCATCACGTTTCGCGATGACCGCGCTAACCTGGGCGCCGTGTACGAACCTGCGCAGCTCCGTACCTTTCTCGCCGTCGCGCAGACGCTGAGCTTCACCCAGGCCGCCCGGCGGCTCGGGGTGCGGCAGTCGACCGTGAGCCAGCATGTGCGGCGGCTCGAGGACGCCACCGGGCGTCAGCTGTTCACACGGGACACCCACAGCGTCGAGCTGACGGAGGACGGCGAGGCGATGCTCGGCTTCGCCCGGACGATCCTCCAGGCCCATGAGCGGGCGGCCTCCTATTTCACCGGTACCCGGCTGCGCGGGCGGCTGCGCTTCGGGGCATCGGAGGACTTCGTGGTGACACGGCTGCCCGAGATCCTGGAGTCGTTCCGGCGCGAGCACCCCGAGGTGGATCTCGAGCTGACGGTCGAGCTGTCCGGGACGCTCGACGCCCGGTTGGAGGCGGGCCGGCTCGACCTGATCCTCGCCAAGCGGCGCACGGAGGAGAGCGCGGGCGAGCTGGTCTGGCAGGACTCGCTGATCTGGATCGGCGCGCCGCGGCTGCGTCTCGACCCGGACCGTCCGGTGCCGCTGATCGTCTTCCCTCCGCCGGGCATCACTCGTGCCCGGGCCCTCGAAGCCCTGGAGGCGCAGGGGCGGGCCTGGCGGATCGCGTGCACGAGCAGCAGTCTGAGTGCGAACATCGCGGCGGCGCGGGCCGGTCTGGGGGTGATGGCGCACACCCGTGGCCTGGTACCGCCCGGGCTGTCGCAACTGCCGGCCCGTGCGGGGCTGCCGGACCTGGGCGACGTCGACTTCGTCCTGCGCAAGGGGCGCCGGCGCGGGAAGGCGCAGGAGGCGGCCGACGCCCTGGCCGCGGCGATCCTCGCGGGTGGTGACCGGCTCAACCGGCCCCACCAGGCCGCCGGACCGCTCGGTCCCTGAACCCTGGGCGAGCGAGTGAGCGGCCGGTACAGATTCCGTGGAGATTCCCCCTGGGCTTACTTACCCCACGGTCAGTAACGCCCCCCGACCACCCGCCACTTGCCCTCCTTCACTCCCCTGACCTGTGACAACACCCAATGTCCCGGCTTGGTGAAGGCCCTCCCGCCCGCCAGTCGGGTGGGGTACCGTCACCCGCGCCGTACGGAGCGCGACAACGAGCGGTCGAGGAGCAGGTCTTTGCGCGAGTTCACCGTGCCGCCCATCGAGGCGGCGCCTCAGGTCGGCGGTCTGGCGGACGCCGTGTTCGACCACGCCGAGCAGACGCCCGACCGGGTCGCCTTCGGCCGCAAGGACGCCGCGGGCGAGTGGCAGGACGTGACCTCGGCGCAGTTCAGGGACGAGGTGCTCGCGCTCGCGAAGGGGCTGATCGCACACGGCGTACGGTTCGCCGACCGGGTCGCCATCATGGCCAGGACCCGCTACGAATGGACTCTGTTCGACTTCGCGCTCTGGACGCTGGGCGCCCAGTCGGTGCCGATCTACCCCACCTCATCGGCCGAGCAGGTCTACTGGATGCTGCACGACGCCGAGGTCACCGCCTGCGTGGTGGAGCACGAGGACCACGCGATGACGATCGGTTCGGTGGTCGACCGGCTGCCGCGGCTCCAGCGGCTGTGGCAGCTGGACGCGGGCGCCGTGGACGAGCTGATGGCGGCGGGTACGGAGATCGACGAGGACGTCGTGCAGCGGCACCGCCGCGCGGTGACACCGGACTCGGTGGCCACGATCATCTACACCTCGGGCACCACGGGCCGCCCCAAGGGCTGCGTGATCACCCACTCCAACTTCATGTTCGAGACGGACATGCTGGTCGGCCGCTGGGAGCCGGTCTTCCACTCCAAGCCGGGCGACGAGGCCTCGACCCTGCTCTTCCTCCCCCTCGCCCATGTCTTCGGACGGATGGTGGAGGTCGCGGCGGTGCAGAGCGGGGTGAAGATGGGGCACCAGCCGGTGCTGGCGGCTTCCGCGCTCCTGCCGGACCTGGCGTCCTTCCGGCCGACGTTCATCCTGGCCGTGCCCTACATCTTCGAGAAGGTCTTCCACGCCGCCCGCCGCAAGGCCGAGAGCGACGGGAAGGCGGGCCCCTTCGACAAGGCCGTCGACGTGGCGGTGAAGTACGCGGAGGCGATGGAGCACAAGGCGTTCGGCATCGGTCCGGGGCCGTCGGCCGGGCTCCGGATGCAGCACCAGTTCTTCGAGAAGGTCGTGTACGGGAAGGTCCGTGACGCCATGGGCGGGCGGGTCCGGCACGCGATGTCGGGCGGCTCGGGCATGGACCGGCGCCTCGGCCTCTTCTTCGAGGGCGCCGGGGTGACCGTCTTCGAGGGGTACGGCCTGACGGAGTCCTCCGCGGCGGCGACGGCGAACCCGCCCGAGCGCGTCAAGTACGGGACGGTCGGGCAGCCGGTACCGGGGACGACGGTGCACATCGCCGAGGACGGGGAGGTGTGGCTGCACGGCGGCCAGATCTTCTCCGGGTACCTCAACAACCCGCAGGCCACCTCGGCCGTCCTCAACGACGGCTGGCTGGCCACCGGCGACCTGGGAATGCTCGACGAGGACGGCTTTCTGACCATCACCGGGCGCAAGAAGGAGATCCTGGTGACCTCGGGCGGCAAGAGCGTCTCGCCCGCCGGCCTGGAGGAGCGTGTCCGAGCACATCCGCTGATCGCCCAGTGCATCGTCGTGGGCAACGACCGGCCCTACATCGCCGCCCTGGTGACGATGGATCAGGAGGCGGTGGACCACTGGCTGGCGATGCAGGGGCGCGCGCCCCTGCCGGCGGCCGACCTGGTGCGCGACCCGACCCTGGAGACGGAGATCCGGCGGGCCGTGGTGGCGGCCAACACCCTGGTCTCGCAGGCGGAGTCGATCCGGACCTTCCGGATCCTGGCCCATCCGTTCAGCGAGGAGCACGGACTGCTCACGCCCTCACTCAAGCTCAAGCGCAAGGCGATCGAGAACGCCTACGCGGCGGAGGTCGAGGCGCTGTACGGCTGACGGGGGCGGAGGTCGCGGACCCCGTAGGGCCGACCCGGGGCCGCGGGAATGGCCGCCCGCCCTTCATCTGACGGAGCATCAATTGACGTAGCATCAGTTATTGACGGTTCATCAGCCCGGTCACAGAATGCGGTCACCCGACGGAGGGACGACCGACGTGTCGCGACCGATCCGAACCCTCGCCGCCGCCGCGGCGGCCCTGCTCCTGGCCACGGCCTGCAACTCCGCCTCCACCGGCGGGAGTTCGGAGAAGCCCGGCTCCCCCGGCTCCTCCGCACGCGGAGTCACCGCCGACGCGATCAAGGTCGGTGGCATCGTATCCATGACCACCGCGAGCGGCTACTCCAAGAAGGACACCGACCTCGGCGCCAGGGCCCGCTACGACCGGGCCAACGCCGAGGGCGGGATCAACGGCCGGAGGATCGACTATCTGGGCGCCGAGGACGACGGACAGGACCCGGCCAAGAACCTGGCCGCGGCACGCAAGCTCGTCCAGCAGGACAAGGTCTTCGCGGTCTCCCCCATGAGCTCGGTCACCTTCGCCGGGGCCGACTTCCTCGACGGCCAGAAGGTCCCGACCGTGGGCTGGGGCACGCTCCCCTCGTTCTGCGGCCCGAAGCACGTCTACGGCTTCAACGGCTGCCTCGTCCCGACTCCCGGCGGCACACTCAACCAGACCTGGCCCGAGGGCCTGGCCGCCGTGCTCGGCGGTGCGCGCGGCAAGTCGGTCGCGCTCATCGCGGGTGACAACGACGCCGGAAAGTTCGGCATCCGCACGTTCACCCAGGGGTTCAGGGCGGCGGGCTTCGACGTCCCCTACGCGAAGGCCGTGGTGCCCGCGACCTCGATGCCCAGCGACTGGTCGGCGTACACCAAGGAGATCCTGCGCTCGGGCCCGGGCGGCGGGGCGCCCGACGCCGTGGTCTCCGTGATGCAGACGCCGTACAACATCGGCCTGTTCACCGCACTGAAGCGGTCCGGGTACAAGGGCCTGCTCTCCGACCCGACGGACTACGATCCCGGACTGCTCGCGAAGGACGCGACGAAGCAGGCGCTCGACGGGGTCCATGTGCTGCTGCAGTTCCAGCCGTTCGAGGCCGACAGCCCCGCGATGCGGCAGTTCAAGGCGGACATCAGAAAGGCGGCGGGCGGCCAGGATGTCCCGCTCAACATGCACATGATGACCGGACTGATGTAGCAGGCACCCTCTGCGACCTGCCCCCTCTCCCTCATTGTGGCTCTGACCTGGGGTTTTTCCGAAGTGGCACTGGACACGTCAAGACGGCTAGTACCGTTTGCGGACAAGATCAACTCCCACTCGTTTCCCATTTCCCCCTGGAAACACCAAACCGGGACTGGACCGCGCGCCCTTGGAGGCGACTGCAGCGACCCAGTCCCGGCATATGGCCAACGAATGCCTCGTACAGGAATCACGCCCTGGGTGACACTCGTCGATGCGCCCATCCGCCGTTGGGAGACGGATGGTCGCTGGGGCCGCTTCCGGTCGCGTGCGGGTACAGGCGGCGGAGGCGGTCCCGTCGGCCGCCCGGGACCCTGAACCCGAACCGCCGAACTCTCACTTTTCAGTTGCCGCGAGGGCGGGCTTCCGGACATCCGAGGCCTAGATATATCTAGCCATCACGGTACCTCTTACTGTGCGACGTCACGTCATGATCGTCGCCAGGGGTTCCATGTCAGCCGACGCGCGCTACCGCCGCATCGCCGCTGACATCCGCGACCGCATCGAAGCCGGCGAGTGGGCCATAGGCGAGAAGCTCCCGTCCCGCGAAGCGATGGCTGCCGAGTACGACGTTCACCCGCAGACGATGCGCCTGGCCCATCTCCTCCTCCGTCGGACTGGAATCCTTGAGGGAGAGAAGCGCCGAGGGGTCTACGTGGCGCACCCTCCTGCTATGCGCACCCTCACGGACGCGGACGCCGACTGGCCCCACTCATCCGAGACAACCGACACCCGGGCCCGGCGGGCCGATGCCGAGCTTGCCGCCCGCCTGGACGTACCCGTGGGGGCCACCCTGCAGCACGAGACTGTCGAGTGCCTGGATCCAGGCGGCCGGTCGGCCATGCTCGTGTCGTCGTGGTGGCGCGGCCGGCGCCGGCCACACGCGAGCTACGTCGCCGAACTGGGCGTGGCGCCGCTGAGCGAAGAGCAGGCGGCTGCTCTGGGTCTGCTGGTAGACACCCCGGCCTACCGTCTGGTGCGAACGCGGCTGGATGAGTCTGGGCGCCCTGTGGAGACTGCTGATCTCGTCCTCCCGATGGATCGGTGGCTGATCCGCCTGAGCGGCACGGCGTAGCGCGCGTCGGCGGGGGCGCCCAGTAGTGCCGGGCCCGACGCACATTACGGAGCATGCACCATTCGGCATATGCCTGGGAACGGGTGTGCGAGTGAAAGTTCTACGTTCCGTTCGCACCGGGTGTGAATATGTAACCGACAGCGAAAGCGGGGCCAATGACTCCGCCTACGGGCAGCATGGCCCATCGTTGCCGGTCGACAACAGAGGGTGCGGGCCTCTATTTGAAACCGATCATTTACCCGGGGTGCAGACACAGGCCCGAGACTGTCAGACCCTCGCCGTAGGCTTGCCGCATGTCCGACATCGAGCAGCCCCACCAGAGCGCTGCGGAGCTCAATGAGCAGATCCGCCGGCTGTGGTCCACGGGCGCGCTGACGGCGGAGGGCGAGGAGGCGTATCAGAGGCTCCTCGTCCGGTGGGCTGAGGCGATGCGCGCCGAGCAGGAGCTGGCCGCTTAGGGCCGCCACTCGTTCTGGTAGTAGGCGTGATCGGCATAGGGCACGGCAAGAAGCCGAAGCGTGGTGCACGGGTAGGCCTGCGGGCTGCTGCCTCCGTGTGTGGGGTAGCCCCACTGCGGGGTAATGCAGGTGCCGCACGAGCCGTCGTTCACGTCGTGATGCTCGTCGAGGATTCGCCGCTTGGCATCGACCTCGGCGAGGACGCGCCCCGGGTCGTGGCGGGCGATGTGCTGACCATCTCCGTCATGAGTGAAGGCAACGGTGCCTGCGTTGGCTTCGTCGCGGACCTCGTGGGCCATGTGGTCGTAGTCCCAGTTGTCCGACGCCTGCCGGTGTGCGCGGGCGGTCTGCTCGTCTTCGTCGAGGCGGGCGCGGAGGAACGCGATCAGGTCGTCCATGAGGCCTCCAACGTGCCCCGCCCGTCGGGCGCTGTCCCCAGTGGCGGGGTCCGACGGGCGGGTTCGAGTGCGCCGCAGCCAGCGAGCGCGGATGGGATTCCATCACGGTAGCGGGCGTCACTGACAATGCCGGGCGGCTGGCATCTCGAATTCGAACAGACGTAGCATTCGAGCCATGAGCCCCTTGTCCATCTCCGAGCGCCTCGCAAAGAAGCGCACCCTGCTCGAGTGGCTCCACTGGCAGGTCGGTCAGACCCAGCGCGAGATCCGGGAGCTCGAGGCTGAGGAGAAGGAAGAGAAGCGCAGGCAGGCCGTCGCACACGCAGAGATGCGATGGAAGATCCTGCCGTCCCGCGCGCCCGAAGGTCAGCCTGTACTGCACCGCGGGAACTGCCGCATCGACCCGCGGCAGACCGGGCTCCTCAACGCCGACGAGCTGATCGCCGCGCTGCGTGAGTTCCCCGACGTCGAGATGTGCGACATCTGCAACATGTGGGGCAGCCTCGCCCAGTTCGGCATCGAGAAGCCGCGGCCCCGGAAGACGCCCGGCCAGGCCTAGGACGCCCGCTTCTTCGTGGCCTTCTTCGCGGTCGTCTTCTTGGTGGCGGTCTTCTTCGCCGCCGCCTTCTTCTTGGCCGCGGCCTTCTTCTTCGGCTTCGGCATCTCGTGCACGGTGGCGTGCTCGCCAGTCTCGCCGCGGGCCTCCTTGGCCTTCGCCACGGACTCCTCCAGCGCGGCCATCAGGTCGACGACCTGCCCGGCCGGCTGCTCCTCCCCCGCGACCGGCTTCGGCTGCCGGTGCTCAGACTTCGCCGCGATGACCTCGACGAGCGCGTCCCGGTAGTCGTCGGTCAGCTCCAGCTCGTCCAGACGGTCGACCGACATCGTCTCCAGCAGCGCGAGCGCGCCCTCGATCTCCTGCTCGCTGAGCTCGCTCTTCTCTGGGGCGAGCTCGGAGGGGTCGCGGACCTCGTCGTCCCAGCGCATGGAGTGCAGCAGCAGGGCGTCACCGTAGGGGCGGAGCAGGCCGAGACGCTCACGGCCGCGGAGGGCGAACTTGGCGACGGCCACCTTCTCGGTGCGGCCCAGCGCCTGTCGCAGGAGCGTGTAAGGCTTGGCCGCGACCTGGCCGTCGGCGCTCGCGTAGTAGCTGGACTCCCCGATGTGCCGACGGTCGATCGACTCCCACGGCACGAACGCAACGATCTCGATCGCCTTCGCCGTCGGCAGCGGCATCTCCGCCAGATCCTGGTCGGTGATCGGGATGACGTTGTCCTTGCTGATCTCGTAGCCCTTGCCGATCTCGTCCTGCCGCAGCTCCTGGCCGTCGATCTCGCAGTACTTCCTGTACCGGATCTGGCCGCCGTCCTCGACGTGGATCTGGCGGAAGGAGATGCTGTGGCTCTCGGTGGCCGGCTCCAGCTTGATAGGTACCGTGACCAGGCCAAACGAGATCGCGCCGGACCAGATGTGGCGGGGCATGCAAGCCTCCCAGGCACCCCCCTGGGGACGGGGCACCAGGCTAAGCACAGTGTGGGCGTGATCGCACATGCGAAAAGCCGCCCTCCGTAGACGGCCCGACCTGCACAATGCGGCGATGGACTCAGTGACGACCGTGGCTCTCGTGGGTGTGGCGGGGACAGTACTCGGAGCGCTTGTCGGCGCCACAGGGGCGGTGAGAGCAGCCGGCGTCAACAACCGGGGGCAGGCCGCGCTCGAAGACCATAAATCCCGCCGGGCAGCGTACAGCTCCTGCACGACCGCCCTCTTCGCGTGGCGCGACGCTATAGCCGAGCTCATGAAGGGGATGCGCACCGGAAGCCTCGACCTGGAAGCGGCAAAGTCCAAGCTCGGCCAGGTCCAGGCAATGCGCGGGGACGTCATGAAGACGGTGGGTACGGTCGTCGTCGAAGGCCCCGAGTGGCCCGCACACCGCGCACAGAGCGCTGCGCATCAGCTGGGTATCTGGCTAGACGGCCTGGCCTTCTGGATCGCTCGAGGAATGCCCGCTGAGATGCGCGACCACGACCAGTGGCAGAGCCTCGCGGAGGACCACGTCGAGACAGAGCTCTCGCTCGGCTACTTCGCCGAAGCATGCCGGGCCGTCCTGCACCCCCGGGAGCATCAGCCCATCAGGCGCTACCTGAGAATGCGGCGGCAGCGTAGGCGACCATAGCGCCCCGGCTAGGCGGAGCGAGCCCCCTGAGGGCTGGCCGGGGCCCTGCGTAGAAACCACACGAACGACGAAGCCCGCCCCCAACGAGGGGGCGGGCTGACTGCCAGGGCTAGGCGTCGTACTCCCAGGTGCCGGGACGCTGGTAGATACCCTCGAGATTCTTCCGGACCCCCGCCTCGATGCTGCCATCGATACGGCCGCGGGAGCCGCGGATGTTCAGGCCGCAGGCCTCGGCGAACTCGTTCACGTCGAAGTTCGGGTCCAGGTAGCCGAGCACCTGCGCCGTCACCCACATGACGTTCTGGCGGACAGTGTCGGCCTGCTGCGGAGTGAGCACCTCAGGGCCGGCCTTGGTGTCCGTCGCACGGTTGTGGCCAGCGCGATCTCCGCGGAACGGGGCGTCGGTCCAGTCATGATTCCTGATCTCGTCAGCGTGCAGACGAGCGATGCGGCTGAGCGCCATGTGTCCTCCGATCGGACGGGTTGTGCGCCGCCTCCCGATGAGGCGGTTCTGCCCAGCTTGACATACGGCTCCGACATCGCCCCACCGGCTTTGCGACCAGGGCATACGTCCCTCTAGGGGCCTTCACGGAAGGCGTCCAGCAGCATCACAAGGGCGCTACGTTGGAACGGGCTCAGCTGCTGGATTCGCTGAGCGAGCGCAGCCGCCTCGGCTGTCACTGCCTCGTCGCTGCCGCTCTCGCCTTGCTCGCTACCGTCCAGGACTCTCTCGACAGCACCTGCGTGCCAGCCCAGCGCTCTAGCGATCGCTGGCACGGTGTAGGGCATGCGGGTTTTGGGCGGCTTCCCTGCCTCGGCTGCTTGAACGCTTGCGAGCGACACGCCCGCTGTCTGTGCGACCTCTTCCTGCGAACGGCTGCTGTACTGGCGGGCGGTGCGCAGAGCCTGGCCGAGCCGTTCCCAGTCTGCCTCGGTCCACTTCATGCCTGCTCCTGCTCCAATCTCGCCGCACGCCGTGCGGCGAGGACGTCGGCGGGGTGGTCCTCACCTTGGTGCAACTCCAGGTAGACGATGGCTTGGCGCAGGCGCTCGGTTGAGTCCTTCGCGTTGCCAAGCATGACGTTGCAGTGGTGACACAGCAGCGCGCGGACCTTACCGGTCGCATGGTCATGGTCGACGTGAAGGCGTCGCTCGGTATTGGGGGCCTCTCCGCACACTGCACACAGGTGGCCCTGCTCGGCGGCCATCGCGTTGTATTGCTCCAGCGTCATGCCGTAGAGACGCTTGAGGCTCTGCTCGAAGACGCGGTCCTTGCCGTTCCTCTGCTGGTACCGCTCGCGGTGCCAGGCCCGCACACAATCCTTGCAGCGCGGATGGCGACCGCCGTTGTGGCGATAGAACTCCTCGAGCGGCTTGACGGCGGAGCATCCGCGGCAGGCCTTTTCAGCCTGGCTGCTCATACCTGCCTCCGTTCCAGGTACCGGTAGATGGTGGTGCGGGCAACACCAAGTTCATCGGCGATCTGCTGGACGGTGTGCTTGCGCTTCCCGTCCTCGCCGAGTTCGTCGTACATCTCCTGCGCGAGCTTGACCTGTCGCGGCTTGAGTACCGCCTTGCGCCCACCGACCCGTCCGCGGGCGCGTGCAGCGGCGAGCCCGTCGTGAGTGCGCTCGACCATCATCGAGTGCTCGAACTGGGCGATGGCGCCGATGATGGTGAAGAAGAGGACTCCAGCAGGCGTGCTCGTGTCGATGCCCTGGTCGAGCACGACGAGGTCGACGCCGTTGTCCTTGAGCTGTTCGGAGAGTTCGAGCAGGTTCTTCGTGGACCGGCCGAGTCGGTCGAGCTTGGTGATGACGACTTGGTCGCCTGTGCGCGCCGTGAGGAGAACCTTGTCGAGCTCCGGCCGTGAGGCCAGCTTGCCTGATGCCTTGTCGATGAAGATACGGTCGCAGCCGGCGGCGGTGAGTGCGTCGTGCTGCGTCTCCGGGTTCTGGTCGCGGGTGGAGACCCGCCCGTAGCCGATTCTCATGAACTGAGCGTACCGATAAGGGGGGTTAGCGCGTCATAGTTCTGGACACGGGTTTTCGTCATCCTCGTGCTGCAGCGCAGGTATAGACGCTCGGCCTGTCGACATACGATCGTTTGCCGACGCGGCGTCATGTGGCATTACGCCAGATCCGTCCATCCTTCAACCGCCGCTCCGCTATGGTCGGCTCCTCTCATCTCAGACCTTGGGGGGTCTATGTCCTGGAACCAGCCGCCGCCGTACCCGCCGCCGCCGATGCCGCCGCGCCAGCCGGGATGGACACGCAAGCGAGTCATCATTCCCTCTGCGGCAGGCCTGTTCTTCTTCGGAGTCATCGTCGGTTCAGCGGGCAGCAGCGACACCGCGGAGATCAGCGGGGCCGCTAGGCCGACTTCCGCGGCTATCGCAAAGCCGACGCCCACTCCCACGGCGGAGGCCGAAGCAACGGTTGACCCTGCTCCGACCGTCACCAAGTCGGCGACAACAAAGCCGGCATCCACGCAGCCGTCAGCCGTGCCAGCGGATGCCAAGCCAGCTGTCGAAGAAAAGGCAACGGTGCCAAACTTCGTCGGCATGGTCTTGCAGACCGCCCAGGACACCGCACAGGCAGAAGGCTTCTTCTTCCTGACATCGCACGACAGTCTCGGTGCCAGCCGCATGCAGGTCCTGGACCGGAACTGGAAGGTGTGCTCGCAGAGCGTCGCGGCGGGCAAGAAGATGTCGGTCGACACGAAGCTGGACTTCGGCGCGGTCAAACTCGACGAGTCCTGTCCCTGACGCAAGAAGGCCCCCGCTGTCCTGCGCATGGCAGGGCAGCGGGGGCTCTCTCATTCCTCAGGTACAGGCTCAGGCTCGGGTTCGGCCGGCGGCGGTTCGGGCTGTTCGGGCACGACGCCCATGTCGATGAGGGTGACCATGTCAGTGGCAGTCTCGTCGACCCGGCGCTGGATCGGTCGTTGGGACGGAGGCTCGGTCATCGCTCTCCAGTTCACAAGTCGTGGTGGATGAACTCTCGGGCTCGCTGAGGGATCGGCGGGGCGGCGGGCGGCTCGAGCCCCGCCGATCGCACCCACGTCGTCAGGCCGCGGACCCGCTCGATGAGGTAACTGATCGCGACACCGGCGCCCTCGAGTCGCTGGTCTTGCCGGTCTGCTGTCGCCTCCAGCTCCTTGATCTTCAGATCCTGCCGGTCGATCGCCTTCTCCATGCGGTCAGTAACCGCAGTGAAGTCGTCCCGTCGGTGATCCCGCCGGGTCCTCCGCGCTGCCCGGCCACTCCAGAATGCGGCGCCCGCCGAGATGACCGTCGCTGCGGCTGTGGCTGCCGTGGTCCATCCGTCGGAGGTCATGGGCTACTCCAGTTTCTTGGGGCGCGGGGGTTCCCTCCACCCGGCCACCACGATCACCGGCACTGTGGCTACCGCCCAGATCAGTGCCGTCACCCACCCCCTTGCGTTGTCTCCGAGAGGCCACCACGACACGAGGTACGCGAGCATCCAGGGGACGACGATCGCCAGAAGGGCGGGGAAGCCGTACCAGTCCCGCCCTTCCGGTAGTGCAGCTGATGCCATGGCGATGAGACCTGAGGCGATCCAGCACCAGGCCCATCCCTCGAGCGGCATCAGGTGGAGCAGGAGCCGGATGCCGCGGGTGTCCGGCAGAGGCTCGACGAGCTGCCCGAATCCGTACAGCGCCCACAGCGCGCCGAATGAGGCGAGGAATGCGCCGCGGCGGCCGAGGATCCGGGACAGCCGCCGGGCGATGCGGCGCGGCACTCACACCCCAGACAGCGGGCGGTTCGCGGTCGTCGGGCTGACCTGGCCGCGCGTGACGAGACCCAGGACGGCGAGAACGACAGCGTTCAGGGCGCCGACCGTCTCCGGAGCCACGTTGAAGCCGTAGGCGGCGAGCAGGGCCACGCCCGCAGCGACGAGGCCGGTGAACGCCGACGGGGCGATCGGACGGGTCATGGCAGCGGTGGCCGCGGCGAGGGCGGCGGAGATGACGGCGACGATCGCGCCCGCCTGCTCGGTGCTGAGGCCGACGTTGAAGGTGACGAGCAGCGACAGGGTCGCGGAGATAGCGGCGATTACGAGCGCCGGCTCCTTGCCGAAGATTCTCACGATGATGTCCGTTCTGGAGTCAGGAGTTGGTGGGGCCGGTGACGTCGACGTTGACCTGCACGACGGCATCGGCGATGGCCTGCTCGACAGCGGCCACGACCGTCGCGGTGTCGACGTCGTCACCAAGTTGGTCGGCGAGGGTCTTGACCGTGGCGGAGAGGGCCGCGACCTGAGTGGTGAGGGCCTTGGCCATCGCGTGCGTCTGCACGTCGTACCCGTAGGCGTCGGGGATGGGCTTGCCAGTGGCCTCGAGCGACGCGTCGTTGGCGGCCTTGTTGCGGTAGCCGTGGACCGCGAGCGCGATCCGGTTGGCGTCGTCGGCGGTGATCGCCACGTCGTCCTCCTCAGGTTCAGGGGTGGGATTGGTGCCCGTGGCGTGGGCGAGCACGCGGGCGAAGTTGAGGTTGCCGGGGTCGCCGTGGTCGTTCTCCGGCACGTGCTGGTGGCCGAGCCAGCCGTAGTAGGCGTTCCACTGGGCGCCGCTGAGACGGACGCCGTTCGCGCCGTAGGAGCCGCCGACCTGGCCCTTGTTGTAGGGCTTCCAGGTGACGGTCGACCGGAGCGCGATGCCGTGGTTGTCGTGCGACCACTTCACGAAATTGGCGAGCTCGGCGAGCGCCCAGTCCGGTGCGGCGGGCCAGAAGATGTAGTCGACGCCGGCCCGCTTGCCGTCCCAGGTGGACGCCTTGCGTTCGTCGCAGGTGCCGACAAGTTCGATCTGCACGGCGTTCGCCGTGTTCGTGTCGACACCACCCGCCTTGTTGACCAGGGCGCGTGAGGAGACGTCGAAGTCGAAGTGCTGGTACCAGCGCAGCCGCTTGTTCGGAATATCCGGCATGGCAGTGAAGTTCGGCGCCGAGGCCCCGCCCCCGTAGTCCGGGACGGTCCGGCCCTCTGTTGTGTGGATGACGCCGACATTCGACTCCATCGCAGTGCCGCCCCACCGGGCCTGATACCAGTAGGCAGTGGACGCGCCAGGGAAGCGCTGTGGTCCGGTCTTGGCCATCAGGCCTCCAGGAATGACGAAAGCCTTAGAACCAGTGGTGTGGTCCCAAGGGGATTTGGGCAGTTTGGTCGTGGTCCGGGGGAACCGGGTGTGGCTGATGACGAAAGTGCCGACCAT